>JAKFWF010000016.1 GCA_021730785.1 Hyphomicrobiaceae bacterium
CCCCCCACCCCGGCCCTCCCCCTCAAGGGGGGAGGGAGGGAACAAAACTGCGGGGAGAGGGGGCTCAGCCCGAAATCCTGTTCTACGTCGCGAGCCGTGGCCACCACGAGGATATCGGCGGACTGACCCCCGGCTCGATGACGCCGAAGGCCACCCACATCGACGAGGAGGGCGTCTATATCGACAACTTCAAGCTCGTCGACCAAGGGCGCTTCCTCGAGGTCGAGACACACGCCCTGCTGTCGGGCGCGAAGTACCCGGCGCGGCGGCCTGACAAGAACATCGCCGACCTCAAGGCACACGTCGCCGCCAACGCCAAGGGCATGGCCGAACTCGACAAGATGGTTGCCCATTTCGGGCTCGACGTGGTCAAAGCCTACATGAACCACGTACAGGACAACGCCGAGGAGAGCGTGCGTCGCCTGCTGTCGCGACTGAAGGACGGCACGTTCCGGGTCGAGATGGACCAGGGCACGCATGTGCAGGTGAAGATCACCGTCGACCAGAAGAACCGCTCCGCGATCGTCGATTTCGCCGGCACATCGCAATCGTCCGGCAACAACTTCAATGCGCCTGCGCCCGTGACGCGCGCAGCCACGCTCTACGTGTTCCGCCTGATGTGCGACGAGGCGATCCCGATGAACGCCGGCTGCATGAAGCCGATCACGCTCAAGATCCCCGAAGGCTCGCTTCTAGCGCCGGTCTATCCGGCAGCCGTCGTCGCCGGCAATGTCGAGACCAGCCAGATCGTCACGAACTGCCTGCTGGCGGCACTTGGTGCCATGGGACCATCGCAGGGCACCATGAACAACCTCACGTTCGGCAATGCGCGCGTGCAATATTACGAGACCATCTGCTCGGGCTCGCCGGCCGGCTACTTCTCGGACGGCCGCGGTTTCAATGGGACCTCGGGCGTGCACGTGCACATGACCAACACGCGTCTTACCGACCCCGAGATCCTCGAGTTGCGCTATCCCGTATTGCTTGAAACGTTCGGCATCCGGCGCGGATCAGGGGGCAAAGGCAAGTGGAGCGCAGGCGATGGCACCTATCGCCGCATCCGTTTCCTGGAACGCATGGACTGCGCGATCCTCTCGGGCTATCGCCGTGTGCGGCCCTTTGGCCTCGATGGCGGCGCTGCGGGCCAATGTGGCCGCAATGCCGTGCGCCGCATGTCGGGCATCGAGGAGGACTTGCAGGGTTGCGACCAGACCATACTGGAAGCGGGCGAAGCCATCATCATCGAAACGCCGACTGGAGGCGGTGTTGGTCGAACCTAACAGACGATAAAGCCACGCACGAGGGTACGACCTCATGCGTGGCCCAAAATTCGATCCCGCTGCGGCGGTGCCGACCAAGCGCCAAACTCAGTGCAGGCTTTCCACGTGCAGCTTGTCGCCCATGGCGTGTCCGATGGCGGCCTGGCGGCTGTCGGTGAGCGCCAGCGGCGTCCCGTCGGCCGCGTGCAGCGCAAACAGACTGATGCCTTTCGGCAAGCCCTTCACTGCGGGATACATCCGGTTTGCCTCGTCCGAACTCAGCATCTTGATGTAGGCGACCTTGCCATCGCCCAGCCGGGCAAGCTCACCCATGCTGATGTGGGACGCGGACCGCCGACGCGGCTTGCGGGGCTTGGGCACTTGTGTTCGCTTCTGCTCAACCATGACGGATACCTCCTGTGGCAGAGTTCCAGCACGTCAGGCTTATCGCTTGAAATGGTTGCTAGTTGCGACCAAACCAAGACCAATCCATGGTGGCTGGATTCGTGATCGTTTGCTATCGTAAAGCAAACCTAGACTTTAGACGCGGTTTGACCGATTTCGATACGCCGCGTGAGGCGTTCCGGCTCATGGCGCACCAGATCGATGGTTAACAAACCGCTATCGAGGCCGGCTGCAAGAACCTCGATTCCATCGGCCAGAACGAAGGTGCGCTGGAACTGCCGGGCAGCGATTCCGCGGTACAGGAAATCGCGCGATTTATCATCCTGCTGGCGGCCGCGTATCATCAGCTGGCTGTCTTCCAGCGTAATTTCCAGTTGCTCGCGTGTGAATCCGGCAACTGCCAGGGTGATGCGCAGCAATTCGCGGTTTTCGCTCGGCCGGGCAACCCGCTCGATGTTGTAGGGGGGATAGCCGTCGCTGCCCTTGCCGGCCCGGTCGATCAACCGTTCGAGTTCCTCGAAGCCCAGCATCATCGGGCTCGAGAGCATGGAAATGCGCGTCATATCGATGGCCCTTTCGCTAAGCGACCACTGTGAGTGAGCCTGTGAACCCCGTGTGGGCGTTCCATGGCCGCCAGCCCCGAAGGGCGCCGGCAGTCTTTCCTGGTGAGGAAATGGGGAGTGGGCTATCAGTTTCAAGTCTCCCGGAGCCGCTAGTCCCTGTGGACACACACAGATCCCAACTTGGCCCGCGATGATGACTTTGCCCCCTGAAATCCTGCTGATCCTCGCGGGCGCCCTGCTCGGCGGCTTCGTCAACGGCCTGTCGGGCTTCGGCACCACGATCGTTGCGCTACCGTTCTGGGTCCATGCCCTGCCACCCGTGGTGGCCGCCCAACTGGGCGCAGCCCTGGGCGTCACCGGCCACCTGGTGACACTGCCCGCGCTACGCCACCTGATCCGCTGGCGCGCGGTCGTGCCCTATATCGCCGCTGGCCTGATTGGCGTGCCGCTTGGCACAACACTTTTGCCCATGCTGGAACCACGCCTGTTCAAACTCGGCGTTGGCAGCATGGTGGTGCTGTTCTGCGCCTTCCAGCTGTTGAGCCGGGACCGGCTGCGGTTCCGGCACGGCGGCACCGCAGCCGACGCTGTCGTGGGCCTGGCAGGGGGATTTCTCGGTGGGCTGGCGGGCATGTCCGGGCCGCTGCCGACGATGTGGGCGTCGTTGCGCGGGCTTGGCCGGGATGACAAGCGCACCCTGTTCCTGACGTTCAACCTGACCATGCTGGCCGCCATGCTGTGCGCGTCGGCCATGCAGGGCCTGCTGTCGCTCGAACTCGGACGCGCGATCCTCATTTCGCTGCCCGCGTCCCTGATCGGCGCACGGCTCGGGCAATGGACATATCACCGCCTCAACGCGCGGCGCTTCGATCGACTGATCCTCGTGCTGCTGCTGCTGTCGGGCGCCAGCCTGCTGTGGGGCAATATCGGATAGGATTCGTTGCCACCGTCACATTCCTGCGCTGATGCCTTGCCAGAACGGTCTGGAAATCGTCCATCCCGGCAGAGGCTCTCGACCCATGTTGAAAACCACCAAGTCCGCTTCCCTCGCGACAGCCCTCGTACTGCTGAGCTTCGCGGCCGCCGTTCCGACTTTTGCCCAGGAAAAGAAGTCGGAGACGGCCGGCACCTCGATTCCGCTCGATGAGCTGACGCCCGAGGAGAAGGCCGAGCGCGAAGCCCGCAAGGCCTGCAAGGTGTCGATCTGCGCCATCTTCCACAACCGCAAGGCGGACGGACCCGACGTGGCGTGCAGCGTGCTGAAGACCTGGCGCAAGGAACAGCTCGACAAGATGGTGTCGAAGGCCAAGGTGTCGTGGCCCTGGGGTCGCGTGAAGTGCGTCGCCGACGTCAAATTGAAGCGCGCCGATCTGATCAAGGGCATGACGGATGCAAAATTCGAAGCCCAGCTCGAAAAGCACGAGGTCAAGTGCGAGGTCGACCGCGACAAGGAGCCGAAGGCCGAGATCAACTTCGACTTCTCGCCGAAGATCACGTTCGAGGCCGGCAAGGCGACCAGGGCGACGCTCAACTGGGGCAAGATCGAAGCGCCGACGCTGGTCAAGGGCGCGCTGTGGACGGCGACCGCCACCGACAATACTTTCAACGTGCTGCAGTCGACGATCGTCGAGGACATCAACGACTTCATCGGCAACAAGTGCACGGAAGTGAAGGACGACTGGAAGGGCCAGTGAGAGGCCAGTGACGGGCCAATGAAAGCTGAGTGAAGGCCGGTCGCGTCTGCATTACCGGTGGGGTTAATCGGTTGCAGGGGTCTCGGTCAGGCGTTGCCCGGCCCGAACGAGTATGCTCTGTCTCCCGTCACACCCGACGCTCGCCAGGGAGAGCCCGATGATTCCGACGCTCAGGACGACGACCAGCCTCGACCGCATGGGCATGAAGCGCAGCGACGAGGCCTATATCTCAGGCCTGCGCGATGCACCCGCTGCCCGCTTTCTGGTGCTCGCCGACGCGAAACCGGTGATCAACTCGAACGAAGCCAAGACCGAAGCATCGATCCGCTGGTTTGCACAAAAGGAACTGCAGGACCTCGGACTGCCGACGGCGGACGCGCTCTTCCTCGGCGTCGAACGCACGACCGGGGTCGGCCACTTCGCGGTCGCCGTCAGCGAGCATCGCGCCAAGAACGCGCCGGGGGGGGGCGCCATCATGCGGCCGATCGTCGATCTGCGCTCGCTCGCCATGCAGGGCGTCATGAGCGCCGATGATCTCTCCCTCATCGGCCAGGCCAAGGCCCTCACCCACTGGCACGAGAGCACGCACTGCTGCGGTCGCTGCGGCGGCACGACCATGATCAAAGACGCCGGCTGGAAGCGCAAATGCTGGGCCTGCGGGCAGGAGCATTTTCCGCGTACCGACCCGGTCGTGATCATGCTGGTCACCGACGGCGAGCGCTGCCTGCTCGGACACGAAGGCCGCTTCCAGAAGGAGCCGCGCATGTACTCGACCCTCGCCGGCTTCATCGAGCCGGGCGAAGACCTGGAACATGCCGTGCGCCGCGAGATCTTTGAGGAAGCCGGCATCGACGTGGGCGAAGTGCGCTATCACTCATGCCAGCCCTGGCCGTTCCCGCACTCGCTGATGCTGGGCGCCATCGCCATGGCAAAATCCACCACGATCAACATCGATCCCGCCGAGATCGAGGAAGCGCGCTGGTTCACCAAAGCCGACGTGCAGCTGATGCTCGACCGCAAACACCCGGACAACTACTGGGTGCCCGGCCAGCAAGCGATCGCCCGCGCGCTCATCAAAGCGTTCGTCGACGGGTGGTGGAAGTAGCGCAGCGGTGATTGCGTCATGCTCGACAGCCGGTTCCGGCGCCTGATCGATCCACCGCTCGATGCACTGGCGCGCCGCATTGCTGGCGCCGGCATCACGGCCGATCAGTTGACGGTTGCCGGCGCGGTGTTTGGGATCGCAGCAGCGGCGGCGATCATGCTTGGTGCCTTCGCAATCGCACTCGTCCTGTTCGCGGCGGGCCGCATTGTCGATGGCCTGGACGGCGCCGTGGCACGGCAGTCGCAGTCGACCGACCGCGGGGCGTTGCTCGATATCACGCTCGACTTTCTGGTGTACGCGGCGATCCCGCTGGCCTTTGCGGTCCATGATCCAGCGCGCAACGCGCTGGCCGCTGCGACATTGCTCGCCGCCTTCCTGATCAACGGCACGGCGTTCCTCGCTTTTGCCCTGATGGCCGAACGCCAGAAACTCGAGACGACCGCACAAGGGCGAAAGTCGATCTATTATCTGGCCGGGCTCGCCGGCGGCAGCGAGACGATCATCGCCTTCGTCGCATTCTGCCTGCTGCCATCGTGGTTCCCAGTGCTCGCCTTCGCGTTTGCCGCACTGTGCTTCGTGTCGGGCAGCGCCCGCATCCTGATCGCAGCCCAGCGCCTTGGAAAAACATGAACCTGAAATCCAAGCTGCGGCGCTACTTCTGCGTGGGCACGACCACGATCGAATCCGCCGGCAGGTAGCCGAGAACGTCGGCTGCGATGAAGGTCACCAGATCGGCATCGGGCTTGTCGGGTGCCAGCAGGGCAACGTCGCGGCGCAGACGCACGCGCACGGCTTCCAGGCGGCCGATCTCGCCTTCCAGTATACTGGCGCGCTCGATCAGCTTTTGTCTGGCCTGGAAACCGTGGCTGCCGTTCAGGGCGTGATGGGCGAAGTAGACCGCAAGCGCGAGGCTGCCAAGCAGAACCAGAGGTAGCCGGGGTTTGCGCCGCATTAGTCTCCTCGGCCGTCGTTCGATCAGTCAGGGACGCGGAACAAGGGGGGACGAGACACTTCAAGGACGCAGGCACGAGGGAATAATAGCCAGCCGAACTTAAAGCCAGGTAAAGCCGCGCACCGTTTTGCCATAATTTGTGACAAAACGCTTCAAGCCGAGGCGGCACGGATCACCGATCGACCGGCATAGCGGGCAACGTCGCCCAATTCTTCCTCGATGCGGATGAGTTGGTTATACTTGGCGAGCCGGTCCGAGCGCGACAGCGAGCCGGTCTTGATCTGCCCGCAGTTGGTTGCGACCGCGAGGTCGGCAATGGTCGAATCCTCGGTTTCGCCCGAGCGGTGCGACATGACCGCGGTATAGTTGGCGCGCTGCGCCATGGTGACCGCGTCAAGCGTCTCGGTCAGCGAGCCGATCTGGTTGACCTTGACCAGGATCGAGTTGGCGGTATGCGTCTTGATGCCCTGGGCAAGCCGCTCGGTGTTCGTCACGAACAAATCGTCGCCGACCAGTTGGCACTTGCGGCCGATCAAATCGGTGAGCGCTTTCCAGCCGACCCAGTCGTCTTCGCTCATGCCGTCTTCGATCGAGATGATCGGGAAGCGGGCGACGAGGTCGGCCAGGTACTTCGCGTTGCCGGCGCTGTCGAGGATTTTGCCCTCGCCCTCGATGTGGTAGCGGCCGTCCTTATAGTACTCGGTCGCGGCGCAATCGAGCGCGAGCATCACGTCGTGGCCGGGCTTATAGCCCGCTGCTTCAATGGACTTCATGATGAAACCGAGTGCTTCGTCGGCGCTCTTGAGGTTCGGTGCAAAGCCGCCTTCGTCACCGACGTTAGTGCCGTGGCCGGCGTCGCTGAGCCCCTTCTTCAAGGTGTGGAAGATTTCCGCGCCCATGCGGATCGCATCGCGGCAGGTGGCAGCGGACACGGGCATGATCATGAATTCCTGGATGTCGATCGGGTTGTCCGCGTGCGCGCCGCCGTTGATGATGTTCATCATCGGCACGGGCAGGATGTGTGCCGTCGCACCACCAACGTAACGATAGAGCGCGAGGCCCGAGGTTTCGGCCGCGGCTTTCGCGACCGCCAGCGACACGCCGAGGATGGCGTTGGCACCGAGCCGCGCCTTGTTCTTGCTGCCATCGAGCGCGATGAGGTCGTGGTCGATGCGGCGCTGGTCCTCGGCATCCATGCCGCGCAGGGTATCGAAGATCTCGCCGTTGACGGCCGCGACCGCCTTCAGCACGCCTTTGCCGCCATAGCGCTTCTTGTCGCCATCGCGCAATTCGTTTGCCTCGTGCGCGCCGGTCGAGGCGCCGGACGGGACCGCAGCGCGGCCCATGGTGCCGTCTTCGAGGACGACATCGACCTCGACCGTCGGGTTGCCGCGGCTGTCGAGGATCTCGCGGCCAATGATGTCGAGGATCTGGGTCATGGGAAGGTCCTGGGCTCGCAGAATGAATCGGGTGGCGCCTTGTATCCTGTCTCGTTTTACCCATAAAGCCCCGAACTGCTAGGCCGCCTGATGGGCGAGGCGAACATTCCGGAGTGCGCATGCAGAACCAGCCAGCCACGAGTACCAGTCCGCGCGCAGCCGCCGACTATGCGGCACACGAAGGGCGCATGCTGCGCCGGATCTTGATGATTTCCATGCCGCTGGCGTTCGTGTTCCTCTTGTGCTGGCCGTCCGCTGGGCCCCTGTTCCGTTTGCACAACGCTGGATCCGGCTCGATGGCACCGACACTGCAGCCCGGCCAATACTTTGTCAGTTCACGTTGGTCCTACGACTACAGTCGTTATTCCTTCGACTGGCTCGATCTTCCGATCACCGGCCGCATTCCGACAGGCGCGCCGACATTCGGCGACATTGTCACGTTCCGCCACCCGCAAGAGCGCAAGATCATGTACGTGAAACGCGTCGTCGGATTGCCCGGGGACCGCATTCAGATGGTCAATGGCCGGCTGGTGATCAACGACACGGCCACGGAACGCCGGCAGATCGCAAGCCTGCCCGATCCAGCGCCATCCGGCACCCGCCGAGCGGTTCGAACCTACGTCGAGATCCTGCCAAACGGCACGTCTCATCGCATCATTGAAACGGACGGAGATGCGGGCTCCCTCGACCACACCGCTCTGTTCACGGTGCCGCCCGACCACCTCTTCATGCTCGGCGACAATCGTGACAACTCGCTCGACAGCCGCGTTGCCGGCAACGTCGGCGGCATTGGTTTCGTTCTGCTGGAACTCGTGATCGGCAAGGCCGTGCTTGTATTTTGATTGCTCCCCACTTGGCATCGCAATTGCGCCGTGCAGTAATCATATCGAGACGGAGTGCAGCAGCAGCGCCAGCCGTTAGGGATCACGTCACATCATGCGCAAAGGTTCGGCAGCCCTGGTGCTGTTTTCGGGCGGCCAGGATTCGACGGTCTGCCTCGCCCATGCGCTCGACACCTATGCGACGGTGGAGACGATCGGCTTCACCTACGGCCAGCGCCATGGCGTCGAACTCGCCGCGCGCGTCGAGATCCTGGACAAGCTGCCCAAGCTGTTCCCCAAGTGGGGAAAGCGCCTCGGTGCCGATCATGTCGTCGACCTCGCCTCGTTCGGTGCGATCAGCGAAACCGCAATGACCCGCGACATCGCCATCGAGACGAGCGCGAACGGCCTGCCCAACACGTTCGTTCCCGGACGCAATCTCGTGTTCTTCACCTATGCGGCAGCACTCGGCTATCGCCGTGGCATCACCACCTTGATCGGCGGCATGTGCGAAACCGACTTCTCGGGCTATCCCGATTGCCGCGACGACACGCTGCAGAACCTCGCCCACACGTTGAGCCTCGGCATGGACCGCGAGTTCTCGATCGTCACGCCCTTGATGTGGATCGACAAGGCTGGAACCTGGGCCAAGGGCCACAAGCTCGGCGGGGCGAAACTGACGGATCTCATCATCGAAGCTTCGCACACCTGCTATCTTGGCGTGCGAGGCAAGAAGCATGCCTGGGGCCATGGCTGCGAAACGTGCCCCGCCTGTCAGTTGCGCAGCAAAGGACACGCCCTGTGGCAAGCCGGCCGGACCTGATCCACGGCATCGAATGCGCACTCGCTGGCGACTGGCAGGCAGCGCACGTGATCGCGCAGTCCGACGAAACGGATCGCGATTATTGTTGGCTGCACGCCTGCCTGCACAAGATCGAGGGCGACGAAGACAACGCACGCTACTGGTATCGCCGCGCCGGCCATGCCTATGAAGCCTATGGCGACGCCCGCGCCGAACTCGCCGCCATGAAGGCAGCACTTACTTATTGAGCAACGTTCATCTGGCAAATAACGCGCGCAAACGGATCATAAGCACGTCGCGCATCGCCAGGAACCTCGGCCGCAGCAGCGCCCAGCGCGCAGCCGCAACCCGGCCGATGCGATGCTTGATGATCGCCCCATAGCGCCAGCCCCAGGAGGCGCGGATTGCCGCAAACGCGCGTTCCTTCCACGGCATCAGCCAGCCGTAGCAGAGCGCGAACCAGCCGATCTGCATCAGTTTCGGCTGCGTCAGCATGAACAGGCGCGCGAGAAACGCCGTGCCCACGACCTTGGCGCCGACGAACAGGAGGGCTGCCGCCAGCGCATGTCCCGTCGCGATCAGGTAGAACGCGGCGAGCTTCAACGGCAGGATCAGCAGCGACGGCAATACGAACACCGCGAGCGCGCCGTAGGGCGGCAAATTCACGATCGCCGTTTCGAGGCGGGCGAACACCGCCAGTTTCGCCAGCCGGCCCAGTGCCTCAGCCAGCGGTCGCCAGCCCCACTCGAAGAACAGCAGGACAAGCGCGAACAATGCTTCGAACAGACGGCGCACGACGGCTGACGCCGCCGCGTAGACGCGCCAGCCAAAGGTCAGAGGGGGTGCTTCCCGACGCGACACGGTGCAGGGCCTCGTTGAGGTGCTCGTGTTGCAACCTTACACGATTGCCGTGCAGGCAGGGTTAATGCCAGCGGCTGGCGTCGTGCCTCAGGCCCCAGGCGGCTTCGCGCCCTTGCGGTCGACCAGCATGCGGTACATTTCCGGCTCGCGGTGGCGGGCGAAGTTGAAGGTCGAGGCCTTGTAGCTGCGCCCGAGATCGAGATCACAGCGGGCGACGATCAACTCGTCCTCCTCGGTGACCGCCTGGGCCACCACTTCGCCGGTTGGCGCGATGATGCACGATCCGCCGATCTGGTCGACTCCGGCTTCGAGCCCCGCCTTGGCGACACCCACCACCCATGTCGCGTTTTGATAGGCGCCGGCCTGCATCACGAGCTGGTTGTGGAAGTTGCCGAGCCGGTCATGGTCGGGTGCCGGCGGATTGTGCTTGGGCGTATTATAGCCGAGCAAAATCAACTCCACGTCCTGCAGTCCCATGACGCGGTAGCTTTCGGGCCAGCGCCGGTCGTTGCAGATCATCATGCCGATGTTGGCATCGAGCGTGCGCCACACCGGCCAGTCGAGAGTGCCGGTTTCGAAGTAGCGCTTCTCGAGGTTCTGGAAGGCATTCGCCGGCTGATGATCGGCGTGTCCCGGCAGGTGGATCTTGCGATACTTGCCGATGATGGCGCCCGACTTGTCGACCAGGATTGCCGAATTGAAGCGGCGCTTGCGGCCACCCTCCCGAGTGAGTTCGGCATAGCCCAGGTGGAACGCGAGCCCCAGGCGCTTGGCCTCGTCGAACAGCGGCGCCGTTTCGTTGCCCGGCATCGCGGTTTCGAAATGGCTGTCGATCTCGGCTTCGTCGTCCATCCACCAGTGCGGGAAGAACGCAGTCAGCGCGGCCTCGGGAAACACCACGAGGTCGCAGCCGTGGCCCTTGGCCTGCCGCAGTAGATCGATCATGCGGGCAACCGCGCTTGCGCGGCTGTGGTCGCGCTGGATTGGTCCCATCTGGGCCGCAGCGACGGTGAGGATGCGGGACATGGCCGAAGTCTCCGTTACGACCGAATGGGTGCGTTGCGTGCCATGTCGCTCCTTCCAGGCACGCCATGAACCGTGTGTTGCCGGTCCGCGCGATCCCGGGTGCGACGGGCCCCACCACGCAACCGTTCGAGCACGCCCAAATCGCCCCCACCCCGCCCGTGGCAGCGCATGACCAAGAGGCGGGTGAGAGTGGCGGGCTGGATTGCCTTACGGGATTCGCCCCAGCCCTATCCTGCGCTCCAGCCGGCGACGGCTTTGGTTTCGAGATATTCCTCGAAGCCGAAGCGGCCCCACTCGCGGCCGTTGCCGGATTGCTTGTAGCCACCGAACGGCGCGCGCGGTTCGAGGAAGGCGCCGTTGATGTGCACCATACCGGCGCGCAGGCGGCGGGCGACGCGCTTTGCTCGTTCGACGTCGGCCGATTGCACATAGGCGGCGAGACCAAGGTCGGTGTCGTTGGCAATCCGCACCGCATCGGCCTCGTCCTTGTAGGGGATGAGCACCAGCACGGGCCCGAAGATTTCCTCGCGTGCGATGGTCATGGCGTTGTCGACGCCCGAAAACACGGTCGGCTTCACATAGTAACCCTTGGTGAGGCCGTCGGGACGGCCTGCTCCGCCAACCGCAACCGTCGCGCCGTCCTTGATGCCGCTCGCGATCAGCGCCTGGATCTTGTCCCACTGGGTCTTCGAGACGACAGGGCCGACGTCGGTGTCGGTAGCATTGGGATCGCCGACCTTCAGCTTCTCGGCGGCGCTTTTGGCGATGGCAGCGGCGTCGGCCATCTTGGCCGCCGGCACCAGCATGCGGGTCGGCGCGTTGCACGACTGGCCGGAGTTTCGCATCACCGCCTGCACGCCCTGGGTCACGGCCTTGGCGAGATCGGCGTCGTCGAGAATGATATTGGGCGACTTGCCGCCCAGTTCCTGGCCGACGCGCTTGACGGTCGGCGCCGCCTTGATCGCGACGTCGATGCCGGCCCGCGTCGAACCCGTGAACGAGATCACGTCGATGCCGGGGTGGGCCGCCATCACCGCGCCGACGCCCGGCCCATCGCCGTTGATCAGGTTGAACACGCCCTTCGGCACGCCCGCCTCGTGCAGGATTTCAGCCAGCAACAGCGCCGAGTAGGGCGCGATTTCCGACGGCTTCAGGATCATCGTGCAGCCGACCGCGAGGGCCGGGCCGATCTTGCAAGCGATCTGGTTCGCCGGCCAGTTCCACGGCGTGATCATGCCGGCGACGCCGATCGCCTCGCGCACGATCTGCGTCGTGCCCATGCTCTCCTCGAAAGGAAAGGTTTTCAGCACGTCGAGCGCGGTGCGCAGATGCGCCATGCCGGCCGCGGCCTGCATTTTGGTCGCCATGCCGGACGGTGCGCCCATCTCCTCGCTGATGGCAGCACCCATCTCGCCCAGCCGGCGCTTGTAGATGTCGACGATGCGGGTGAGGAGCGCGATGCGTTCATCACGTGGCGTCGCCGCGTAGGCGGGAAACGCGGCACGCGCTGCCTTGACCGCACGGTCGACGTCGGCGGCGGACCCCAGCGCCACCTGGCCGATGACGGCCTCGGTCGCCGGATTGATCACCGGCAGCAGGCGCGGCTCGATGGGCGCCACCCAAGCGCCGTCGATATAGAACTTGTCAGCGTTGATCTTGGACATGGGATGCGGCCTCCGGGTCAGCAGACGTGAGAGCTGCACCATAAACCACCTGGCGCCGAAGCGAAATCGGTGAGACGCCTCAGGCAGCGATTCCTTAATATCTCGTTGCTATGGTTGACGGGCACCAGGCTTGTTGTTGGTAACGGGTCGCCACGTGAGATCGCTCCAGACATTACGGTCAGCTGGCGAACCGGCACAGCGCAGGGAGCAGCCGGATCGCCAACTTTGGGCGTACTACCAACATGCCCTCGCAGGTCTGCTGTTCGTCATTGCCGCCTGGAACCTGCTCCATCCGGAAATCCTCAAACATCCGCCAGGCCAGATCGCGCCGCGTGAGCCGATCCAGATCATGCTCGACAATGCGCGGGCCTTCACAGTCGGCACGGCGACGTTGCAACCGCGGGCCAAATTCCAGCTTGAGGCACGTGTCCTGTCACGTGAGCGCTACTGGCTCGGCGACCGGGCGAAACTGATGCCGATCGATATTGCGTTCGGCTGGGCCCAGATGTCCGATACCGCGCTCCTGGACAAGCTCAGCATCAGCCAGGGCATGCGGTTCTATTACTGGCAGTACGCGGGCCCTGCGCCGGCCGCACATGAAGTGATCATTCGCTCCAGTGCCAACATGCATCTTATTCCGGCCACGCCCGAGGTGCTGGAAACGCTGCTGGCGGCACGCGTTGGCGACGTTGTTCGTCTTGAGGGTGACCTTGTCGACGTGCAGGGCAATGGCTGGGAAAGCAAAACGTCGCTGACGCGTGTGGACAGTGGCAACGGCGCCTGTGAAACCGTCTACGTGCGGGCTGTAACAATTCGACCGATCAGCAGGCCGCCGGGGCGGTGACCTGGCCGCCCCTGGTCAATGCGGTGCGGGTGGCTCGGCCGTCTCGGCCGATTGCAACTGGGCGATCACGGCCGCCAGTGCCCCCTGCGGCGCATCGACAGCCGGGATATCGACTTCCGTCGCGTCTTCCAGTGGCTCGTCATCGTCCGCCGCGTCGTCGGCATAGAGTTCGTAGTGATCTTCGAGCCGGTCGAGGAAGGTCGCGCACAGATCCATCAGCACGCCGAGCTGAATGCGCTCCGCCACCAGGAACGTTTCCGATAGCACGAGGTTGCCGAAGCGGTGCATGTCGGGCGCGTCCGCCGCGATCACGCCGCGCGCGCGCAGGTATGACACGGCGTCACAGCCGGTGTGGAAGTCGGCGCTGGTCGAGTCGCCCAGGTCGGTAATCGCATCGAGCAGTGTTGCCGTGCCGCTGATGAACAGGTCGATCAGCGGCTTGTAGCGTGCATCGGCAGCCCGCACCTCGGCGGCGCGCGCCCGTGCCTGCAGGCAGCGCGCGGCGATCATCATCTCGAGCGTGCGCACTGCGTCGGCGAACTGCCGGCCAGCCGCGGCGGCAGCCCGCACATCGCCCCCCCGCTCGTCACAGCCGCCGTGGCACAGCGCCAGCAAGTCTTCGCCGGCCGCCAGCATGGCATCCAGGTTGTCGGCCACCAGATAGACGGCGGCCGGCACGGGTGCGCTTCGTTTCTTGGTCATGACAGGGGTCTCGGCAACAGGGACAGAAGAGTGTTGAGCGCGGTGTTTAGATCGCGCCCCGCGTGCGCGAGAGTCGCGCCGAGGTTGGAGTTGAATGCCACGGTCCAGCGGCGGCGGTCGTCGGAGTGGGCCGCGATCATCCGCAGGCTGGCAAGGATCGCGTCGTCGGTGAAAGCCGGCGACAGGGCGAACCGGGTGCGGACGATCGGCACCAGTTCGGCCAGGTGCAGAATGTCGAGCGGTGGTGCCGCGCCACCGGTCGCAGCCGCCTGCTGCAAGCGCACCGCTGCGGCGAGCGGTGAACTGCGCGTCGCCAGCGGTCTGATCTGCAGTTCCAGGCCATCTTTCAGCATCGTGTCGTCCATCCTGACTCGTGTCGAGGTGCGAGGGGCTGCGCGCCCCTCGCGCTCCGGCGCCAGGGGCTCACCCCTGGACCCGCTAGACGGTGGGGATCCAAGGGCCTCAGGCCCTTGGCGGGGTCGAAGGGTAGCGCCCGTCGCCTTAGCTGCACCCGCTGGTGCCGCCGCAAGTGTCGCACTTGAGGCAGGTGCCGTTGCGCACGAGCGTGAAGTTGCCGCACTCGCGACAGTCCTCGCCCTCGTAGCCACGGATGCGGGCCTGGGCGCGCAGGTCGGCCTCGGGCTGCATCTTGAGGGCGAGGTTACCCAAGGTCGGGCTGTGCGTGACGATGTTGCTTTGTCCGAACAGCTCCGTTGTGCCGTTGCGGGCATACATCAAGGTTTGACCGGCCGACGACGTGGTCGAGGAGAAACTCGCACCACCATCGCCCTGCACGGACGCCGACCCGCCAGCCATGTTGCCGCGCGAGGCCGCCGCTCCTCGCGCCGCGCCGAGGTTCGGTCCAACCGACCCACGCACCAGACCGCGCGAGACGAACTTGGTGGCGGCCGGCACCACCGGCTCCGCATCCTCCTCCAGGTCCTCGTCGGAAGAGCCCAGCGCGGTACCACCCTTGACGATCTCGCTCGGGTCAACGTGGGCGAGGTCGTTGCGCTCAAGGTAGGAGACGGCCAGCTCGCGGAAGATGTAGTCGAGGATCGACGTCGCGTTCTTGATCGTCTCGTTGCCCTGCACGAGGCCGGCCGGCTCGAAGCGGGTGAAGGTGAAGGCCTCCACGTACTCTTCCAGCGGCACGCCGTACTGCAGGCCGAGCGAGATCGCGATGGCGAAGTTATTCATGAGGCTGCGGAAGGCGGCGCCCTCCTTGTGCATGTCGATGAAAATCTCGCCGAGCTGGCCGTCCTCGTACTCGCCGGTGCGCAGGTAGACCTTGTGCCCGCCCACCGTTGCCTTCTGGGTGTAGCCCTTGCGGCGGCCAGGCAGCTTCGCCCGCTCGCGCTCGCGTTCGACGATGCGCTCGACAATGCGCTCGGCGGCGACAGCTGCCCGTGCCGCCATCGGCTTGTCGGCCAACATCTGCTCGGCCACCTCGTCAGCCGTCTCGGCATCGTCCGACAGCAACTGCGAGTTCAGCGGCTGCGACAGCTTGGAGCCGTCGCGATAGAGCGCGTTGGCCTTCAGCGCGAGCTTCCACGACAGCATGTAGGACTGCTTGCAGTTGTCGACCGTCGCGTCGTTGGGCATGTTGATCGTCTTCGAGATCGCGCCCGAGATGAACGGCTGCGCTGCCGCCATCATCAGAATGTGGCTGTCGACGGACAGGTACCGCTTGCCCTTGCGGCCGCACGGATTGGCGCAGTCGAACACCAGCAGATGCGCGGGCTTCAGGTGTGGCGCGCCCTCGAGCGTCATCGCCCCGCACACGTGCTCGTTGGCCGCCTCGATGTCCTTCTTCGAGAAGCCGAGGTGAGTCAGCACCTCGAACGCCGGATCGTTCAGCTTGTCGCCTGAGATCTTCAAGGTGCCGGTGAGGAAGTCCTCGCCCAGCGTCCACTTGTTGAACACGAACTTGATGTCGAACGCAGCGCTGAGGCCAGCCTCGATCTTGGTCAGCAGTGCGTCGGTGAAGCCCTTGGCCTTCAAGGTCGTGTGGTTGATCGCCGGCGCCTGCCGCAGCGAGGCATGGCCGACGGCATAGGCCTCCATCTCGGCGATTTCCGACGGGCGGTAGCCGAGCGTACGCAGGGCCGCCGGCACCGCCTGGTTGATGATCTTGAAGTAGCCGCCGCCGGCCAGCTTCTTGAACTTGACCAGCGCGAAATCGGGCTCGATGCCGGTCGTGTCGCAGTCCATCACGAGGCCGATCGTGCCGGTCGGTGCGATCACCGTCGCCTGTGCATTGCGGAAGCCGTGGTCCTGGCCAAGTTCGATGGCGCGATCCCAGGCCCGCTGCGCCGCAGCGATCAGACGCTTGTCGGCACACGAGGCGTGATCGAGCGGTACGGGCGCGACGTTCAGCTTCTCGTAGCCGCCCTTCTCGCCGTAGGCTGCGCGGCGGTGATTGCGGATGACGCGCAGCATGTCGCTGGCGTTGTCGTTGTAGCCGGGGAAGGGACCGAGTTCCTTGGCCATCTCGGCGCTGGTGGCATAGGAAACGCCGGTCATGATCGCCGAAATCGAGCCGCAGATGGCACGACCCTCGGGGCTGTCATAGCCGATGCCCGAGGCCATCAAAAACCCGCCGATGTTGGCGAAGCCCAGACCCAGCGTGCGGTAGCGGTAGGACAACTCGGCGATCTGCTTTGAGGGGAACTGTGCCATCAGCACGGAGATCTCGAGGACGACCGTCCACAGGCGGCAGGCGTGCTCGAAGCTGCCTGTGTCGAACGAGCCGTCCTTGGCGCGGAACAGCATCAGGTTCAGCGACGCGAGGTTGCAGGCCGTGTCGTCGAGGAACATGTACTCCGAGCACGGGTTCGAGGCGCGGATCGGCCCCGACTTCGGGCAGGTGTGCCAGTCGTTGATCGTGGTGTGGAACTGGATACCCGGATCGGCGGACGCCCAGGCGGCATGGCCGATCTTGTCCCACAGGTCGCGGGCTTTGAGGGTCTTCGCCACCTTTTCACTGTTGCGGAAGCCGAGCGTCCAGTCCTTGTCTTCGACCACGGCGCGCAGGAACTCGTCCGTGACGCGCACGGAGTTGTTCGAGTTCTGGCCCGACACGGTCAGGTAGGCTTCGCTGTCCCAGTCGGTGTCGTAGGTCGCGAAGTCGACGTCCTTGTAGCCTTGGCGCGCGAACTGGATGATGCGGCGGATATAATTGTCCGGCACGTGGTCGCGGCGTGCTTCCTTGATGGCAGCTTTCAGCTTCGGGTTCTTGGCTGGATCAAAGCAGCGCTCGTTGAGCGTGCCAGCCTCTGCCGTGCCACCTTCGGCCTCGCAATTGACGCAGGCCTTCATCACGGCCTTGAGCCGCTTCTGGCAGATCTTGGAGCCTGTGACGAGGGCGGCGACCTTCTGCTCTTCCTTCACCTTCCAGTCGATGTATTCCTCGATGTCGGGGTGGTCGACGTCGACCACGACCATCTTGGCCGCGCGCCGCGTGGTGCCGCCGCTCTTGATGGCGCCGGCCGCCCGGTCGCCGATCTTCAGAAAGCTCATGAGGCCCGATGAGCGCCCGCCGCCCGACAGCCGCTCGTTCGAGCCGCGCAGAGACGAGAAGTTGGTGCCGGTGCCCGAGCCGTACTTGAACAGGCGCGCTTCCCGCACCCACAAGTCCATGATGCCGTTCTCGTTGACGAGGTCATCCTGCACGGACTGAATGAAGCAGGCGTGCGGCTGGGGATGCTCGTAGGCCGAGGTCGAGGAGGTCAAGGCGCCGGTCTGGTGATCGACATAGAAGTGGCCCTGGCCCGGACCATCGATGCCGTAGGCCCAGTGCAGGCCGGTGTTGAACCACTGCGGGCTGTTTGGCGCGCCGTACTGCATGGCGAGCATGTAGCGGTGCTCGTCGAAGAACGCCTGCGCATCTTCTTCGGTGGTAAAGTAGCCGCCCTTCCAGCCCCAGTAAGTCCAGGTGCCAGCCAGGCGATCGAACACTTGGCGCGCGTCGGTCTCGCTGCCCGTGCGCTCTTTTTCCGACAGATCGGCAAGCGCCTTGGCATCGGGAACCGAGCGCCACAGCCACGACGGCACCTGCGTCTCTTCGATCCGGCGCAGGCGCTTTGGCACGCCGGCCTTGCGGAAATACTTCTGCGCCAGGATGTCGGCTGCCACCTGGCTCCAGTGCTCCGGCACCATGAAGCCGTCGAGCTTGAAGACGGTTGAGCCGTCGGGGTTCTTGATCTCGCTCAGGGCGCTACGAAACGGAATGGTTGCGTAGGGTGACTTGCCAGCTTCGGTGTAGCGCCGTGTTATCTTCATAATATCCCCGCGTCTCTTCGCGTTGTTGTTTGCCTGTCACGCAACATCCGCCGCCGGTGCGGCCAGTGTTGGCGACGCTCGAATGAACGCGGAACTACGCTGGCCCGGAACCGGCCGCGCGTGACGCAGATACAAGAACAGAAACCGACACAGCCGGGTGGATCTTGGCCCCATGAGTGCCAAGAACACCGGCACCAGTCGACGGTCACGCCAACATTCGACGCGCCCCACTGGCCGCAGATCACGGATACGGCTCACAGCGCGACAAACCAGTGCGCCGCTGCCGCAGGTTTCCCGAGGCGCATACCAAACCGCCTCGCACTCATCACCGTGTCATGAAGCTAGGCGATTCGAACACAAACACCAAGCTGTTGTGGGTCGTCGCTGCAACTACACTAGATGTAGCGTCGAGCCCTTTGCCGCGCTTATCCCCTGTTGTGGAGACGGCCGCGGCCGAGGCTGCAGGGGCGGGGGAACGTGGCACACTGAAGAATTCCAGTGCCTTGGGGAAAGTGATGGTGCCCGAAATGCCATTGCACCAAGGCTAGTGCGATTCCGGCACTGCGATCTGTTGCAAGCCGGCCGCACTCGCCCGTCTACCGACCGCCGCTGGACACCCTCGGGGCAGTGCGGTACGCCCGGCATTACGAAGTTGCCGAGCGAGGCATTGCCATGAGCATCGTAAGTGAGATCTTCAGCTGGTGGGGTGGCAACACCTGGGGTACCCGCCTGTTCACATGGCGCCAGGGCGTCCTCGTCGGCCGCGACGACCACGGCAATCGCTACTTTCGCCAGCGCGCTGGCGTCGGTCCGCTCGGCGTGCCGCGCCGCTGGGTCATCTACCAGGATCTGGCCGATGCCTCGAAAGTGCCGCCCGAGTGGCATGGCTGGCTGCATCATACGGTCGATGATGCGCCCACCAGCAGCACCTATGTGACCAAGCCCTGGCAGAAGCCGCACGTCATGAACATGACCGGCACACCGCAAGCGTGGCGGCCCAAGGGCTCGATTCTGTCGCCCGGCGTACGCCCCAAAGCAACCGGCGACTACAAAGCCTGGAAACCGGAGTGACTTTCCGCGTTCATCACACAAGCGCCA
Source organism: Hyphomicrobiaceae bacterium (assembly GCA_021730785.1). Classification (GTDB taxonomy): domain Bacteria; phylum Pseudomonadota; class Alphaproteobacteria; order Rhizobiales; family Hyphomicrobiaceae; genus JAKFWF01. Next base: position 19,520 of record JAKFWF010000016.1, read on the forward strand.
CGGTCGCCGGACACCAGTGGTTGCGAATCGTGCAGGATGCGCGACGCATGAAGCAGGACGGGCGGACGTGACTTCGAAAGCGATCATTGCCGCAAGTCTTGGTGCAGCTGCGCTGGCGGTGCCGTTGCCGGCCCACGCGCAGCGCATCGAGAATGGCGTCGCGGTGTTTGCGACCCTCGACAAGGTGACGGCCCGCATCTCGAAATTCGAAGTGCCGCTCGGGCAGTCGGTGACCTTCGGCTCGCTCAAGGTGACGCCGCGCGTGTGCTACTCGCGCCCGCCGACCGAGCCGCCAAAGACGACGAGCTTCGTCGAGGTGGAGGAAAACCAGCTCGATGGCCAGGTGAAGAAGCTGTTCTCGGGCTGGATGTTCGCTGAAAGCCCGGGTTTGAATGCCGTCGAGCATCCCGTGTTCGACGTGTGGCTGACGGACTGCGGCCAACCGCTGCGGGGCGACGGCACAAGTGCTGCCCGCGATGGCAAGCGTCTGCCGGGGCAGCCGGCCGCCACACCGCCATCGGAAGAGCCCGCGGTGCCTCAGCGCCGCCGGCCGCCGCGCTAGGGCGAGCGGCTAGACCGCCCGGGTCGCCTGCGCTGATTCGATGATGGCGATGATCTCGGACGGGGATGCGTTCGCCGCCAGACGGCGGTAGTCGCCATAGAGCGGCAGCGACGCTTCGAGCGCCGTGTGGAACGCCGGGCGCTCCACTTCGACGGTGCCGAACTGGCGCAGATGTTCGGTCACGAACTGCGTGTCGAGCAGCGTGAAGCCGCCATGGATCAGGCGGGCGCACAGGTACATGAGGGCGATTTTCGACGCGTCGGTCTCGGTCGAGAACATGCTTTCGCCGAAGAACGCGCCGCCGAGCGCCACCCCGTACAGCCCACCCACGAGCCGCTTGCCCGACCACACCTCGATCGTGTGGCAGTGCCCGAGAATGTATAATTCGCGGTACAATGCCCGGATCTGATTGTTGATCCACGTCGTGCGGCGGCCGGGCCTGGAGGCGGCACAGCCCGCAATCGTCGCGTCGAAATTGGTATCGAAGCGCACGTCGAACGGTTGCTGTTTGATGGTGCGGGCGAGACGCTTGGGCAGCCGGACCTGGTCGAGGGGTAGAATGCCGCGGCTGACCGGCTCGATCCAATAGAGTTGCGGATCGTCGGCACTTTCGGCCATGGGAAAAATCCCGCAGGCATAGGCCTTGAGCAGGACCTGGGGGGTGATGTCACGATTTGTCTGGTCGCGTGCCGCCATCGTCAACTCTGCCGCTGCTGAAGGGTCAGGCGTTCAGATGCTCCTCGAAACAGAGACATTGTTGGGCAAAGCCACGACCAATTCAAGCTCTCCAAGGGCAATTTTGCGGCATTGCTGTGTCATGCCTCGCTCAGTTTGCGCCGGTACAGCGCATGCGTCCGAAATATTTGTCAAAGTCCCTTGCGGAACGCTCACGGAACAGCTAAGAACGTTCTGGTTTTGTTTGTATGCGTCGCCGCAAGTCCGGCTTGCCGCCGGTCCTCAACGAACAGGGCTCTGCCATATCCCGACGCGAATACCTGGAGGTTACGTGCTCACACAGAAGCAAAAAGAGCTGTTGCTGTTCATCCATCAACGCATGCAGCAGGAAGGTGTGCCGCCGTCCTTCGACGAGATGAAGGATGCTCTCGATCTCAAGTCGAAATCGGGCATCCATCGCCTGATCACGGCGCTGGAGGAGCGCGGTTTCATCCGCCGCCTCGCCCACCGGGCCCGGGCGTTGGAAGTGATCAAGCTGCCGGAGAATGCGACCGAAGGCCTGCAGCCGCCGAAACGGCCAGCCTTCATGCCCAGCGTGATCGACGGCAGCCGCGGCAAGCAGCCGTTCGTGCCGCCGCCATCGACCATCGTCGACAGCCGCACCGTGTCGGTGCCGGTGATGGGGCGGATAGCCGCCGGAGTGCCGATCAGCGCGATCCAGAACCACACCCACGACATCGCCTGTCCGCCCGACCTGCTGACCAATGGCGAGCATTTTGCACTTGAAGTGCGCGGCGACTCGATGATCGATGCCGGCATCCACGACGGTGACACTGTGATCATCCGGCGCTGTGATTCGGCGGAAAACGGCGACATCGTCGTCGCCCTTGTCGAACACGAGGAGGCGACGCTGAAACGGCTGCGCAAGCGCGGATCTGCAATCGCGCTGGAAGCGGCCAATCCGGCCTATGAAACGCGCATCTTCGGTCCCGATCAGGTCGACATTCAAGGCCGGCTCGTCGGCCTGATCCGCCGCTACTGAAACGGTTGAGTTTGCACAGGGCTGCGCCCCATGGCTAGGTCGAGGGGCCGTGCCCATAGGCGCTAATTCAACATCGCTTGAGCCTTGTCGCTGCTCCCAGCTCTCCTTTTTCGTCACGGCGCCAGTCCAAGCCGCCGTGCCAGCGCAGGTGCGACAGCCGTGATCAGGCGGCCGAGCGGCGCCTTCAGTCGCGCTTTGACGGGGGCAAGCAGCCACGCTTCGATCTGGTCGCTCACGCACTTGCAAAGCGCGAGCGCACCGAATGCCTCGGCGATTTCGACCCACGACAGGCGCGGGAACCAGAACACGAGATCGAAGATATCGAAGTCCAGTATGAGCTTGTCGAGGATCATCGACCAGGGGACCTGCTGCATCGCATCGATCGGGGGAAAAACGAACATCGGCGCCATCCGGGGTGTGTGCTGTGGATGGCCGCGAGGGTCGCGGGATGTGCCCGATGCGGAAGCGACAAAGGGGGAGGATTTGCCAGCGTCCGCATGGCGTTGCCGGCATCTCTTGAACGGAAATTGCAGCTGCGCCTCCGCCCTCGAATCGAACGCATGCGGCGCGATGCGGAAAAGTAAAACGTGATTAATTCATAGGTTTTTCATAGGGTTCGAGCACTTCTATTGAAATCGAATGTAATGCAATGCGATGCATTCCCATCGCATTGCAGTTGATGCAATGCTGCGCAGCTGGCACAATCGGCATCTCCCAGCAAGGAATGCATCGGATGTTTGGCCATGGGCGCAGCGTTGGTTCGCAAATGGAACCGGACCGGGCCGATGCCCCCCGCGACGCCGAGGGGTGCGCCCAGATCACCCGCACGTTCCAGACACAGATCATCATGCCGCTGATGGTGCGTGCCGGGCTGGCGCCGGCCGAGGTGAAGACGCTTATCGCCACGCTGCGAGATCGCCTGGACACGCTCGAATCGCTGCTGTCGCCCGACGATGCGATGCCGCCAGCACCCCTGCCGGTCGGCGGCGTGGGTGCTGGCTCCCGCAGTCACGCCGGCATCAGCGAGCCCGACGAGATCGGTCGCAACCAGCGCAGTCGGCTGCGCGAACTCGCCCTGCTCGAGGCGCTCGAAGCCGAGCACCACGCCCTTCCCCTGCAGCAGATCTTGCGCGCGCTCAGCGCCGCCGGCTTCGAAGATACGAGTGCAGCCGTCGTCTCGCAGCTGCATCGCCTGAAGAAGCTCGGCGTGATCGCCCAACCCGCCAACGGCATGTATGCGCTCACCCCCGACGGCGTGCTGCATGTCCGCGACCTGCGCAAGAATTTCGCCCATCTGGCGCGACGCTGATATCGGCCAGCGGAGCGGTTGGGTCTTTGCGTTATCCGCTCGCCGAGCGGCCAAGGGCCGTAGGCCGCAGGCGCTCAGCACGTAAAAATGTTGACCTCCTTCAGCTCAAGATTTTTGCACGAGGGTAGGAACACCGTTGGCCGCGGTTCAGGTTGCGGTTCCCATCTCCGCCGCAATCGGTTTGAATAACGCCCAAGGTCAGACCGGGTAGTTCCGGGATGCAGGAGGGGCGTTTCATGTGCCGTTGGATTGCCTATGTGGGGGAACCGGTCTTCATCGAGGAGTTCGTGTGCGTGCCGTGCCAGTCGCTGATCGCGCAAAGCCGCCACAGCCGCGAAGCGCACTCCGAGACCAACGCCGATGGCTTCGGCATAGGCTGGTACGGCGAGCGCCCCATCCCCGGCGTATTCCGCGACATCCGCCCCGCTTGGAGCGACGAAAACCTCAAGAGCCTCGCCAGCCAAATCCGCGCACCGTTGTTCTTCGCCCATGTGCGCGCTTCGACCGGTACGGCGACGACGCGTGCCAACTGCCACCCCTTCACCCACGGCCGGCACCTGTTCATGCACAACGGCCAGATCGGCGGCTTCGACAAGCTGCGCCGCAGGTTCGACGCGTCGATCCCAGATCATCTCTATGACAGCCGTGGCGGCACCACCGACAGCGAGGCGATCTTCCTCATGATGCTGGGCGACAACCTGGCGACTGAACCCAAGGGCGCCTGCGACCGTCTGATCGACACCGTGGCCCGGGTGCAGGCGGCGGCCGGCATCACGGACGCATTTCGCTTCACGGCCGCCTGGAGCGACGGCACGGCGATCTATGCCGCCCGCTACAGCAGCGACCCGGCGCCGCCCTCGCTCTATACCCGGACCCTGCCCGGGGGGCGTGGAACCCTCGTCGTGTCGGAGCCGCTCGATGGCCTGCGCGATGGCTGGCAAGCGGTGCCGCCACAGAGCTTCGTGACGGTGACACAGGAAAAGGTTACCATCGAGCCGCTGGGCCACACGGCGCTCGCAGCGGTTGCGTGAACGCCGCTCGCGGTCCGAGCCCCGGAGCCTGTCGCGGTGCGTGCGAGCCCTCGCGCGATGGAGGCGATCATGTTCGTCGTCGTTGTGTTCTTTGAAGCAAAGCCCGCGCACGTGGCCGACCTGGGCATGGCGCTGCTGGCACATGCGCGCGTGAGCCTCGAAATGCAGGCCGCCTGCCGGCAGTTCGACGTGTCCCAGGACCCGATCGATCCGGCCGGCTATTTCCTCTATGAGGTCTATGACGACGAAGCGGCTTTCAAGGCCCACTGCGACAGCGAGTGGTTCGCCCACTTGGAAGCCCGCTGCACGCCCTGGATCGCCGCCAAGAAGGTGCTCACCTACACCCTGCTGCAAGGCCAGATGACACCCGACGCCGGGCGGGGGTGAGGTCTGGGCGAGGGTTCGCATTCACGAATGGCCTTGAACCGCACCGCCTGCCTCCCGGGCGGGGTCCGTTGGGCAGGTGGCCGGCACGACGTCGTCAGTCCTGCTGACGGGGCAGGATCGCAGCCACCAGCGCGGGCACGTAGTTCGCTGTTGCAAGGCCGGCAAGATCCTGGCCGTTTCGCACAATCACGATGTCGGCGAGTTCGGGCGTTGCCTCGCGCGCCAGATGATGGAGAATTTCGGCCCGCAGTTGCTCGGCCGGCAGCGTCGAGCGATATTCGATGCCGACCGCAATCGAGGCGTCGGCGGCGGTTAGGATGTAGCCTGGACAGCGCGCGAGTTCGGCTGCCGCCAAGCCTGTTTCCTCGGCGAGTTCGCGGGCGACGCTGCCGTCGATGTCGATGGTGCCGGCAGCTGTAATGTCGGCGGTATCGATAAAGCCGCCTGGACAATAGGCGCGGCCGGAGTTCAGGTGGCCCGGCGCCTGCACGGCGAGCAGCATGTGGCCCTCGGCGGAACGCAGGACGGCGCAGCCGAAGCAGTCGCGCACCGTGTCGTCGTCCTTATGTCGCTGGCTGCGCCAGTACAGAAAGCTCGCGAAGTCGGTGGTTGCAAACACGCCCGAGAGGGTGCCGTCGGCGATAGCATGTTGCACAAGCACCTGGATCGGACCGTTGAAGTAGCCGGGGTTGGCCGCCTGGGCGGCGCGCCAATGTGCGGAAATCTGCGAAATGAGCAAATCAGCGTAAGCCCAACGGGCAGCTCCGATCGTGAAGTGACAGGCGTTGACGCGCACGACCTGGCCGCAGGCCAGACCTTGTCCCCCGAGTTGCGCGCGCGGAGAATTATCTTTCTTTATGAGCATATTAGCTCGCAACATTACGACAGGTTAATTTACTATTTCCAGGCTTGCGATCTCATAACTGCCGCAGTTGGCCCACATTCGCTCCACAATGCAGGTGCGATATGCGCCTCACGAACTTCGGCTGGTTGGCATCGTCAAAAAGAAACATGACGCTATGCTCGATCATCCTACAAATATGCAGCGTTGCCGGACTGGCTGGCGCGCCTCGTAACACGAATTCCTCCTTGACGCTGCATCTAACCGTGCAGTGCCAAGCCGGGCGGTGGCGAACCCCCGCTTCTCCACCGCCCGGTTCTCATCCCGCGTCGCTTGTTCCGCCGCTCGCGGCGTGCCGGGCGACAGCGGGTTGCCGGAAGTTCTCATTCGTCCGTCGCTCCGCCACACCTCCCTCCCCGCTGCGGCGAACGAAGAGAGCTTCCGGCACTTTCCAGCCGCCGTTCGGGCGGCTAATCCACGCTGGTCAGTTCGGCGTGCCGCGCGGCTGAATAGCGGGTGAACGCAGCCGTTAGATGCGGTTTAGCCAATGGCCGCCACAACACCCTGAAACCTCCAAATCCCCGACACCGCGAAACAGTCATATCCACCCTGCGCACCACTGAGGGCGCTCGAACAATGGATACTGCTCACATGAAAACCACCCTGACCGCCGTTGCCTTGATCCTTGCGCTTGGCACGTCTGCGAATGCCCAGGAAGCCAAGCCGGCAGTGACCCCGGCCGCTCCCGCCGCAGCAAGCACTCCGGCCGCTGTGACGACCCCTGCCGCGAAGCCCGTGATTGCTCCTGAGTCGCTGCAGAAAGTCGGCGCCCCGACTACCCCTGCCGCGCCTGTCGCTGCGCCCGCGACCGCGTCGACCCCGGCTGCTGTTACGCCGGCCGCTGCGCCAAAGCCCGCTGTTGCAACTCCGGCAGCGACCACGGTGACCAAGGCCGCTGCGCCCGCCGCTGCGACGAAGCTCATCAACATCAACACCGTGAGCGTTGCCGATCTCGAGAAGCTGCCCAAGATCGGCGAAGGTCGCGCCAAGCAGATCGTCGCCGGCCGTCCCTACAAATCGGTCGATGAACTGATGGCCAAGAAGATCCTGCCGCAGGACGCATTCGATGCGGTGAAGGGCCTGATCAGCATTCAGTAACGCCCACCGCTATTGAGTGTTCTGCTCTCGACTGCCAGCCCCCCGACGCCTTGCGGCGCCGGGGGGCTGGATTTTTTGTCAGACGCCACCGCAATGGCATATTGTACCTATTTCGAGAATAATTGACAACAGTCAAGAACAGCTGCGCCGGCGCTTGGTTCTGGATGGATTATTCGGCAACTGGGCGCGCAATTGTTGCGGCCACGTGACAAACCCCGCGTGTTGTCACACAAATAAAAGATATAAAATGTTGTTTATTTTCAATTATATGGACCGTCACCCGAGGGTGACGGCCCATTGGCTCACCCCATGAGCCATTACCACCGCCAGGCCCTCGCCGGCGTCGGCAACCGGCGTCATAGAGATATCATATTTACCATCTTCGCAAGTTGAAACTTGCGCATAGCACGTTTCCCACTTCTGAGGGTTGCCGGAAAAAGCGTTTCAGAACTTGAAGCTTACTCCGGCCCTGACGGTATGGAAGTCGACCTCGTTTCGGTCGATCGAATTGACAGCGGAGCTGGAAAAATCGGTCGAGCCCAGATCGGTGTAGCGGTACTCGAGCCGGAATGTCAGCCGATCCGAGATTGCCTGCTCGATGCCGCCGCCCACCGTGAAGCCGGTGCGGACGTCGCTGTAGCTGGCAAACCCCTTGTCGATCCGCACATCGCCGTAGGCCAAGCCCGCGGTGGCGTAGAACAAGGTGCGATCATAGGCGATGCCGAGGCGGCCGCGCACCGAGCCCAACCAGTCGACGTTGGTCTCGTGGGAAAGCCCGAGCGAACCGATCCCCCGGCCCTTGATGTCGGCGCCTTCAAGGTCGGCCTCCACGCCAAACACCAAGTTGTCGATCTGCCAGTTGTAGCCGATATGCCCGCCGCCGACGACGCCGTCGGCGTCATACTTGTAGGTCTGGTTGAACCCTGCGACGGGTCCCGATTGCGCGTTGGCCTCGCCGAATCCGTAGCCGACCTGGGCGCCGACATAGAGCCCGGTCCAGCTGAAAGGTCGTGCGTAGGTTGCCGGCGGCGGGGCCAGATCCTTGAGCGACCCACCGCGATAGGGGCCGAGATCGGCGGCGCCGGCGGCGCCTGCCAAGCCCATGACGCCAGCTGAAACAACGGTTGCAAAGAGGATCGCACGCATCGCTTTTCTCCAGCAGCAGGATGGCCACGCTGGCGCGCAGCTCTCGGTGGTTCACAATCGGTTCATGATCAATGATTGTGACCAAAATCAGAGACTTAAGGATGCTCAAGCACAGCATAAGCGCGGACAGCACAGGCTATCCACGCCTTTCCATTGCGTTCGGCTGGGAGGGGCGTGCTGTGGTCCGCGCCTGAGAAATCAACTTCCGTCGCACTGCGGATTTGCGAAACGCAGTCGCATGATCGAGATGCGCAACGAAACTGAAGAAACACGACCGCAAAGCGGAATGTATTTTCGTTTCTAATCATTTTCACCCCTGTTAATTAGAACAATATTCCTGTACAAGCATCTTACAACAAGGAGTTCCCACCATGGCCCCATCCGTCCACATCCAAACGTCAGCCGCTGCCGTGCCCGAATTCATGCGGCTGAATGTCAACCTGACCGACGGCACACGGTTTCACCCGGAGGCTGCCGCTGGCTTTCGCGTGATGGAGCTGATGCGCGCCTATGGCTTGCCCATCAAGGCCGAGTGCGGCGGCGCCGGCGTGTGCGCCACCTGCCACGTCCGCGTTCCTTCGGCCTGGCAGCATCTGTTGCCGCCGCCCTCGGACGAGGAACTGGCCAAGCTCGACGAGATCCCGGGCGCCGACGACCATTCGCGGCTCGCTTGCCAGCTCGTCATGACCGACGATCTCGACGGGCTGGAGCTGGAATTGCAGCCCGACAGCCTGATCCCGCAGACCAACTGGGTCGCCGGCTGATCCCGTCACGTGTGCGTCTGCACGTGGCAGGCGCCCTCACGCCTCTTGACTGCAATTCTGTTGCTCAAGTCCTGAAAGTCCGCGCCCATGCCGAATGTCGTCACAGCTAACAACCTGCGCTCCGGCGCCGTGGTTTATCTGGGTTCCGCCGGCCGTTGGGTCGATCATCTGATCGAGGCGGCAATTGCCAGCGATGCGCCAGCCTTGAAGGCACTGGAAACGGAAGCCCTGCGCGCCGTAGAGTCGACCGAGGTGACGGCCGTCTACGCTATGGATGTCGCCGTGATCGCCGGCCGCCCCGAACCAACATCCGTGCGTGAGCGCATCCGCGCCGCCCACGCACCGACCGTCTGAAGGACTTCATCGATGTATCGCTATGACGACTTCGACCGCACCTTCGTCGCCGAGCGGGCGCGCCAGTTCCGCGGACAAGTCGCACGCCGCCTCGAAGGCGGGCTGACGGAGGAGCAGTTCAAGCCGCTGCGCCTGCAGAACGGGCTCTATCTGCAATTGCACGCCTACATGCTGCGCGTCGCCATTCCCTACGGCGTGCTGTCGGCCCGCCAGCTCAGCCAGCTGGCAATGATCGCGCGCACCTGGGACCGCAGTTTTGGCCACTTCACCACGCGCCAGAATATCCAGTTCAACTGGACGAAACTCGAAGACGCGCCCGCCATCATCGATGCGCTGGCCGACGTAGAAATGCACGCGATCCAGACCAGCGGCAACTGCATCCGCAATGTCACCGCCGACCCCTATGCCGGGGTCGCCGCGGACGAGATCGAAGACCCGCGTGTGTGGGCCGAGGTTCTGCGCCAGTGGTCGTCGATCCATCCGGAATTCACGTTCCTGCCCCGCAAGTTCAAGGTGGCGATCACCGGTGCCGCCGAAGACCGCGCCGCGATCCTGTTCCACGACATCGGCTTGAAGATCGTCAAGGGACCAGAGGGCGAGACAGGCTTTCGCGTTTACGTCGGTGGCGGACAGGGCCGCACGCCCTACGTCGGGCTCGAGATTGCGACCTTCCTGCCGCGCGACCGGCTGTTGTCGTACCTCGAAGCGATCATGCGCGTGTACAATCTGCATGGCCGCCGCGACAACATCTACAAGGCGCGCATCAAGATCCTGGTGAACGCGCTCGGGCTCGACGAGTTCCGCCGCCAGGTGGAGGCCGAGTGGGCGACGCTCGATCGGCCGTCGATCGATCTGCCGGCAGAAGAGTTCACCCGCATCGCCGCCTACTTCAAGCCGGCACTCTTGAAGGCTGCGAGCGCCAAGGACGCCGACCTCGACGCCCGCCGTCACAGCGATACTGCCTTCGACCGCTGGGTGCGCAATAACGTGGTGACGCACCGCCAGCCCGGCTACAAAATCGTCAACATCTCACTGAAAGAGCCGGGCAAGATTCCGGGCGATGCGTCGGCCGACCAGATGGATGCCGTCGCCGACCTCGCACGCCGCTTCGGCCATGACGAGATCCGCGTCACCTATCAGCAGAACCTCGTGCTGCCGACGGTTGCGTCACGCGATCTCGCTGCCGTCTACGATGGCCTCGTGGCAGCCGGCCTGGCCACCGCCAACACCGAGTTGATCACCGACATCATCGCCTGTCCCGGCCTCGACTACTGCAATCTCGCCAATGCGCGGGCGATCCCGATCGCCCAGGAGATCGCCCGCAAGTTCGCCGATCCGGTGGTCGTACAGAGCATCGGCCCGCTGCGGCTCAACATCTCGGGCTGCATTAATGCGTGCGGGCACCATCATGCCGGCAACATCGGTATCCTCGGTGTCGACAAGAAAGGCACCGAGCATTACCAGATCACGCTCGGCGGCAGCCCCAAGGACGACGCCGCCATCGGCGACATCGTAGGTCCGAGCTTCACCGCCGAACATGTGCCAGGCGCCATCGAGACCATCGTCGCAACCTACTTCGAACTGCGTCGCGACTCTGCCGAGACATTCCTCGTTGCCTATCGCCGCCTCGGCAAGGCGCCATTCCGCGACGCACTTTATGGCACGGGCGCGAAGCCTGCCGCCACAGCTGCACTGGAGAACGCCGATGTCTGAGCCAAAGCCCCTGTTGGCCCCGCTGCGCGCAGCCTCGAGCGAGCCGCGCCTGTGGAAGGGGGGCGTGTTCGCTGTCGACACGTGGCACACGGTCGCCGACGATGCGGCGCTACCGATCGACGCTCCCGCCATCATCTCGCTGAAGCGCTGGCGGGCAGAGCGGTCGATGCTCGCGGCCTCCAGGCACGTTCTGGGCGTGCGCATCGATCCCGTGGATGTGATCGATTTCGCAACCGACGACCTGGCACGCCTGGCGCTGATCGCCCTCGTCTTCCCGAAGTTCACCGACGGCCGCGCCTATTCGACCGCGCGCCGCGTGCGCGAGCAGTGGGGCTTCAAGGGGGAAGTCCGTGCGACGGGCGACGTGCTGCTCGATCAGCTGCCCCTGATGCTGCGCGCCGGTTTCGATGCCTTCGAGATCACCAATGCGGCGACCATCGCAGCCCTCGAACACGGCGTGATTCCAGCCGTCAGCCACGTCTACCAGCGCAGCGTCACGGCGGATGCGACCGGCTGGCGCTCGCGGCGGATGGCGGCCGTGTGAGTAGCGACGGCTGGTTCGGTAGCAGTCAATCTTTTTGTGGACTATACCGCTCGGCGTTCGACCTCAGGCGTGCTCCGGCAGAACCGATACAGTCCTCAACGCGCTGGTAACGCTGAGATTTACGGCATTTTATCTTCGCTGTGATAGAGCCGGTGGCATTGGAAAAGTGCCGAGGTCAGAAATGAGTTTTGGGCGTAGATCCGGTGGCAAGCGCGGGTTCGGAACCAGTTCGGATTCTGCCGCGGTATTGCCATGGATTATCGGAGGCGTCTGCGCCATTGCCGGCGTCGGCGTCGTGTTTGCCGGTTTGACGTTGAGTGCCACCGACCCAAGGGTCAGTCTTGAGCAGGCAGCACTCCGGCTTGAAGTCACGGACCAGGTGCGAACCCAATTGCGCATGGACTTCGAGAAGGCGCTGCTCGCCATGGAAGAGGATCTGTGCGAGGAAACCTACCGGAATCGGGCCGGTAAGGCAGCTGTCCGCTACTACGAAACTCTGCTTGAAAAGCCGATTATTTCTGCCGGACTTGAAGTCAGTTACCAGAACCGGTGCCAGTCGAGGCCCCGCGGCACGTCCCATCCGCTGGAACGGATCTTTGCGACCAGCGGCATTGGCGCCAATCTGACCTTGCCGTGGGACTGCCAGCCGGATCGCTGGCGCTCGCCCATGGATCGCGCGCTGCAGATGAAGCTGCAATGGACGATCAATGTGGGCCATTTGACCAGCGAGAACCTGACCGGGACGCTCGCACTTCTGGCTCGGTCGCCGAAATTGAGTCCCATACCGAATTTGTGCACCCGACGGCAGTCCTACGGCCACGATCGTCGACCGAACTTGCCGCTGATTTCTACTCCGACCGACGACTGGGATCGCACCGGCCGCCGCCGCCGCTGATCAGTGGATTGGAAGACCAACCACCGCCCTTGACGCTCCCCCCTGCCAGAGCGCATAGGGACGTCATGGAACAACACGCGCGTAAACTTCGCAGCAAGACCTGTTGCTGCATAATTACCATCGACAGCTGAACACCGGCTGGCGCGGCCTGTTGCTTTGTCCCGACAATCTGCGACGCGCGTCCGGCCCGGCTCTCTGGTCAGGGGACCACCCATGTCGCTCTCACTCTACAATACGATGACGCGGGGCAAGGCAGCCTTCAGCCCACGCGATGCAAAGAACGTGCGCATGTATGTGTGCGGGCCGACCGTCTATGATCTGGCCCACATCGGCAACGCGCGGCCGATCATCGTGTTCGACGTGCTGTTTCGCCTGCTGCGGCACGTCTACGGCGATGCTCACGTGACCTATGCCCGCAACATCACCGACGTCGATGACAAGATCAATGCGCGTGCCGTCGAGCGCTTTCCCGAGTTGGACCCGATCGCGGCCATCAAAAAGCTGACGACGGAGACGACGTCGCAATTCCATGCCGATATCGCAGCGCTCGGCGTGCTCGCGCCCACCATCGAGCCGCGGGCGACCGACCACATCGCGGGCATGCGTGCGCTGTGCGACACGCTGCTCGCCAAGGGCCACGCCTACGTCGTCGAGAACCATGTGCTGTTTCACGTGCCCTCGATGGCCGACTACGGGCGCCTGTCCGGCCGTTCGGTCGATGACATGATCGCCGGCGCCCGGGTGGATGTCGCGCCCTACAAGCGCGATGCCATGGATTTCGTGCTGTGGAAGCCCTCAGCCGCCGGCGTGCCGGCGTGGCCTTCGCCTTGCGGCATCGCGGTGGCGGGCCGGCCCGGCTGGCACATCGAGTGCTCGGCCATGTCGGAACAGCACCTGGGCATCGAGTTCGACATCCACGGTGGCGGCATCGACCTGGCCTTCCCCCACCATGAGAACGAGGTTGCCCAGAGTCGCTGCGCGCATGGCACCGCGACGCTCGCCAGCGTGTGGATGCACAACGGCTTCCTGCAGGTCGAGGGCGAGAAGATGTCGAAGAGCCTCGGCAACTTCATCACGATCAACGAACTGCTGGCCTCCAAGGCGTTCGGCGGGCAACCCTGGCACGGCCGCGTCCTGCGGCTCGCCATGCTGACGACGCACTACCGCCAGCCGATCGACTGGACCGTCGATCGCCTCGTGCAGGCGCGCGCCACGCTGATCGAGTTTGCCGACCTCGTACAGGGTGCCACTCCCGCCGTCGCACCGTTGCCCGAAGTGGTGGCAGCGCTGTCGGATGATCTCAACACGCCAAGCGCCCTGTCGATCATCCACGGCATCGCAAAGTCGGCGCGCCGCAACCCAGCGACCGCGGGTGAACTGAAAGCTGCGCTGCAGTTCCTGGGCCTGCTCGGCAGCGAGACGGCCGCCGACCTCGACCTTGGCCGCGCCGCGCTCGACATCGACGCGGCCGAGATCGGGCGGCAGATCATGGCCCGCGCAGACGCCCGCCGCGCCCGCGACTTCAAGGCCAGTGACCGCATCCGCGACGAACTCGCAGCCAAAGGCATCCAGCTGAAGGACACGAAGAACACCGGCACCGGCGAGATCGAGACGACGTGGGAGGTCAAGCGATGAATGGCACCTCATTTTCGGAGAGCACAAGAAAGGAGCGGTTTTCCTTGGCATACATCCATGCTGTTGCCGCTCGGGCAGGCTTCGAGATGGTCGAAACCCACGTTGATGTTGACAGTGTTGATGGGCTATTGCGTAGCACAGCCGGCAGGCGTCCTCAGATCGATTTTCAGGCAAAGGCTTCATCGCAAGATATACTTAAAGTTGATCACCTTGCCTATTCACTGAAGTTAAAAAATTATGAGGATTTGCGCGCAGAGACCGTAAATTCTAGGATATTGATTGTTGTGCTCCTGCCAAACGATGAGACTGAATGGATGTCGCACTCAGAGGATGAGTTGGTATTGCGCCGATGTGGTTATTGGTTATCACTTCGCGGTCAGCCGGCCACTGAGAATTCTACTAATGTGACCGTAAAACTGCCGCGAACACAGCTCTTTGATGTAGACCAGCTCACTGGTTTGATGGCAAGGGCACAGGCAGGACCATTGTTATGAGAGTCGAAATCAGAGACCAGGAGGCGTTGGCTAGGCTCTCGCTTCTGGACGTACGTGCCTATTTATCGTCGCAGCGGTGGATAGCAGTTGGTCGGTACGGAGGTGTGGCGTCGATCTATCAGAGGAAGGACGACTCTGGACGAAGCCATGAACTGCTCCTTCCAATGCGGGAGGATCTAGCCGACTACGCAGCACGAATGGGCGATATCGTTGGCACTGTCGCACTTGTCGAAGATCGATCTGAGATTTCTGTTTTCCATGACCTTGTAAGGTCGGGCTTCGATGTTGTTCGTTTTAGAGCACCCAATGCCGACGACGCAGGAACTATTGCGCTCCAAAATGGAGTGGCACTTTATGATCATGCGCGGGACGTGGTGGCCGCAGCTGCAAACGCCGCCGTCAAGCCGAAACGAGCCTACCGCGGCAATAGCTCCGAAATTACCAAGGAGTACCTCGACACACTTCGTTTGGGACAAACGGAAGTGGGTAGCTATGTCTTGACGGTACTTTCACCGGTACAGCCGGCACTGGAATCTGATCAGAAATCTCTATTTCCTGACAGCAATCCTGGCGACGAGCCATTTTCACGAACCGTGACTCGAACGCTGTCTCAATCTCTTCGGGCAGCAAAGAATGCTATCGACGAGGCCGTTGCTACGGGTAAATTGGATCCATTCGAAGCAGCAGTAGACTCGGGTGTTAGTTCGAACCTATGCGAGGCAATTGCTCGACTCGCAGGCCTAGGTTCGGGTGTTGATATCTCGCTCACTTGGTCCCGAGTTAGAATGGGCCCCGAGGCCAACACTCACTATAAGTTCACAGAGGATAATGCGCGTGTTCTTTCCGAAGCTGCTATGGCTTTTCGGGAACGCGAGCCTCAGGCAGATATCACAATAGAAGGATTCGTCATCGGATTGGATCGAAAGCCAGAAGAGTTCGACGGCAAGGCAAAGATCAGGGGCTTTATTGATGGTAAAGTGAAGACTTTATCTGCAGAGTTCATACTTCCGGACTACAGAAAAGTTGTAAACGCCCATGATCAGAAGTTACGTGTCAGAGTCGACGGTGACCTAGTGAAGCGAGGACCATTCCAGTATTTGGAGAATGCAAGAAATCTGGTCGTATTTGAAGAAGATGATTCAAGCGCTTTCACACGGATTCGACCATGACCCGCACCCGCCTCTACCTGTTCGACACCACCTTGCGCGATGGGGCGCAGACGCAAGGCGTCGACTTCTCCGTCGCCGACAAGGGGCGGATCGCGGCCGTGCTCGACCAGTTGGGCGTCGACTATGTCGAAGGCGGCTATCCCGGCGCGAATGCGACCGACACGGAATTCTTCTCCAATCCGCCGAAACTGGAGCGGGCGACCTTCACCGCGTTCGGCATGACCAAGCGCGCCGGCCGCTCGGCCTCGAACGATCCGGGCTTCCAGGCCATCCTGCAGTCGGGCGCGCCGGCGATCTGCCTCGTCGCCAAGGCCTGGGATTACCACGTACGCGTCGCGCTCGGCATCACCAACGAGGAAAACCTGCAGGGCGTCGTCGAGAGCGTGCGGGCCGTGCGGGCGAGCGCTTCGAACCGCGAAAGCATGATCGATTGCGAGCACTTCTTCGACGGCTACAAGGCGAACCCCGCCTACGCGCTGAGTGTCGCCAGATCCGCCTATGACAGCGGCGCGCGCTGGGTCGTGCTGTGCGACACCAACGGCGGCACGCTGCCGCACGAAATCGAGGCGATCGTCGCCGATGTGGCGAAAGCGATCCCCGGCTCGCACCTGGGCATCCACACCCACAACGATACCGAAAACGCCGTTGCGAACACTTTGGCGGCCGTGCGCGCCGGCGTGCGCCAGATCCAGGGCACGCTGAACGGCCTCGGCGAGCGCTGCGGCAATGCCAACCTGACGTCGATCATTCCGACCTTGCTGCTGAAATCCGAGTTTGCCAATCGCTTCGAAACCGGCGTGACATCCGAGCGGCTGCTCGCGATCACGCGGGCGAGCCGCATCCTCGACGAGATCCTGAACCGTGCGCCGGCGCGGCAGGCGCCCTATGTCGGTGAGAGTGCGTTCGCGACCAAGGCCGGCATCCATGCGTCGGCCATCCTGAAGGAGCCCGAGACCTACGAGCACGTGAAGCCCGAGAGCGTCGGCAACCGGCGGCGCGTGCTGGTGTCGAACCAGGCCGGTCGCTCGAACATCATGGCCGAGCTGGAACGGGTCGGCATCGCGGTCGACAAGTCGGATCCACGGGTCGCAACCCTGCTGGACGAAGTGAAGCTGCGCGAAGGCGCTGGCTATTCCTACGAAGCGGCCGACGCCTCGTTCGAACTGCTGGCGCGCCGCATCCTGGGCGAAGTGCCCCGCTACTTCTCGGTCGACAGCTTCCGCGTGATGGTCGAGAAGCGCCACAATGCGGTGGGCGAACTCGTCACCGTGTCGGAGGCAACCGTGAAGGTGTTCATCGCCGGCGCGTCGGAGCCGCTGTGGTCGGTCGCGGGCGGCAACGGCCCCGTCAACGCACTCGACGGGGCGCTGCGCAAGGATTTGGGTCGCTATCAGAAGCACATCGAGACGATCGAACTGGTCGACTACAAGGTGCGCATCCTGACGGGGGGCACCGAGGCCGTGACCCGCGTGCTGATCGAGACGCTCGACACGTCGACCGGCGACCGCTGGTTTACGGTCGGGGTCTCGCCCAACATCGTCGATGCCAGCTTCGAAGCCCTCCTCGACAGCATCAACTACAAGCTGCTGCGCGACGGGGCGGAAGTGGCGTAGGCGGGCTCGGGAGGACGCCGCATGAGACGGTCGCCCGCTTGATCCTCCGGGCCTCCGCGCCGCCCTGCCGGCGCTCGGTGTCGCAACCACCGCACGGGCTGCCCGCCCGATCGTTGCCCTGCCGACCGGCTTGAAATGCCGGCTCGCGCGCGCTTTCGCCATCGTCACGGCGCTGCCTCGCGCTCCCGCCAAGGGCCTGGGGCCCTTGGCGCCCCTCCTTGAGTTCACGCTCGGCCGATGATCTGGATCGCCGCATCTGTCGCCGACGTGCGGCCGGCCAGCAGATCATCGCACAGCGCGGCGAGGCCCTGGGTGTTCGCCTTGATGCGCGCGGCAACGAGATCGGCCGCGGCACGGGCGATCAGGTAGCGCGCGCGCCGGCGGCGGCGGTCGATGGCGGGGGCCGCGAGACGGGCGTGGGCAATTGTATCGATTGCTGCAACGAGCGCTGGAACGCCGACACCCGTGGTCGCCGTTGTTTTGAGCACGGGCATGCCGCCGGCGGTGTCGTCGACACGCAGCGTAACGGCGCCGGCCAGCTGCTGCAGCGTCGCCTCGGCACCGGGCCGGTCGCCCTTGTTGACGACTACGATATCGGCGATCTCCAGCAGCCCCGACTTCATGGCCTGGATGTCGTCGCCGAGGCCGGGGGCTGCGACCACGATGCGCACGTCGGCGATCTCTGCCACGTCGATCTCGTTCTGGCCCGTGCCGACGGTTTCGAGAATGATGGTGTCGAAGCCAGCCCCATCCAACGCATCGATGATGCGCACGGCGGCCGGCGTCAGCCCGCCGAGCGTGCCCTGCGCTGCGAGCGAGCGCACGAACACTGCGTCGTCGTCTGCGGCAGCCGTCATGCGGATGCGGTCGCCGAGAATGGCGCCGTTGGAATAGGGGCTCGAGGGGTCGACGGCGATGACGCCGACGCTCCGGTTGCCCGCACGCAGGGCGAGGATCAGGGCGTTGACTAGGGTCGACTTGCCCGCCCCCGGCGGGCCGGTGATGCCGACCACCGTCGCCCGGCCGAGTTCGCCGCCCAGTCCCGCCAATAGCCGCTGGGCGCGCGGCCCCATGATTTCAAGCTCGGTCGCAGCCTGCGCGATGGCCCATCGCTCGCGGCGGCGCAAGGCTTCGACGAGCGCAGCGACATCCCTACCGCGCTCGGCATCGGGTCGTCCGCCCCTATCGGAACCTGTCGCTGCCATCACTCATGCCCGACCGTTCATGCCCATCACGACGAGGGGCACGACCCCATAGGCGCAAACTTAGCGCACATGCCAAACTACCGGCACCTACACGAGCTTGATGTTCTTCAGCGGCAGCGAGCGCACCGGCTTACCGGTCGCCGCGAAGATCGCATTCAGTACCGATGGCGCCACGACACAGATGGTCGGCTCGCCGACGCCGCCCCAGAACCCGCCACTGGGCACGAGCACGGTCTCGACCTTGGGCATGTCGGCCAGCCGCAGCACGTCGTAGGTGTCGAAGTTGGTCTCGACCATGCGGCCGTCCTTCACCGTCATCTCACCGAACATGGTGGCACCGAGGCCGTAGACAACCGAGCCTTCGACCTGGGCTGCGACCTGATCCGGATTGACGACGTGGCCGCTGTCGAGGGCAAGCACCAGGCGATGCACTTTCAGCTTGCCCTTGTCGGACACCGACACCTCGGCAACGGCGGCGGAGTAGCTGCCGTATCCCATGAACTGCGCGATGCCGCGGTGCACGCCGGCCGCGAGCGGCTTGCCCCAATCGCCCTTCTCGGCCGCCGCGTTGAGAACGGCGAGGTGCTTCGGGTGCTTGGCCATCAGGGCGCGGCGGAACTCGAGCGAGTCCTTGCCGGCGGCACGCGCGCACTCCTCGATGAAGCACTCCATGTAGATGCCGTTCTGGTTGGTATTGACCCCGCGCCAGGGACCGACCGGCACGTGAGTGTTGCGCATCGCGTACTCGATCGCCATGTTCGGCACCGAATAGCCGAGCAAACTGTCGGGCGCCGTGTAGATCAGCCCCTGCAGCTGGCGGTCGTCCTTGCCGTCCTTGATGGCGCCAGGGTTCGACCACGCGTTGATCGACTGGCCGGAGACGCGCAGGCGCAGCGCGGTGAGCGCGCCATTTGCATCGAGACCCGCTTCCATGGCGCACATGGAAATCGGCCGGTAGAAGTCGTGCAGCTGATCTTCCTCGCGCGACCACACCATCTTGATCGGAATGCCCGGCATCTGCTTGGCGATCGACGTCGCCTGACGCACGAAGTCCTGCGTGCCGCCGCGCCGGCCGAAGCCGCCGCCCAGATCCATCTTGTGGACTTCGCATTTGTCGAGCGGCAGTCCGGACGCCTCCGATAGGGCCGCGTGCGAGCCTTCGCCGTTCTGCGTCGGCACCCACACCTCGGCGCGTTCGGCCGAGTAGCGGGCCGTGCAGTTCATCGGCTCCATGCAGGCGTGCGCCAGGAACGGCGTGCTGTACACGGCTGAAATCTTCTTGGCTGCACCCTCCAGGGCCTTGGCCACGTCGCCGTTGCTGGCACCGGCATGGACGCCACCAGCGCCGGCAGCGAGCCCCTCCTTCAGGTGTGCGGCGATCGAGGCCGAAGAGACCTTGCTGTTCGGCGTCTCCTCATAGACGATGGGAAGCGCATCGAGCGCCTTCTTCGCCTGCCACCAGGTATCGGCGACGACGGCGACGGTGACCGCATCGACCTTTACGATTTTGCGCACGCCCGGCATGCTGGCGATCTTGGCTTCGTCGTAGCTCACGATCTTGGTGCCATGCACCGGGGCAGCCTTGATCGCCGCGTTCAACATGCCAGGCAAGGTCAGGTCGATCGCATACTTCTTAGCTCCGTTGAGCTTGTCAGCGGTGTCGAGGCGCTTCACCGGCTTGCCGGCGACCTTCCAGTCCTTGGGGTCCTTGAGCGTGATCGCCTTGGCGTCGGGCGGGGTGATCTTGGCGGCGGCCTCGGCGATTTTGCCGTAGCTGATCTTGCGCTTCGAAGCGGCATGCGTGATCACGCCGTCCGACACGGTGAGTTCGGCGACCGGCACTTTCCACTGCTCGGCGGCCGCCTGCAACAGCATCTGGCGGGCGGCCGCACCGCCACGGCGCACATAGTCCTGGGAGGTACGGATGCCGCGACTGCCGCCGGTGCCCATCTCGCCCCACACGCGCTTGCGCGCGTGGTTCTGACCGGGCGTCGGGTACTCGTATCTGACCTTCTTCCAGTCGCACTCGAGTTCCTCGGCAACGAGTTGGGCCAGGCCGGTGATGGTGCCCTGCCCCATCTCCGAGCGCGCCATGCGGATGACGCAGGTATCGTCTGGCTTGATCACCACCCAGGCATTGACCTCGGTGCCGGCGGCAGCGGCGCCCTGCGCCAGCCCATCGGCCGGGATGCCGAAGCCGAGCGCGAGACCGCCGCCCACTGCGCCCGAAGCCACCACGAATTCGCGGCGTGAAAGTCCCGTGCCTGCTTTTCTGGTGTTGGTTCTGTTCTGGGCCATGACTGCCTCCCGATGCTGCCGTGCGACGCTGCCGATTGCTGCAGCAAACCTTAGTCCAGCGGCGCCGCCTTGGCCAATACTACATCGCGGCCCCAGCGCGCCGCTGCAGTGCAGCGAGCGGCCGTACCGGCCGTGCGCGCCCCGGCCAGCGCGGCTCGACCACCGTCGAGCGCGCTAGCCAATTGCCATTTTGGGGACTAGACAGTAGCCCTGCGCGGACCCTCCGCGTACTTTCGCGCCGGGCCTCGCTCGCGCGTTTCAAGGTTTGGATTGATCATGAGCCGTCCCGATGCCGACCGCAGGCCGCAGACCACGGCGCCTGTCGCCGACTACAAGCGCCAAGCCGCCGAGCGCGCGCTCGCCTTCATCGAGCCCGGCATGAAGCTCGGCCTCGGTACCGGGTCGACTGCGGCACTGTTCGTCGAGCTTCTCGGTGCCCGCGTGAGAAGTGGCCTCGACGTGGTGTGCGTGGCGACGTCGGAGGCGACCGCCGATCAGGCGCGTGCCCTCGACATTCGCCTGACCACGCTTGACCAGGAGCCGTTCCTTGACCTCGTCGTCGACGGCGCCGACGAGATCGACGACCGCCTGCGGCTGATCAAGGGCGGCGGGGGCGCATTGCTGCGCGAGAAGATCGTCGCAACCGCATCCGACCGCATGATCGTGATCGCGGACGTCTCGAAAAAGGTCGACATGCTGGGCCGCTTCCCCCTCCCCGTCGAGATCGTCCAGTTCGGCTACCGGTCGACCTCGAAGATGGTCGAGATGATGGCGTCGGACGTCGGCTGCCCAGGCGATGTCGTCGTGCGCACGGCGGCCGGCGGCAAGCCGTTCCTCACCGACGGGGGCAACCTGATCATCGATCTGCATCTGTCGCGCATCGTCGAGCCCGATGTGCTGGCCGAAATGCTGCGGCTCATTCCCGGTGTCGTCGAGCACGGGCTGTTCCTCGGCCTGGCCGATGCCGCCATCATCGCCGGCCCAAAAGGCATCGATGTCATCGAAGCCAACTACGAAGACTGATGCCACGGGCCAAGGAGACACACCCCATGACTGGCAGATGCATCCGTTCGGCGGCCCTGGCGCTTGCCCTGTTGTTCGCAAGCCCAGCGGTGGCCCAGCAGAAGGCGCCCGCTGCGGTCGACCCGCAGGCGATCACCGCGGCGAAAGAGCTGCTGATCGCGCTCGGCTCACTGAAGCAGTTCGAAGTTGCGATCAACACCATGAGCCAGGGCATGGCGCAGGCGTTCAAACAGCAAGCCCCCGCCAAGGGCCGGGAGATCGACGAAGTGATGCAGCTGATGGCTGCCAAGTTCAATGCGCGCAAGGACGAGGTGCTGACCTTTGTTGCTCCGCTCTATGCCGAACGGTTCACGTTGACCGAGCTGACCGAGATCGGCGCCTTTTACAAGACCCCGATCGGCCAGAAGATGATCGCAATCCAGCCCGAGATCCTGCAGCGCTCGATGCAGATCGGCATCGGCTGGGGCCAGGCGATCGGCCAGGAAGTGGAGGCGGAAGCGCGCAAGGAACTCAAGAAGCGCGGTGTCGATCTGTGATGGGCGCCCACGACTTCGATCTGTTCGTCATTGGTGGCGGCTCAGGCGGCGTGCGGGCAGCGCGCATTGCGGCCAATCACGGGGCCAAGGTCGCGCTGGCCGAAGAATACCGCATGGGCGGCACCTGCGTGATCCGCGGCTGCGTGCCCAAGAAGCTGCTCGTCTACGCCTCGCGCTTTGCCGACGAGTTCGAGGAGGCCGCAGGCTTCGGCTGGACGGCTGGCAAACCGACCTTCGACTGGTCGACCCTGATTGCCAACAAGGACCGCGAGATCGCGCGGCTCGAGGGGCTCTATACCGCGAACCTGGAGCGCTCGAAGGTCACGATCTTCAAGGCGCGGGCGACACTTACTGGACCGCACACGGTTCGGCTGTCCGACCGGAATCGCGAGATCAGCGCCGCCCGCATCCTGATCGCGACCGGCGGCATGGCCAACCTCGACACAAAGCTGCCGGGCATCGAACAGGCCATTATTTCGAACGAGGCGTTGCATCTGCCGCGCCTGCCCCAACGCATCGTCGTGTGCGGCGGCGGCTACATCGCGGTCGAGTTTGCCGGCATTTTCCACGGCCTTGGCGTTGAAACGACGTTGCTCTATCGCGGCGAGAAAATCCTGCGTGGTTTCGACGAGGATATGCGCGACGGCCTGACCGAGGCCTATACGCGGCGCGGCATCAAGATCATCACCGGCACAGGACTGTCGAAGATCGAGACGCACGCCAGCGGGCTGACACTCAGCTTGAAGACCGGCGGCACCCTCGAGACGGATCAGGTGATGTTTGCCATCGGCCGCAGCCCGAACACGGCAGGCCTCGGGCTCGAAATGGCCGGCGTGAAGCTCGGGTCTAAGGGCGAGATCGCGGTCGATGAATTCTCGCAAACCAACATCGCCCACATCCACGCGGTCGGCGACGTGACGGACCGGGTGAACCTCACCCCGATCGCCATTCGCGAGGGACACGCATTTGCCGACACCGTATTCGGCGGCCGCCCGACGAAGGTCGATCACGCGCTGATCCCGACCGCGGTATTTGCGACGCCCGAGATCGGCACGGTTGGCCTCAGCGAAGCCGATGCGCGGGCGAGGGGCCACACGCTCGATCTTTACAAGTCGAACTTCCGGCCCATGAAGGCGACGCTGTCGGGCGCCACCGACCGCACGATCATGAAGCTGATCGTCGATGCCGCCTCGCAGAAGGTGCTGGGCGTTCATATCCTGGGTCCCGATGCCGGCGAGATCGTGCAGATGGCGGCGATCGCGCTGCGCCTCGGTGCCACCAAGGCCGACTTCGACGCGACGGTGGCGCTGCACCCCAGTGCCGCCGAAGAACTCGTCACCATGCGCGAGAAGTGGGTGCCGTCGAAGGCGTGAAGCCCACTGCCGTCGCGAGACCAGTGGAACGACCGCCGAACTACGGTTTCTCGAACCAGCTCTGCAGGCGCTGCCGGGCTTGCTTGCCGGCTGCCAAGTCCCAGGCGTTGACCAGCGCCGTGCGAAAGCCTCCCGGCGGCATGGAATGCGCCTCGGGAGGCTTCTCCTCGTAGAACGTGATTTGCACACTTGAAACGCCCGGCATACCGCGGACCTCGTCGACGAGGGCAGTAGGGGGAGTGCGATAGCGCCGCCCGTTCGGCATGAAGAGTGCAAGGGAATAGCCATCGCGCCGCGGCGGCTCGCGAAATGTCCACGCCCGGTCAGTGTAAAGAGCCACCAGCGCCTCGACCCAGCCTGGTCCGTACAGATCCGGCCATTGGTCGGCGAACCGCAGGTGGGCATCGATGATGGTGCCGCCGATGGTCTCGGCGTTCAACATGCCGGTATAGCCGGCGAGGTTGGCAGCGATCCATGCGACCAACCTGCGCTCTAGCTCGACGTTGGCGCCGGCATGCACCGTCCAGTAGTCGAACATGCCATCCGTCGTCGGCTGGCCGGTCGCATGCCGGGTCCAGGCGACCACGCCATCGACGACCGCGAAGTCGGTGGAGATATGCGGACCCGCCAGCAGTTCCATCCACATGTGGCCGGGCGTCGCGTGGCGCGCATAGTCGGCGGCATCCACCAAAGTGCGCGTGCCGGCACCTAGGCCGCCGAAATTGAAAATCGGCTTCGAGAACACCGGGAAGCGCTGCGGCGCAAGGCCATGGGGGGCCGCCTCCACGCCTTGGCTCAGCGCCAGCCTCAACTTGTCGAACACCCACGCGTGTTTGGGATTCCAAGCCCAGGCCTCGGGATCATCGGCCGGAATGAACACATCCTCGCGGCACGCGACGTGCGCGAAATACTGGTGGCGCCAGGGTGCTGGTTCAACAATCGGCATAGGTGAACTTTATGCGCCCTCGCCTGGGCATGTCTTTCAAGTTTGCGCCAGTTCCACACCATACTGTCGCACACACGAACGCCCGGGTTCAACTCCGCCGCGCGACGAGATCGATTTCAACGAGCGCACCGACGGCAAGGCCCGTCACGCCGACGCATGTGCGCGCTGGCAACCGGCCGGGCGCGAAGTAGCTCTGATACACCGCGTTCATCGCCGCGTAATCGCGATCGAAATGGGTGAGGTAGACGCGGGCCTGCAGGATATGCTCGAGGCCAAGGCCGACGCCGCCCAATACGATTTTCAGGTTTGCCATCACGCGGTGCGTCTGTGCGTCGACGCCGGTGGGCAGGGTCGCGTCCGGTGCTGCCGGGTCGGTCGGCATCTGGCCGGTGACGAACACCCAGCCATCGCATTCCACCGCATGCGAAAACGGGGCCACCGGCCGCGGTCCCGATGCGATCATATGAAAGATAGGAGTGCTCATTGGGGCCTCGCGTTGCAGCTGAAACTCATTTGCGCGACGTATTTACGACGGTTTTGCGCGCTAATTTGCCGGCAATTAGCATGCCGTTAAGCAAACCCTCATACGGGATTGCAAGGTCTTTGTGCGAGCCTGCTACGATCTTGGCATGAGGAGCGCCGGTTGCGCACTCCTTCTGTACCTCGACTATGTGCCGCGTCTCGAGCCCGCAGGATTGTTGAGCAAATGCAGCTTCTTCGTAGCGTCTCGTCCGCCCCTAAGATGCCCCGCCTGCGGTATCGGTGCCCCGATTGCCGCGACATCCACGATGGCTTGCCGGATCTGTGCTTTGCGCTGCCGGATGCAATTTTCGAACTGGACCCCGAACAACGCCAGGCGCGCGCTCTGGTGTCGTCCGACCTGTGCGTGCTCGACGACGAGCGCTACTTCATTCGCTGCGTCCTCGAGGTCGCCCTCGCCGACCACACGGACGTGTTCGCCTACGGGCTGTGGGCCGAGGTGAAGGCCCGTGATTTCAATCGCTATGCCGTCTATTACAATACCGAGGCACCAGCGACCGCTTCGCAGTTCGAAGGCGCCATCGCCAACCGCCTGCCTCTCACCGAGGAGACGCTGGAACTCGCGTGCGCGATCAGCTTGAGCAACGAAGAAGGCATGCGGCCAGCGTTGCGTGTGCTGAATGCCAGCCATTCGCTGCATGGCGAGCAAGAGACGGGCGTCGAGCTGTCGCGCGCCCTGGCGCTCGTGGGCACCATGCGCGGCTTCGTCACCATCATCGACTGAGCGCTTCGGGACGGGCATGCTGTCGGCAGCATCCCAATTCCGGAGCCAGAGATGTCACGTCCGCGCATACTGCTGACCCACACGCCCGACATGCGTGCCAACTACTACGGCGAGCGGGCGGTGGCCGGGCTCGCAGCGCTCGGCGACGTGGTGTTCCACGAGGGGGCGAGCCCGCTCGACAGCTCAGGGATTGCCAAGCTGGCGAGCGGTTGCCACCTCATCGTCACCGACCGCAATACGGACGCCCGAGCCGACCTGTTCGCGCGGATCCCCGATACGGTCGCCGTCCTGCGCTGCGCCGTCGACATCCGCACCATTGACGTCGCGGCTGCCTCCTGCGCCGGCGTCCTCATCACGCAGGCGAGCCCCGGGTTCGTCGCCTCCGTCGCCGAGATGGCGTTCGGGCAGATGATCGACCTCGCCCGTGACATCACCCGCTCGACGCTGGCCTATCGGGCCGGCGAGACGCCGCAGCCACGCAAAGGCGTCCAGCTGTCCGGCGCCACCATCGGCCTGCTCGGCTATGGTGCGATTGCGCGCCACGTCGCAACCCTCGCGCACGCATTCGGCATGACGGTGATTGCCAACGACCCCTTTGTGACGACCGCGGAAGCGCACGTGCGGTTGACCACGTTCGACGAGGTGGTTGCAACTTCGGATTTCCTGCTGCCGCTGGCGGTCGCGACGGCGGCGACCGAAAACATGATCGATGCGAGCGTTCTGGCCCGCATGAAGCCGACCGCATTTCTGATTAATCTGTCGCGCGGCAATCTCGTCGATGAAGCAGCCCTCGCCCACGCACTCGACGGGCGCTGGATCGCGGGCGCCGCCATGGATGTCGGCCGGGCAGCAGATCAGATGCCCTCGCCAGCCTTAGCCGCCCGCGCCGATGTCATCGCAACCCCGCACACCGCCGGACTGACACCGCAGGCGATCGAGTTCCAGGCTCTGGAAACGGTCGCGCAGGCGGCAGAAATCCTGGACGGGCGCATTCCCAAGGGCGCGGTGAATGCCGCGGCGGCGTTCCGAATGCGGCTGGAGCGGTCGTGATCTGGGCGCTAGCGAATCAGCCATCCGAACCTTCACCACCGAGACAACAGGTTATCCACAGCTTTACCGATCACTTGGCATTTCAATGATTGCAAAAGCGCGCCTGTAGCGACACTTTATAAACCAAGACAGAGACAAATTCGAAGCTGCTGCCGAAGCTTAAACTTGAAGCACGTGGTCAATCGCCCCCCCGACCACACGCTTTCAAGCGGGTTCTATGTCCAAGCCCCCCAGCGGACATAGGCCTTGGACAAAGTGTGCTCCGCCGGCTGAACGGTGGGCACCCGGTGCAGTCTCGAGTTCGCTCACACTACGAATAGTCGCACTACGAATAGACGAGCGTATCGTTGCGTTACTGTTTAGTGACTTGCGTTCAGGTCCCCCCCCCTGTCCACCCTGACCCAAGCCACGCCGGCCGGATCGCCCCCCGATCCGGCCGGCATTTTTTCAGCCCTGGCACCGGGGGCAAAAGAACGTCGAACGACCAGCTTGCACGATGCGGGCAATGGTGCGACCGCACTTCGGCGTGACGCAGCTTTCCCCCTCGCGACCGTAGACGCGGAACGCATGCTGGAAATAGCCAAGCGTGCCATCCGTGCGCTTATAATCCCGCAACGTCGATCCGCCCGCCTCGATCGCTTCAGTGAGCACGCTGCGGATCACCGGTACCAGCAGTTCGCCCCGCGCCGTCGGCCGCCCTCTTGCTGTCGTCAGACACGATGCGCTGCGTCGCGGGCTCAGCCGGGCACGGAACAAGGCTTCGCACACATAGATGTTGCCGAGACCCGCGATGATGCGCTGGTCGAGCAGGAACGCCTTGAGATCGGTGCTTTTGCCCTGTGTCCGCTCGGCGAGGTATGCAGCAGACAGGCCATTGCCGAGCGGCTCGACGCCGAGGCCGGCGATGAGGCGATGCCGGTCGAGGTCGGCATTGGCACATATGTCCATCAAACCGAACCGGCGCGGATCGTTGTAGGTGATGCGCGCGCCGTTCGACATTTCGAACACCACGTGGTCGTGCGCAGGGTCGTTACCGGTCGCCTGCTCGTACTCGCCGAGGACGCCGCCGCGCCCATCGGGCAAGTGGATCGAGAAGCGTCCGCTCATGCCTAAGTGCATGATCAGGACTTCGCCCGTTGACAGTCGCACGAGCACGTACTTCGCGCGCCGGCCGACGCCCGTGACATGGGCTCCGAGCAGCCGAGCAGCGAAATTGTCGGGGAAGGGAAAGCGCAGATCCGGCCGGCGCGCCTCGACATGGGTGAACGTCGCGCCCGCCATGACAGGAGCAAGCCCGCGGCAGACGGTTTCAACCTCGGGCAGCTCGGGCATGGCGTTCGGCCGTGAACAGGGGGCGGCGGCGGGAAGATAGCGGTTCTGGCATATCGCCGTGGGGCCAACAAACCGTGTGTCACAAAAGCTGTGGCCGGGAACCGCGGCAATTGTGTAGGCTGCAGCCCATGTCCGAGCCCGATCCGAGCCCCAGTACCACAACTTCCTTCGGCTTCCGCAAGGTTGCAGAGACCGAACGCCAGGGCCTCGTCAACGAGGTGTTCTCGGCGGTCGCCGAGCGCTACGACCTCATGAACGACCTGATGTCGGGTGGCCTGCACCGGCTGTGGAAGAACGATTTCATCACCATGCTCAATCCGCCGGGCGGGCCAACAGCCTTCCGGCTGCTCGACGTGGCCGGCGGCACGGGCGATGTGGCCCTAAAATTCATGGCGCGCGGCGGCTCGGGCTGCACGGCCACGATCTGCGATATCAGCCCCGAAATGCTCGCCGTCGGCCGGCGCCGGGTCGCCAGTTCCAGGCTCGAAGCGCGCGTGCAGATCGTCGAGGGCAATGCCGAGGCACTGCCTTTCGCGGATCGCTCGTTCGACGCCTATACGATCGCCTTCGGCATCCGCAACGTGACGCACATCGATCGCGCGCTCACCGAAGCGCGCCGCGTAGTGAAACCTGGCGGCCGCTTCCTGTGCCTCGAATTCAGCCGGGTCGACGTGCCGTTCCTGGACCAGATCTACGACTTCCACTCGTTCGAAGTGATCCCGCGGCTCGGCCAGCTGACCGCTGGCGCGGCCGAGCCCTACACTTACCTCGTTGAGAGCATTCGCAAGTTTCCAGCCCAGGAACAGTTCGCCGGCATGATCCGGGCGGCCGGCTTCGAGCGCGTCACCTACCGCAACCTGACGGGGGGGATCGCGGCCATTCATTCCGGCTGGCGCCTGTGACGGCGCAGCCATGAGCGACGCGATCAGTTTCCTCCTGAACGGCGAAATGGTGAGCTTGCGGGACGTATCGCCGACCCTGACGCTCTATCAGCTGCTGCGCGCCCGCGGCCTGACCGGCACCAAGGAGGGATGCGCCGAGGGCGATTGCGGCGCCTGTACCGTGGCACTCGGCGGCAACACAAAAGGTGGCCCGGCGCTGCAGGCCGTCAATTCCTGCATCCTGCTGGTCGGCATGCTCGCTGGCCGTGCGGTGACGACGGTCGAACATCTGCAGGGGCCCGGCGGCGAGCTGCACCCGTGCCAGCGCGCCATGGTCGAGTGCCACGGCTCCCAGTGCGGGTTCTGCACACCTGGCATGGTGATGTCGCTATATGTGGCGCACGCGACCTCGGCGCCGACCACCGACCTTGCCGACATCAACGATCTGCTGGCCGGCAATCTGTGTCGCTGTACCGGTTATGGCCCGATCATCGCCGCCGCCCGCGCCATGCGCACGCATCCCGAGCCGGCGTGGACGACACAGCGCCGCCGGGCCGATGCAGCGGCGCTCACCACACTCGACACGGGCACTGCGATCGACTACCGTCACGGTGGTCAGCACCTGTTCTCGCCCACCACGTCGGATCAGCTGGCAGGCCTTCTGCTCGACCACCCGACCGCGACGATCGTCGCCGGCGCGACCGACGTCGGCCTGTGGATCACCAAGCAGTTCCGCCACTTGCCGCTCCTCATCCACATCGGCCGCATCGCCGAGCTGCAGACGATCACGCGCAATGATGCAACGCTGCGCATCGGCGCCGGTGTCACCTATGCGGCAGCGCACGGCGCCCTTGGCGAGCTGTGGCCCGATCTTGGCGAATTGATCCGCCGCCTCGGCTCCCCGTTGATCCGTAACTCGGGCACGATCGGCGGCAACATCGCCAACGGCTCGCCGATCGGCGACATGGCGCCCGCCCTGATCGTGCTTCGCGCGACCCTCGTGCTGCGGCGCGGCAATGTGCGCCGGCGCCTGCCGCTCGAAGCGTTCTTCGTCGGCTATGGGCGCCAGGACCGGCAAACGTCGGAGTTCATCGAGGCGATCGAGGTGCCGCTCGACACGCGCGCCACCGAGCTCAAATGCCACAAGATCTCGAAGCGCTTCGACCAGGATGTTTCGGGCCTGTGCGGCGCCTTCAACATCCGCGTCGAGGGTGGGCGCATCACGCGCGCCAGACTCGCGTTCGGCGGCATGGCTGGAACCCCAAAGCGCGCGGTCGCGGTGGAGGCAGCCCTCGTCGGCCAACCGTGGACATCGGCCACGATCGACGCCGCCGTGCCGAAGTTCGAGGACGATTTCACGCCCCTGTCCGACCTGCGCGCGTCGGCCGCCTATCGCTTGCTGGTGGCAAAGAACCTGCTGCGGCGCGTCTTCCTCGAAAGCACCGCCCCCGCCGCCGCGCCCCGGCTGCGGTCGCTGTAGCCTATTCGGCCGCCTGCAGTTTCTTGGTCCTGCCGCCCAGGCGCTCGACAAGCGACCCGCAGTACCAGTCGACGAACTGTATGACGCCGGTCTCGTGGATCGGCGAATAGGGGCCGGGCTCATAGGCCGGTGAGCGGATGCCTTCGGCGTTGCGCTCGACCAGCGCCATGTCTTGGGCATTGGTCGCCTTCCACACCTCGGTCAGGGTTTGCAGATCGTAGTCGCGTCCCTCGACGGCGTCCTTCGGCACGAGCCACTTCGTCGTCAGCTCGGTCTCGGTCGCACTCAACGGCAGGCACCGGAAGCTCAGGGCGTGGTCCGCCGTGACATGGTTCCACGTCGAGGGGTAATGATAGAGCAGAACGTCGCCGCAGTTTTCCGTGGCCGGCGCCCGACCGAGGCGTTTCGTGACTGCCGGCTCGCCCGACATCGTCATCGAGCGCGCTTCGCCCAGGAACGGCATGCGCATGATGCGATACTGGTTATTATCGGCGATTTTGAACTGGCCGGGCAGGCCCTTCGCCTCCCAGTGAGCGACGAAGTCCGCGATGTGTCCGGTATCGCTGTCGTCGCCGGCCACCGGCCCGGCCGTCGCCACGGGGGCCTCGGGAAACACCCGGCACAGCTCCGGATGGGAGCCCGAGCAGTGATAACACTCGCGATTGTTCTCCATCACGAGCTTCCAATTGCCCTTTTCCACGATGCGATATTCAAAGGCGACCTTGGCGTTGGTCAAATCGTAAGGCGCGAAATAAGGCTCGATCGTCGCGCGAAAGGCTGCGAAGTCGGGCGCTGTGTCGGCAACGCACACGAAGATCCACCCGCCGACGCTTTCCGCATGCACGGGCTTGAGGCCGAACTTCGAGGCGTCGAAGTCGTCGCCCATGCCGCGCGTGCGGGCGAGGTTGCCGTCGAGGTCGTAGGACCACTGGTGATAGGGGCATACGAAGCGGCGCTTCACATTGCCTTTCGCCGCGTCGCACAACTTGTAGCCGCGATGCCGGCATGAATTGTGATGGGCGCGGACCCGGCCGGCTTCATCGCGATTGACGATGATCGCATAGTCGCCGATCGAGAACGTGAAGTAGTCGCCCGGATTGGCAATCTCGCAGTCGTGGCCGGCAAAGATCCAGTCGCGGTAGAAGATGTTCGCCAGGTCGAGTTTATACGCCTCGGCGCTGTGATAGAACGGCTGCGCCAGGCTGTAGTTGCGGCGGCGGGCACGTAAGGTGCGCAGGGCATCGGCGGGTGTCATGGGAGCACCATCTCCAGGGCAAACGTTCAGGCGCAGGGTAACGTAACCTTGGGCCAAGTAGTGTTCTGGAAGCGACGGTTTCCTTAACCGGTACGGCTTGGTCGCTGCGACACCACACAATACTTTCCAATCCGCACCCGGCGTGCAAGCTAGCATTCGAATTCTGCTTGAGCGAAGCCGGGGGTTACGTATGCCAGAAACGAACTTGCGCCAACAAGCTCTCGACTACCACGAATCCGATCCGCCCGGCAAAATTGCGATCCATGCGACGAAGCCCGTCGCCAACCAGCACGATTTGGGCCTCGCCTATTCGCCGGGCGTCGCCTTTGCCTGCCTCGCCATCGCCGAAGACCCGGCGAACGCGACGCGCTACACGGCGCGTGGCAACCTCGTCGGCGTCATCACCAACGGCACGGCCGTGCTCGGGCTCGGCGACATCGGCCCCCTCGCCGCCAAGCCTGTAATGGAAGGCAAGGCGGTCCTATTCAAGAAGTTCGCCGACCTCGACTGCTACGACATCGAGATCGCGGAAAAGGAGATCGCCCCGTTCGTCGAGGCAGTCGCACGCCTGGAGCCGACTTTCGGCGGCATCAACCTCGAGGACATCAAGAGCCCGGAGTGCTTCGAGATCGAGCGCCAGCTGCGCGCCCGCATGAAGATCCCGGTGTTCCACGACGACCAGCATGGCACCGCCATCGTGGTCGCGGCCGGCATCATCAACGGCCTCAAAGTCGTCGGCAAGCGACTGGCCGACGTGAAACTCGTCTGCTCGGGTGCCGGTGCTGCAGCCCTTGCCTGCCTCAACCAGCTGGTGAGCCTCGGCCTCAAGCGCGAAAATACCTTCGTGTGCGACATCAAAGGCGTCGTCTACCAGGGCCGCCGCGAGCTGATGGACCCGTATAAGGAGCCCTACGCACGCCAGACCAACGCGCGCGCGCTCGCAGAAGTGATCCCCGGTGCCGACGTGTTCCTGGGCCTGTCGGCCGGCAAAATCTTCACCCGCGAGATGGTGGCGGCAATGGCGCCGAAACCGCTGATCTTCGCGCTCGCCAACCCGACGCCCGAGATCATGCCGGAGGACGTGAAGGCGGTGCGCCCTGACGCCATCATCGCCTCGGGTCGCACCGATTATCCCAACCAGATCAACAACGTGCTGTGCTTCCCCTTCATCTTCCGCGGTGCCCTCGACGTCGGCGCAACAACCATCAACGAGGAGATGAAGAAAGCGGCCGTGGTGGCACTCGCCTCGATCGCCGAGAGCGAAGCCTCCGACGTGGTATTGTCGGCATACCGCGCTGAAACGTTCGTGTTCGGGCCGGACTACATCATCCCAAAGCCGTTCGATCCCCGGCTGATCCTGGAAATCGCACCTGCCGTCGCGCGCGCGGCCATGGAAAGCGGGGTCGCCACCCGACCGATCGCCGATTTTGCGGCCTACCGCGAGAAACTGTCGCGCTTCGTCTACCGCTCTGGCTTCGTCATGAAGCCGATGTTCGACAGCGCCAAGTCCGAGCACCGCCGCACACCAAAGCGCCTCGTATTCGCCGAGGGCGAGCACCCCTATGTGCTGCAGGCGGCCCAGCAGGTGATCACCGAGGGGCTCGCCCGTCCAATCCTCGTCGGACGGCGCGACGTGATCACGCGATCGATGACGCACCTCGGCCTGCGGCTCAAGGCCGACGAGGATTTCGAGATCTTCGACCAGGACACCGATGCCCGCGTACCGGCGATGACGGTCGAGTATGAGCGCCTCGTCGAACGCCAGGGCATCGCGCCGTCGCATGCGCGCCGCATCGTGCGTGGCGGCTCGACCGTGACGGCCGGTCTGCTGCTGCGCCGCGGCGATGCGGATGCGATGATCTGCGGCGCCGTCGGCCGCTATCATACGCAGCTGCGGCATGTGTCGCAGGTGATCGGCATGAAGGGCGGCGTGCGCGGGTTTGCGGCACTCTCCGGGCTGATCCTGCCGACCGGGCCGCTGTTCATCGCCGACACTTACGTCAGCTATGATCCAACCGCTGAGCATCTGGCCGAGATCGCGATTCTCGCCGCCGAGGAAGTGCGCCGCTTCGGCTTGAAGCCGAAGATAGCGCTGATGTCGCATTCGAACTTCGGCTCCGAGAGCACGGCGTCAGCGGCCAAGATGCGCGAGGTTCTTGAGACGGTCAGGCTGTGGAACCCCGAGCTCGAGATCGAGGGCGAAATGCACGCAGATGCCGCGCTATCGCCGTTCATCCGCGAAGAGATTTTCCCGAACTCGCGGCTGCAGGGTTCAGCCAATCTGCTGATCATGCCGGGGCTCGACGCCGCCAACATCGCGTTCAACTTGCTGAAGGTCGTCTCCGGTGCCATCGTGCTCGGGCCGATCCTGCTCGGCGCTGCCAAGCCTGTGCACATCGTCACGCCGTCGGTGACGGTGCGTGGCCTGCTCAACATGAGCGCGATTGCCGTCGTCAATGCAGCGCGCGAGGCCACATCCCATCCCATGGGGGCCGCATGAGGCGGGCAACCGGCAGCAGCTGCACCCGGCGCCCTACGCCCTGCCCTTGGCGCGCAACTCGAGTTGGCGTTGCAGGGAGATGGCCGCCGACGCGTAGGCCTCCTGCCGCTCCACGTTCCAGTAGCGCAATTCGGTCAGCACGATCGGCTGGCCGGTGACGGCGCAGCGCACGAAGTCGCCGGTGGTCACGACCTTGTACTCGCCATCACCGTAGCGCAGGCGGGCTTCGCCGCGCATGCCGAAAAGTCGATCGAACCTGTTCATGGCAACCTTGAGGGCCAGCGTCGGGTCGCACCCTTCGCCAAATCTCCCCGTGTCGTCAAGGCTGTGTCAGCAGGCGCCGACGAAACTCAGGCCCTTGGGCAGGACACAGAACGATTCGCGCCATTCGACCGGTTCGCCAGCTGCCGAATGGGACAGCCGTTCGATCCTGAGCACCGGCGCGCCGACTTCCAAATCGAGCAGCTGGGCGACGTCGGCGCTGGCTGCCACCACCAGGATCTGCTCGCGGCACTTGACCGCACGCACGCCGAAGTAGTCGCCGTAGAATTCATAGAGATTGCCGGGCAGCGGGTCCTTGGGGTCCAGATCGAAGAACACCTGCTGGGGCAGCGCGACGCGATCGAGTACACGGGCATCGCCCGCAAAGCTGCGGCGACGGTGGATCACAATCACCGTCTTGTTGGGCTCCAGCTCCAGGCCGATACGCTCGGGCTGGGTTGCGACGCGCTGTTCGATCGCGAGCGTGGTGGTGCGCGCCGATTCAAGATCGATGCCGATATCGGCGAACCAGCTGACCGGTTCGGTCGCCGACACCGCGCTGTCGCGCGAGACGAACGTGCCGCGACCTTGTTTGCGCACGACGATCTTGGCCGCCTCCAGCCCCTCGACCGCCTTGCGGATCGTGCCGATGCTGACACCGAACTCGCGCGCCAGATCGAATTCGTTCGGTAGCAGTTGCCCCTGGCTCCACTCCTTGCCGATGATCCGCGCCAGCAGACGTTCGCGCACCTGCGCATAAAGTGGCTGAGATACGACTCCAGCCCGGCCGTTGACTTGTGCTCGCATTTGCGTTGCCCCCACTTGAGTGTTCGATTGATACAACTTAAAGGTGCAAAAGACGTAGTCAGAGCTCGATTAGCCGACGAATGAGCATTTCACAACTAAAAGTTGTATTACAGTAAAGTCTCGCGCGTTCACGCTCTGGTGAGGGTGCCAGCGCCACTTGACGGATGGCCCGGGATCGCGCGTATGCAGCGTTGGAAATGCTGCAATGACGTGGAGGGTTCAATGGCCGCGGCCCGCATCGAGCTTCATCGCGGCGACCTGCCCGCAACCGTCCGATTTACCGGCGCGATCGCCATCGATACCGAAACGCTCGGGCTGCGACCGCATCGCGATCGTCTTTGCGTTGTGCAGATTTCGGCGGGCGATAACACGGCGCATCTGGTGCAAATCGCCGCCGACCGGCAACCCGCGCCCAGGCTTTGTGCTATTTTTGAAGATCCGGCGCTTCAGAAGATCTTCCACTTCGCCCGCTTCGACGTGGCAGTCCTGAAGCACAATCTTGGTGCTGATCTGCGCAATGTCTACTGCACCAAGATTGCCTCGAAGCTCGCCCGCACCTATACCGACCGGCACGGGCTGAAGGATCTGACCGCCGAGCTGATCGGCCTCGAAATGTCGAAACAGCAGCAAAGTTCCGACTGGGCGGCCGAAACGCTCAGTGCAGAGCAGCAGGCCTATGCGGCTTCGGATGTGCTACATTTGCACACGCTCAAGGCGCGCCTCGACATGATGCTGGCGCGCCAGGGGCGCACCGAACTAGCCGCCCGCTGCTTCGCGTTCCTGGAAACCCGCGCCGCCCTCGATCTCGCAGGTTTCGAAGACATGGACATTTTCGCCCACTGAGCGGCGACGTGTTCGCGGAGCCACGCGTCTAGCCGTTGGCGCCATTTCCCCCAACAGCCACCGCCACCGCACTTGCCTCGGCCCTGAAACGCTCCCACATTGCCGCCGGATTGTTGGCGTTCTGTCGGGCGAGGCCCGTCGTTCAACTCCAGGCACCCCCGCGCCATGGCGCTGCAAAGCATACTTCCCGTCGTGCACACTCCGGCGAGGCCGCCAGTCAGGCTCGCCGACGCCGCGTCCGATCGCGCGCGATCGTTTCGGCAGGCCCGCCGCCACACCTTCATGGTGCGCACGCTGCGGCTGGCATTTCCCCTGATCGGCCTGCTGGCGCTGTCGACCTATGCACTTGGCATCAGACTGAGCCTGTCGATCAAGGGCGGCAAGTTCGATCCCGGCAAAATCGAGATCTCGACCGAGAACCTCACCATGTCGAGCCCGAAGTATGAAGGGTTCAACGCCGACGGCAGCAAATATGTGGTAAGCGCCAGAACCGCGACCCAGAGCATCAGCCAGAAGGGCCCGATCGGCCTCACCGACATCGACAGCAAGATGTTCCAGAGCAACGGCACGACCGTCACCATGACGGCGCCGCGCGGCTCGTTCGACAATGCCAAGAACGAACTCGAGTTGTTCGACGACATCAAGGTGCGCAGCACCGACGGCATGCGCGCCGATCTCACCCAGGCGACGGTCTATACCAAGGCCAACCGTATCGTCTCGACGCAGCCGGTTGCAATCGACATGCCGGCCGGACAGGTGCGCGCCAACGAGATGGATCTGCGGCACGGCGCCAAGCAGGTGCTGTTCTCCAATGGCGTCATCACCCGCCTGAAGCCGGAAGCGCGCAAGACGCCGGAGACAGTCAAGCCCGTGGCGGCGGCGGGCGCGGCGCCGAAGTTGATCGGGTCGGGCGAGGGACCGGTCGACGTGGCCTCGCAGACGCTGGACGTCGATGACGCCAAGAAAATCGCGATCTTCAACGGCGATGTGGTCGCCACACAGGGCGAAGCGACATTGCGCTCGCAGCAGTTGCAGGCGTTCTACGAGGGCAACGCGGTCAACGCGCCAGGCACCGCACCTGCAGCGCCCCCCCCCGTTGCAAAT
>JAKFWF010000037.1 GCA_021730785.1 Hyphomicrobiaceae bacterium
GCGCACGGGCGAACCTCGCAACACAATCGGACCTATGGAGTTTGCTGCACGATGGGTCCTCGGGACAAGCCCGAGGATGACATCTGTGGGTACGGATCGCCTGCGATCAGACAGACGCAACGGGTCAAAAGCGACGGCTGTTGCCTTCGATTATGATGCGTCGGGCACTGACGGGCTAGGCCTGTTAGCGGGAACTGCATTCGGGGACAGTTGCCTGATTCCGCCATTTGTCCGTAAACACTGGTGTTCCCTTGGATCGGTAACTGTCCCCGGGCACCCGAACAGCAACAGAGGAAATCCCCATGACCACCGTCAAGCTCTTGACCGACGAGGAAGCCTCGCCCGAAGCCCGCGCGGTGTTCGACGACATCCGCAAAACGCGCAAATCAGACTTCGTCAACAACGCCTGGCGGGCCCAGGCCAACGACCCGCCCAACCTGAAACGCACCTGGGAGAAGGCGAAGGAAGTGATGGGGCCCGGCACGCCGCTCGATCCGCTGGTCAAGGAGTTCATTTATCTCACGGTCTCGATCATGAACAACTGCGAGTACTGCATCCATTCCCACACGTACTTTGCCCAGCAGAAGGGCATGACGATGGCGCAGTACAACGACATGCTGCGGGTGATCGGCCTCGCCACCGAAGGCAACCGCATGATGACGGCCATGCAGGTGCCGCCGGACGAGCGCTTCAAGGTGGGCTGACCGTCAGCTGCGCGAGACGGTGGCCATGCCGTGCACGATGTCGTAGTCGCACTGGACGTTGGGCTGCCGGTCGGGACCGATCAGCTGCAGGTAGGGGTTGCGGAAGCGCGCGCTCCACAGATCGTGGTCGATCTGCCAGATCCAGACGTCGAGGTCATTTCGGCCGATCACCACGCGAATGTCGGTCGGCCGGGCCCAGGTGGCGGGCGCGGCGATGAGGCCGACGTTGCGCGGGTCCCTCTGGCAGGCAGCGATCGCGCGCTCGCGGTAGGTGCTGACCAGCACCTCGCGGGTGCCGCTGCGATAGAGATACTCCTGGGTCACGACTTTCGCCACCGCCAGGACAACCAGGACTATCACCGCCACTCGCATGCGTGTCATGGCACCCTCCTGCCTCAGGCGTCGAGTGTTGCTGAACGTGGTGAACAAAACACTAAGATCGGCGCCCTGGCGCGACATTCGGTGACCGCACATCGGTGCGGGCAGGTATGGACGCAGGGGGACGGCCGTCGCACTATGCGGTCGAGCAGCTTGAAACGTCACAGGGATATGGCAGCGCATGATCCGCACCGGCCAGCAATACCGCGACAGCATCCGCGACGGACGCCACGTCTTCATCAACGGCGAGCGCGTGCAGGATGTGACAACGCATCCCATGTTCAAGCCGCTGGTCGACATCCGCGCCCGCATCTACGACATGCAGCACGAGGCAGCCAGCCGCGACGTGATGACGTGGACCGACGCCGCGACCGGCGATGTCAATGCGGTCAATGCGCAGTTGCCGTTCAGCAAGGAGCACTGGGAGGCCAAGCGGCGGGCCACCGATGCCGTGCTGCATGACATCGGCGGCGTCGTCACCCGCGTCGGCGACGAGACGGTCGGCGAGATGTGGTCGCTGTATGACGGCACTGACGTGCTGAACGAGATCGATCCGCAGTTCGGCGCCAACATCAAGCGCCATATCGAACGCGTCGAACGCGAGGACCCGTTCCATGTCTCGGCCAATACCGATCCCAAGGGCGACCGCTCCAAGCGCCCCCAGGACCAGGACCCCGACATGCTGCTCCACGTCGTGAAGGAGACCGCGGCCGGCATCGTCGTGCGCGGCGCCAAGTACGAGACGGCGGCGGCCTATGCCAACCAGGCGTTCACCAAGCCGACCATCGCCAACTGGGGCAACGAGGCGATGAGCGACTATGCCGTCGGCTTCATCTGCGATCTGGGCTCGCCGAACTTGAAGTTCATCTGCCGCACGGGCTTCACGGGGCGAGCATCGGCCGAGGATTACCCACTGTCGAACAAGTTCGACGAGGTCGACACGCTTGTGATCTTCGACGACGTGCTGATCCCATGGGAAAACGTGCTGTTCCACCGCCACACCCGGGCGGCGACCTTCATCCGCGCCACCTTGCACCGCTACTCGGCCTTCGCCTACGTGCAGCGCAACGAAATGCTGGCCGACATGATGATCGGCGCGGCGCTGCTCAATGCGCGCCAGACCGGGCTCGACAAGCAGCAGGCAGTGCAGGAGAAACTTGCCGAACTCGCCTGCTACCGCGAGGGCATCAACGCGCATCTGACTGCCTCGATCGCATTGGCCGAGCGCTCGCCGGCCGGCCTGATGATGCCGAACCAGTCGCTGCTCTATACCGGCCGCGTGCTGGCCTGCTCGCAATTGCACCAGATGATGCACATCGCGCGGGAACTCTGCGGTGGGCAGATTTGCGTCACGCCGGACGTCGCCGCCTTCCGCCATCCCGACACCAAGCCCTGGCTCGACAAGTTCTACTCGATCAATGACAACTGGCTGGCCGAGGATCGCCGCAAACTCCTGGCCTACGCGCGCGATCTGCTAAACTCAGACTACGCGGGCCACCGCCTCACCTTCACGATGTTCGCCCAGGCGCCGCATTTCGCGCACCTCGCCGCCGTGTACCGCAACTTCGACTGGGAGAACGCGGCGCAGATCGCCAAGAAGGCCGCCGGTCTGTCGGATCGGGTCGACGGCACGGCGCTGAAGAAGGCTGCGGAATGAGCCCATGATCCACACCCGCATCCGTCCCTTCAACACCCGCAAAACCTACCCCGAGCAGAAGCTCGACAATGATCTTGCCCAGGCGGTAGTGGCGCGCGGCACGTATGTGTTCCTGCGCGGGCAGTGTCCGCAGGACCTCGACACGGCGGCCAACGTCGGCGTCGGCGATCCGGCGGCGCAGGCCCACAAGGTGATGCAGAACATCCGACAGCTGATCGCCGAGTGCGGCGCCAAGATGGAGCACATCACCAAGCTCGTTGTATACCTGACCGACATTCGCCATCGCGAGCCGGTCTATCGCGTGATGGGCGAATACATCCGCGGCGTGCATCCCGTGTGCACCGGCCTCGTCGTAGTGGCACTCGCCCGGCCCGAGTGGCTGGTCGAGATCGACGCCACCGCCGTGATCCCGGAATGATGACGTCCTTGTGAAACAAACACGGGCGCAGCTGAACTTCTTCAGCTGCGCCCGCTGGCGGCCCCCGCCGCCCTCCCCCTCAAACCTCAGGCAAGGTCGAACCGATCGAGGTTCATGACCTTGGTCCACGCCGCCACGAAGTCGGCGACGAACTGGTTCTTGGCGTCCGCCCCGGCATAGACTTCCGCCAGTGCGCGCAGTTCGGAATTTGAGCCGAAGATCAGATCGACGCGCGTGCCGGTCCACTTGAGAACGCCGGACTTGCGGTCACGTCCCTCGAACACGTCCTGCGCCTCGGACACCGCCTTCCACGTGGTGCCCATGTCGAGCAGATTGACGAAGAAGTCGTTGGTCAGCTGCTCTGGCCGCTTCGTGAAGACGCCGTGCTGGGCCTGCCCGACGTTGGCGTTCAGCACCCGCAGGCCGCCGACCAGCACCGTCATTTCCGGCGCCGTCAGCGTCATCAGCTGCGCCTTGTCGACCAGCAGCGTTTCGGCTGACACGCTGTAGGCCTTCCGCTGGTAGT
Source organism: Hyphomicrobiaceae bacterium (assembly GCA_021730785.1). Lineage (GTDB taxonomy): Bacteria > Pseudomonadota > Alphaproteobacteria > Rhizobiales > Hyphomicrobiaceae > JAKFWF01. The sequence continues at coordinate 3,684 of JAKFWF010000037.1, forward strand.
TGCGGAAGCCGTCGGCGGCCGGCTCCAGCACCGCAAACGAGTCGACGTCGGTCTGTTCCTGCGTCGCGTCCGTGCGGCCGGGCGTGAATGGCACCATCACGCTGTGGCCGGCGTCTTTCGCCGCTTGTTCGATTGCAACGCCGCCGCCCAGCACGATCAGATCGGCCAGCGAAACCTTCTTGCCCCCCGACGCCTTCGCGTTGAACGACGCCTGGATTGCGGTGAGGCTCTTCAGGACTTTCGCCAGCTGGGCCGGCTGGTTCGCCTCCCAATCTTTCTGCGGAGCGAGACGGATGCGGGCGCCGTTCGCGCCGCCGCGCTTGTCAGAGCCGCGGAAGGTCGCAGCCGATGCCCACGCCGTGGCAACGAGTTCGGCGACGGCAAGCCCGGATGCCAAGATCTCAGTCTTCAGGGCCACGATGTCCTGGGCACTAATCAGGGCGTGATCGACGGCTGGCACCGGGTCCTGCCAGATCAGATCGACCTTCGGGACCTCCTTGCCGAGGTAGCGCACGCGCGGGCCCATGTCGCGGTGCGTGAGCTTGAACCAGGCGCGGGCAAAGACGTCCGCGAACTCGGCTGGGTTCTGATGGAAGCGCCGCGAGATCGGCTCGTAGATGGGGTCGAAGCGCAAGGCCATATCCGCCGTGGTCATCATCGGCCGATGCTTCTTCGACGGGTCATGGGCGTCGGGGATCATGTCCTTCTCGGCCACGTTCTTGGGATGCCACTGGTGGGCGCCGGCCGGGCTCTTCGAGAGTTCCCAGTCGTAGCCGAACAGCACGTCGAAGTAACCGTTGTCCCACTTCGTGGGGTTGGGCTTCCATGCCCCTTCGATGCCGCTGGTCGTGGCGTGCACGCCTTTGCCGCTGCCGAACGCATTCTTCCAGCCGAGCCCTTGCTCTTCGATGGCGGAACCTTCCGGCTCCGGTCCGACGAGCGCGGTATCGCCCGCGCCATGCGCCTTGCCGAACGTGTGTCCGCCGGCAACGAGCGCGACCGTTTCCATGTCGTTCATGGCCATGCGCGCGAAGGTCTCGCGGATGTCGCGGCCAGACGCCACCGGGTCCGGCTTGCCGTTCGGACCTTCGGGGTTGACGTAGATCAGGCCCATCTGCACGGCGGCGAGCGGGATCTCGAGCATTCGGTCGCCGGTATAGCGCTTGTCGCCGAGCCAGGTATCCTCGTGGCCCCAGTAAATGTCCTCTTCCGGTTCCCACACGTCGGCGCGGCCGCCGCCGAAGCCGAAGGTCTTGAACCCCATCGATTCCAGTGCGCAGTTGCCGGCAAGGATCATGAGATCGGCCCAGGAGATCCGGTTGCCATACTTCTGCTTGATCGGCCACAGCAGGCGCCGTGCCTTGTCGAGGTTGCCGTTATCCGGCCAGCTGTTGAGCGGGGCAAAGCGCTGCGTGCCGGCGCCCGCGCCGCCGCGTCCGTCGCCGGTGCGGTAGGTGCCTGCACTGTGCCAGGCCATGCGGATGAAGAGCCCGCCGTAGTGGCCGTAGTCGGCCGGCCACCAGTCCTGCGAGTCGGTCATCAGCGCATAGAGGTCTTTCTTCAGGGCCTCGAGGTCGAGCTTCTTGAATTCGTCGGCGTAGTTGAACGCCGTGCCAAGCGGATTGGAGCGCGCGGAATGCTGATGAAGGATCTTCAGGTTGAGCTGGTTCGGCCACCAGTCGCGATTCGAGCGGGCTGCAAATGTCGCGTGCTTGCCAGCCCCGTGCATGACCGGGCACTTGCCCGCGGTCGCGTTGTCATTTCCGTCCATGGTTCTCTCCGGTGGTGGCTTTGATGATGGATCGGCAGGGGCGCCAGAAACTGGCGCCGGTGTCGTGCGGCGATCCACGTACGTCGTTGCTCCTGGGGTGCGGTCCCTTGCGTGCGGTCAAAGTATCGAGGGTCATGCCCTACGCCAGCACTTGATGACTACCAGAGCTGCGCCATTAGTCTAAGTTGGATTTACTGATTGCTATGATAAGCTGAGATTATGGCCAACCTGACGCTCAAGCACTTCCGCTACTTCGAGGCCCTGGCGCGCCATGGCCACTTCGGCCGCGCAGCCAATGCCTGTGCCATTTCGCAGCCGGCCCTGTCGATGCAGATCAAGGAGCTGGAAGATACGCTCGGCACCGCGCTGTTCGAACGGGGCGCGCGCCACGTCCGCCTCACCAACTTCGGTGAAGAGTTCGCGCCGCGCATTCGCGACATCCTGCGCTCGGTCGACGAGCTCGGAGATTTGGCGCGCGCCTCCCGGGACCGGCTGCTGGGGCGGCTGCGCATCGGTGTGATCCCGACCATTGCGCCCTACCTGCTGCCGACCATCATCGGCAACCTCGCTCGGTCTAATGCCGGGCTCGACATTCACGTACGCGAGACAGTGACGCCGAAGCTGATCCAGGAGCTGATCGAGGGGCGGCTCGACACGGCGCTCGTTGCCCTGCCGGTTTCCGAACCTTCGCTGACCGAGGTTGCGCTGTTTGCCGAAACGTTCGTGCTGGTGCGGCCGGGCGCGGACCAGGGCAAGCCCGTGCCCAATCGCGAGAAGCTCCGCGAAATGCGGCTGCTGCTGCTGGAGGAGGGGCATTGTTTTCGCGAGCAGGCCCTTTCGTTCTGCAACCTGCATGCGGCGGCCCCACGCGAACTGCTGGACGGCAGCTCGTTGTCGACGCTCGTGCAGATGGTCAGCGCCGGCATCGGCGTCACGCTGATCCCGGAAATGGCGGTTGCTGTAGAGACGCGGTCGGCGTCCGTCTCGGTCGCGCGGTTCCGCAGTCCGCAACCCTCGCGCACGATCGGCATGATCTGGCGCAAAACGAGCCCGCTCGCCCGGCAGCTGCTGCAGATTTCCGAAGTGGTGCGCCTGTCAGCAGATGTGCTGCGCCAGCATCAAAGCCCGGGATTGACGACGCACAATCGCCGGAAGTGAGGGGTGTTGCGGGCTGCTGTCCCCCTTTTCCATCTTGCGCATCGCCGCAATTGCTCCGAACATCACGCTATCGCTCAGCTGCCGCAGGGGCCAGACGCCGTGCAAACCCTCACTCAAGCACAGTACGACGCCTTCTGGCGCGACGGCGTGATCACGCTGCCAGATGCGGTGACGCCGGCGCAGCTGGCCGCACTGCGCGCCGAGTTCGCCGGCTGGGTCGAAGGCAGCCGCGCGCACACCAAGCCCTACGGGCAGATGCTGGATGGCCGCGCCCGCTTCGACATCGAGCCCAAGAGCCATTCCGCCACCACGCCGGCGCTGCGCCGTGTCTCGGCGCCAACGGAAATTTCGAGCGTCTACCTTGACGTGATGCGCAACAGCCGCATGACCGACATGGTCGCCGATCTGATCGGCCCCAACGTCAAGCACCACCACAACAAGATCAATTCGAAACAGCCCGGCAGCGCCACGGAAGTGAAGTGGCACCAGGACTTCCCCTTTACGCCGCACTCGAACACGGACATCGTCACGGCCCTGCTGATGGTTGACGAGGTGACGGACGACAACGGGCCGCTGGAAGTGGCACTTGGCTCGCACAAGGGCGAGCTGCATTCGCTGTGGCACGATGGCGTGTTCACCGGCGCGGTCGATCCCAAAATCGAGGCCGACTACAAGCGCAATGCGGCTGTGAGCAAAGGTCCGGCCGGGTCCGTCTGCCTCATGCACACGTGCCTGGCGCACGGCTCGGTGCCCAACAATTCGCAAAAGCCGCGCACCCTGTTCATTGCGGTGTATTCGGCGGCGGACGCAGCGCCGTGTTCGCCGAACCCGGTGCCGAACGCGCACGAAGGCATGATCGTGCGCGGCACCGACCCGCGCCGGATTCGTGCGGTACCCTACTCCGTGGCGATCCCCGAATACCCGAAGTCGGCGTCCTTCTTCGGCCAGCAGGCAGCGCCTGGAAAGGCGGCAGCTGAATGACCTTGTCGATCGCAGCGCACTGCCGCAAGGCCGGCATGTTCGGGTTGGCCGTTGCCTCGTCCAGCCCGGCTGTGGCCGCGCGCTGTTCGCATGTATGCGAAACCGGCGCCGTCGCCACGCAGAACATCACCGATCCGCGTCTCGGCCTGCTCGGGCTCGAGGCACTGAACCAAGGTCGCACTGCCGATGAGACGCTGGCGCAGCTTTTGGAACGAGCTGGCCCAGCGCGCGCCTTCCGCCAACTCACGATTGTCGATCACAACGGCGAGACGGCAGCGTACTCGGGGGTGAAGACGCTCGGCATCCATGCGACGGCCCAGGGCGACGGAGTAGTTACTGCCGGCAACCTGCTCCGGCACGATGGTGTTCCAGCTGCCATGATCGCGCATTTCACGGCGGCGTCCGCGCAATTGCATTTCGGCGAGCGGTTGATCGGCGCCATGCAGGCCGGCCTGGACGCTGGCGGCGAAGCAGGTCCGATCCACTCGATCGGCCTGAAAATCGTCCATGAGCAGCCCTGGCCGCTGGTCGACCTGCGCGTCGACTGGCACGACATCGATCCGCTGGCCGAATTGAAGAGACTGTGGGCGATCTATGCGCCGCAGATGGACGACTACGTGATCCGCGCACTTGATCCGACCAAGGCGCCGTCGTTCGGCGTGCCGGGTGACACCTAGCATCACCCGCGCAGGCGCCGGTTTACCGGATCGTGATGCCTCGTTGCGAACGCCGTGGGCATGGCATAGCCTTTCGCCGTTCGACAGCAACAATTGCGGTCATGAAGCCCGAAGGACGCCGACCGGTCATGCGCATTTCCATTCTCGGCGCCGGCGCCATCGGCACGTATCTGGCAGGTCGTCTCGGCGCGGCTGGCGGTGGCGACGTCCACGTGATTGCGCGCGGCGCCGCACTGGCGGCAATCGAGCGTGACGGCATCACAGTCGAAGGCACTGTGGCGGTCCGTGCCAAGGTTTCGGCATCGCGCATCGATCAGGCACCACCTGCCGACGTGTTGATCAGTTGCGTCAAGGCCTTTGCGGTGCCGGACCTGAGCGCCCACGTGAAGCACCTCGTCAAGCCCGACGGATTGTGGGTGTGCGTCGTCAACGGCATTCCGTGGTGGTACGGCAGCGCGCCCGTCAATTCCGTCGACCCGGGCGGACGCATCCGGGCGAGCTTTCCCGTGGCGCGCACGGCTGGCTGTGTCGCCTATCTGCGCTGCGAAGTCCGCCAGCCGGGCGTGGTGGTGTTTTCAGGCGGCGCGGGCCTGATCATGGGATTGCCGGATCGATCGATGCCGCCGCTGCTGGACCAGTGCGCCGCCCGGTTCGTCGCCGCCGGCATTCCCGCCAAGACCACCGACGACATCAAGACCGCAGTCTGGAACAAGCTGTTCGGCAACGTGGCACTCAATCCGTTGTCGGCGATCACGGGTTTCACGATCAGGCAACTGCTCGAGGATCCGGATCTGAACGGTCTGATGACGGAAATGATTTCGGAAGCAATGGCGCTGGCCGATGCAGAGGGGGCCAAGGCCGAGAGCGACCCCTGCCAACGGGTACAGGCCATGGTGGCGCTGGGCCCGTTCCGCACGTCCATGCTGCAGGACGTGGATGCCGGCCGGCCGATCGAACTCGACGGCATTCTGGGCGCCATGATCGAGGTCGCCGACCGGCGCGGCATCGACGTTCCCGCCTGCCGCCGCGTCTATGCCCTGGCGCGCGCCTTCGCATCCAGCCGCGGATTGATGCCAGGCGCGGCGGCGCAGTAGCGGCGCGTGTGCACAGTGCACCGCCGCATCCGCCTCACAACTTCGTCGACCCGCGCGACAGCAGCTTCCAGGTATCGCCCTGTTTCTGCCAGTTCATCAGGATGTGCAGGTTGGTCGAGGTCTTCTTGCCGTCAGCGACCGACTGGGCTTCGCCAAGCCAGTGGAAGCGCACGATCGCCGTCGTTCCCACGACGCGGATCGTTGGATCCTTGTAGTCGAGCGACAGAACCTTCGACTTGCCAGCCGTCGCATTGGCGATGAACGTCGCCTTGTCTTCGACCCGGCCGTCGGAATGGCTGTAACTCAGCTCGGGAGCGCACAGGGCGTCAAACGCCTTGGCGTCGGCGGCGATCTGGGCGGTACGGAACGCTTCGAGGTTGCGGGCAACCGCCATCTCGTCGGCGGAGCCGGCCACAGCTGGCAAAGCGCTCAACAGGCCGACGGCCAACGCTGACACTGCTAGGTTTCGGCGATTGATCTGCATGGCTTCCTCCGGGCACTTTTGCCGTCTGCCGCCATTCGCGCTGGGTCGGCCAGCCAAGCCTACATCAACAGCGACGCTCAAGAAATCAATTCAATAGACTGTCACAAACTGCTGGTACGACGGTTTGCAACCGAGGGATAAGACTGATGTTGCGGATCGCAAAGCTAAGCAAACGGTTCGGGGATAAAGTGGCGGTTGATGCCGTCTCCCTCGACATCCCCAAGGGCCAGATGGTCGGGATCATCGGCCGCTCCGGCGCCGGCAAGTCGACGCTGTTGCGCATGATCAACCGGCTGGCCGAGCCGACGTCCGGCGCCATGTCATGGGACGGCCAGGACGTGACTGCACTCAAGGGCCAACCCTTGCGTGACTGGCGCCAGCGCTCGGCCATGATCTTCCAGCAGTTCAATCTCGTCGGCCGGATTGACGTGCTGACCAACGTCATGCTCGGCCGTCTGAACCACATGGGCCACGCCCGCTCGCTACTGAAACTGTGGTCTTCGACCGACCGTGCCATTGCCCTGTCGGCCCTCGAGCAGTTCGACATCGCGAGCCTCGCCGCCCAGCGTGCCGATACCCTTTCGGGTGGCCAGCAACAGCGCGTCGCCATTGCCCGCGCCCTGGTGCAGGAACCAGATCTGATCCTCGCCGACGAGCCGATCGCCTCGCTCGACCCGCGCAACACCAGAATTGTGATGGACGCCTTGCAGCGCATCAACCGCGACTTTGGCATTACCGTATTGTGCAACCTGCATTCACTCGACACCGCGCGTGCCTATTGCGACCGCCTGGTCGGCATGGCGCAAGGCCGCCTCGTATTCGATGGCCGGCCGGAGACGCTGACCAACGACACAGCGCGCGAACTATACGGCCTGGAAGCCGGTGAGGCGATGGATACCAGCGGCACCGCAATGCCTGCAGTCGTCGCTGTGCAAGCTCGCCCGGTTTCGGCCGCGGCGTGACGGCCCGCGCGGGACGAAGGGGTCCGCGCGGTCGATCAAACATGAAGTTCCCGAATTATAACCGTCAATCGGAGATTGAATCCATGATCACGCGTCGTATCGTGATGGCTCTCGGCGTTGCGGCACTTGCCGGCGTCACCGCAACTACTGCCCTGGCCCAGGACTGGAAGGCCAAGTACCCTGAACTGGTTTTCGCAGTCGTTCCCGCTGAAAACGCTGCCAGCGTGGCCGATCGCTTCGGCCCGATGATCGCCTACCTGTCGAAGGAGCTCGGCACCAAGGTAACCCTGCGGGTTGCCCAGGACTACGCGGCCGTGATCGAAGGACAGAAGGCGGGCCAGGTCCACATCGGCTCCTATGGCCCGGCGTCCTTTGCCCGCGCCCTGATGACCGGCGCCAAGGTCGAAGCCTTCGCCCAGGACGTGAACGAAGACGGCACCAAGGGTTATTATTCGGTGGTATGGGTGAAGAAGGACAGCCCGGCCGCCAAGATCGAAGACCTGAAGGGCAAGAACCTCTGCCTCGTCGACCCGAACTCCACCTCGGGCAACAACGTTCCGCGCTTTGCCATGAACAAGATGGGCATCAAGCCAGAAGAGTTCTTCGCCAAGGTCGTCTACGCAGGCAGCCACGAGAACGCGATCATCGCCGTGGCGCAAGGCACCTGCGATGCGGCCTTCAACTGGTACAACGACGAGCGTGAATCGCTGCTGCTGCGCATGGACCGCAAGGGCCTCGCCAAGGCCGCCGACTTCAAGCTGATCTTCAAGTCTGACCAGATCGTCAACTCGCCGATGGCGGTTCTCTCCGACATGCCGGCCGACCTCAAGAAGGCGATCAAGGATGCGATCCTCGCCATTGCGACGAAGGACAAGGCAGCCTTTGACAAGGCGACCGACGGCAAGGCGAAGCCCTGGGAAGCGGTCGACAACAAGGCTTACGATGCCATCATCGAGCTGAACAAGTTTGTCGACGCCCTGCGCAAGTCGTAAGTCTGCATGACGACGGAGAGCCCCGGTTCACGCCGGGGCTCGTTCGAAATCAGCGGTAGCCGTAGCTGTGGGGTTAGACTGGCCGCCTTGCCGGTCGTGACCCAACAGCCCACGGGTGGTGCTACCCAAGTTGTTGGGTTACGGACGCAAGTGGGCGTCCTAACCCAACCTACGAATCCCGAGTGTTCATCGCAAAGGCCTGTCCACGTGGTATCCGCCATCACCACATTGCCGCCCGATCGGCTGGCGCCGCTGGCCGATGCCTATGCGAGGGCACGCCGGGCCAAGCAACTGCAGACGATCGTTGGCGCGGTGATCCTCGTCGCGTGCATCGCAGCCTCGCTCGTCGTCGCCGAGGTCAAGCCCGATGTCCTCATCACAAACTTCGGTCGCTTCTCGACCTACATCGACCGGATTTTCTATCTCGACAGCGGCCAACTGGTGTTCTCCGACATCTACGGCACCAAGGACAGCTGGTATTGGGGCTTAGGCAAATGGGCGAAGCTGATCGGCGAGACGCTGATCATCGCCTATTTGGGCACGGCCATCGGCGCGATCGGCGCCTTCCTGATGTGTTTCCTTGCCGCCAGCAATTTGGTTACGAACCGCATCACTCTGTTCGCGGCGCGCCGCTTCCTCGAGTTCTGCCGCACGGTGCCGGAACTGGTGTTCGCGCTCACGTTTGTCGTGGCCTTCGGGCTTGGTCCCTTGCCCGGAGTGCTGGCAATCGCCATCCATACGCTCGGCGCACTCGGCAAGCAATTCGCCGAAGTGGTCGAGAACATCGACATGAAACCGTTCGAGGGCGTGATGTCGACGGGGGGAACGTGGACCGAGGCGGTGCGCTTCTCGGCCGTGCCGCAGGTCGTGTCGAACTTCGCCAGCTACGGCTTGATGCGCTTCGAGGTGAACGTGCGCGGCGCCGCCATCATGGGCTTCGTCGGCGCCGGCGGCATTGGCCAGGAACTACTGAGCGCCATCCGCAAGTTCTACTATTCCGACGTCAGTGCCATGCTGGTGATGATCATCGTCACGGTGTTCGTGATCGACATGGTGACCGAACGCATTCGCCACACACTTCTAGGCCAGGAGCGCGCCCGATGAAGGCCATGCGCGAGGCGGCTGTGGCCGACAAGGCGGGGCTCGCAACCCGCCATCCACACCTGATGCGACCGAACTGGAAGAGCCGTGGCATCACGACCGCCGTTGTGATTGGGTTGACAGCGGCCTTTGTCGCCGGCTTCGCCGCGCTCGATTTTTCGTGGCAACGGGTGTTCAACGGCTTCGGTGAGCTCGGAAAGATCATCACCCTGATGATGCCGCCGTCCTACGGCACTGAAGCCAAGCTGCTGCTGTGGCTGACGGCGCTCGGCGAAACCCTGGCCATCGCCTTTCTCGGCACCTTGGCGGCCGCCATCCTGGCGCTGCCGTTCGGCTTTCTCGCCGCCCGCAACGTGGTGCCGTCCTGGATCTTCCGGTTCTCGATCCGCCGTGGCCTCGACTCGATCCGCGGCGTCGACACCCTGATCTGGGCGCTGATCTGGATCAACGTCGTCGGCCTTGGACCCTTCGCCGGCGCGCTCGCCATCATGACCTCGGATTTCGGGCTGTTCGGCAAGCTGTTCTCCGAAGCGATCGAGGCGGCCGAGGAGACGGATGGCGAAGGCGTGCTGTCGACGGGCGGCAGTGAATTGCAACGCATCCGCTTCGGATTGATCCCGCAGGTTCTGCCGGTCTTGCTGAGCCAGGTGCTGTACTACTTTGAGAGCAACACGCGATCGGCGACCATCATCGGCATCGTCGGCGCCGGCGGCATCGGCTTGCACTTGTCCGAGCAGATCAGAACCCTCGAATGGCAGCAGGTGTCGTGCCTGGTGCTGATGATCCTGGTGACGGTTGCGATCATCGATGTCATCTCGTCGCGGTTGCGCTTTGCGATCATCGGCCGGCGCACCAGCGGCATGCAGATCTGATGACACCTCGGTGGTCTTGTGATCCGGCCGCCACGGGCGCACAAATCCACTGTCGTCAATTGTGGACCAGCTTGTAGACCGATGAACCCAGTGAACGCCAAATCTCCCCGGCAGACTTGGATGGCCGTTCTCGCCCGCGCCAGCCGGGACGACCTCGCTGCGATCCACGCAGCCATCGCGGTGCCAGCCCATGAAGTATTGAAGGCGCCCGAGGTCGGCAGCGTCATGGTCGAAGGGCGCGCCGGCGGCACTGGCCAGCGCTTCAATCTGGGCGAGGCTGCGGTGACACGCTGCGTCGTGCGGATCGATGGTGGCGTCATGGGCCACGCCTATGCGCTCGGCCGCGACCGGGCGAAGGCCGAGATCGCAGCCGTTTTCGATGCCATGCTGCAGGTCGAACCGGCGGGCGGGCCGCTGCACATAGCCATCGCGAAGTTGCACAGCGCCCAGGCCGCCGTCCGTGAGCGGACATCGCGCAAGGCTGCCGCCACCAAGGTCGAATTCTTCACGCTCGTGCGGGGGGAATAGGCGTGGTCCGGCCAGATTCAAGCAACACCATCACGCCGGGCTTCAAGGACCCTGTCCTGCAATCGCAGGCGGCGTTTCGCATCGTCATGGCGGCGCTCGCCGAACCAGGCGTGTGGCATGCGATGCCGGGCGACGTCGTGCCGCCGCCCGGCTTGTCGCGACCGGCCGCGCTTGCACTACTCACGCTCGCCGACTTCGAGACGCCGGTTTGGTTGCCGCCCGCAGTGCGCACCGGGCCGGCCGGCGCATGGCTGCGCTTCCACTGTAACTGCCCGCTGGCCGAGCAGCCGTCGGCTGCCGCCTTCGCCGTGATCGACGGTAGCGACCCGGCCATGCCGCCGCTGTCGGCCTTCCCGATCGGCGAAGACAGCTTCCCGGATCGGGCGGCCACGGTGCTCGTCACATGCAAGGCGCGTGACGGTGGCGCCAAAGCCATCTTGAGCGGTCCCGGCATCAAGACGGTGCGCACCGTGGCGCCGGCCGGCCTGCCGCCTGACTTCTGGCGCGGTGCTGCGACCAACGCGCTCGCCTATCCGCTTGGGCTCGACCTGTTCCTCGTGGACGCGACGCACATCATGGGCCTGCCGCGCTCGACCCGCATCGAAGGAGCCTTCTGATGTATGTGGCCGTCAAGGGCGGCGAGGCTGCGATCCTCGCGACGCACGATCTGCTGGCCGAACGGCGGCGCGGCGATCCGGCCATACCGGAGCTGTCGGTTGCCCAGATCCGCGAGCAGATGGGGCTCGCCGTCGCACGCGTCATGAACGAAGGCTCGTTGTTTGATCCCGACCTTGCGAGCCTCGCCCTCAAGCAGGCGCAGGGCGATGCGATCGAGGCCGCGTTCCTGCTGCGCGCGTTCCGCACCACCTTGCCGCGGTTTGGCGCCAGCGTACCGCTCGACACGGCCGCCATGCACATCGAGCGCCGCATCTCGGCCACCTACAAGGACCTCCCCGGTGGCCAGATCCTGGGGCCGACCTATGACTACACCCACCGCCTGTTCGACTTCGCGCTGATGGCCAACGGGAGCCGACCGAAGCCCGCCGCCGAAGCAGCGACTCGCCTCGACACCCACATGCCGCGCGTGCCCGACATTCTCGGGACCGAGGGTCTGATGGAGCCCGAGGTGCCGCCGCCAGGCGATCCCAAGCCCGCAGATCTGACGCGCGAACCCGTCGCATTCCCCGTCGACCGCGACCTGCGCTTGCAGTCGATGGCACGCGGCGACGAAGGCTTCCTGCTCGGCCTCGGCTACTCCGTGCAGCGCGGGTTCGGCGGCAACCACCCGTTCGCCGGCGAAATCCGCATGGGTGCGGTGGCCGTCGAGTTCGTGCCGGAAGAACTGGGCTTTGCCGTCGACCTCGGCGACATCACGCTCACCGAATGCCAGATGATCAACCAGTTCGGCGGCTCGAAGGACATCGACCCGCAGTTCACGCGCGGCTATGGTCTCGCCTTCGGGCATGCCGAGCGCAAGGCGATGTCGATGGCCCTCGTCGATCGTGCGTTGAAGGCGCGCGAACTGGGCGAAGCCGCAACCTACCCGGCACAGCAGGAAGAGTTCGTGCTCTATCATTCCGACAACGTGGAGGCGGCCGGCTTCGTCGAACACCTGAAGTTGCCGCACTATGTCGATTTCCAGGGTGAACTGGAGCTGATCCGCAAGATCAAGGCCGAGCGCGTGGCCACAGCTGCGGCAGCGGCCGGCACGCACAAGGAGGCCGTCGAATGAGCTTTGCCGGCTCCACCTCTAGCGAGGTCGACTACAACTATGCCTACCTAGACGAGCAGACCAAGCGCATGATCCGCCGCGCGCTGCTGAAGGCGATTGCCATTCCCGGCTACCAGGTGCCGTTCGGCAGCCGTGAGATGCCGCTCGCCCGCGGTTGGGGCACAGGCGGCATCCAGATCACAGCCGCAATCATCGGGCCCACCGACACCTTGAAAGTGATCGACCAGGGCGCGGACGACACCACCAACGCCGTCTCGATCCGCCGGTTTTTCGAGCGCACGGCGCAGGTGGCAACCACCGAAGTCACGTCGGACGCAACCATCATCCAGACGCGCCACCGCATTCCCGAGGAGCCGCTGACCGCACGCCACATTCTCGTCTACCAGGTGCCGCAGCCGGAGCCCTTGCGCAAGCTCGAACCCAGCGAGCGCGAGACCCGCAACATGCACGCCTGGGCCGAGTATGGCTTGATGCACGTGCGCCTATACGAGAGCATCGCCCGCTTCGGCCAGGTGACGACGACCTACGACTATCCCGTGCACGTCAATGGCCGGCACGTGATGGCTCCGAGCCCGATCCCGAAGTTCGACAACCCGAAGATGCACAACGCCGATGCTCTGCAGCTGTTCGGCGCGGGGCGCGAAAAGCGCATCTATGCGATCCCGCCGCACACGACGGTGAAGAGCCTCGACTTCGACGACCACCCGTTCACGGTGCAGACGTGGGACAAGCCGTGCGGGCTGTGCGGCGCAACCGACAGCTATCTCGACGAGGTGATCATCGACGACGCGGGGGGCAACCTGTTCGTGTGCTCCGACAGCCACCACTGCGAAACACGCCGGGCCTCCGGCCATCGCGGCACGATGCTGGGCGAGGCCGTGGGCGCGAAGTTGGCGGGTGATACGGCTCAGGGCGGACGCTCGACATGAATCGTTCCGATCAAATTCCCCCCGAGTTCGCTCAGCCGAGATGCGTGAATCCCGAAGCCCAAAGAGGCATGGGAAAGGGCAGTAGCGCGGAGGCAGCCAACCCATGACCATCGCCCAGCCTGCTTCGTCCTTCGACGCCGACGACACCGCGCCGCTGCTGCGCGCAACCGACGTCTCGCGCTTCTATGGCGACCGCGTAGGCTGCGCTGGCGTCACCTTCGACCTGTGGCCGGGCGAGGTGCTGGGAGTCGTCGGTGAATCTGGCTCCGGCAAGTCGACGCTGCTGCGTTGCCTCGCCGGACTCGATCCCCCGACCGGTGGTCGAATCGTGTTCGAAGTTCCAGCCGGTCCGGTCGACATCTACAGTCTGAGCGAACAGGATCGCCGCCGCCTGATGCGCACGGCCTGGGGCATCGTGCACCAGAACCCGCGCGACGGCCTGCGCATGGACATCACCGCTGGCGGCAATGTCGGCGAACGCCTGATGGACCGCGGCGACCGGCACTACGGCCGCATTCGCGCTGCCGCTAGCGACTGGCTGGGCCGCGTCGAGATCGACCCGGCGCGCATCGACGACCGCCCGCGCGATTTCTCCGGCGGCATGCAACAGCGGCTGCAAATCGCCCGCGTGCTGGTGTCGGAACCACGCCTCGTGTTCATGGATGAGCCGACCGGCGGCCTCGACGTGTCGGTGCAGGCGAAGCTGCTCGACCTGCTGCGCGTCCTGGTGCGCGATCTGGGGCTCGCCGCCGTCATCGTCACGCACGATCTGGCGGTGGCCCGCCTGCTCACCGACCGGCTGATGGTCATGAAAGACGGCGCCGTGATCGAGAGCGGCCTGACCGACCAGGTGCTGGATGATCCCCAGGCCGCCTACACCCAACTGCTGACGTCGGCCGTGCTGACGGTGTGAGGGGCACGAAAGCCTCGTTTCTGCAACCACGCTGGTATTGGCAACAGCCGCACTCTAGCTGGCTTGAATCGCGGTACATGTGTGGCGTTCCAATCACATTCCGCGACCCAGGAAGCTGATATATCTTTGATTCGGCAGCAAAAAGTCTCCAAGCTAAGGCGGCTTGTTCACGCCATGTTAACATGGCCGCCAGCGTTTCGGCCAGCTATTGCCTGCGTCCTGCCGAGCCAGTAGTGTTGGTTCTCTCAATTCTGTGGCCCTGGGCAGCGAAATCGCGGTGTCTATTTCGGCCAAACGAAACATAGCCTTTAGGGCTTGAATCAGAGGGTTGTGCCAATGGCTGCGCTTGTTGAAAGAAAAGCGAAGGCGGTTTACGAGAAGGCTGCAAAGAAGCTACACGACGATCCCGTCGATAAGTACCTGCGGACCCTGAAGGGACATGAGAAGCTTGCCGATGCGCTGACCGGCCGCACGAGCGAGACGTCGTCCAAGGCGCCGAAGAAGTAGAGCAAAAATGCCGATCTAGTGATCGCTGCGGACTTGGATGTTCGTTCATTCGCGGGTCGAAGCAAGCTCCACAGCCGCATCAAATGCGACTAGGAACCGTTAGAATTTCTGGATATTTGGCCACGGCCTTCTCGATCTCCAGGGCTTCGTGCTTGCCGTAAATCCAGGTTTTGCCGTGAATATCTTCGCGACCGTCAAGCGCGCCGTCCGTAACCCGTGCGCTCCAAAGCTTCAGCCAGACGCCTTGGCAATGGTCGGGACATGCGATCTGGATCGGCGCACCATGGTGGTCGTCGCGCCACAGGGCGATGACACGGTCCTTAGCACTCGCGCTCAATGGCGATCCGACGATGTGCTGCCGATTCATCAACGCTTTCGAAGTTAGTGTGAGAACTGAACTTCCGGGATCTTCCGCAAGGATCGTCGCGTAGCGGGCTGGCCATCGCGTGGGAAGTTGCGGGGCATCCATGAGCAGTGCAATGATCAGATTTGGACCGATCGAGCGCAATAGCTCCTGGCAAGGGTCAACTCGTGCCAAATCTTCACAAATCATGGCGGCCAACACAGATCGTTTTCGAAATGCCGTGAAGTCGACACGTCGGCTCAGAAGATCAAGGTCCTCCCACCATTCATATTTCGGGTTGAGCGCACCAGTCAGCCCGTAGCTCTCGAGTTGGCTGCGGTTGAGCTTCCAGCGATGATGTTTCTCCCGGACTGACGTGTTCCAATAAACTTCCTGTGGATCGAGCGTTTTTTTAAACGTGGTGACAGCTACGAAATTACCCTTGCGCCCGCCAACATCGTCCGAGAGCCCAGCAATGAAAAACTCCAGCTTCGTCAGGTTCTGTTTGAGGACAGGCACGAGACTGTTGTAAGTTTTAAAATCCAGTGCCAATTCGGGCAGCACGATCGCGTCTATGTCGCGCGCATGATGGGATTTCTTGGCCTTGAGTGTCAGATCAAGAATGAAATTGGTCAGGCTGGCGAGGAGCGCAGTGTGACCGATCGGGTCGCAACCGCGCGCCAGCCACGTTTGCTCGACATGAAAAAAGCCCCAGTTATGGGTCGGTGTAGATTTCGTGGAGACACCCTTGAAAGCCCTGTCAGGAATCCAGAACGGGAGCGGAATCAGAAGCATATTCAGCTCCTCTTCGTCCGTCAGTATCGCGTCGGGCTGCGGCGGATACCAATCGGCTCGCGCGACACCTTGCGGTGGGAGCAAGGCGAGATGATGCGACAGCGACCGCATCGTGCATCCCACAGGGGTTGTACGCCCCTTCGGCTGTACACAAACAATGTTATGGTCGGCAACTGACAGCGAAGTGCGGTAGTACTGAGAAGCTTCGAAATAGTCGTCGTCAATCTCCACATCATCAAACGACAATTTATCAAAAATCAACGATTGCGCATGTCGTTCGAACCAAAGCATCTTTACTTCGTCGAGGCTCTCAAAGCCAACGCCGACGGCCGCTTCATCCGCGATCATCAGCAGTTGATGCGCCAAAGCCCACCATTTAGGCGGGCTCTCCTGCTCGTCGGTTTTAGCGAAAATAGCAGCGTTGCCGAATTTGCCGAAAAGTAATGTCCATCGCCGGGTCAGACCTCTTAGCTTGACAATTCGATTGTGCAAATTCGTTTCAATTTCCTCAGTCTTACTACCGGTAATATCCTCTCTCCAGATCGCCGCAATGGCGCGGCACGTGTTGATCGATCTGGGGGAAATCTCCAATCGCCGCTTAGCCCCCTTTCGATGATCGAGAGAAAGAAACGAGACCGTGCCGGATCCATCTGGGCCGTCCAGTTTCGGCACGATATGGTGGTAGGCCCCGCTTAGTTCGAGAAGGTGACTGGCAATTGCAAAAACGTCGAACGGCAGTAGCGGTGGATTGGCGTAACGTTCAAGCGAGCAATCAACGGCGGTTGCGCGGCCGGGCGCCGGCCAACTCATATAGGGAACATCAGTCTCGTTTTTTCCCACCGGAAAAAGTTCGTGCAAAGCCTTCAGAACGGTGCGCTCGCTCGCCATTGTCTGGGTCCACGATTTTGCAGGGTGTGCAACAAGATATAGCATCAAGACCCGAATACTTGTCAGCAAGCAATGGCTTGTCCCGCGCTGGTATCGTGATTGCTCCGTCGTTTCGCCGCGGGCAAAGCTTGCGCATGGGATCGTCACGTGCGACCGGTACGGCAAGGCAGCGCCACCGTCCCAATTTGCGGCGCGCGCCGAGGGTACAACCCGTTGTCATCGCCCCGTCATTCGACGCCGCCAGACACATGTCCACCATGACCACCATGATCAATGTTGACGGGATCTCGAAGGCGTTCACCTTGCACAACCAGGGTGGCGTGCGGCTGCCCGTGTTCACCGACGTGTCGTTCAAGGTCGAGGCCGGGGAAGCCCTGGTGCTGGCCGGGCCGTCTGGCATCGGCAAATCGAGTTTGCTCAGGCTGCTGTATGGCAACTACCGGCCGACCGCTGGCCGCATCGAAATCAACCACAGCGGCCGATTGCTCGACATCGTGTCGGCGACACCGCGCCGCGTGCTGGAGGTGCGCCGCCGCACGCTCGGCTTCGTGTCGCAATTTCTGCGCGTCATCCCCCGCGTCTCGACGATCGACATCGTGCGCGATCCGCTGCTGGCGCGTGGCGTCGATGGGGCAACTGCAACAAAGCGGGCGAGCGACATTCTGGCCCGCCTCAATCTGCCTGAACGGCTCTGGCAGCTGGCGCCGGCGACCTTTTCCGGTGGCGAACAGCAGCGCGTCAATATCGCCCGCAGCTTCGTCGAGCCGGCACCGATCCTGCTGATCGACGAGCCCACCGCCTCGCTCGATACGGCCAACCGCGACGTGGTGGTCGAGTTGATAGCAGAAGCCCGAAAACAGGGTTCGACGATCGTCGGCATCTTCCACGACGATGCCGTGCGCGCCCGCGTCGCCACCCGCCATCTTGCCATGTCCGATTTCAAGTCGAGCTGACCCATGCCAACGATTTTGACCAATGCACGCCTGATCCTCGAAACCGAAGTCGTCGACGGCACCCTGGTGTTCGACGCGAGCGGCATCATCGCCGTCGACCAGGGCCGCTCGCGTGCGCCCGGCGCCATCGACGCCGGCGGCGCCTATGTGGCGCCGGGCCTCGTCGAGATGCACACGGATAACGCCGAGAAGCACTTCGTGCCGCGCCCCGGCGTCTATTGGCCCAACAGCCTGGCGGCACTGATCGCCCACGACGCACAGATGGCGGCAGCCGGAGTTACGACGGTCTATGACGCGATCTGCTTTGGCTATTCCGACGGCCAGAAGGATTACCGCCGGCAGATCTCCGGGCGGGTGCTGCAGGCCGTGGTGAAAGGGGTCGAGAAGCAGGCGTTCCGCATCGACCACAAGATCCACTTGCGCTGCGAGCTGTCCGGCGCCTTCCTGATGGAAGATGTGATCCCGCACCAGGACGAGCCGCTGATCAAGCTCGTTTCGCTGATGGACCACACACCCGGCCAGCGGCAGTGGCGCGATCTCGAGCAGTTCCGCACCTACACGGTCGGGATGGGAAAAACGGGGGCCGGTGAATTCGACAAGGTCATGGAACAGCGCATGGCGGAAGGCCCAAAGCACGTGCCGCGCAATTGCAAGGCGGTCGTCGACACCTTCAAGGCGCGCAATGTGCCGATCGCGACCCACGACGATACCACTGCCGACCACGTCGACGACGGCATCGCGCTGGGCGCCGTGATCTGCGAGTTCCCAACCACGGTCGAGGCGGCGACGGTGGCGCACAAGGCCGGGCTTGCGACCATTGCCGGCGCGCCCAATGTGGTCCGTGGCGGCTCCCATTCGGGCGGCGTTTCCGTGTCGGAACTGGCCGAACTGGGGGTCCTCGATGGCCTATCATCCGACTATGTGCCTTCGAGTTTGCTGCAAGCTGTGTATAAACTGAACATGCGTCACGGCATCGCCATGCCGGCCGCCATGGGTATGGTCACGTGGAAGGTTGCCGACATCCTCGACTTGAGGGATCGCGGCCATCTGAAGCCGGGTCTGCGCGCGGATATCGTGCAGTTCCATATCCTGGAAGAAACGCCGGTCATCACCTCCGTTTGGTCGCGAGGGCAGCGGGCGTTCTGAAACGCTTGCATGATGAGGTTGCGATGAATTGCGCACCCGAGTGCGGCCACCATGAGTAACAGTGGTCCGCGTTACGCGATCTATTTTGCTCCAAATCCCTCTTCGCCCCTGTGGTGCTTTGGCTGTTCCGTGCTCGGCTATGACGCGGCGACGGCGCTGGAGGTGGGCTTTGCCACAATGCTGGAGGACAACTGCCCCGAGTGGCGGGAATTGACGCAGGATCCGCGCCGCTACGGGTTCCATGGCACCCTGAAGGCGCCGTTCCATCTGCATCCCGACGCCAGCGAGGCAGCATTGCTCGATGCTGTCACCGCGTTCGCAGCGAACGAGCCTTGTGTTCACCTGGCGGGACTGGAGGTCGCGGGCCTCAGCCGCTTTGTCGCCCTGGTGCCGGTCGGCGAGAGTACCGCCTTGCAGGCGCTCGCCTCACAGGTCGTCACCGCGTTCGACTTTGCCCGGGCGCCACTCACGGCTGCGGACCGCGAACGACGCAACAAGGCGTCGCTGACCGAGCGGCAGGCGCACTACCTCGAAACGCACGGCTATCCCTATGTGCACGAGGACTTCCGCTTCCACATGACGCTGTCGGGTCCACTCGACAAGGACTTGATCGACGACGTGCAGATCGGTCTTTCGCAGCTCTATGCGATGGAAGTGCCGGCGGGGCCGGTCACGATCGACACTCTGGCGGTGTTCAAGCAGGACACATCAGACAGCCGGTTTCGCATCATCGCCCGCGCCCCGCTCGCTTGAGCGGCGCGCCTCCTCGCGCAACAGCGCGACGAATTCCCCGCCGCCCTCGGCCAGCGGGCCGTCATTGCCGATCGTCACCAGCGCGCCCGTGTGCGGCGGCAAGGGTGCCTCGCGGGCGAGGCGGGCGACGATCTCGTCGTGTGTTTCGCGTCCCCGCAGGCGCAGGCGCGCGGCGAGGACGGCTGGAGACGCGGTGATATGGGCGATTGTGACGCGCGCTGCGAGTGCTGCGCCCTGGTCGATCACACGGCGCGACACGTTGGCAATCACCACCCGGCCCTCGGCCAAAGGCTGTAAAATCGTGCGGCGGATGCCATAGGCGGTGCCGTGCGCGCGCCAGCTGAAGACCAAAGTCCCGCTCGCTTCTTCCGCAGCGAAAGCGGCCTCGGTACAGGCTTCATGCTCCTCGGTCGGATCCGCGTCGTGCCGTGTGATGAGCCGCCGGGCGAACACGAAGCGGGAATCGCTGGTCAGCTGCTGGCGTGCGTACCCCAGAATGCTGTCCTTGCCGGCACCCGACGGCCCAACCACCAGAACCAGCGCGCCAGTGGTGGAAGGCGCCTGCGGGCGCACTCCGGTTTCCCCACTTGGCTCGGCTTGTGGCACTGGTCCTCGTCACGTCTGTTGAGCGCCTGCGGCACGTAGTTGTTCGAACAGAATACAGTCGCCCGATCAAGGGAACGATTGCCACGGTGTGCGGGAATAGGCCGTAGCCGTGAACACTGGATGACACTCGACGACGGTTCCCCCTCCAGCATAAGTTCTGTCACGCCTTCGATACATCGGAGGGCCATGGAGGAGATCGGAAAATGCGCAATGGGACAGCATCGCACATGACCTCGATCCGCGACGAAATCCAGAATATCCTCACCACCCGCGCGACCGGCCAGTACGGGTTGTCGGCAGTCAACCAGCAGCAGCATGCGCTGCAGGCAGCAGCACTTGCCGAACGCAACGGCGAGTCGGCTGCCTTCATCGTTGCGGCGCTGGTGCACGACATCGGCCACATGGTACATGACCTCGGCGAAGACCCCGCGGCCCATGATGTCGACGACCGGCACGAGGAACTGGGCGCGGTGTGGCTGGCGGAGCGCTTCGGCCCGGCGGTGACAGAGCCGGTCCGTCTGCACGTGCCGGCCAAGCGCTATCTGTGCGCCACCGACAAGGCCTACTTCGGGTATCTGTCACCCGACTCGGTGCGCTCGCTCGCGCTGCAGGGCGGCCCCATGTCGGCCGATGAAGTTGCAGCCTTCGAGGCGCTGCCGTTCGCGCAGGCCGCCGTCCGCCTGCGCCGCCTCGATGAAGCCGCCAAGAACCCGCGCGCGCAGACGCCGCCAGTCACGCATTTCATGAAATATGTGGACCAGGTGCTCGACGGTGCGCCCGGGACATAGGGGCAAGGCGGTTTTCAATACCCGCGCTGGCGATCGACCAGGTTCGGTAGCGGTTCGCCGCACTGCTTTCGCCCAATCTGCGCAATCAGATACCGCGCAATCGCCCGCGGATCACTTTCGGCCGCGATGTGCGGGGTCAGGAGGATGCGCTCGTGGCCCCACACCGGGCTCGACGGCGGCAGCGGCTCGGTCGTGAACACGTCGAGCGAGGCGGCGTAAAGCTCGCCCGCATCGAGGCTCGCGACGATATCCTGTTCGCTCTGCAGACCACCGCGGCCGGCGTTGATCAGCACGGGACCGGGCAGGAGTTTCGGTCGGCGCAGCTTGGCCAGCAACTTCCGATCGATAATGCCGCGCGTATCGGGCGTCAGCGGCAGCAGCACGACCAGAATGTCAGTTGCACCCAGGAACGCGTCGAGCCCAATGGCACCGGCAAAGCACGCCACATCGGGCACGCCTTTAGGCGTTCGGCTCCAGCCGGCGAGCGAGTAGCCGAGCGGCAAGAGCGCCTGCGCGCACGCCTGGCCTAAGACGCCGAGCCCCATGATGCCGACGGTCAGTTCGTGCGCCGCCGGTTCGGGCAGATACTTCCAGACGGCGGCCGCCTGCTGCGCGCGCAGTTCGTTCATGCGGCGGTGGTGAAACAGCACGTTGGCCGCCACATAGGACACCATGCGGCCGGTCAGGTCGGCATCGACGAAGCGCGCGACCGGCACGTGGGGCAGCAGCGGGTCCTTCATCAGATGATCGACGCCCGCGCCAACCGACACGATCAGCTCCAGGTTCGGCAGTTTGGCGAGTTCGCCCGCCGGTGGACCCCAGGCCAGGGCATAGCGGATGTCTTCGGCCCGTCCCACATCCGGCCACTGGCGGATGTCGTGCCCCGGGTCGAATTCCCGGCAGGCTGTCGCGAACGTCGCAACCCGATCGGTGCCGATGATGAGTGTCGCCATGCGGGCAGCTCCGGTCAACTCGAGGTGGCCGAGCGATGGGCGACCTTCAGGTCGAACGCCGCCGCCAGCAATGCTTTCGTGTAGTCACTCTGCGGATCATCGAAAATCCGTGCAGCCGGGCCTTCCTCGACCACGCGGCCATTGCGCAGCACAATCACGTAGTTGCACAGTGCCCGCACCACCTTCAGGTCGTGGCTGATGAACAGGTAGCTCAATCCGCGCTTCACCTGCAGGCCACGCAGCAAATCGACGATCTGCGCCTGCACGCTCATGTCGAGCGCGCTGGTCGGTTCGTCCAGCATGATGAACTTCGGCTCCAGCACCATGGCCCGCGCAATCGCGATGCGCTGGCGCTGGCCGCCGGAGAACTCGTGCGGATAGCGGTCCTGCGTCGCTGGATCCAGGCCGACCTCTGTCAGCGCCGCAGTGACACGGGCGCGCCGCTGGTCCTGCGTCAGCGAGCGGTCCTGGATGATCAGGCCCTCCTCGATGATCTGGCTGACCGACAGGCGTGGCGACAGAGATCCGAAGGGGTCCTGGAACACGATCTGCATCTCGCGGCGCAGCGGACGCATTGTCGCTGAATCATGCGCATCGATGCGGTTGCCGAGGTAGAGGATCGGCCCATTCGACGAGATCAGCCGCAGGATGGCGAGGCCGAGCGTGGTCTTGCCTGAACCACTCTCGCCGACCACCCCGACGGTCTGGCCGGCGCGCAGCTTGAGCGACAGCCCATCGACCGCCTTCACGTGATCGACCGTCTTGCGCAACAGGCCCTTGCGGATCGGGAACCAGACTTTCAGGTCCTGCGTCTCGACCACGATCGGCTGGCTGTCGTCGGGCAAACCGGGCTTGCCCTTTGGCTCGGCGGCGACGAGGTGCTTCGTATAGGCATGCTGCGGGCGGGTGAACACCTGCTCGGCCGCACCCTCCTCCACCACCTCGCCCGACTTCATGACGTACACGCGATTAGCCATCCGACGCACGATGCCGAGGTCATGCGTGATCAGCAGCATGGCCATGCCCATCTCAGCCTGCAGCTTCTTCAACAGTTCCAGGATCTGCGCCTGGATCGTCACGTCAAGCGCGGTGGTCGGCTCGTCGGCGATCAGCAGATCAGGTTCATTGGCGAGCGCCATGGCGATCATCACGCGCTGGCGCTGGCCGCCCGACATCTGGTGCGGGTAGGCGGTGAGGCGCTTTTCAGGATCGCGGATGCCGACCTTGTGCAGCAGATCGAGCGTGCGGGCGCGGGCCGCCTCCGGGCCAAGGCCACGGTGCACCTGCACGATTTCGGAAACCTGGCGCTCGATCGTATGCAGCGGGTTGAGCGACGTCATCGGCTCCTGGAAGATGATGGAAATCCGCCGCCCGCGGATCTCGCGCATTTCGTCTTCCGACAGGTTGAGCAGATTGCGCCCTTCGAAGTAGATCTCGCCGGTTGGGTGCGAGGCGGCCGGATAGTTCAGCAGCTTCATGATGGAGAGCGCGGACACCGTCTTGCCGGAGCCCGACTCGCCAACCAAGGCGACCGTTTCGCCGCGCCCAATGTTGAACGACACGCCCTTCACGGCCGTGCTGACGGCTTGGCCTGCCTTGAAAGCGACGCCCAGATTGCGCACCTGGACAAGGACGTCGGTAGAGAGGGGGGGCGTGGTCATGGGGTCTCGGGCGGCGGCGGTGTCAGGACGAGGTCGGCGAGCCGTAGGACAACGACTTGTTCAAAGGAGCGCACGCGCTTGTCCTCCGTAATCAGGAATTGGCAGGAAAATTCATGTGCGGTTGCGGCATGAATCGCATCAGCCAATTTCATGCCGAGCGCGCCTCCGAGCTGCGCACTTGTCCGCAAAATTTCCAAACTCACTGGTTGGCGCAAGAGGCCTTCGCGGGGAGCGAGTAATTGCTCGTACAGAGCAATCAACTCCTGCTGTCCAAGCCTGAGTGGCCGGATCAATACCTCTGCGAGCGTGAGTTCACTGGTGACCAGTTGCCACTTTTTGGAATCTGCCCCTGAAAATAGATCCGAGACGGGAGCGCGAGCGCTTTCAACACCCTCTGCAAAAGCGATGAATGTATTGATGTCCATATAAATTCGTGCGCCGACGAGGCGTTCCATATCAATCCCACTCGTCGCGAAGCGCTCGAACATGGTCCACAACCTTTTGGGTCGTATCCAACCCGGTCTTCGCGGCGCCGAACAATTCCATGATCGGCCGCAATTTTTTCGGATCAGGCTCGGGCTCGACCGTCACCCTGACACGCGTGGTCGCGTCCAGCCCGGGGCGCAAGTGCTCTGGCAACTCTGCTGCCAGCACGTGTTCAGTAACGATCGGTTTCAATTCGGTCATGCCCTTCACCCTACCGGAAGGTCTTGCGGGGGTCGAGCGCGTCGCGCACCGCTTCGCCGATGAAGATCAACAGACTGAGCAGCACGGCGATGGTGAAGAACGCGGTCAGCGATAGCCACGGCGCCTGCAGGTTGGCCTTGCCCTGCGCCAGCAATTCGCCGAGCGAGGCGGACCCCGGCGGCAGCCCCAGCCCGAGGAAATCGAGCGACGTCAGCGCCGTGACCGCGCCCGACAACTGGAAGGGGAGGAAGGTAAGCGTCGCCACCATCGCATTCGGCAACAGGTGCTTGAACATGATTCGGGCGTTCGACAGACCGAGCGCGCGCGCCGCCGTCACGTATTCGAAGTTTCGTCCGCGCAGGAACTCGGCGCGCACGACGCTGACCAGCGACACCCAGTTGAACGCCAGCAGAATGAACAACAGTGTCCAGAACCCTGGGATGAGCACCGAGGAAATAATGATCAGAACATAGAGTTCCGGAATCGAATTCCAAACCTCGAGGACGCGCTGGAACACGAGGTCGACGCGGCCGCCGAAGTAGCCCTGGATGGCGCCGGCCGTAATCCCGATGATCGACGACAGAACGGTCAGGATCAGCGCAAACAGCACCGACACGCGGAAGCCGTAGATCGCGCGCGCCAGCACATCGCGGCCCTGGTCGTCGGTGCCGAGCCAGTTGCGGTTGCCGAATTGCTGGAAGCGCGCGATCTGGTCGGCGGGTGCCTCGCAAAGTTCGCCCTTGGCCGCCCACGAGGGCGGTGCCGGGAAGCCGAGGCAGCGGCCTTCAGAATTTTTGTAGCGGGGATAATCCTTGTTGATGGTGCCGTAGGAATAGCGCACCAGCGGCCACAGCATCCAGCCGTTCTTCTCGATCTCGCCGGCGACCTCGGGATCGCGATAGTCGGTCACGGCGAGGAAGCCGCCGAACTTCGATTCTGGGTAGTCAAACAGCAGGGGCGACAGCATCTCGCCCTTGTAGCGCACGAAGATAGGCCGGTCGTTGGAGATCAGCTCGGCGCCGAGCGTGGCGAAGAACAACCCGAGGAAGATCCACAGGCTCCAGTAGCCGCGGCGGTTCGACTTGAAGTTCTGCCAGCGGCGCAGGTTGATTGGCGTCACGCGGACGCGCTCGGCCATCCACCTGGCGAACGAGCCATCGCGTGCCACTTCGAGCTTGGTTGCTGGATTGCGTGCGTCCACGTCGGCCCTCAAACCTCCCGGCTTTCGAAGTCGATGCGCGGGTCGACCAGGGTATAGATGAAGTCCGAGAACAGTTTCACCACCATCCCCATCAGCGAGAATATGAACAGCGTCGCGAACACCACCGGGTAGTCGCGGTTGATCAAACTTTCGAAGCTGAGCAGGCCCAAGCCATCGAGCGAGAAAATGGTCTCGATCAGCAGCGACCCGGTGAAAAACGCGTGGATGAAGGCGCCTGGAAAGCCCGCGATCACCAGCAGCATGGCGTTGCGAAACACGTGCCCGTACAGCACCCGGTTCTCGGTCAGGCCCTTGGCGCGCGCCGTCATCACATACTGTTTGCGCACCTCGTCGATAAACGAGTTCTTGGTCAGGAATGCACTCGTCGTAAAGGCACCGAGCGACATCGCCGTCAACGGCAGCGCGAGGTGCCAGAAGTAGTCGCGCACACACCCCGCATTGACCGCGCACGCCCAGAAGCCGAAGCTCTTGTAGGCGTCAGAGTGGAGCCCGCGCGAGGGGAACCACTGGAAAAACGAGCCGCCGGCGAACACCACCAGCAGGAACACACCGACCAGGAAGCCCGGCACCGCATAGCCAACGACCAAGGCGCCGCTGGTCCAGACATCGAACTTTTCCCCATCGTGCATCGCCTTGCGAATGCCGAGCGGAATCGAAATCAGGTAGCTGAGCAAGGTCACCCAGATGCCGAGCGAAATCGACACGGGCAGCTTTTCCTTCACCAGCTGCAACACGCTGACATCACGGAAATAGCTCTTGCCGAAGTCGAAGGTGGCGTAGCTTTTGAGCAGGATCCAGAAGCGTTCGTAGGCTGGCTTGTCGAGGCCGAACTGCTTTTCCAACGACTTGATGAACTCTGGATCGAGCCCCTGGGCGCCGCGGTACCTGGCGCCGGAAGCGCCGCCGCCCGGGGTCGTCTGCTGCTGGCTGCCGGTGCCGAGGCCATCACCCTGGCCGCCACTGACGCGCGAGGTTGCCGATACGTCGTTGCCGGACAGCTGTGCGATGATCTTCTCAACCGGCCCGCCGGGCAAGAACTGCGTGATCGCGAACGTCACCAGCATGATCCCGAACAGTGTCGGGATGATGAGCAGCAGGCGCTTCAACAGATAGGCTGCCATACGGGGTTAAGTCCTCGTGGATCGCAAATCAGTTGGACTTCAACTTGGCAGCTTTCGCCGGATCAAACCACCAGGTGTCGATGATGCCACGATCATAGCGCGGTTTCACCGCCGGGCGGTCGAACTTGTCCCAGTAGGCAATGTTGTGGGACGCCTTGAACCAGTTCGACACCCAGTAGGTGTTGGCGCGCAGCACCCGGTCGAGGGCGCTGGCAGCGAAGTTGGCTTGCGTGCGGGTCTTGGCCTGGGCGATGTGCACGATCATGGCATCGACCACCGGGTCCTTGATGCCGGACCGGTTGAGGCTGCCGCTCACGTCGGCAGTCTCCGAGCCGAAGTAACCCTTGAGTTCCACCCCCGGCGTCAGCCGCATGACGAACCGCGTGCCGATCACATCATAGTCGAACTCCTTGGCGCGGCGCTCGTACTGGGCCGGGTCGATCCGGCGCAAAGTCGCATTGATGCCGACACGTTTGAGGTTTTCGACGTAGGGCCCGAGAATACGCTCGGTCGAGGGATCGATGATCAGGAATTCGAGGTCGAGCGACTCGCCCTTCGCGTTGAACCGGCGACCGTCCTTGACCACCCAGCCGGCCGCCGTCAGCAGCGCATCGGCGTCACGCAGCAGCTTGCGATCCTTGCCCGACGCATCGCTGACGGGCGGCAGGTAGGGCTCGCCGAACACGGAGGGCGGCAGTTGCGCCCGGAACGGCTCGAGCAGGGCCAGTTCGGCTGCTGAAGGAGGTCCGACCGCCTTCATGTCCGAGTTCTCGAAGTAGCTGTGCGTGCGCTTGTACAGGTTCGAGAAGATGTTGTTGTTCAGCCATTCGTAGTCGAACAGCAAATCGAGGGCCTGGCGCACGCGCACGTCGGCGAACTTCGCCCGGCGCGTATTGATGAAGAAGCCCTGCGTGCCAGAGGGGTTGTCGTCGGGCAGCGTGACGCGCAGCACCCGGCCCTCCTTTGCCGCTGGAAAGTCGTAGGCGGTCACCCAGTCGCGCGCGGTGAATTCCTCGCGCAGATCGTAGACGCCAGCCTTGAAGCCTTCGAGGCCGGCGGTGCGGTCCTTGTAGTATTCGTAGCGCACCTCGTCGAAGTTATAGCGGCCACGGTTGATAGGCAGGTCCTTTGCCCAATAATCATCGCGGCGCTTATAGGTGACGTAGCGGCCCTGGGTGAAATCGCTGACCTTGTAGGGGCCGGAGCCGAGCACCGGCTCGAGTGAGGTTTCCTCGAAATTGCGTGTGGCGTAGAAGGCTTTCGACAGCACCGGCAGGCCGGCCACCAGCAGCGGCAGATCGCGCGTTTGCTCACCCTGGAAGGTATAGCGCACCGTCGCGAGGTCGATCGCCTCGGCTTTGATCACGTCGCGCAGCAGCAGGCGATATTGCGGGTGGCCCTTCGCCTTCAGCGTGTCGAAGGTGAAGACCACATCTTCGGCGGTCAGTTGGCCGCCATCGGAGAACTTCGCCTCGGCCCGCAGCGCGAACGTGATCGACTTGCCGTCGGCGGCGATGTCGGCCGTCTTGGCGACGAGGCCATACATGCTGTCGGGCTCGTCGGCGGCGCGTTCCATCAGGGTGTCGAACGTGGCGCTCAGCCCCTGCGCCGCGTCACCCTTCAGGATGAAGCCGTTGAAGCTATCGAAGGTCGTCAACGCGCCCGTGCCGACGGTCGACAGACGGCCGCCCTTCGGCGCATTCGGATTGACGTAGTCGAAGTGCTTGAAGTCGGCCGGATACTTGAGATCACCGAACGTCGAGATGCCATGCCGCGGTTCGGCGTGGGCGGCAGCGCCAACCAGCATGGCGCTCGCCAGTAGCGCTCCCCAAAGGGCCGTCATCCCGGCGCGGGCCTGAATGATGGGGGTCGGGAACTGTGGGTCGATCTCAGCGGCGACTGTTTGCATAGGTGTTCACTTCCCCCGATCCGGACCGAGCTTGGCGGCCGCCGCCTCGTCGAGCCACCATACCTGCTGGAACGACGTCGCCTGGGACGGCAGTCTCGCCGGCCGCCCGAACATGTTCCACGTGGCGACCCAGTCATTGGGATTGCGCCATTGCGGCACTGCGAGATGGCTCCATTGCAGCACGCGGTCCAGCGCCCGTGTGGCCGCCACCAGTTCGGTGCGGTCCTTGGCGAACACGATTTTCTCGATGATCTTGTCGACGGCTGGGCTCTTCAGGCCGCTGGTATTATTGCTGCCCGCCTTGTCCGCGGCGGCAGAGCCCCAGAAATCGCGCTGCTCATTGCCGGGCGAGTTCGACTGGGCAACGGTGTCGGTGATGATGTCGTAGTCGAAGTCGGTCTGCCGGCGCTGATATTGCGACGTATCGACGATGCGCAGCGTTGCTTTCACGCCGAGCTTTTCGAGATTGGCCTTGAACGGCAAGATCACGCGCTCGAAATCCGGCTGTGCTTCCAGGAACTCGACCGTCAGCTGCTCGCCCTTGGCGTTGGTCAGCACGCCGTTCTTCACGGTGTAGCCGGCTTCGGCGAACAGCTTGGCGGCCATCGACAGGTTGCGCCGCACGGCCTCCGGCGAGCCGTTGACGGGGTTCTTCCACTCGGTGGTGAAGACGTCTGGTGGAATCTCTTTCTCGACCTCCTTGAGGATCTCGAGTTCGCGGCCCTGCGGCAACCCGGATGAGGCCAGTTCGGAGTTGCCGAAGTAGCCATCGACGCGCTTGTAGAGGCCGAAGAACAAATTCTGGTTGGCGAACTCGAAATCGAAGGCGAGGTTGAACGCCTGGCGCACGCGCGGGTCCTGGAACTTCGGCCGCCGTAGGTTGAAAAAGAAGCCCTGCATGGGGGCGAGCGACTTCGTCTCGATCTCGTTCTTGATCACGCGGCCCTGCTTGACCGCGTCGAAATCATACCG
Organism: Hyphomicrobiaceae bacterium; assembly: GCA_021730785.1. Taxonomy (GTDB): domain Bacteria; phylum Pseudomonadota; class Alphaproteobacteria; order Rhizobiales; family Hyphomicrobiaceae; genus JAKFWF01. The sequence continues at coordinate 33,182 of JAKFWF010000037.1, forward strand.
CGTCGACCAGTCCTTGGCGCTGCTTTCACGCCAGAAATCGATCTGGCCGGACTTGAAGCCTTCGAAGGCCGGCGTCTTGTCGAGATAGTAGGTATAGCGCAGCTCGCCGAAGTTCCATTGCCCCTTGGTGACAGGCAGATCCTTGGCCCACCAGTCGGCCACGCGCTCGTAGACGATGCTGCGATTGGCATCGATCGACTTGATCCGGTAGGGGCCGGAACCGAGCGGAATGTCGAGCGTCGATTTATCGAGATCGCGCGGCTCACCGTTCGACCCCTTGGCCTCCCAGAAGTGCTTTGGCAGAACCTGCAACTGCCCGACGATCGTCGGCAACTCGCGATTGCCTTTTTCGTCGAAGCGGAAGGTGACCTCGCGCTCGCCGGTCTTCTCGGTTTTGATGACGTTCTTGTAGTAGGCGCTGAGGCGCGGATTGGCTTTCTTCTGCGCCTCCATCGAAAAGATCACGTCCTCGGGCGTGATCGGCTGGCCGTCGTGAAAGCGGGCGCCATCGCGCAGCCGGAACGTGGCGGACGAGAAGTCAGCTGGAAAGGACACCCACTCGCAGACGAGACAATATTCGGCCGAAGGCTCGTCCGGACTGCTGGCCATGAGGGCTGAGTGGATGGGCGAGCTGAGAATGCCGAGGCCGGCCGCGGCCCGCCCCTTGATACTGAACGGGTTCAGGCTGTCGAAGCCACCCAGCGTCCACAGCCTGACGACGCCGCCCTTCGGCGCATCCGGGTTGACCCAGTCGAAGTGCTTGAAGTCAGGCCCGAATTTCGGTTCGCCAACGAGCGAGAGGGCGTGATGCTTCTTATCGGCTGCGGTTTGTGCCTGCGCTGGCACCGACATGGCCGCGCCAGCCACCAGCGCTGCCGCCGCTGCAATCAACCGAACGAGAGATGTCATCGGGCGCTCGTCTCCTTGAACCGCACACTCGCCTTTCGAACCTTATGCCACGACTGAAGCACTACGACCCCGCCAATTTCTTGGCGAGGCCGGTTAAATTCCTGTCATCCTAGCAGGTTGCGACCGTTCGGCGCGCCTACTTCGGCATAGCCGAGGGCGTGTCGCTGAGCGTGCGCAGGTAGACCATGAGTTCGGCCAGTTCGCCCGCGTCCTTGATGCCGGCAAAGGCCATCTTGTTGCCGGGAATGGCCGCTGCCGGCGCAACGATGTAGGGGATGAGGCTGTCCCAGGTCCATTCGCCGCCCTTAGCCTTCATGGCGTTCGAGTAGTTGAATCCTTCCGTGCCGCCGACCTTGCGGCCGACCACGCCCCACAGATTGGGCCCGATGCCGTTCTTGCCGCCCTTGTCGGGAGTATGGCAGCTCGTGCACTTCTTGAACACGGCCGCGCCCGCATCTGCCGTCGCGGTCGCCATCCTCTCGGCGATCTTGGGCATGGCGAGCCCCGTGTCCGGCTGCGCGGTGTCGACCAGCGAAGCGACCTTGGGTGCGGGCAGGGTGTAGCCGACGACCTTCGACTTCGCACCGCTCTTCCAGATCTCGATTGCCGTCGCCGAGCCGAAAATCACCAGCAGCGCGGACAGGACCGCCGCGGCGATCTTATTGAATTCATGGCCGTCCATCAGATGTAATCCTTCAGAAACTGCGGCACCCGTGTGCGCGCGGACTATAGAAATTATCGAACCGCTTGCAACGGGCTTAGGCCCACTTCTAAGTGCGGGGAAGCGAGACGAATTGTCACCCGCCCGAACCGTTGCCGAGAGCCGAGCCGATGAAAAACGCCCTGATCGTCGTGCCTGCCCGCATGCAGGCGACCCGGCTGCCCGGCAAGCCGATGGCCGACATCCATGGCGAGCCGATGATCGTGCATGTGTGGCGCCGGGCCATGCAATCGGGCGTCGGGCGAGTTGTGGTGGCAACCGACAGCGAGGCGATCGTCACGGCCATCGCCAAGGCCGGCGGCGAAGCGGTAATGACGCGCTCCGACCATGCGTCCGGCTCCGACCGGGTGTTCGAGACGGTGCAGAAGGTCGATCCCGCAGGCCGCGCGGAGTTCATCATCAACCTGCAGGGCGATTTGCCGACGCTCGATCCGTGGTTGGTGGAAGCGTGCGCCGCCCCCTTGCATGACCCTGGCCCCGACATCGCGACGCTGGCCGCCGAAATCACCGACGAAAACGAGAAGACCGCATCCAGCGTGGTGAAGGCAATCGGCACGCCATTGACCGCGCGGCGGTTGCGCGCGCTCTACTTCACGCGCGCCACAGCACCGTGGGGTGAGGGCGCGCTGTACCACCACATCGGCATCTATGCCTACCGGCGCGCCGCCCTGGAACGGTTCGTATCGCTGCCGCCGTCACCCCTGGAGATGCGCGAGAAACTCGAGCAACTGCGGGCGCTTGAAGCCGGCATGCGCATCGACGTGGCCGTCGTTGACACGGTTCCGCTCGGTGTCGATACTCCCCACGACCTCGAACGCGCCCGGCAGATGCTAGCTTCAGGACCGAAGTCCTGAGGTGCCGACTTCGGCAGCCCTACATAGAAAAGCCCTCGATCATGCCCTCGACCACGTCTCGCGCCGCCACGTCCTCCGGTCCCTCGGCACCGAAAGGCACTGCGCAATCGCGCCGGATCGCCTACCAGGGCGAGGCGGGGGCGAACTCGCATATCGCCTGTTCGCAGGTGTTTCCCGACCTCGAGCCGATGCCGTGTCCGACCTTCGAGGACGCGCTAGCCGCCGTGAAATCGGGCGAAGCCCGCTACGCCATGATCCCGATTGAGAATTCGCTGGCCGGTCGCGTCGCCGACATCCACCACATGATGCCGAATGCAGGGCTCTACATCATCGGCGAGTACTTCCTGCCGATCCGTTTCCAGCTGATGGCAATCAAGGGCGCAAAGCTCAGCGATATCAAAGACGTCTATAGCCATGTCCATGCCCTTGGACAGTGCCGCCACATCACGCGCAAACTTGGCGTGAAGGCGCATGTGGCTGGCGACACGGCCGGAGCCGCACGGCAGGTTTCCGAATGGGGCGATAAGTCCAAGGCGGCGCTGGCACCGCGGCTGGCGGCCGAGGTCTACGGTCTCGACATCCTGGCGGAAAACGTCGAGGACGAGGCGCACAACACTACACGCTTCGTCATCCTTGCTGCCGAACCCGATGACGCGCCGCCCGGCGACGGCATGTTCGTCACCACGTTCCTGTTCCGGGTGCGCAACGTACCGGCCGCGCTGTACAAGGCGATGGGCGGGTTTGCGACCAATGGCGTCAACATCACCAAGCTCGAATCCTATCAGATCGAAGGCAGCTTCACCGCGACCGTGTTCTATGCCGACATCGAAGGCCACCCTTCGGACCGCAACGTGCGCCTGGCTCTCGAAGAACTGTCGTTCTTCTCGACCGAGCTCCGAATTCTCGGCACCTATCCGGCAAGCGACTTTCGCATGGAAGCGCGCCGCCGCGCGGCCGGGCCCGTCTGAATGACGGGGCAATCCAAACGCGTGCTGCTGGGCTACATTGCCAGCGCCCACGGCATCAAGGGCGAATTGCTGATCAAGACCTATACGGGCGATCCGGCAGATATCGCCGCCTACGGTCCGCTGTACAGCGCCGATGGCGCGCGTAGCTTCAAGCTGAAGGTGATCCGCGTGACGGCCAAAGGCGTCATCGCACGCATCGCCGACGTCGCCGATCGCAATGCCGCCGAGCGCCTGAAGGGCACCGCCCTCCACGTCGACCGCGCCGCCCTGGGCGAGGCAGCGCCCGGCGAATACTACCATTCCGACCTGATCGGACTGGCAGCGCGCGGACCCGATGGTCGCCAGATCGGCGAAGTCAAATCGGTCAACAACTTCGGCGCCGGGGACCTGCTGGAGATTGTGTTCACTGCCACCGGCAAGTCCGAGTTCATCCCCTTCACCGATGCCTGCGTGCCGACCGTCGATGTTGCCGGCGGCCACCTCGTCATCGTCATGCTTGCTGACGATGGCAGCAAGCGCGAAGACGAGCCACCGGAGTAGGGCGATGGTAATGCCTGAGCACTTGGCAGGGCCACTCACGTGTGTGAACTGCGCACCAGTACCCGGGCGTAGGCTGAGTTTGCATATGCGTCCTGCCGAATAAATCGGCACAAACAGCTGGCCCCGAGGGGGCGCGATATGCTATTTTTGTTGCAACGCGGTAAACTGACGCCTACCCAACCGGTGCCCCTGGCATGACTGCAACGCTTCAGCATTCTGATCCTTCATCGCCCCGCAAAGAAGCGGTCGTCATAAAGAAGTATGCGAACCGGCGCCTCTACAATACCGAGGCCAGCGCCTACGTCACGCTGGATGATCTGGCGGCGATGGTGCGCTCCGACCGCGATTTTGTCGTGTTCGATGCAAAGACTGGCGATGACCTGACGCACCAGGTGTTGACCCAGATCATCGTCGAGCAGGAAGGCAAGAGCGGCGGCCAGACCCTGCTGCCCGTGCCATTCCTGCGCCAGCTGATCCGCTTTTACGATGACAGCATCGGCAAGATGGTGCCGAGCTATCTGCAAATGAGTTTGCAGACGCTGGTCAACGAGCAGGAGCGATTCCGCTCGCAGTTCGCCCCGTTCTTTGCCCAGACCCCGTTCGGCACAACCGCATTCGAGGCGATGCAGGAGCAGACCCGAAAGAACATGGCCATGTTCGAACAGGCCATGAAGATGTGGACGCCGTTCGCAAGTCCGCTACCGCTGGGCAAGGCGATGCCGGCTGGTTCGAGCGGCCCATCGACCGCCACACCGACCAGCGCAACCCCAGCGTCTACATCAAAACCGGCGACTATCTTGCCGACACACGGTGCCACGGCCGGCCCTTCGGCAACCGTGAACACCGATCTGTCGGACCTGCGCGCAGAATTGGCCGCCATGCAGGCGAAGATCGAGAAGCTGTCGCAGAGCCACAACAGCTGAGCTCGATAATCGTGTAACCGATGGCCGAGGGCGCAGTGCCGATCGCAAGGCCCGGTCAGGCGCTGCGCAGCGGGCGGAACGGGCTGCCGTTGTCGGTTGCGAGCAGCGGCTTGCCGAAATGGAACCCTTGCAGGTAGTCGACGCCGGAACTCGCCAGCATGTCGGCGGTCGTCTCGTCGCCGACCCATTCGGCGACCGTCTCCATGTTGAACGACCGCGCCAGTTGCACCATCGTGTTGATGAAGATCGCATCGGCCTTGTCGGCCGACAGGTTCTTCACGAAGGCGCCGTCGATCTTGACCATGTCGACCGCCAGGTGCTTCAGGTTCTTGAACGACGTATATCCGGCGCCGAAATCGTCGATCGCGACACGGCAGCCGAGATCCTTAAGCGTATCGACGAAGGCCACCGACTGGTCGATGTCGTCGATCGCCGTGGTCTCGGTGATCTCGATCGTCAACCGCTCGGTCAGCCGCCGGTCCCCGGCCGTGAGGCGGTGCAAGGCAACCATCCATTCGTGATCGCTGCAAGTCAGGGACGACACGTTGAGCGATAGCCGCACGTGCGGATGCAGCTTGGCGAACGCAACCGACAGCTCCAGCGTCCGCCGGTCAATCAACCTGGACAGACCGAGTTGCTCGGCGACCTCGATGAACTCCCCTGCAGCGATGATGCCGCCATCGGGGCGCGCCATGCGCAGCAAGGCCTCATAGAGCACCGGCTGACGAGTCCTCGTCGATACGATTGGCTGCAACGCCAGCAGCATGCGATTGTCATCGAGCGCCTTGATTACATCGTCGGCGACGGTGATGTTGCGGCGCCGCGCACTTTCCCGGGCGGGGCTCGGCTCGAAGGCATGATAACAATCGTGGCGCTTGAGCTTGGCGGTGTCGAGCGCCTGCAGGGCCGCGTTTGCCGCCTGCTGCACGGTCGTAGCTTGGCTTGGCACCAGCACGCCGCCGATCGAAATGGTCGCCGACAACTGGCAGGCCGTCGTGCGGATCGGCGTATCGCGGATGGCCTTCATGAACCGCTCGGCGGCAATCCGCGCAGCGCCGGCATTGCACTCGCTGAGCACGATGCCGAACTTGTTCGACGAGTAGCGCCCGAGCGTGTCGCCGCCCCGCAGCTTCGATTTCAGACCATGGCCGATTTCCGTGATGATCTCGTCGCCGACATCGAAACCAAAGGCTTCATTGACAACCGACATGTTGTTGATCGCGACGACCAGGAATGCCGCCGATTGGCCGGTCGCCGTGGCCTGGGTCATGGCCGCATCGAGTGCCTCGGACAGGCGGATCCGGTTGAGCTGGCCGGTCAGTTCGTCATGTTCGCTGCGAAACAGCAATTGCTGCTGTTCCTTGAGCCGGTCGTTGATCACGCGGATCACGCCGCGGGCTCGCACGGCCTGGCCGTCGGCGTCCGCCCACCAGCTGCCGTGGTCTTCGAGCCAGATTGCAAAATCGCGCCGCCGGCCGTGTGGCAGGAACCGGTACTGGATGCGGTAGGGAATGGCCTTGGCGGTGGCGCTGTGCTGTCCGCCGATCGCCTGGTTGCGGCGGTTCAAGTGTTCGGAGGCCACCAGTTTCTTGAAGCGAGCACCAGAGGAGATTTCATCGAGTGTGGCGACGCCCAGTACATCGAGCACATTGCATTCCCAGTCGATCAGATCGCTGGCGATATCCCAGATGTAGGCGGTTTCCTCCACGGTCGAAAGGATGTCGACCAGGCTCATTTCGGTGTCGGGCAGGTCGGCTAGGGCTGCCGTCCGCTGTGTCAGGGGCGAGGAGTGTGGCGGAGATGGCTTCACGGTTGGCCCACCGTTCGATCGCTGTGCGCGGCGCTGATGCAGTACCGACGAATGCGCACGCTACGTGACAAATCCTAACAAGGCTTGAACTTATGGATCAGTGTTGAACTGGCAAACAGCAACGGCCGGCACCCTGGTGCCGGCCGTTGCGCTGTTCGCCGCCGTGTCGGTGTCGGCGCGCTGGCCTACTGTTCGCCGCCGATGCTCAGATCGCGACGGGCAACGCGGATGCCGATCGTGTAGCCGGCGACCACGTCAATCAGCGTCGCAATCAGGATCATGAAGAAAATCGAGGTGGCGGCCTGCGGCACCACGATGAACTCGATCAAGCAAACGATGAACACCAGCATCGACAGGCCGTGGTCGAGCATGGACGCCGTCGACGTGTAGGTCGACTTCAGGATCTCGACAAACAGGATGACGAGCGTCACCAGCATGAGCAAGTCGCCGGTCGTGAACTTCCAGCTGCCTTTGCTGACCATGGGGAGCGTGAACAGCTCCTTCGACAACGTCTCCACAGGGATAGCGCCGCCGAGAAAAACGATCGAGTTGTACAGCAAGAACGGGATGATGATCAGCGGCAGAGCGCGCAGGGACATGTCTCGTCTCCAAAAAAAGGCAGTTACGCAGCTTTTGCGCATTGCATCGCACGGATGCACGACGACTCAATGACCGAGGTGCGGCGCAGCAGTGACGATCAGACGTCGGTCTTGGGCTCGAGCACCTGCATACCGCGGTACTTGCCGGTTTTCAGATCGATGTGGTGCGGGCGGCGGCGCTCACCGCTTTCCTTGTCTTCCACATAGGTCGGCGCCTTCAGTGCATCCGCGGAACGGCGGAAACCGCGCTTCATCGGTGAGGTTTTTCGCTTCGGAACGGCCATTTGCGTGTCTCCAACATGTACCCGTGTCGGAACCATCCGCAGCACGGCACTCGTAGTCAATTGTGATCTGGACGAGCCGTGTCTGGCGCACTCGGAGGCGCCAATCAAGCCCGATCGCTGCGGCTTATAGCTAATCTCGGTTGCGAACGCCAGCACGGAACGCAGATTAGGGTCCCGCCGAAACGGAGATTCACTTGCATTACGAAAAACGGCTCGCCCGTCGCCGGGTGAGCCGCTGATTTTGTTTCCCTGGGACGTCTCAGGGAGCCTTTTTGCACTTGGCCATGAACGACTTGCGGGGCTTGCCCTTGAGGCCCTTGGCGGTCGCGTCGGCCGAGCACTTGAGCGACTTTTCGGTGCGTGGTGCGGCCGGCTTGCTGGCCTTGGGCGTCTTCGCAGCTTTGGTGGTCGCCGCCTTGGCAGCATTTGCCGTTGCGGTGGCTGGCTTGGCCGGCGCAGCCACAGCCGGCGGTGCGGCCGGTGTCGTCTGAGCAACGGCTGCCGTGGTGCCGACCGCAAGCAGAATTGCAACGGCAGCAGCGGCGTATTTGATGATAGTCATGTGAGCAAAAGCCTCCGGTGGGCGCTGATCGGGTGATTGCAGATGTTGGATCGACCTGGACAGTCAGGCATGCGCGTCGCAACGGATCTAACCTGATTCGTCCCCATATGGTTACCGAAACCTTACTATGGTAAATGGCTTAGTGGGTTCGGCGTCTCTTTTCTATTCGCTCCACGGCACCCCGCCGGCGTAACTGCGATAGCTCACGGCCGACTGCCAACCGGCATCTACCGGCAACAGAACGCCGGTGATCGAACGGGCCTGCTGTGAACACAAGAACGCCACCGCATCGGCGATGTCGGCTGGAACCGGCAGCGTGGGTAGGGCATGCACGGCCATGATCTTGGCCATGTCGCGCTCGCCGGCCGCAACCTTGGCCTTCAACGGCGGTGTCATGACGTAGGTCGGACCGACGCTGTTGACGCGGATATTGTGACGGCCGAGCTCGACCGCCAGCAGCTGCGTCAGGCGCACCACGGCCGCCTTGCCGATGTTGTAGGCTGGGATCGGCAGCGGCAGCACGCTGTTGATCGAGCCGATGGTGACGATCGCCCCGTGCCGAGCCGGGATCATCTGGCGGGCGAAGGCGCGGCACGCATGCAACGTGCCGCCATAGTTCACCGCCCACATCCGTTCGTGGGCTGCCATATCCATATCGAGGATCGACTCGGTATTGGGAATCAGCCCGGCCGACGTTACGAGAACCGTGGCCGGCCCGAGGTCGGCGGCAACCTCGGCGGCGACCCGATCGACGGCCGCCGCATCGGCCACATCGCAGCTGTAGGCCAAGGCACGCCTGCCGCCGGTCGCCAGGGACGCCGCGACGGACTTGGCATCGGCGATGTTGCGATCGATCACAGCCAGGTCATAGCCATCGGCCGCCAGCCGGCGCACGGTTGCTTCGCCGATGCCACTGGCGCCGCCTGTTACTACGGCCACGCGCTGCTGCTGTGCCATGCGTTCCTCCTTCAGGTTTGCGCCCAGGTCTGCGCCTTGGTCGGTCTCGCGACTATCGGACACGCGCCGCAATAGGACAAGAGGCGCGCCCTGGTTCATCGGGGGGGATGATGAACCGTGCGCGCCTCTTGTAGCTCGTGCTGATCAGGAGGAGGGGGTGCCGATCAGCCCGAGTTTCGCTGTGAGCCCTATCTCAGCTGGAGAGACGCAGGCTCACGATGTCGGTTGCGATTTCGCGGAAGGCGGCGTTGAGGGCAGCTTCGTTCTCGGCCCGATAGAACTTGCTGGCCGAACTGGCACACGCACTGAGCGTATTGATTGCGGTCTGGTTGCCTGCCAACTGGAAGCCGACCGTGTAGACAATGATCCCCTTGGCCTTCATGCCGGCGCAGATCTCGACCGACAAGCGGCTGGCAGGAATGACGTTGGCGTTTTTCGACACTCCACCGACCGTATTGTAATCGCCGTCGGTCATCAGGATCACGCTCTTGATCGTTCTGCCATCGTCGTAGGCGGCGGGGGCACTGGCACCACCCCAGACGCTGGCCCAGTTCGGCGACACCAGGTTCCAGGCCCAGGCCGCACCCAGCTGACCAGCCGTGGAACCGGCTGCAGCGTAGCTGTCGACATCCGACTTCAACGATGCCTTGTCGTCGGTGAGCGGCTTGACCGTTGCCGTCGGGCAGTTCTGGATGGCGACCGGGAAATCCGCGCGGATCTTGTAGGCATCCGGACCCACCGGCGCGGCGTCCGTCTTGTCGTTGGTCGGAGTCAGGCGCTCATAGGTGCAAGTGTTGGCCGAAGCGCGGTTGCCATCGACGGCCCGGATGAAGCGGCCAACGTTGACGCCGGCAGAGAACGGCGCAAGACCAATGCGAACCTTCTGGCCGGTCGGTGCATCCGGGATCAGGATATCGAACAGGTCCTTGGCCGCCACCTTCAGTGCTGCGAGCTTGGGTCCGGCCATCGAACCCGTGACGTCGAGCTGCAGACCGATCTCGAGATCCTTCTGATCGAAAATCGCGACCGAGTTCCTCGGCACGGTGAATTCGTTGATGCCGATCAGGCCGACGAACAGTGTGGGCACTCTGGCGGTGGCGGTGACACCGACCGACCCCAGGTTCCGGTTGATATCGACCGCGAAGTTGGTGACCGTCGCGTAGGTTCCAGCGCCGGCCGGACCGGTGAAATCGATATCGAAATATTGCCGCGTCAGTGTCGTGACACCGGCATTGTTGAGATTTTCCAGGCGCATACCCTTGGCACCGGCCAAGGCTGCTGCATCGAGCGAGGCACTGATCCGGCTTGCGGTATGATACACGCGGCCAAGATCGATCGCCATGCCAGCGACCAGGAACAGCACGAGCGATGTCAGGGCGAATACAACGGCGACGGTGCCGCGCTCATCCGATGCGAAATTCGCGTTCGGGCTGTTTGCTATGTGTGCCATTTCAGTCCTCCGTGAAGCAGCGGCGAGGCGCTTTGCTCAGGGGGACTGCAATCGAGATGCCCAGACGGGCCGATCACGGCGAAACCGACCGGCGGGCTTGGGACAAAGTGAAAATTGCGTAAATCTGTGATCGATCAGGGCTGGAAGTTCAGCCGTTGCGCCACATCGACACGGCGCTTAACCCGAACTCAAGGAGTGCCGGCGGCCTGTTGTTTGGCTTACAGCAGGTTTCGTTCCACTACGAAACGGCGCCATCAGAAGTCCCAGGCGATGCCGCCCTTCTCCCAATCGCCGAAGCGGATTGGATCGGGTCCTTCGCGTCCGCCGACCTCGGCTGGTCGCTGGGCGTCGGCTGCGTCCCGCAAGCTGCGTCGCTCGGCGGCTTCGGCCAGGGCGCGCTGCGCCGCCGGACTCAACACCCGCGCCGACCCGACCTGTTTGATCGAATCGACACCCTGGGCCACCGTATCGTCGTCTTCTGTCATGCTTGCGCCCTCCGTTCCGGTCTGGGACAGGTGTCTGCCTCATACACTATACCCTTGCCAACGCTTACGTCGCCGGTCGGCCTGCCGATCAGGCTGCTTACACCGCCCCCTGGAGTTAATTGGCACGACATGAATGAAATCGCTGATCAGGGGCGCCGGACCACAACCGGCCGCACACCCCAAGGCTATGGAGCCCGCAAACTCGCCGTCGTCCTGGTGGCAGCAGTCCTGCGTCACGGCCGGGCCTTCGATGATGCCTTTGCCTTCACCAACGATCATGCTGACCATCAGGCCCTCGACCCGCGCGATCGCGGCATGGCACGCATGATCGCATCCACGGTCCTGCGCCGCCAGGGCCAGATCGATGCCGTGCTGGCGACCTTCCTCGATAAACCGCTGCCGGAAAAACGTGGCGACCTCTCGTCCATCCTGCAGACCGCAGCGGCGCAATTGCTGTTCATGGGTGCTGCCCCACACGCGGTCATCAATATCGCCGTCGAACTGGCGCGCAACGATCCGACGTCGGCCCGGTTCGACAAGCTGACCAACGCCGTACTGCGCCGCGTGGCCGAACGGGGTGCCGACCTGATCGCTGCGCAAGACGCGACCCGCCTCAACATGCCCGACTGGATCTGGACCCGATGGGCCGATGCCTATGGCGACGACGTGGCTCGCCTGATCGCCGCAGCGTCACTGGAGCAGGCGCCACTCGACATCTCGGTCAAATCGGATGCGGCCGGCTGGGCCGCGAAACTCGGCGCCGAGGTGCTGCCGACGGGCACCTTGCGGCTCGCGGCCGAGGGCCGGGTCGAGCAACTCGCGGGTTACGATGAAGGCGGATGGTGGGTCCAGGATGCGGCGGCCGCCATTCCGGCGCGATTGCTCGGCGACGTGAAGGGTAAACGCGTCGCAGATCTGTGCGCGGCGCCCGGCGGCAAGACGCTGGCACTGGCAGCGCGTGGCGCACGCGTGACGGCGGTCGACCAGTCGGCCGATCGCCTGGCCCGAGTGATGGCAAATCTCACCCGCGTCGGGCTCGAAGCCGAGATCGTCGAAGCCGATGTGACGACGTGGGTCCCACCCGAGCCATTCGATGCGGTCCTGCTCGACGTGCCGTGCTCTTCGACCGGCACCATCCGCCGCCATCCCGACATTCTGCGCTTGAAGCGGCCAGCCGACATCGCCAAGCTGGTGCCGATCCAGGCCCGGATGCTCGACAATGCAGTGCGGATGGTCAAGCCCGGCGGCCTCGTCGTGTTCTGCACCTGCTCGCTGGAACCGGAGGAAGGCGTCCGCCAGATCGGCGCCCTGCTCCGCGCCAATCGCAACCTCAAGCGGCGGCCGATCCTGGCGCTGGAGTTCGGTGGTCATTCCGACTGGATCGGCCCGGAAGGCGACCTGCGCACTCTACCGTTCCATCTGCCGCGCGAGCGACCCGAACTGTCCGGCATGGACGGCTTTTTCGCCGCCCGCCTCGTGCGCAAGGCGTGATGCACAACCAAGTGGCGCCACGGACTTGTTTCGCGCGCGCGCGCGCGCTATGGGCGATTCCATGCAGGACCGAGTTCATTCATGGCGCGCCTGACCCTGGCCGAGCAGACACGGCTGGCGAAGCTCCTGGTCGACCGTTCTTGCCGGGCCGCGTCCGCTCGGCTGAAGCAATCACCGCTCCTGAAATGGCGCTACGGCCCGCCAGTCGCCGATCGGCTGTTGCTTGTGCCGGTCGAGCTGCGCGCCGCCGATCCGAGCTTTGCCGGCGAGATCGACTTCGGCCACTACGGGCTCGACGGCGCCCTCGCGGTGCTGGAGGACGACCAGTCACCGTTCGAGATCGCGGCCCCTACTGTCGCCTGGGCGCGAGAATTGCACGGCTTCAGTTGGCTACGTCATCTGCATGCTGCGGGTAACGCCGGCGCGCGCGACAGTGCGATCGCCCTCGTCACCGACTGGTGCCGTCGCAATCCGCAGCCCGCGACCGGCATCGCCTGGGAGCCGGTCGTCGTCGCCCGCCGCCTCATGTCGTGGCTCGCCAATGCCCCGCTGATCCTGGATGGCGTCGAACCGGCCGTCTATGACATCATGGCCGATGCCCTCGCCGACCATCTGATCCATTTGTCGGCCACCTGGCCCGACGCGCCGCAGGGCGAACCGCGGCTCGTCGCGCTCGCGGCCGTGCTGATGGGCAATCTCTGCGTCGCTGGCCACGACCGCAATCTGGCCGCGGCCGCCCAGGCCTTCAGCGCCGAGCTCGACCTCCAGATCCTGCCCGATGGCGGACACGTGAGCCGCAATCCAGCCGTTCTCGTCACGCTGCTGCTCGACTTCCTACCGCTGCGCCAGTGCTTCGTCACCCGCGACCGGCCCCTGCCAGCCGGCTTCGACGGCGCCGTCCGCCGCATGTTGCGCATGCTGCAGTACCTGCGCCTGGGCACTGGCAGGATTGCTCAATTCAACGGCGTTTCCGCCCAGGCGATCGATGCTCTGTCGACAGTGCTTGCCTATGACGACAAGGCGCTCGACCCGATCACAAGCGCCCCGCAGTCGAAGTATGTGCGGCTGGAGCGCGGCGGGGTCGTGGTTCTGGTCGATGCTGGCCCACCGCCGCCGCTGGAGGTGTCGGGGCAAGCGCATGCCGGTTGCCTGTCGTTCGAAATGAGCGCCAAGGCGCAGGCGCTGTTCGTCAATTGCGGCGCCCCGTCGCCCGCCGCCCTCGAATGGCTGCCGGCTGCACGGGCGACCTCAAGCCACAACACGGTTGCGATCGGCGGCAAGTCGTCGGCCAAATTGCTGCAAGACGACCGGTTCGCCTCGCTTCTCGGCGGCACACCGTTGCGCTTTCCCGAATGCGTCGGGTCGAAAGTCACTCCCCGTGACGGCGGCATCGAGCTGGATGCCTTCCACGACGGCTATTTCGTCCGCTTCAAGCTGTTGCACCGGCGGCGGATCATACTCGATGCCGAGGGCGCGTCGATTGTTGGCATCGACCGGCTTGGGCCCCAGCGCGGCCAGCTGCGCCTGCCGATCGATGTACCGTTCGCCATTCACTTTCATGTCGACGAGAAGGTCGACTGCACGGTCGGCGACGTACCGCACAGTGCGAACCTGAAGCTGCTCGACGGCCAGCGCTGGCGCTTTCGCTGCGAGGGCGCGGCCCTCTCGATCGAGGAGGGCATGAACTTCAGCAACGTGGGCGGCCCGCGTCCCTCGTTGCAACTGGTCCTGCGCGCGGCCACATTCGGCGAGAGTGACGTCAAGTGGACCGTGGAGCGCATGCTGTGAGTGATCAGGTGAAGGTTCGGCGCGCCTTGCTGTCGGTGTCCGACAAGACCGGGCTGATCGAGTTCGCGCGCACGCTTGCCAGCCACGGCGTGGAGTTGCTGTCGACCGGGGGCACGGCGGCAGCGCTCAAAGGTGCAGGCCTGACGGTGAAGGACGTGTCGGAGTTCACCGGCTTCCCCGAGATGATGGACGGCCGTCTCAAGACGCTGCATCCCAAGGTGCACGGCGGCCTGCTGGCGATCCGCGGCGATGCTGGCCACGACGCAGCCGCCAAGGCCCACGGCATCGAGGCAATCGACCTGCTGGTCGCGAACCTCTACCCCTTCGAGGCGACGGTTGCTGCTGGCAGCGCCTACAATCACTGCGTCGAGAATATCGACATCGGTGGCCCGGCCATGATCCGCGCCGCGGCAAAAAACCATGCTGCCGTCACCGTCGTAGTCGCGCCCGACGACTATGCGCGCGTGATCGCTGAGATGGCCGGCACACTGGGTGCGACGACGCTTGGCTTGCGAACAGCGCTGGCGGCCAAGGCCTATGCCCGAACGGCTGCCTATGACGCGGCGATCAGCACCTGGTTTGCCGGCGAACTCGGTGAAACCGCGCCGGCCTGGCGCACATTCGGCGCCACCCTCGCCCAGGAACTGCGTTACGGCGAAAACCCGCACCAGAGCGCTGCCTTCTACCGGACCACCGAGCGCCGCGCCGGCGTCGCGACGGCCGTACAGCACCAGGGCAAGGAACTGTCGTACAACAACTTGAACGACACCGACGCGGCTTTCGAACTGGTCGCGGAATTCGACGCCGACACGCCCGCCGTCGCCATCATCAAGCATGCCAATCCGTGCGGTGTTGCAACCAATACGAGTTTGAAGGCTGCCTATATGGCAGCCCTGCGCTGCGATTCGGTCAGTGCCTTTGGCGGCATCATCGCACTCAACCGCACCATCGACGCGACAGCCGCCGAGGAGATCACCAAGGTCTTCACCGAGGTCGTGATCGCGCCCGACGCGACAGCCGAAGCAAAAGCGATCTTCGCTACCAAGAAAAACCTGCGGCTGTTGACCACTGGCGGCCTGTCCGATCGGCGGGCGGGCGGCCTCACCGTTCGCTCGGTCGCCGGCGGCCTGCTGGTGCAGTCGCGCGACAATGGCATCGTCGACGCGGCGGACCTCAAGGTGGTCACCCGGCGCCAGCCCACGCCGGAAGAACTCGCCGATCTGCTGTTCGCCTTCAAGGTCGCCAAGCACGTCAAGTCGAACGCCATCGTCTATGCCAAAGATGGCGCCACCGTCGGCATCGGCGCAGGCCAGATGAGCCGCATCGATAGCGCCCGGATAGCGGCCTGGAAGGCCGCCGAAGCCGCGAAGGCAGCTGGCCTCGCCCCGTCACTCGCAAAGGGCGCCGTGGTCGCCTCCGATGCCTTCTTCCCGTTCGCCGACGGCCTCCTGGCAGCCGTTGAAGCGGGGGCTGTCGCCGTCATCCAGCCCGGCGGCTCGCTGCGCGACGACGAGGTGATCAAGGCCGCCGACGCGCATGGCATCGCGATGGTGTTCACCGGCATGCGCCACTTCCGGCACTGATGATCACGCCCCACTCCGTGCGGTTGCGTCCCGCGAGCCATGGCGACTGGCCACTGATCCGCCGCTGGCTCGGCCGCGCCGATATCGAGGCGTGGTGGGGACCCAGAGCCAGCACCGAAGCCGAGGTCCTGATCGCCCTCGACAGTCCAAGCGCCATCTGCCGCATGATCGAAAGCACGGCGACGCGGGAGACGATCGGCTACGGCCATGCCATCGATGCGGCGACGTGGGGTGCCGAGCTGCCGGAGGATCTGGCACCGGGCACCTGGGACATCGATTTGTTCATCGCGGCCGAAGCGCACCGCGGCAATGGTGCGGGCGCCGCAGCCCTCGGTTTGCTGCGCGATGAAGTGTTCGAGACCACGCTGGCTGTTGCCGTCGCAGTGTTTCCCTCGATCGCCAATGAACGCGCGGTACGTGCTTACGAAAAAGCCGGGTTCCGCTGGAAACGCGTATGGGCCAACCCGCACGGCGGCCATGCCTGGTTCATGACCGCCGAGCGGCCTTGAGCGACGATCTCAAAACGGCTTCACGATAACCAGGATGACAATGCCGACCATCAGCAGGGTCGGCACTTCGTTGGCGATACGGTAGAATTTGTGGCCGCGCGTGTTGGCATCGGCCGCGAAGTTCTTCACCCAGGCCGCCTGCGCGCCATGCGCCGCCGTCATGGCCAGCACGAGAAAGATCTTGGCGTGCAGCCAACCGCCCTTGAATTGGAATGTGGCGTAGGCGAGGTAAAGCCCCGTCGCCCAGGCGACCAGCATGGCCGGTGTCATGATCGCCTTCAATAGTCGCCGCTCCATCACCTTGAACGTCTCCGACTGCGGCGTGCCGGTCGGCGTCTCGGCGTGGTAGACCATGAGCCGCGGCAGATACAACAGGCCGGCCATCCATGAGATCACCCCCAGCACGTGCAGAGCCTTGATCCACAAATCGATCATGTGGCGTCGTAGCTCCGGATCACCTTGACCAGCTCGGCGACGTGGCTGGGCGGAGCTTCTGGCGTGATGCCGTGGCCGAGGTTGAACACGAAGCGACGGTTCTGCATGGCATCGAGGATCTCGTGGGTGCGGCGGATCATGGCGTCGCCGCCAGCGATCATCAGGAGAGGGTCGAGGTTGCCCTGTACCACGATTCCCGTTCGCGCCAAGTCGCCGGCCATCAGGCTGAGCGGCATCGCCGTGTCGCAGCCGATGCCCTGCACGCCGGTCGCCTTCGCATAGCCGATCGACGCAATGCCGGCGCTGCGCGGAAAGCCGATGACCGGCACGTGCGGATGCTTCGCCTTCAGCGCCGCCACCAGTTTCTTCGTCGGCGCGGTGACCCAGCGGGCAAACTCGTCGTCCGGCAGGCTGCCGGCCCAGCTGTCGAAGATCATCACAACATCGGCGCCGGCCTTGATCTGCAGGTCGAGGTAGCCGACCGACGCATCGACCAGGAGGTCGATCAGCCGGGCAAAAAACGCCGGCTTGCGGTAGGCCATCAATCGAGTGTCGGCCTGGTCGGATGAGCCCTGGCCGCCGATCATGTAGGTCGCGACCGTCCACGGCGCACCGCAAAAACCGATCAGCGCCGTTTCCTTCGGCAGCCCGGCGCGGATGCGCGACACGCTTTCGGCAACCGTCTCGAATTTTGACCTTGCGCCCGCAATCGACAGCTTGGCGAGATCGGCGTCGCCCGTCAGGGGATCGAGCCGTGGCCCTTCGCCCTCGACGAAGCGCACCGACTGGCCGAGCGCATCGGGCACCACGAGGATATCCGAGAACAAAATCGACGCATCGAACCCGAAGCGGCGGATCGGCTGCAAGGTCACTTCGCACGCCAGCGCCGGCGTGTAGCACAGGTTCAGGAACGATCCCGCTTTGGCTCGCGTTTCCCGATACTCCGGCAGATAGCGCCCCGCTTGCCGCATCAGCCAGACCGGTGGCGGCGCGCATGTTTCGCCTGCGAACGGTTTCAAGAACCGCATGTCTCGAGCTTTGGCCGCCAGCTGCGCCGCATGTTCGATCATTTTCTGCACTTTCACTTTCAAGATAGACTCTAAGTTTTGATTTTTATTCTTACTCTTAGGGACGGGGATTGTGGGAATAGGTTCGTCATCCCGGTTGGTCCCCAGCTTACCGACATGGTGATATCTTTCGTCAAGCCCTGGTAGCTGTGGGCTTAGATGACACAAGCGCCGAATTGTCTGATAGGGATCATGATCTTGTCAGCCATAGGCGTTACGCACCGCAAATGGGTAAGGTGTGGATCACCAGGGGACAGTCAGAGCACACGTTCAGTATGCACACCCGGTGGCATCAACTAGGGTACGCTCGCCCCTCTTGCGTATTTGGGGACAGCATTGTGGAAAAGCGTGCAGGTTGCCTATCCTTGTCGGCCAGTATGACCCCCGTCTGTTGATAACCCACGGACCTATCCACAGATGACCAACGGCCTCCCGAGCTACTTCCACCTGCATCTGATCTCGGATTCAACCGGCGAGACCCTGACCACCATCGCCAAGGCGGCGGCCGTGCAATACGCCGAAGTGCGGCCGATCGAGCATGTCCACCCGTTGATCCGCAACCAGAAACAGCTCGACCGCGTGTTGCAGGAGATCTCCTCGGCACCGGGCATCGTCCTTTATACCATCGTCAACCGCGACCTGACCGCTGAACTCGAGCGCCGCTGCCGCGAACTGAAGGTGCCGTGCCTGCACGTGCTCGAGCCGATCATGAAGGTGTTCGAGAGCTACCTCGGCGCGCCGCAGACGCCAATCGTCGCAGGGCAGCACGTGCTCGACGCGGACTATTTCCAGCGCATCGACGCACTCAACTTTTCCATGGTGCACGACGACGGCCAGCTGCCGGCCGACCTCAACACCGCGGACATCATCATTCTAGGCATTTCGCGGACGTCGAAGACGCCGACCAGCATCTATCTGGCCCAGCGCGGCTACAAGACCGCCAATCTGCCGCTGGTGCCCGGCATCGCGCTGCCCGAAGCGCTGACGGCCCCGCACGCGGCCTTCGTGGTCGGCCTCGTCGCCAGCGCCGAGCGGATCGCGGAAATTCGCCGCAACCGGGTGCGCTACCTCGCCGACCGCAATCTCGACGAGTATGTCGACCGCGACCATATCGTCCAGGAGATCGCCTATTCGCGGCGGCTGTGCGCCAAGCACGGCTGGCCCATCATCGATGTATCACGGCGCTCGATCGAGGAGACGGCGGCGCAGATCCTGCGGCTCTATCATGATCGTGAAACCGGTGTCGTGACGGCGAACGAGTCGAGCGATGATTGAGCGCCGCGCCATCCGCCTGATCCTGGCCTCGGCCAGTGCCGCCCGCCGCGACATGCTGACCCGCGCCGGCATCGCCTTCGACGTGGAGCCGGCCCGCATCGACGAACGCGCGATCCAGGATGCGCTGACGGGCGGCGAGAACGAGGTCGAGCCCGCCGACATCGCCGAGTTACTGGCCGAAGCCAAGGCCCGCGATGTCAGTTTGCGTAACCCTGGCGCGCTGGTGATCGGCTCGGACCAGGTGCTGAACCTCGGACCGCTGCTGCTTACCAAGCCGGCAGACCTCGCTGCCGTGCGGGCAACCCTGAAGTTGCTGCGCGGCAAGACGCATCATCTGCATGCGGGCGTGGCGCTGGCCCGCGACGGCGATATCATCTGGAGCACGGTTGAAACCGCGAGCCTGACCATGCGACGGTTCTCGACAGCCTTTCTCGATACCTATGTCGCGGCCGAGGGTGATGATCTGTGCGCCTGTGTCGGTGCCTTCAAGCTCGAGGGACGGGGGCTGCAGTTGTTCGAGCAGATCGACGGGGATTTCTTCACCATTCTCGGTATGCCGCTGCTGCCGTTGCTCGCCGCATTGCGCGCCCAGGGCGCGATTGCCAGTTAGGAAATTCCGGGAAACCGGATGCGCAGGAGGAGTGTTTTCTCCGAGCACAGAACGCGATGCTGTTGTTTCTCGGAACATCCTGAGTGCAAGGGAGCTGCGATGCTGCTGATCGGATTGACTGGCTCAATCGGGATGGGAAAATCGGCGGCTGCCGCCCGTTTCCGGCTGCACCAGGTGCCCGTTGTCGATGCCGATGCGGTCGTGCATGCGCTTTACTGCGGCGAGGCCGCAGCGCCCATCGAAGCAGCGTTTCCCGGCGCAACCCTTGCCGGCCAGGTCGATCGCCAGCGGCTTTCGGCCCAATTGCTGGCGAAACCCGAGGGCTTCAAGACGCTTGAACGCATCGTCCATCCCCTGGTGCAGGCGGCCGAACGGCGTGCACTCGTCCAGGCCAAGGCGGACGGTGTCCCCATGGCCGTCCTCGAAATTCCCCTGCTGTTTGAGACAGGTGGCGATAAGAAGGTGGATGTGACGGTGGTGGTGAGTGCGCCGGCCGACATACAGCGTCAACGCGTGCTTGCCCGGCCCAGCATGACAGCGGCAAAGCTCGATGCCATCCTCGCGCGGCAGATGAGCGACGCCGACAAGCGGGCGCGCGCCGATTTCGTTGTGGACACGTCGGGTGAACTTGCCACAACCCACGCCCAGATCGACGCGATCATCGTATCCTTGCGCGGGCGGACCGGGCAGGCGTTTGCCGCATTCTGGGAGTGAACCACCATGCGCGAAATTGTCCTTGATACCGAGACGACAGGCCTCGACGCCCGCAAGGGGGATAGGCTGATCGAGATCGGCTGCATCGAGCTGGTCAATCGTGTGCCAACGGGCGTCGAGTTCCACGCGTTTCTCTGCCCGGAGGATCGCCCCGTCCACCCCGATGCCGAACGCATTCACGGGCTGTCGACGGCATTCCTCAAGGACAAGCCGTTGTTTCCAGCCATCGTCGAAGGCTTTCTCGACTTCATCGGCGCCGATACGCTCGTCATCCACAACGCCAACTTCGACATCGGCTTCATCAACATGGAGCTTGAGAGAATAGGCGCCGCGACGATCGGCATGGACCGTGTCCTCGACACACTGGCGTTGGCGCGGCGCAAGCATCCGGCAGGCCCCAACACGCTCGATGCGCTGTGCAAGCGCTACGGCATCGACGCTACCAAGCGTACCAAGCACGGCGCCATCGTCGACTCGCTGCTGTTGGCCCAGGTCTATGTCGAACTGCTGGGCGAGCGCCAGGCGACCCTCGGACTCACCGGCAACGGGGGAACGGGCACCGGCGGTGACGCGGCCAAGTCACGGTCGCCGGCCAAGCGCAAGGCGAAGCAGCGGCCGACCCCACTCAGCCCGCGGATCGGTCCGGCGGAGTCGGTAGAACATCAAGCATTCGTGACAACGCTTGGCGAAAACGCCATCTGGAAGCGGTATCAATAGGCTGCCGGTCGCGTCAGGACGGTTTGGCCACCCCGTTGCTGGCGCCGTCCTTAACCGTCTGCTGGCGCTGCACATAAAGCGCGGCAAAGTCGATCGGATCCATCATCAGCGGCGGGAATCCGCCTTCGCGCGTGAGATCGGCCACCAGGCGGCGCACGAACGGGAACAGCAGTGCCGGCGCATTGATCAGCAGAAACGGCTCCATGGACTGGGGGGGCAGCTTCTCGATCTTGAACAGGCCGCCGTAGTCGAGGTCGAGCGTGTAGAGGGCGCCGGCCTTGCTGGTTGCATTGGCGATGAAGCTGATCGCGCTTTCGTACACGTCAGGGCCAACCTGCTTGGCATTGACATTGACTTCGACCTGCAGTTGCGGGTCCTCAACCGGCCCGTCCAAAACTTTGCCGACATTGGGGTTCTCGAACGAGAGATCCTTGATGTACTGCCCGATGATGCGAATGCTGGGTGGCTGGGGCTGGGGCTGGGGGGT
>JAKFWF010000036.1 GCA_021730785.1 Hyphomicrobiaceae bacterium
TCGATCCTCAAGCTGGGGCTCCCCGCCCCGTTACGCCTGTTCTCTCAACTGGTTACTGTCCATTCCGGGCGCCACCCTCGCGGCTCCTGCCCCCGCCTCAGCGGGCTGTCGCGTAGCGACTTCGTGCCCTGGCCCACCTCGTTTTTTCACCGCAGTGCAGCATGACGGACGGTATCGGACCTATCGCGTCGTCGACCGGGCGCAGCACCGGCACCGGTCGGTAACGGAGGTGCTGCAGAAGACGACTGATCACGGTTCGTGGCTCTTGTTGACCAACAAGAGACATCGAGCGCCTCACTCGAAGCGGACATGTCTACTGCAACCTTAGAATTGCACTCACTGGCACATATCCAATCTTTTGGCCGTCGCGTGCGATTGCGACCCAGTCGCCGTAGAACTCGACGGCGCGAACTTGAGTGCCCGGCGTCAGTTGACGATCTCCGGGGACGTTCGCGTCGGGCTTCGAGCGCAGTGTCTCCACTCGAATAAGGACGTGCGTCGGCTCACTGGGGATTGTTGGACCAGATCCCGCTGCCGCTGCGAGCACGGGTGCGCGAATCCCGATGGCAAAGTCGTTGCCCTCTAGTTTGCGCGTTGGGTGCTGAAAGATCCCAAAGTTCTTCTGACTAATGTCAGGCACGCGCTTGCCGACATGCTCGGCCAATGCGGTCACGCGAACCTCCTTTTCCTGACCACCCTCTGTTGGCTGGAACGCTTCAAGGATGGCGTATGTCATTACGCCATGACCGCGATACCCTTCAAAGGCTGCTTCTCGTGACGCAGCGAGGACGTTGCGACCGGTGGCGTTCTGGAGTTGCGCCATCGCTGTCTGTCGCGCGGTATCAGTCGTGCGAGAACCACGGAATGCATCGCCTTCGCAAGTGTCGATGATCAAGAGGCTCTTCTGCACAGAGATCCGTCTGAGCCACGCCTCCCACTTGTCCTGTCCGATCCCATGCGTCTCGACGGTGTGGCCGGCATCGAAATCCAGAGAATGGGGGTAGTAATAGTAGCGCCCCGCGATCGACTTGCCGTGGCCTGCCAGGAACAGCACGAACACATCCTCAGGCTTTGCGTCGGCAGCAAACGTGTCGATGGCTGCGGAGATCTTGGTGTCGTTGACCTCAGCGTCTGTGAGAACCCGCGTCTTTACTTCGCTGAAGAGACTGCCACCGACGACACCAAGCGCCTTCGTGATGCTCCGCGCGTCATGGGCGGCGTAGCTGAGCTGGTACTCTTTTTTCTTGTACTGATCGACGCCGAGCGCCAGGACGAACAATCGAGGCCGCGCTGCTGTGGTGACGCCGAACTTGTCAATGCTGATGCGCAACGGCATCGACGCGACGAGGCCGGCTCCGTTGTAGGCCACCATCTCGATCTTGTTCACTTGGCCGGGGACGAGCTTCAGTGTCTCTGTGACGACCGCAGTGTCCAGGCTGGAGTTGAGTGATGCCAGCGCAGCCGGCGTCACCTCGCCCTGGCTGATGCCGTTCACGCGCCAGACAATCCGCTTGCCGATGCCGCCACCGTTCGGAACAATGCGAACGCTCGCCTTCACGGTATCGCCGGCACGCTCGGTTCGATCTGCTATATGTTCAACACGTGGCGGAGGGCCCGACTCCAAGATCTTTGTCAGGTTCAGCTTCGATGCAGCATCCTTGTGACGACCCTCCGGGTCGCCACGGATCGCCTCGCCAACAAGATCGCTTCGGGCTAGCGTCTCAAATACTTGGCTTGCCGAGAGAGCATCGACTCCCATTACGACGTTGACCAATTCTGCAGCCCGCTCCGATCCAATAAAGAAACCAGCGTCTGTGCTTGCAAACCAACCACCATCAGAAATTGCAAACAGCTTTGCTATGGGTGCAGGACCTGCCCCGCCCGCACCCAGGGACCAAACACCAATTGAACCATCCATTGCCGCCGTGATGAAGTGATTGTCTTTCGGAGACCTAATCATGGCGGTGATTCCCGCCGAGTGAGCGCGCATTGACCATAGAACGGATAGCGTTCTCGTACTCCTCGCTTCAATCAGACCTGTCGAAAATCCAACAAGCAACACCTCATCGCTGAGAGTGGCGAGAGACATCTGGGCAGAAATATCTTGTCCGACCACAACGAAAGCGTTATCTCGATTCTCATGCGTTATTGCGCGGGCCAATGAGCCACGTGATCGAATTGCACCATTCAAAAGCGCCAGAGCTTCCTTGATCGTACCTTGACGACGAAAGAATGGAGAAACCACGGGCATAAGTATTTGCAGCGAGCAGGCCACAGGGCGTTTTGACGCCGAAACAGCCTTGGCAGGTTCCACCGAAACATAGCGTGTATCGAGATAGCGCGAATCGAGGCAGTCCGCCGCATCCTGGGATCTTATTGGCGGGATTCTTCGTAGACTCACTTGCTCTACAGTTGGCTTAAACATCCATCGGCGTTCAGTATTGTCAGGATGACTACTGATAAGCTGTTCGCCCTCAACTCGCAACCTAACCCAACCAGGCTTGGTTGCGTCGGGCGTTGCGATGGCGGAGCCAGAAAATCGAAGAGTGTTGCCATTAACAGAGACAACTGTCTTGCCATCATTCTCTACTTTAAGATGACTGTTGGATGCGTCGTCTTCGATCAACAATGAACATGCACCACTGCCTTGTCCAATATTGCGGGTACCGTGCTGCCATGCAGCGTGCCAATTAAAGTTATTAAGACCGCCCGGAGTTGCTACGTTCGCTCCGGTCACGGCGCTTCGAATCCTTGACAGAGACCTAAACGCTGCCGCATCGATTAGTCGTGAGTTCTTGACTTGCTTTAAGTCGCTACTAGCCTCGGCGCCGTACTCAAACAAGCGATAGGACGTATTCTTTTCCTCATCTGGCGTCGTAACAACTGCAACGGCCCCATCGTCGCCAACTGCTACTCCCACAGGATAGCCAATCCACGTTTTGCTTTCTGGGAATTTCTTGAAGCGACGGAGATCTACATCCCAGACGCCTTGGCCGGTAATTACCAGCGAAGCGTCTGAGATCGTAAAGTACGATGCGTAAACATATTTCGCATTGCTAGATACCGAAATCCCAAACACACCTTGAACGTATACTGGCGCTGGAAGCGTACCAATTAATTTATGATTCGCCACAGACCAGAGCTTTAAAGTGCCCGCTTCATCACCGGAAGCGGCAATTCTGTTATCAGCACTTAGTCGAATGCAATTAATGCGACCGCCGTGAGAAACCTGAGCGATGACCTCAGCGCGTCGAGATTCCGCAGACGATGGGATAATCCACCACAACTGCCAAAGCAATGAGATAACTATCAAGCGCAGTAGCTGCGCGAATACGCACATTCTGGATCTCCTGAACAATGATAAGTCCTAGCGACTGCTCAAAAGCTTACCTTCGATCCATGATCTGAAGAACGACACGGAGCTGTAAACGCCATACTTTAGTTTCCGTGCGCAACCCTCACCCCATGACACGACTCCGACCAATACCGGACCATCGCTGGTTTTCCAAACCAAGGGTCCACCGCTATCTCCCTGACAGCTGTCAGTGCCGCCGTCTCGGAAACCGGCGCACATCATCCCAGATTTGATCTTGCCAGCATAGGCGTTAGCCGCATTGCACATGACTTGGTCGGCTGATGGTATCGTAGCCTTTAGCAAGTGAGGCGAGGTGTTTCCGTCTTCCGCTGTGGCTCCCCATCCTGTCACCTCAAGAGGCGTTTGTGGGGGGATTTGCAGCATTGCCTTCGCCAAAGGTATGCTTTGGCCTGCCGGCGTTGCCTTGAGGCGGACGAGTGCTAAGTCGTTCTCGAATGTTCGAGGATTGTATGCCTCGTGAAGAACAACGCGCTCGGCTTCCACCCATCTTCCAGCGCCCACATAGTTTGTTGCGCCTGCCTTAGCTCTGATCTCGCCTGGCTTCGTACTCGGCTTAAAGCAGTGTGCAGCTGTAAGTACCCAACGATCGGCGATGATTGAGCCGCCACAGAGGTATGACTTGCCGTCGATTCGAATGTCGAACGCCACTTGCCACGGATGATTGCGGATATCTGTCTTTTCGCCGCCGACGATCCGCTTGTTGCCGACAGGCTTGATCTCTTCCTGTGCTGCTGCGGGCATCGCCGCGAGCGGCAGGCAGGCAAGCAGTGTTAGGATAATGCTGTTCCGCATAACTCGCCTCTCAAATTAGCGCGCAGGTTGAGATTTGCATGGCGTGCCGGCCTTGGGAAGTCCGCTTACGGTAGATGTATTGGGCCGTCGGAATGTTTCTTCCTGGCCCATCTCGAAAATTAGAACCAAAGCGGTCTCGGTGGGCAAGCTGCCATCACCGCCGAGACCTGTCAAAAGTGAGATTGTTGCGGCGCACACGTCGCTTGTCGCTGTGCTCTGCAAACTCGCAACATGAGTGTTGCGCACCCGCACTGAGTCCGGTTGGGGTCACTTCCGTCCGCTCGGCGCCTCACAAAATCACGTCCGCTTACCCCCTACTAGCGAAAAATGCGCCCGGCACCCACCCCAACTTATCCACGCTTTCCGCGCCTGTGTTACATTACCCCTCGTTCTGGTCCATGAGGGGCGTGCTTCGAAGGCGTTCTGAGTGTGGGATCGGGATAGACGGTCCGTCCAAAAAATCCCGACGCTTCGGGGACGGCGGAGGATATCGCGTGCCCTGAGGTAGGGGTGGTAAAACCGGAAGGTCAGGCCCTGGACGCGGTGCGAACTAAAAATCCGTCTCTGCGGGGTGGCTCTGGCCACTTTGTCACAACTCGCGGACTACCGCCGTGGACCACGGCCACCCCGCTCCCCTCGCAAAGAGGGTGATTTTTGAAACTCACTCCAAAATACGGACGCATAGGATGGATATAGATGTATCTACAGTTTTCTGCTAAATGCTTGGCCGGGCACTGTCACCGGCGTTCAAGGCCGCTTACTGCCCGCATGGCCCGCCGTCGTGCTGCTAGCTTGACGATGAAGTCATCCGCATGGTGGGATGGAGGGACTTCTGGCTGCCACCGTCACGCGGCATTCACGGCATTTTGCCTTGCTACTTCCGATTGTTAGTGGCGCACTGGGGGAGCATTCAGAGGTCAAATCTTATGCGCTACAGCGACAAAGTCCTGGATTGGCTGGCCAAGCGAGTGAGTTCGCGCATCATGTGCGCACCCGATCCGGCGAAGTCGCTGGTCCATAGCGACCCGGAGCGGCTTGGCCGGTGCCTGCGCCCCGGCGACGTGCTGCTGGTCGATGGTTGCGACAAGGTCTCGGCCGCGATCCGCTATCTGACCCAGTCGACATGGTCTCACGCGGCCCTCTATGTGGGTCCGCTGGCGGGCAAAACCGAGCCCAATGGCGAGCCGCACACGATCATCGAGGTCAACCTCGGCGAAGGCTGCGTGTCACGGCCGCTGTCGAAGTACCGGTATTATCCGACCCGCGTGTGCCGGCCGGTCAACCTGACGGAGGGCGACCGGCGTGCCCTCGTGCAGTTCATGCACGACAAGCTCGGCATAACCTATGACGTGCGCAACATCGTCGATCTGGCCCGCTATCTCATCCCCCAGCCGCCGGTGCCGCAGCGCTGGCGGCGCAAGATGCTGGCCTTCGGCTCCGGCGAGCCGACACGGGCGATCTGCTCCGGCCTGATCGCCCAGGCGTTCGAAAGCATTCGCTATCCCATCCTGCCGCGCGTCGAGAAGGTGATGGACGGCACGGCGCTGGCCAATGGCTACACCGCGGACGAGATTTTCCATATCCGCCACTACTCGCTCTACACGCCGCGCGACTTCGACGTGTCGCCGTTCTTCGAGGTGGTGAAGCCGACGCTCGCGGAAGGCTTCAACTACAAGGGCGTCGCGTGGGCGAATTCCGCCGGGACGGAGGGCGATGCCGGCAGCGGCACAGCCGCAACTTCAGGGCAGGTGATGCCGATGGTCAGGAAGTGAGCGGCGCAGAAGTCCGAAGCGGTCGGCGGTGCCAACGAACGGGCTAATGCTGTCGAGCGGCCGCGCTTCAAGCTACGCCAAATACCGCCGCTCACGCGCGACGATGTCGAGGGTGGCGTGAAAGCCCGCAATGTCGCGGGCTTGGATGGGGCGGATGATAACGGTCATCGTGGTACCATTTCACAAAACTGATGGCTTGAAGTACGTCGCATCGATGTTGCGGTGGCCATGCAGGACACGCACAAGCTGAAGCACGTCATGGCTTTCGTCATAGGCCAGATACAGATTGTAATTGCCGAATGGGTGACATCGCAGGCCGGCACCCAATTTCGGCACAGGTCGGCCGGCGCCTTCGGAATGGCCGACAGAACGTCGACTGTCGACACGATCCGATCGATGAAATTGGTGGCAACGACGAATCCAGCTGCATCGGCGATCCGGTCGGTCAGTTGCTGCAGATCTGCTTCAGCCTCGGGAGAGACAACGACGCGGGTCACGGTGCGCTGCGTGCGGCCAGACGTGCTTTCAGCCTCGCAGCAACTGTGGCGAGCGGCGCTCCTTCTCCCCGCGCCAGCGAAGCCAGCGCTGCATCGATCGCAGGCTTTGCCCACAGATGATCATCGCGATCGATAGCCAATTCTGCTAACCGACGCTCGGCGACGAGTTCGTCTATCGCGCTCCCGACAGTGGTGTGTGTGCCATCGGCGACCCGTTCCCGAAGCCACTGTTCGGTATCGGGCGCCAAATCCAAATGTCCATTCTGCATGGATCACCCATTCGTTTTGAACTCGAAGGCGGCGCGCGCAATTCGAGTGCACGCGCCGCCAGTTTCCGCTCAATTCTTCGCCTTATCGACCAGCGCCTTTTCCTTGATCCAGGGCATCATGGCGCGCAGTTTCGCGCCCACTTCCTCGATGCCGTGCGCGTCGTTCAAGCGGCGGGTCGCCTTGAACTTTGGCTGGCCAGCCTTACATTCGCGGATCCACTCGGTGGTGAAGGCGCCCGACTGGATGTCCTTCAGCACGCGCTTCATCTCGGCGCGGGTTTCGTCCGTGATGATGCGCGGGCCGGTCACATACTCGCCGAACTCGGCGGTGTTGGAGATCGAGTAGTTCATGGTGGCGATGCCGCCTTCGTAAATGAGGTCGACGATCAGCTTCACCTCGTGCAGGCACTCGAAGTAGGCCATCTCGGGCGCATAACCGGCTTCCACCAGTGTCTCGTAGCCGGCGCGGATCAGCTCGACGAGGCCGCCGCACAGGACGACCTGCTCGCCGAACAGATCGGTCTCGCACTCTTCCTTGAACGAGGTCTCGATGACGCCAGCGCGACCGCCGCCGATGGCAGCTGCATACGACAGGAACAGGTCGTGCGCATTGCCGCTCTTGTCCTGGTGGATCGCGATCAGGCAGGGCACGCCGCCGCCGCGCGCATACTCCGAGCGCACCGTGTGGCCAGGGCCTTTCGGCGCGACCATGCCGATATCGAGATCGGCACGGGGCTCGATCAGGTTGAAGTGGATGTTGAGGCCGTGCGCGAACATAAGGGCCGCGCCCTTCTTCATGTTCTCGGCGAGGTGGTCCTTGTAGATGTCGGCCTGCAGCTCGTCGGGCGTGCACATCATCATGATGTCGGCCCACTTGGCGGCGGCGGCAACCTCCATCACCTTGAAGCCGGCGGTTTCTGCCTTCTTCCAGCCGGCCGAATTCTTGCGGAGCGCAATCGCCACGTCCTTGACGCCGCTGTCGCGCATGTTCTGCGCATGCGCATGGCCCTGACTGCCATAGCCGATGACGACGACTTTCTTGCCCTTGATCAGGTTGATATCGGCATCACGATCGTAATAGACGCGCATGGGGTGCTTCCTCGACTGGAACGGTTGAGTTGTAGGGCGGTTGCGAGATCATATCTCTGTCACACGGCCTAGCGAATCGACCTTAGCCTTGCCAAGGAAATTCCGCGCCGCGGCAGGTATGCGGAGTAGGTTGAGAGCGCGATCGTCGCAGAACGAGTGCGCTTGGGACACCAGTTGGACGCGCTCCTACGAACCCACGACCAGCGGGAGAGATCGGCGAAGCGATGGAGCGCAGCCCGCGCCTCCTCTACCGTTCAAACCGCTTGAACTTGATGCGGTGCGGCTCGACCGAGGCGTCGCCCAACCGGCGCTTCTTGTCTTCCTCGTAGTCGGCGAAGTTGCCCTCGAACCATTCGACGTGGCTGTCGCCTTCGAAGGCCAGGATGTGGGTTGCGAGCCGGTCGAGGAAGAAGCGATCGTGGCTGATGACCACGGCGCAGCCGGGGAAGTCTTCCAGCGCCGACTCCAAGGCCGACAACGTCTCGGTGTCGAGGTCGTTGGTCGGCTCGTCGAGGAGGAGCAGATTGCCACCCTCCTTCAGCATCTTCGCCAGATGCACGCGGTTGCGCTCGCCGCCCGACAGCAGCCCGACCTTCTTCTGCTGGTCGGCGCCCTTGAAGTTGAACCAGCCGCAATAGGCGCGAGACGGCACTTCCTTCTTGTCGGACAGCTTGATGATGTCGTTGCCGCCGGAGATTTCCTCCCAAACGGTCTTCTTGTCGTTCAGGTGATCGCGACTCTGGTCGACATAGCCGATCTTCACCGTCGGCCCGATGCGGATGTCACCCTTGTCGGGCTTGTCCGCACCGGTCAGCATCTTGAACAGCGTGGTCTTGCCGGCGCCGTTCGGGCCGATGACGCCGACGATGCCGCCCGGCGGCAGCTTGAAGGAAAGATTGTCGACCAGCAGGCGGTCGCCGAAGGCCTTCGACAGCCCCTCGGCCTCGACCACCACGCCGCCGAGGCGCGGGCCGGGCGCAATCTGGAACGAGGTGGTTCCGACGGTGTCGCGATTGGCTTCCTCGGCCAACTTCTCGTAGGCCTGGATGCGGGCCTTGGACTTGGCCTGCCGGGCTTTCGGCGATGAGCGTATCCATTCCAGCTCGCGCTTGAGGGCACGCGATTTGCCCTCTTCCTGGCCCTTCTCAACCTCCAGGCGTTTCGACTTCTGCTCGAGCCAGCTCGAGTAGTTGCCCTTGTAGGGCACGCCCTGACCGCGATCGAGTTCCAGCGTCCACTCGGTGATGTTGTCGAGGAAGTAGCGGTCGTGCGTCACCAGGATCACGCAACCGGTGTACTCTTTCAGGAACCGCTCCAGCCAGGCAACGCTCTCGGCATCGAGGTGGTTGGTCGGCTCGTCCAGCAGCAAAATGTCGGGCTTCGACAGCAGCAGGCGGGTCAACGCGACGCGGCGCTTTTCGCCGCCCGACAGCTTGGCGACACCGCTGTCGCCCGGTGGGCAGCGCAGCGCATCGAGCGCCTGTTCGACCTGGGCATCGAGATCCCACAGGTTGTTGGCGTCGATCTCGTCCTGCAGCTTCGCCATCTCGTCGGCGATCTCGTCCGAGTAGTTGGCCGCGATCTCGTTGTAGCGGTCGAGCATGGCCTTCTTCTCGGCGACGCCCTCCATGGCATTGCCGAGCACGTCCTTGGTCTGGTCCAGTTCCGGCTCCTGCGGCAGATAGCCGACGCGAATGCCGTCGGCGGCCTTGGCTTCGCCGAGGAAGTCGTCGACTGTGCCGGCCATGATCTTGAGGAGCGTCGACTTGCCGGCGCCGTTCAGGCCGACCACCCCGATCTTGGCGCCCGGCAGGAACGACAGCGAGATGTCCTTCAGCACCTGCTTGCCGCCCGGATAGGCCTTCGACAGCTTGTGCATGTGGTAGACGTACTGATGGGCTGCGGCCATAGGGGCGCCTCGTGCGTGTGACAGGGGTTGAGTGAGCTAGCGCGGCTTGTAGCTGAAGGTCGGCGCGGGCTCAACACGACGCATCGCCCGTGTGATTTGCCATTTCGTCCAGGGGTTGCACATCTCGTCCACAGTTTATGCTGGGAGTTATCCCCAGATCGCCCGCGGATACGGGCGTTTCACGATATCGTACTCGCGCTTGCCACATTGCCGGTGGACAATCCTGGGCTGTGCTTGCACCAGCCTCACAGGTGCTGCTTTCGTCGTGCAACTGATTTGCTTTGACTGAAATTGCCGGCGGTCCTTTCGAATGGCCGCACGCGATAGACAATCGGGGATGATGAATGGCATCGGCTGAGCAGAGATATTCGCGCCTGAGCACCAGCAACCCGATCGACGTTCTCGAACACGTGGCGGCGACCCATGACTGGCCCTGCGAGCGGGCCAGCGACGACGAGTTGACTTTGGTCGTTGCCGGCAGCTGGACCGACTACAACGTGTCGATCAACTGGCGTGACGATCTCGAAGCCATGCACCTTGCCTGCGCCTTCGACTTCAAGGTGCCGGACAGCCGTCTGCCCGAGATCTATCGCCTCGTCGCCCAGATCAACGAGCAGTTGTGGCTCGGCCACTTCGACGTTTGGACGCAGGATGGCCTGATCATGTTCCGCCATGGCCTGATGCTCAACGGCACGGTCGCGACCGCCCGCCAGTGTGAAGCGCTGTTGAAGGCCGCATTGGAGGCTTGCGAGCGCTATTATCAGGCGTTCCAGTTCGTCGTGTGGGCCGGCAAGGGCAGCCGCGAGGCGCTGGTCTCGACCATGTTCCAGACCGAAGGGCAGGCGTGATCGCGCGGGGCAGGCGCATGCGACCGTGATCGATCGGCGCCGGCATGGTATGAGGGGGGATCGGCAGCAGGAGTTCCCCGCCATGACCATTCCTCTCCACGCTCCCCTGGCCCTGATCGGCGCCGGCAAAATGGGCGGCGCCATGATCACTGGCTGGCTGGAACGGGGGCTCGATCCCAAGCTCGTCTATGTGCAGGACCCTGGGCCGCCGCCTGAAGTCGCAGGCCTACTCGCGCGGCACGGCATCAAGGTCCATGCGGCGCTTCCCGAGTCCATGCCCGAGCCCGCCGTGCTGCTGGTCGCGGTCAAGCCACAGGTGATGGACGACGTGTTCCCGCCGGTCGCGCACCGCGCCGGTCCATCCACCGTGACTGTCTCCATCGCCGCCGGACGCACGCTGGCAGGTTTCGCCCGGCATCTGCCGCCGAATGCGGCCATCATCCGCTCCATGCCGAACACGCCGGCGGCCGTCGGGCGCGGCATTACCGTATGCTGCGCCAACCCGCACGTTACCCCGCGGCAACGGGAGCTGGCGCAAGCCCTGCTGTCGGCGGTCGGCGACGTGGGCTGGGTCGAGGATGAGGCACTGATCGATCAGGTCACCGCTGTTTCCGGCTCCGGCCCGGCTTACGTGTTCCTGCTGGCCGAGACATTGGCCAAGGCCGGCATCGCCGCCGGCCTCGACGCGGGCCTCGCACGGCGGCTGGCGGACGCCACGGTTTCGGGTGCCGGCGAATTGCTCTTTCGCAGTGGCGAAGACCCGGCGGTTTTGCGCCGGAACGTCACCTCGCCCAACGGCACGACGGCTGCCGCACTCGCAGTCCTTATGGCCGATGGCGGACTGCAGCCGCTGATGGACGCGGCGGTGACAGCTGCGACGAAACGAAGCCGCGAACTCAGTTCCTGATCCGAACGAACCGTGGCCGGCTATAAACATCTATCGCCCGTTGTGTCCGGAGGCTGCCATGATCGACCCCACCACGCCCAAAGGCCGCGTCATTGCGGCGGCGCTGCGGCTTGCGGGCGAGCGCCCCTGGGCGGATGTCTCGATGCTCGACATCGCGGAAGCCGCCAACATCGGGCTTGCCGATCTGCGCCGCGAGTTTCCCTCGAAAGCCGCCATTCTGTCAGCATTCACCCGCGCCATCGATGATGTGGTGCTGGCCAAGGCCGTCCGGCCACAGCCGGGCACGTTGCCGCGCGACGCAATCTTTGAAGTCGTCATGAGCCGCTTCGACGCCATGCAGCCGTACAAAAGCGGCCTCAAATCGATCCTTGCATCGCCGGGCATCGACACCGACGTGGCGCGCCGGATGTTCGCCTCGCAGGCCTGGATGCTGAATGCCGCCGGCATCCCGTTGAACGGCGTCGGCGGCACCGTCCGCGTGTTCGGCCTCGCCTCGGTCTATGCGTCCGTTTTCCGCACCTGGCTCGACGACGACGATGCGGGCCTTGCCCGCACCATGGCAGCCCTTGACCGGCGACTGCGCCGCGGCGAGCAGAGCTTGCAGACCTTCGACGGCATCTGCGGGTCTATCACGCGCGTGTTCGAGACGTTCACGCGTGGTGCCGGCACCCTGCGGCCGACGCCGGCCGGCGCCAGCGACAGCTCGTCCGGCGCCGGCGCCGCCGATGGCAAACAGCTTTAGGCTTACAACCGACCCGCCGCGCGTCGCTGCTCGTAGGCCTTGAGGCCGATGTAGGCGATGCGATGCAAGGTCGGATCGATGCCGAACTCCTCCGCGCGCGCCAGCATGAAGCCAGCGATGTGATCGGCCTCCACCGGACCCTTGCGCTCGATGTCGCGCAGCATGGAAGCCGTGTAGGTCGCGCTTTGGTCGGCGAACAACGCGTTGAAGCTGTCGAGAAAACCTTGTGACGGGGGAAAGCCGGCGGCAGCCGCAATGGCCGCATTCCGCTTCAAGACTTCCTGCATGAGTTCGGTACCACCCGGCACGCGGGCAATCTCGCCGACGCTGGCGCGCATCAAGGTTGTCATCGCGGCGAGGGACGCCAGATGCACCAGTTTCTCCCACATCTGGTGCATGATGTCGGGCACGGCGTCCGCGACGACTGATGTTTTGTCGAACGCGGCTTTCAGGGCCAACGCGCGCGCCGAGATACTGCCGTCCTGTTCGCCAAATGTGAGATAGCGCCACTCGTTCAGGTGTTTGATCAGCCCGTCGGCCTGCAAGGTGACGCCGATCTTGGCCAGCCCACCCATGACGCGCTCACGGCCGAATGCCGCGTTGAGGATCGCCATGTGCGACAGGCCGTTCAGCACCGGAACGACCGCCGTGCCTGGCCCAGCCGCGGGACGGATCGCGGCGATGGCGCTGTCGAGGTCGTAGGCCTTGCAGGTGAGCAGGATGTAGTCGACCGGACCGGCCCGTTCGGCAGCCGTCACGGCCTGCACCGGCACCGAGAAGTTGCCATGCGGGCTATCGACACGCAATCCGTCGGCGGCGAGTTGCTGGCGGCGCCCTTCGCGCACCAGGAAAGTCACGTCGGCGGCCTTGGCTTCCACCAGCCGTCCGGCGAAATAGCCACCGACCGCGCCTGCCCCCAGACACAGAACTCTCATGATGCCACGCCCCATGAACACCCGAGGCCCCGGCGGCAGCGCCGAGGCCTCTGATGTTGCAAATCCAAATACTGGACCGTCAGATCGACGCCTTGACCCAATCTTCGAGCTTCTTTTTCTGCACCAGCGCGCCGACGTTCTGGGCGGCAACCTTGCCGTCCTTGAAGATCATCAGCGTCGGCATCGCCTGGATGTGATACTTCATCGTGATCTCGGGGTTCTGGTCCACGTCGACCTTGACGACCTTGACCTTGCCCTTCATTTCGGTGGCGACCTGCTCCAGGGCGGGCGCCATGGCCTTGCAGGGGCCGCACCACTCGGCATGGAAATCCACGAGCACCGGCTCGGACGATTTCAACACTTCGGCATCGAACGTCTTGTCGGTGACGGCACTGGCGGGCATCGGGCTCTCCTTGTCGAGCATTACGGGCGGCCACGGTGAGCAGCTGCCTCTGGCGATGGCTGGAAGGTAGGGATGCCCCCCTCAGGCGTCAAGGCGCGAACTGCCCAGCTGCCAGAGCATGGCTTCGTGGCGATCGAGTGTCTCGTCGGGGATCGCCATCAGGCGCGCGCCGTCCGTCCACAGGATCGCCGCGCGCACCGGTAGTTTTGGAAAAATCTTTGCCAGGATAAGACGATAGGATGCCATCTGATAGAGATAGGCGAGCGGAATATCGGCAACTTCGGTCGGCGGCGGACGGTTCGTCTTGTAGTCGATGATGAGAATTTCGGTGGCCGTGCGCACCAGCCGGTCGATCTGGCCGAAAATGCGCAAGACCGGCCCCCGTATGGCTGGGTTTTCGATCTCGCCGACGATCGGCACTTCGGGCTGACTGTCGGGGCCGAACACCGCGGCGAACGCTGGATCCCGCAACACGCGCACCGTTTCCGCAGCTATACTGGCTTGGGTGTGGGCACTCAGGTTGCGGGCGCGTGCCTTCAGGAATTGCGCGGCGGCCTGCTCCCAGGTGGTTGGCGGCAGGGACGGCAGATGCTCCAGCAGCGCGTGCGTGAGCGTGCCGCGCAGAAACCGATCCCCGCCGGCCAGCACCAGGGGCGATGCCGCGACGACATCGGCAGCGCCTGCTGCGGGCCGGACCTGTTCGGCGGTCACTACCGGTTCGCCTTCATCGTCGGTGTCGAGGCCGGCGATGCGCGACGGCGCCAGCGGCATCACCAGGCTCGCTTCGCGCAGTGCCGGCCGCGTTGCCCATGCGGGGAGCGGCTGGGGTGTGATCGCCGCCATTGCCGCATCGCGCGGCGGTTCATTGGCGGCCGTCTGGCTCGCCGCATAGCGACGAACCGGCTGGCCGTCGGCCGCCACCGCTGGCGCCAGCACGTCGCCGAGCCCCTGCGTGATGAGCTCATACCAGCAGTCGGCCGGCGGCTTGCGCTTACCCTGGAAGCCCGCGACATAGAGGCGGTCGCGCGGGCGGGTCAGCGCCACATACAGCAGCCGCTTGTGCTCTTCGGCTTCGGCGCGCTTCGCTGCCTCCTGGCCCTCGGCAACCGGCGCGAGCCGACTCGCCCCCTTGATCGGCCAGACGAGGGGCGCGTCGATCTCAGATGGCAGTTCATCCGCCGGCAGCTTTACCAGTGACGCGCGGCCCTGGCGCGAGGCAGCCGACGTCGTGTCGGGCAGGAACACGATCGGCGCTTCGAGGCCTTTCGCACCGTGCACCGTCATGACGCGAACCTGGGCGCGGGTCTGCTCCATGTCGCGCTTGATCTCGTGCGTGCCGGTGCGCAGCCAGGTGAGAAATCCCAGCATCGAGGGAGGCTGGCGCTCGTCGTAACCGATCGCACGGTTGAGGAACTCGTCGATCGGGTCGGCCGCATCGGGGCCGAGACGGCGCAGCAGCTTCGCCCGCACGCCGTCGCTGTCGAGGACCTTGGCGAAGAATTCGAACGGCGGCAGGTAGTCCGCATCCGACCGCCAGCGCTTGAGCAGAGCCGCCGCCGGCTGGAACCGCGGTTCGGTCTTCGCCCGCTCGATCACGGCTTTCCACAACGTGCCCTTGCGCGCCGGGGCGATGGCGATCAGATCGTCGTCGTCGAGGTCGAACAGCGGCGACTTCAGGATGGTTGCAAGCGCCAGATCGTCCTCGGGCAGGGTGAGGAAATCGCCGAGCGCCATCAGGTCCTGCACCGCGATCTGCTCGGTCAGTCGCATGCGGTCGGCACCGGCAACCGGGATGCCGCGCGCCTTCAATGCGGCCACCATGGCGGGCGCGAACGGGCGCCGGTTGCGCACCAGGATCAGGATATCGCCGGCGTGGATCGGCCGGTCCTGCGATGCCAGTCGTTCGCCGGTGGCGAGCCAGTGCTCGATGATGGCAGCGATCCGTTGCGCGACGCGGACGGCGGGCGCAATCGCCACCCGGTCGCCGAGCGGTGACCAGGGGTCGGCGATTTCCTCTTCCGCCGGCGCCTCTACCGGCCACACTTCGATCAAGCCGGCCTGGCCCTGGCGCAGCGCGATGTGGCGCACGCTGGTCTCGGCACTGGTGAGGCCACGCGCACGCACGGGGTCGGCAAAAATGCGATCCACCGCGTCGAGGAGAGGCGCGACGGAGCGAAACGACAGCTGCAGCGGCACTTCCCGCCAGTCGATGCCGGCTACCTTGCACAATTCGGCAAAGCGCGCTCCGGTCGCGGCGAACATCTTTGGTGCCGCGCCCTGGAAGCTGTAGATCGACTGCTTCTCGTCGCCGACGGCAAACAGCGTGCGGTTGGTCTCGGCGGTGCCGGTGCCGACGAAGAACTCAGCCGCTAAGGCCTCGATGATCGACCACTGGATGGGGCTCGTGTCCTGCGCTTCATCGACCAGGATGTGGTCGAGCCCACCGTCGAGCTTGAACAGCACCCAGGCGGTCGCATCGCCGCCCGCCAGCAACGCTGCCGTGCGGCGGATCAGATCGTCGAAGTCGAGGGCCGCGCGCCGCGCCTTGGCCTCAGTGAACCGCTGCTGCACGTCGCCGGCGAGGCGGATCAGCGCCAGTGTCGCTGCCAAGACGCTGAGGCCGCGGCGCTTCGCTGCAAGGTCGACGAAACGGGAAGTCACCCGCTCCATCTGGGCAGCGATATCGGGATGCGCGGTGCTGAGCTTTTTCGTCATCAGGTTGGCACGCGGATCGCCGTCGTTGTTCAACAGCAGTGCCGCCAGTGCCTCTATGCGCAGGCCAGGCGATGCGGCTGCGAGCACCGTACGCGTGCGTTCGGCAGCCTTCAGATCATTGGCGGTGCCGCCGTCCAGAATATTGCGCAGGCGGACCAGTTCGGCATCCGGCACAAGGCTGGCCAGCTCGGCTTCGATCTCGGCCGCATCGTCGTTGGCCGCGAGATCGAACAGGCGCCGGTAGAGGGCTTCAGCTTCGGCGAGCTCGTCGTTGTCGCCGCGCAGATCGAGGCTGAACATCTGGCCGAGCCAGTCGTGCCGGCGGATCGCATCGGCCAGGATCTCATCGAAGCTATCGCTGGTGGCAAAGGCGATCGCGGTTGCCAGCGCACTCCCCAGCAGCGACGCCGGATCGCGCGTTGCCGCCAGCAGCATGCCCTCGGTCGCCTCATAGCGCAGCGTCTGCGCCAGTTCGTCATCCATGATCTGGAAACCCGGCGGCACGCCGGCCTCCAGCGGAAACCGCTGCAGCAGGCGCTCGCAGAAGGCGTGGATGGTCTGCACCTTGAGCCCGCCCGGCGTCTCGATGGCCGCCGCGAACAGACGGCGCGCCTGTTCAAGTTCGGTCCGGTCCGGCGCGCGCTGCAGCAGCTTGGCGAGCGTTGTCGCGAGTTCGTCGGCCGGCATCGTCGCCCACGTCGACAGGTCGCTGAAGATGCGCTGCGACATCTCCGCTGCTGCAGCCTTCGTGTAGGTGAGGCACATGATGCGCTGCGGCGCGGTGCCGGCGAGCAGCAGCCGCAGCACGCGCATTTTCAGGACATGCGTCTTGCCAGCGCCCGCGTTGGCCGACACCCAGGCCGAGGCGGCCGGGTCCGAGGCCGCGTGTTGCGCGCGTTCGGTATCGGTGAGCAGCGCCTTGGCGGTTGCAGCGGTGGTGGTCATTCGCCGCCCTCCTCCTCGCTGTCGCCACCGCCGGACCATTCGGCGACGCGCGCCAGATGGGCGAAGGCGTCATAGTCATAGTCGAAGCGCGGACGGCGCACGGCGGCATAGGGCGTCGCCTCGTCATCGAACGCGGCGATCAGCTGTTCGAGGCCGGCTTTGGCGGACGCGGCCAGGGCAGCGAGATCGTCGCTCTTCACGTCGATCACCCGGCCCGGCGGCTCGCCGCCACTCGCCGAAATGTAGCGCAGCGCCGTGACCGGCATGGCATCCAACTTGTCGAAACCGCCGGCGTTGGCGATCACGGCTTCAAGCAGCAGCTGCGGCGCTTCGCCCCGTCCGGCACGAGCAGCGAGTGCGGTGAGGTTCGCGCCGCTCTTGTAGTCGGTGATGACGAGTCCCTGGCCGCTGACGTCGACCCGGTCGGCGCGGGCCTTCAGCGTAAACGGACCGGCCGGCGCGCGCCAGACGATCGAGCCCGGCAGCTCGGCACGAACGCGCGTCGTGCCCTGGCGACGCGCGGCTTCGGTTTCGGCAAACCAGGCGGCAAAGCGCGCGAACCGCGGCAGCCAGAACGCGGCGACCCGCGCATTGCCGGCAAAATCTGAAAGTGCCGCTCGGGCGTTGCCGAGCAGTTCGGCCGCGATCTCGGCTGGCAGCGAAGTCGCATGCGCCATTGCAAAGCGGCCGAGGGCCTCGTGGATCACGCTGCCGCGCAAGCTCGCATCCGGTGCCAGGCCAAGGCCCGGCATAGGATCGAGCTTCAGGATGCGCGAAGCGAAGATGGCATAGGGGTTCGCCATCAGGGTCTCGACGTCGCTGACGCTGAGCTGGCGCGGACGCAGCGCAAGCACCGGTTTCGGCATCGGCGCTCTCATGCGCACGGACACCGGGCTGGCATCGCGCGCCTGCGCCCACGACTGCCAGGGTCGGTCCGGCGCCAGGGCATCGCCGAGCTTCACGCCCCGCAGCAGCGCATCGAGCCGCAGCAGCCAGCGCGAGGCGACCGTCGGCACGCCGTCGTTCTTCAGCGCGCGGGTCAGATACACCCGGCTGCTGCCGAGCAGCATCGACACGTCGTGCGCGGCATAGCCGTTGGCTTCCTCCGGGCTCGGCAGCTTGAGCTCGGCGCGCATGGGCCGGTTCAGCCACGGACCAGGATCGGCCGCCTGCGGCCACGTGCCCTCGTTGAGCGACCCCAGGATCACGATGTCGGGCTGCTGCAGCCGCGCCTCGAACGGCCCCCAGATCGACAGCCGTGGGTGCACGGGGATGCGCGAGCGCACGCTCTGGCCCTGCACCAGCCCGCGATAAAAATCCGGATAATCGGCGGCCGCAAGCGCCGGGGCCGGCAGGTTTGGATCGAGCAGCCCGGTGAGGAAGAGCGAGGCGGCGGCGCCCGCTTCGCCGCGCCACAACTCGGGCTCGAGCGACGCATCGGGCAGCCGCGACAGCGCTTCGGCGGCGGTCACGTGGGCGCGCACCAGGTCGCGAAGCGGCAGCGGTTCGCTGGCATCGAATGCTGCTTGCAGGGTCGCGAACGCCTCGCGCATGCGGGCAACCAGATCACGGGCGGCGTTGAAGTCCTCGGTCCACAGGCGCTGCACGGCACGCTCACGGCGACGACCGCATTCTGAGTCATTCAACGCCCGTTCGAGCGCCGCATCGACGCCGTCCAGTCCGCGCCCGAAGTAGAGCGTGCGGAAGGCTGCGATCTCGAGCGCGCGGGCGGCACGGCGCACGTCGAACGCCGGTAATCCGACGCGGGTCAGCGGATGCTTCAGAAGCGTCATGGTGGCGGCCGGCGCGAAGCGGGTCGCGACCGCGTCGATCACGAGATCGAGGAACGTGCCAGGCACGGTCTTGGCGAACGGCCGGCCAGCCGAATCATCGACCCGGATGCCCCAGGCTTCGAGCCGGGTAGCAACGCGCCTTGCCAACAGCCGGTCCGGCGACACGAGGGCCGCCGTCACGCCCGGGTGCTCGGCTGCCTCCCGCATGATCAGCGCGATCGCCTCCGCCTCTTCCTGGGCGGTCGCGAGCGACAGCTGGGCGACGCCCTGCAACGCGTCGGCGATCTGTGCGCGGTCGGCGGAGGCGGTGTAAGCGTGCCACTGGTCGGTGGTCGACGCGGGCCGCAGCGCTTCGCTGATGAAGGCTGCCCGCGCCTTCGACGTGGTGCTGGCATCGGCACCGGCCAGGACGGCGACATCCGCGCGCGTGCGGCCAAGCGCGCCGAGCACCTTGGCGAGACCGAATTGCGGATGCTCTGGATGGTTGGCGACGGCTGTCCACCCCGCTTCATCGAGCGTCTGGTCGAGCCCCGGCAGCACGATGGCACCGTTGGGCAGTCCGGCCACCATGCGCATCAGCTCGGCGGACGCTGGAATGCTGCCCGTGACGCCGGCAACGATCACGGGATGGCGCGGTGGCTGTGCCAGCATCCGGGCCGCTTCGGCACGGATAATGCGGTTGCGGCGATCGGCCGGCGAGATCTGGTTGTGCTCCGTCAGATGCTGCGGCCACCACGCGCGCACGATCTGCAGGAACTGCAGCGTCGTCTGCCAATGCTCGGAGAACCCTTCCGGCACCAGCTTGGCAAGCTCGTCCATGCTGGCGCCTTCGGTCTCGATACCATCCATCAGCCGGGCGAGTTCGGCCGACAGGCGAGCCGCCTGGGCCGGCGTCGACGCGCCGGGCGCAAGCGTCTGCGTGTCGTCGGCGCCGCCGCGCAGTGCCTGCGACCAGCGCATGACGAGGCTGGTGAGCACCAGTTGCCGCTCGATCTCGCTCACCGCCGGGGGGATGTCGTCGGGTCCGGCGCCGTGCGTGTCGAGGCTCGATGCCCCGGTCAGTAGCGAAAGGTCATCGTTGCCTTCGGCGATCGGCTTGATGCGTGGCAACAGCATCGCCCGCGTGCCCGGCGTACGCTTCGCCGAGGCACTGAGGAACGCATTCTGGAAGGCACGGGCCGCACGCCGCGTCGGCAGCAAAATCGTCCAGGCCGCGAGTTCCAGCGGATCGGGTGCGCGGCCGCCCGCGTGCGGCAGATCACCCGCCAGGATTGCCGTCGCCAGGCAATCGAGAAAGCCGCGACCAGGCGGAACGGTGAAGATCGGAGCAATCGCCTCAGCCATTGGGCTCGTCGATCCGGGCCTCGGCCGCGGTCACAGCTTCGGGCGTGCCGATGTGCATCCAGATGCCGTCGAGCCGCACGCCAAAGAGGCGCTGGGTCTCGATGGCGCGGCTCCACAGCTCGTTCAACGAGAACGCGCCGGCCGGTGCATCCTTGAACGCGCGCGGATGGGCGATCGATACGCCGGTGAAGGCGAAGGGCGCCATCTCCCGTTCCCGACGCCGCACCATAAGCCCATCGGCCTGCATGTTGAAGTCGCCGCGGCCGTCATAGCCGACGCTCGACGAAGCGAGCGCGACCAGCAGCAGGAAATCCATTTTCTCCGCGTCCCACGTCTCGCAGATGCGGGCAATGTTGCTGCCGACGCCCTCGATCCAGGTCGAATCGGCATTGTGGATGAGGAACGGCGCATTGCCGAGCTTGGGCAGGGCGCGCACGACGCCGCCGCCTGTATCGAGCAGGCTATCGCGCTCATCGGAAATGGTGATCTCGGGATGCGAACGGTCGGCCAGATGCCGAGTCAGAATGTCGGCCTTGTAGTGCACGTTGACGACCGTATGACCGATGCCGGCCTCGCCGATGCGGTCGAGCACGTGGTCGATCAGGGCGCGCCCCTTCACGCGGACAAGCGGCTTTGGCACCTGGTCGGTCAGCGGCCGCATGCGACTGCCCATGCCGGCAGCAAGGACCATCGCCGATTGCGGACGCCAGGGCTTCGCTGACTTCGAGATACGGTCGCGGGTTTTCATCGGGCTTGTTCGATCCACCAATTGATCCTGGTCGGTCACTGTT
This sequence comes from Hyphomicrobiaceae bacterium, assembly GCA_021730785.1. GTDB lineage: Bacteria > Pseudomonadota > Alphaproteobacteria > Rhizobiales > Hyphomicrobiaceae > JAKFWF01. Next base: position 21,128 of record JAKFWF010000036.1, read on the forward strand.
TCACGGGCCTATGACTGTCCCGCGAAGATTGGGCGGAAAGTGGCGTGCGTACCACTTTTCCAGGGGATTGAGCGCGGGATGCCGCAGGTTGCGCTCCAGATAGCGCCAATTGCGCGGAAGGTGCGCCAGATAGTCCGGCTTGCCGTCGCGCCGCAACAGCCGCACGAACAGGCCGAGCAGCCGCGTGGCCCGCAGTGCACCATAGGCGGCATAGGTGGTGCGGAACGACGCTTCGTCGAAACCAGAGTGAGCCGACATCTGTTCACAGTAGCGCGCGAGGAGGCGCGTTTCCAAATCGGGCGCCACGTCGACGCGCGCGTCCTGCAGCAGCGACATCACGTCGTGCGCCCAGGGGCCAGCGATCGCATCCTGGAAATCGATGATGCCGACCCGCGCCGGTCCATGGCGCTCCGGCAGCCACAGCAGGTTTGGCGAGTGCACGTCGCGCAGGATCCACCCTTTCGGCGCGGCAAGCAGCAGCGCGATCACCGGCTGCCATAGCGCTTCGAACTCGGCACGGACATCGGCTGGCATCGGCGCACCCATGACCTCGGGCCAGTGCCAGTCGGCCAGGAGCGCCACTTCGATGCCGAGAATGGTAGCGTCGAGCGGCGCGAGCGTGTGGGTGCCGGCGGCTCGATTGCCGGGTGCGACCGGCATGGTCATCGGCAGGTTGGCCTGGCGGAACGTAACGAGCATGTCGATTGCCGCAGTCCACAGTCGGGCCTGGTGTACCGCCCCGTCGGTCTCGCGGCCAAAGACGCGGTCACCGAGGTCCTCGAGCAGCAGGAAGCCAGCGTCGAGGTCTTCGGCAAGCAGGGCTGGCGCTGAAAGTCCAGCACCGCGCAGGGCGCGATCAATCGCAACGAACGGCTTCACGTCCTCGGCCAGATGCGCAATGCGGCTGTAGGGCTTGCCATCGCGCAGAACCGGCCCATCGGGCTGGCGGGGCGCGTCCATCAGGATCGCGCGCGCATCGTCGTCCCGGATCAGCCGCGCATAGGCCCGGGTCGAGGCGTCGCCTTGCATATAGGTGATGCTCGCCTGCGCCCAGCCTGCCGCATGCAAAAATGCGCGCGCATCGAGCAATCGTTCCAGACGTGCAAAGAGCGCGTCACTGCCTTCGAAGTTGAACGTGCGCTGCGATGCCAGGCCGGTATCCTCGATGCGGACATCGAGCCGGCTGCTGCTGCGGCCGGCGCCCAGACGCTCGGGCCACTCGATCATGCGGATGACGTTCGTGCCAGCTTCACCAAGGCCGATTTCCTCGGCCTCACTCGCGTCCTGCAAGCGATAGAGATCGTAGTGCTCGATGCGGCCGCGCGCGCACTCGTAGGCCTGCACCAGCGAGAATGTGGGGCTGACGACTTCGAGCAGCGGGTCACTCGCGAACGCACGGATCAAAGCCCTGGCGAACGTGGTCTTGCCGGCGCCGAGATCCCCATGCAGGGCCAGCGTGTCGCCGGCTTTCACGCCCAGCGCCAGCAGTTCAGCCAAGCGCTCGACGGCCGATTCGTCGAGGTCGGTCAGACGGCGGGTAGGATGCGTCGTGTGAGGTTCCATGGCGGCCGGACGCGACCATGGCACGTGGCGCCAGTCAAGCCCGCTTCGCTATGCCCTCCACTAGCGTACTCTTGGTGCCGTTTTCTGGGAAGCGCACCGTCACGCGCGTGCCACGGCCGGGCTCCGACGCCAGCGCCATATCGCCGCCGTGCAGATCGACCAAGCTCTTGACGACTGACAGCCCGAGGCCCGCGCCGCGATGCTTCGAGCCCTGGCTGTGGCTCTCGAAGCGCTCGAACACGCGCGACTGGTGCTCCTTCGGGATGCCAACGCCCTGGTCTTCGATGCAGAACGTCATCATGCCGTCTTCGCGCCAGCACGACACATGCACGGTGCCGCCCGGTTGCGAGAAGCCGACCGCATTGGACAACAGGTTGTAGAGCACCTGCCGCACGCGCGCTTCATCGCCCACGAACGTCGTCGCGTCATCGGTCACGGCGATATCGAGGGTCAGCCGAGCATGGCCGGCGCGCTCGCGTACACCCAGGATCGCGGCATCGATGACATCGTGCACATTGACCGTTCCTGGCTTCAGTTCGAGGCCGCCGGCATCGATGGTCGCCAGATCGAGAATGTCGTCGATGATCGACAGCAGGGTTTTCGAGGAACCAGCGATGTCCCCCAGATACTCGCGCTGCTTGTCATTGAGGGGGCCAGTACGGGGCGTGGCCAAGAGTTCGCCGAAGCCGATGATGTTGGTCAAGGGCGTGCGCAATTCATAGGACACGTGGCTGATGAACTGGCTTTTCAGGCGGTCGGCGGCAACGAGCGCCTCGTTGCGCTCGATCAGGGCCCGCTCGTAGCGCTTGGCGTCCGTCACGTCGGCGAAAGTGACGAGCGTCGCACCATCAGGCAGTGGGGTCGCGGCAAAGTCGATCACGCTGTGGTCGGCGCGGACCATCTGCCCTTCGATCAATTCGCGCTGGTCGAGGATCGCCGTTGCCGCGCCGACAATGCGGGACCATGCGGCGCCATCATCATGGATGGTGCGGGCGTGGCGGATGACCTGGTCGATGTGCGGGGCCTCGGCGAGCACACGGCGGGAGAACTGCCAGATCTGCATGAAAGAGGAATTGAAGAGTTTGAGCCGGCCGTCGGTACCGAACACCGCGACGCCTTCCTTCAGGCTGTCGAGGGTCTCGCGCTGGACGTCGATCATGGCATTGTAACGGCTTTCGAGTGCGAACCGCTCGGTTGCATCGTCGACCAGATAGGTAACGCCGCCATCGGAGCGCTGTTCGATGACGATGTGGAACATGCGCCCGTCGGGCAGGTGCCACCAATCCTCAAACTCGGCGCCGCCCTTGTAGAGAGCGAGCAGCCTGGCCTTCCACTGCCGGTAGTCGATCACCGCGGGCAGATTGGTCTGCTCGCGCAACCGGTCGAGGATTTCGCCGTTGGTCGGCCCGGTTTCGAGCCACGCGCCGTCGAGGTTGCACAGCCGCGCATAGGCTTCATTGAAGAAGGACAGCTTCTGATCCGCGCCAAAGATCGCAACGCCGGTTGCAACCCGATCGAGCGTCTGATCGTTGGCGGCGGTGAGGCGGGCCAATTCCGCTTCGGCGCGCGCCAGGTGGGCGATGTCGAAGGCGGCGGTGGCGGTCTGCTCGCCGATCGGCATCACCAGGACATCGTGCGGCCGGCGCTCGCCGCCCATGTTGAGTTGCATACGTTGCGTTGCTACTGGGGCTGCTGCGCCGCCGTGCGGGAGGGAGGGCTCGAGCAGGCTGCGTTGCCGTTTTTCCAGCAATTCGATCTGCCGTTCGACGACCTGCGTGCTGCTTTCAGCTTCGACCGCTTGCACATAGGCCTCATTCGACCAGGTAATGCGGCCGTCGGGCCCGCGCAGCCAGATCGGCGCCGGCAGGGCGTCGAGCAGGGCCCGGCTCGACTGGATATCGCGGGTCAGCTGGCGATGTTGATCGATAATCTTCATCAGATCACGCTTCTGCCCGACAAGATCGCGCAGCCGCACGATGGCGCGGGTTCCAGCCGCCCGGCCATCGGCCTCGATATGGCCACCCTCGCGCGTGCGCAGCAACAGGTTGAAGGGAACGCCGGCGCTGAACAGCGTATCGAGCCCGCCTTTCAAGTCATCTGCCGAGTGCGGCTCGAGCCAGGCGCCGAAGTGCAGCAACTCGTTCTGCGCCATGGGCAATCCCGGCACGGTGTGCAGGGTCGCCGTGATGAACTGCAGCCCCCGGCCCTGCTCCCAATGGAGCAGGATTTGCGGCTCCGCGTTGATCACCGCTTCGCTGATCAGCACCGAGCGTCGCAGCGCGCGGGCCTCGTCACGTGTGCGGACCAGATCCCGTCGCGTTGCGTAGAAGCGCTGCGCGCCATGCGCCGAGGCCGCCAGGATCGCGGCAATAACAAAGGTTCCAGCCAGGATGTCGCGTACGGTCAGATCGCCGCGCACGGCAATGCCGACGCTGTCGGCCAGCACAATCGTCAGCACGACGACCACGGCCAGGCTCGCCAGCAGGATCAAAATGAGATCCCGCTTGACGCCGTCGCCCAGTCCCTTTTGTGCAAAAGCCGGCATTGCGTTCCGTATGACGTGTCATCGCCGTGGTTCTTGGCGCGGGGACGCTACGACGATCGGCCAAAAGGGCAGGCAAGCGAAGTTGCGCGCGCAACCTCGCATTCGCGAATCGGTTGAGGATATTGTGGATTATGAAGGGCTTCGCCGACACAAGCCAGAGCAAGACGGGCACGCCTTCACCAAAACGCAAGCGCCCCGCCGGATTGGTCCGGCGGGGCGTGCGGCATCAATACAACGTCCTCAATAACGGTAGGTATCGGGCTTGAATGGGCCGGCATCCGGCACGCCGATGTAGTCCGACTGCTTCTTGCTGAGCTTGGTCAGCTTGGCACCAACCTTGGCCAGATGCAGCATCGCTACCTTTTCGTCGAGGTGCTTTGGCAGCACATAGACCTTGTTCTTGTAGTGTCCCTGGCGGGTCCACAGCTCGATCTGGGCCAGGGTCTGGTTGGTGAAGGACGCCGACATCACGAACGAAGGGTGGCCCATGGCGTTCCCGAGGTTCACCAGACGCCCTTCAGACAACAGCAAAATACGCTTGCCATCGGGGAATTCGACCTCGTCGACCTGCGGCTTCACATTATGCCACTTGAAGTTCTTCAGGCCGGCGACCTGAATTTCGCTGTCGAAGTGCCCGATGTTGCAGACGATGGCGCGATCCTTCATCAACCGCATGTGCTCGACGGTGATCACGTCGACGTTGCCGGTGGCGGTGACGAAGATGTCGGCGCGGGACGCCGCATCTTCCATCGTGACCACTTCGTAGCCTTCCATCGCCGCCTGAAGGGCGCAGATCGGATCGACTTCTGAAACGATCACGCGGCATCCCCCTTGCCGCAACGATGCGGCCGAGCCCTTGCCGACATCGCCGTAGCCGGCGACGAAGGCGACCTTGCCGGCCATCATAACGTCTGTGCCACGGCGGATCGCGTCGACGAGGCTTTCGCGGCAGCCATAGAGGTTGTCGAACTTCGACTTGGTGACGGCATCGTTCACGTTGATCGCGGGGAACAGCAGCCGGCCGTCCTTCTCCATCTGGTACAGGCGATGTACGCCAGTCGTCGTTTCCTCGGACACACCCTTGATGTTCTTCGCGAGCGTCGCGAACCAGCCGGGCTTTTCCTTCAGGGTCTTCTTGATGAGGGCGAAGAACACTTCTTCTTCCTCATTCTCAGCCTTGTCGAGGAACGCGGTGTCGCCCTTCTCGGCGCGCAGGCCGTGGTGGACGAGCATGGTTGCATCGCCACCGTCGTCCAGGATCATGTTGGGCGTGCCGCCATCGCCCCATTCCAGGATGCGGCGCGTATAGTCCCAGTACTCGGTGAGTGACTCGCCCTTGACGGCAAACACCGGGATACCGCGAGCGGCGATGGCGGCGGCCGCGTGGTCCTGGGTGGAATAGATGTTGCACGAGGCCCAGCGGATGTCGGCGCCGAGGGCTTGCAGTGTCTCAATCAGAACCGCTGTTTGAATGGTCATGTGCAGGGAGCCGGCGATGCGGGCGCCCTTGAGCGGTTGCTGCTTGCCGTACTCGGCCCGGGTCGCCATCAGACCCGGCATCTCGATTTCGGCGATGTTCAGCTCCTTGCGGCCCCATTCGGCGAGGCTGATATCCTTGACGACGTAGTCGTTGGCCGTGGCCATGGGAGTTCGATCCTTTCGATCTGCAGTGACGATTTCGGGTGACAAGTCTGGGGCCACGCTGCCGATGGGGGCGCGGCCGAAGAAGTGCGTATGTGGGAAAATTTTCAGGCGAAGCGGCGGCCCACGGGCAGTCTATAGCGCCAGAAACGGTCGCGCGCAACAACACATAAACATGTCCTTATGTCTCGTGCGCCCCTACACCTCCAAGATTTGGTAGCGTTTCCTGAAGTATTGTTGGTTTACAAAATGTAAAATTACAGAAAATGTAGTAAAAAACTAGTAAAATCAAATAGTATGATTTGAATATAATTTGTATTAAATGCAGAATTAAAAGTATTTCCAAGGTGAAATGCGAAGTATCATCTTAAGAGGTGGGCAATATCTGCGTGTCATAACTTCATACGAAGAAAAAAAATACGCAGGAGGTGTGTAATGTCTCTGCTCTCATTTTTGCGACCAAAGGCGTATCGGCCTGAGCCGGCCGATACCGGATGCAGCATGACTGTACTGCAGCGCTTCTCGGGTGATGAGCGCGGCACGGTCGCTGTCATTTTCGGTCTGACGACACTTATCATCGTTTCGTCGGTCGGTGCCGCCGTCGATTACGGCCGCTGGCTGAGTGCTCGCACCCAGACGGTGAACGCCATCGATTCGGCACTGCTCGCGGCTGGTCGTGCGGCACAGATCAACGGCGGCAACGTTACGCTGTCGACGCAAGCGGCAGACGCGTACTATGCGCAGATGAAGTCGAATCTTGTCGTGAACGACTCGGTTGGGTTTTTCGCCGTGAATGCGGCGACAGGGTTCCAGGCTCTGGGTACGGCATACATTCAGACGCCCTTCCTGAGCATCCTGGGCATCAACACCTTGCCAGTACTGCCGACGACCACAGGCTATGTGCAGGCATCTTCCACGATCGCTCAGGGAAGCAATTCTGGCACCAGTATCGAGATTGCCATGATGCTCGATACCACGGGCTCGATGTGCAATCTATCGGGCGGCTTGTACCAGCAGCCGTGCACCTCGGCCACCAAGCTCAATGCCCTGAAGGACGCGGCCAAGGATCTGGTCGACATCGTTGTCTGGGATGATCAGAGCGCCTACACCTCGCGCGTGGCGATTGCGCCATTCTCGCAGGCTGTGAACGTCGGTGCCACCTATTTCCAGGCCATCACCGGCGAATCCCTGACTCAGGCGCGCTGGAACGGCACCAGTTATAATTATCCGACAAGCTGCTATTCCAGAAGCGGCAGCCTGCTTTCGCGCTGCGCCAGCAATCCAACTGGAAACGGTGCAACTCCAGCGACGAGCAACGTGACGGTCCAACCGTGCGTTGCCGAGCGGCAGGGCACCAATGAGTTCACCAACCGCGCGCCGGGCAACGGCTCCTACGTCAAGACCTACTATCAAGCGACAGTTGAGGCTAGGGCAAGTGGACGTACCAACTCCTCACCATCAACGGGCTGCCCAGAGCGGGTATCGATTCTTCCCTTGACCAACGACAAATCGGTCCTGCGGAGCCGCCTCGACAGCCTCGTCGGCGAAAACGGCACCGGCGGTGCATTGGGTACTGCGTGGCCGCTGTATATGCTGTCGCCGGAGTGGAATTCGATTTGGCCCAGCAGCCAGGCGGGCAACTACAGCGAACTGACGGCGCTCAACACGCGTGGACAGCCCCGACTCCGCAAGATCGCCATTCTGATGACGGACGGTGAGTATAACTTCTGGGGTGGCGGAAGTGCGGAGTCCAGCGAAGTCAACACGAAGGCCACAGCGCTGTGCAGTTCTCTGAAGGACAGGGGCATAGAGGTCTACACCGTCGGTTTTGATCTTGACGACAATACTACGGCGATCAACCTGCTGAGGGGCTGCGCAACCGACGCCACTCACTTCTACGCAGCTTCCGACAGCGCTGCCCTGCGAGCCGCCTTCCGCGACATTGCTCTCAAGATCTCGGACCTGCGCGTCGACCACTGACGTCACGCACTCCTTGCTCTGATCTCCACCTGCTTCTACCTTCGGGGCGTCCCTTGCGGACGCCCCTTTTTCGTTTCAGGCGTCGTCCACGCAGTCCTCGCCGAAGCCGTCCTTGACGAGGGCGATCAGCGTCGCGACCGCCACATCGGCATCGGCGCCTTCCGCCCGGATCAGCAGGTGCGAGCCGGGCCCCGCCGCCAGCATCATCAGCCCCATGATCGATGTTCCGCCGACCGTCTGCCCATCGCGGACCACCCAGACATTGGCATCGAAGGTCTCGGCGCACTTGACGAATTTGGCCGATGCGCGGGCATGCAGCCCCTTGCGATTGCGCACGACGACGGTCTGCTCGGGGCGATGAACCTCGGCCATTGCGCTACTCCTCAGCTGGGCAAGAGGTGACCAGAGGTGCCGTTACCGGCAATGCCCGTCAGGATTCGCCCGCGAGAACCTGGCTTGCCACACTGATATACTTTCGCCCGGCTTCCTTGGCGAGATCAACTGCTTTGACGAGGTCGGTCTCGGCCCGGACGCTCGCGAGCTTGATCAGCATGGGTAGGTTGACGCCGGCGATCACTTCGACGCGTGCCTCATCCATGATGGAGATCGACAGATTGGAGGGAGTGCCGCCGAACATGTCGGTCAGCAGCACGACGCCGCCACCACCGTCGGCACGGCGCACGGCATCGAGAATGTCGCGGCGGCGCAGTTCCATGTCGTCTTCAGGACCGATCGAGACGGTCTCGAGCAACGACTGGGCGCCCACGACATGCTCGAGGGCTGCGCGAAACTCATTCGCCAACCCACCGTGCGTGACGATGACAAGGCCAATCATCGGCATCCCGATATTCCCAATTCTGGAAGACACTGCTTCTGCAGCACCGGCAAGCCTGTGCGAATGAGTGCCCCGGCGTCCCCTAAAGTCCAGTATGGATGGCAAGGCTTGCCTGCGTCCGCAAGAGAAATTCTGCCACGATCCGCACTTCAAATCTGACCAGTCCCTCAAAGACCGGTATCACATGATCCGGCCTCGCGGGCGCAATTCTGCAGGTGCAGCAACAGTTTCAGGGCACTCGAGACCTCGAACGGCGCCAGTTCGAGGAGGGGCAGCACAACCCCATGGATCTCGCACTGTTGCGGTTCGGGCATGCGTTCGACCGCGGCCGGGGGTACGAGGTCAACCACGAGCACCAGCCGCGCCTCGACTACCGCCGGTACTGCGACGATGCCGATGCCGCGCACTTCGAGCCGGCCGAAGAGTGTCGCCGGGGCCGAAGCGATCAGGTGACGCGTGCCTGCCGCATCGCCGCCGCCCAGCCTGATGATCACCTGGTCATCGGCAACCAGACCCGCAGCGGTCGTGATCAAGCCGCCGGGCGCGACGCCAAGACAGCGCAGCGCCAGATCGGATTTGCCGCTGCCCGAGGAGCCGCGGATCAGGGCCGCAGCCCGGCCGAGCGCCAGTGCCGTGCCGTGAATGAGGGGCGGACGCGGCTCTGCATTCGGCATCCGGTCCAACTTACGTTCGACGAACGCGGTTTGCCAACGTCCGCTGGGCCTGCCCAAGGGCCTGCGACGCGGGCAGCTGCACCACGAAGCGGGCGCCGATCCGCGCGCCGCTGGTGCCGTCGGCGAAGCGGTTCTCAGCCCACACCTTGCCGCCGTGCGCACGCACGATCTCGCGCGAGATCGAAAGTCCAAGGCCGGAATTCGTGCCGCGACTGCTGTAGGCGGTCGGACGGTAGGTATAGAACCGATCGAACACGGTCTCGAGCTTGTTGTCGTCGATCCCGGGCCCTTGATCCTCGACCCCGATTTCGACCTGTGGACCGCGGCGCTGCAGGATCACCTTGACGGCACCATCATCGGGCGAAAACGACAAGGCATTGTCGATCAGGTTGGTCATCACTTGCGAAATGCGCCCCTCGTGCCCCTCAACGACCAGGGCCCGGTCGGCACTCGAGGTGGCGATGTCGATGCTGATCGTCTTCGACGTATCACTCAGGATATCGCGAAACGTCGCGACGATGCCGCTCGTGACAGCGCTGAGATCGACCGGCTCGGTCTGCTGCAGGGCAAGCTCGGCATCGAGCCGCGACGCATTCGATACGTCGGTGATCAGCCGGTTGAGCCGTTTGATCTCGACCTGGATCTGGGCGACGAGTTGGTTACGCTGTTCGTCGGTCTTGGCATAGACGAGGCTTTCGGCGGTGGAGCGCGCGGCGGTGAGGGGATTTTTCAGCTCGTGCGCCACATCGGCGGCGAACTTCTCGCTGGCCTCGATCCGCCGGTACAGCGCCGCCGTCATCGCCCGGAAGGCCTGGGCCATCTGCCCAACCTCGTCGGTGCGGCCTGGAAACTCGGGGATCTCCTGGCGCGCTGTGATGTTATGGCTGACGTGCTCGGCCGCCGCCGACAGCCGCTGCATGGGACCAGCAACCGTGCGGGCGAGCAGTGTCGAAGCCAGGATCGTTGCCAGCAGGGCCAGCGCACCGATCGAGAAGATGGCCTTGCGCTCGGCAAACAGGATGTTGTCGATCTCGCCGGGCTTGGTCGACAGCAACAGCACACCGAGCGTCGTGTTCTGTCGCCGGATCGGAGCTGCAATCGAGACGATCTGCTGGCGATCGTTGGTCAGCAGCACCATGGCCGCGGTGTTGCCGCTGTTGAACGCCTCGCGCACCTGCGGATACGTCGTGCCGCTAGCTGTGCCGATTTCCTGATACACTGGCAGGCCGGCGCCGTTCAGCACCTCGGTGATCCGCGTCCATGTCGTGCGTGCCTTCGGCTTGTCGGCCGGTACCGGCTCGTTCCGCGCGGTCTGCCCGCGCTGCAGCATCTGGGCGCTGTCGACGATGAGCGCCCCGTCGCGGGTATAAATCCGCGCCCGCACGTTTTTCGTCCGCTGCATCAGGCGGCGCAACACCGGCGTGACCACCTCAGGCTTGATCGCCTGGTCGATCGAGGCAAACCCATCGTTGCGAAACGGAATCTTGCCGCCCTCGATCTCTGGCAGCTTGTCGGGATCGAGAACCACCTGATTGCCGCGTTCCACCGCATTCGACGCGATGCCCGCGGCGATGATCTCGCCCTGGGCGATCAGGCTTTCACGCTTGGCATCGATCAGCCACTTGTTATGCTTGCTCAGCAGCAGAATGCCGAAGATCAGGACCGCAAGGCCGACAATGTTGGCCAAGAAGATGCGGCGCGACAGACTTGCGCCGAAAAACCGCGCGATCCAAGTGTTGTGCAAGCGCTGCAGCAGCTTGCGCACCCCCGCCCCGACCGGCGACAGCACATGAACTGCTCCGCGTGCGATCTCCAGCCCCGTGTCGACGAGACCCCGTGGGCCAGCTCGCGGCCCGCTGTCGAGCGCCATGCTGTATGCCTTTTGCGACTTCAGGCTTCCTTGAAGCGATAGCCGACGCCGTACAGCGTCTCGATGACATCGAAGTCATCATCGGCCTGCTTGAACTTCTTGCGCAACCGCTTGATGTGGCTGTCGATCGTCCGATCGTCGACATAGACCTGATCGTCATAGGCCGCGTCCATCAGCGCATCGCGCGTCTTGACGACGCCGGGTCGGGTCGCCAGTGCCTGCAGGATCAGGAATTCGGTCACGGTCAGCGTCACGGGACGATTGTCCCAATGGCAGGTATGGCGCTCGGGATCGAGCTTCAGCTTGCCGCGCTCCAGAATCCGTGCGGCTTCGGTCGGTGCGCCCTGCCCGTCCTTGGGTGCAAAGCGCCGCAGAATGGCGCGCACTCGCTCTACGACCAGACGGAGCGAGAACGGCTTGGCAATATAGTCGTCGGCGCCCATCTTGAGACCGAACAACTCGTCGATCTCCTCGTCCTTGGAGGTGAGGAAGATGACCGGCATATCGGAGGTCTGGCGCACGCGGCGCAGCAGCTCCATGCCGTCCATGCGCGGCATCTTGATGTCGAAGATGCCAAGGTCGGCCGGCTCCTCGGTCAACGCCTCGAGGGCTTCGACGCCGTCGTTGTAGGTGCGGACCTTGTAGCCTTCGGCTTCCAGCGCCGCACGCAGCGGTGTCAAGATGTTGCGCTCGTCATCGACGAGAACCACCGTGCTTTTCTCTTTCATCACCCTTTGCCCCCGGCGGCCATCAACCTGCCGCGCTCTATGGTTTCAACTTGTGCGAAATGTGGCACGTCACGTTTATGTCTGGGCACCGCTGAATGGCGGCTGAATGGAAACGAATAGGGCAAGAGCCCGACAACAGCAAGTCGAGCGGAGGCGCGAGCATGGGAAACACTCAGCCACATGAAGCACGTGCGGCAGCACTCGTCGATGCACGCTCGTCGATTGTGCAAGCGCGCACGGCGGCACTTGCGACCATCGACCGGCAGTCGGCCGGCCCCTACGTCTCCCTTGTCGCCGTCGCAGCCTTGCCCGATTGCACACCGGTGCTGCTGCTGTCCGCCCTGGCCCGGCACACGCGCAACCTCGCAGCCGATCGGCGAGCGAGCTTGTTGTTCTGCAGCGATCTGGCCGGGGCTGCCCCCCTGGCGGCTGCTCGCGTCACGGTGATCGGTTTTCTTGAGTCGACCAAGGATCCGGTGGCATGCGAGGTCTATCTCGCCCACCATCCCGCGGCCGAGGAATACGCAGGCTTTGGCGACTTTCAGTTCTATCGCCTCACCCCAGCATCTGCCCATTTCATCGGCGGCTTCGGCCGAATCATCGAACTTGCCGGCGACGACCTGACGGGTGCTTGAGCGTTTACCATGGCGACACACGGCCGGCTCCTGATCGCCGCAACGTATACATAGACGTGGTTTTTAATTGTTTTTCCTCTGGCTATGGCTGCCATGTCGGCGACCGCTGGCACAATAGTGCTTGAAGTCAGGGTTTTACTCGCCCTAACAGTGGCGGCTCTGCGCTCAACCGCCCGTGCCGTGCCCGGGACAATCGACGACGATGGACCAGACCATGATCACCGAGACATTCCCGCTCACTGCCGCCGGCAAAGTGCATCACAACAACAATCTTGTGGAGCTCATCGAGTTTGCTGTCCGGCGTGCCGAGGGCCGTCTCGCCAGTACCGGCGCCTTCGTCGTCGAGACCGGCGCGCACACCGGCCGCTCGCCGAACGACAAGTTCACCGTGCGCGATACGACCACCGAGAGCACGTTATGGTGGGACAACAACAAGGCCATCACGCCCGTGCAATTCGAGGCGCTGCTTGCCGACTTCAAGGCACACGCCCGCACCCGTGACCTGTTCGTGCAAGATCTGTTCGCTGGCGCCGATCAGTCGGCCCGCCTCAACACCCGGGTGTTCTGCGAATATGCTTGGCACGCGGGCTTCATCCGCAACATGCTGCGGCGCCCGGACAAGGCGGACCTTGCCGGCTTCAAGCCGGAGTTCACGGTCGTCAATCTGCCAAGTTTCAGGGCAGATCCCGCCCGCCACGGCGCGCGCACCGAGACCATCATCGCCTGCGACTTCACCCGCCGCCTCGTTCTCATCGGCGGCTCGAGCTACGCGGGCGAAACCAAGAAATCGGTGTTTTCGTTCCTCAATTTCCACCTCCCCTCCCGCGATGTGATGCCGATGCACTGCTCGGCCAACGTCGGCCAGGACGGCGATTCGGCCATATTCTTCGGCCTGTCCGGCACCGGCAAGACCACTTTGTCCGCCGATCCCAAACGTGTGTTGCTGGGCGACGACGAGCATGGCTGGTCGAGCCGCGGCATTTTCAATTTCGAAGGCGGCTGCTATGCTAAGACCATCCGCCTGTCGGCCGAAGCCGAGCCGCAGATCTGGGATGCCTCGAACCGCTTCGGCGCCGTCCTCGAAAACGTCATCCTCAAGCCCGACACTGCCGCGCCCGATTTCAACGACGGCCGCCTGACCGAAAACACGCGCTCCTGCTACCCGTTGGATTTCATTTCGAATGCGTCCGACACCGGCATCGCCGGCCACCCCAAGAATATCGTCATGCTGACCGCCGATGCCTTCGGCGTGATGCCGCCGATCGCGCGGCTGACGCCGGCACAGGCGATGTACCACTTCCTGTCGGGCTACACGGCCAAGGTCGCCGGCACCGAAAAGGGCATGGGCGCCGAGCCGCAGGCCACGTTCTCGACCTGTTTCGGCGCGCCATTCATGCCGCGCCATCCGAGTGTCTACGGCAATATGCTGCGCCGCCTGATCGCCGACCACAACGTCGATTGCTGGCTGGTCAACACGGGCTGGACCGGCGGCAAGTTCGGCGTTGGCAGCCGCATGCCCATCAAGGCGACGCGCGCCCTGGTCGACGCGGCCCTGTCGGGTACCCTGAAGACGCAGGCCATGCGCACCGACCCTCTGTTTGGCTTCCAGGTGCCGTTGGCGCTGGCCGGCGTCGATCCGAAAATCCTCAAGCCGCGTGACACCTGGGCCGATGCCGCGGCCTACGACGCACAGGCACAGGCGCTGGTCGACATGTTCACGAAGAACTTCGCCAAGTTCGAAGCTCACGTCGATGCCGACGTGAAGGCTGCAGCGCCCGCCATGAAGCAGGCGGCGGAGTAGGGCTCGGTCGCGCCGCGGATCGGCGCAACGATCCCAATCGGCACCTACGATCAAGGGCGGCTCGGGAACCCCGAGCCGCCCTTTGTCATGTTTGCCTATGGAAGTGCGCCGGGTTCAGGGCTTCTTCGGCGCCACGGGCGCGGCCGGAGCGGCAGGCGCCGCACCAACTGCGGGGGCAGCAGGCGTTGCTGCAGCAGGGGCTGCCGGAGCCGGCGCCGCAGGTGTCACGGCAGCCTTGGCCTTGGCGGCGGCATCCTTGGCCGCTTCGGTCGCCTTGGCGGCCGCATTCTTCACGGCCGTCGAGGCCTTGCCAAGCGCGTCCTTGGCAGCAGCAGCAGCCTTTCCAGCCGCGGCCAGCGCCTTGTCCTTGGCTGCTTCGGCAGCCATGGCAAGCTGCGTCTTGCGCGGGATGATCACCTTGTCGATGACATGAATGATGCCGTTCGATGCCTTCACGTCGGTGCTTGTCACCTTGGCGCCGGACACGATCACGCCCTCGCGGATGTCGACGTTGACGTTCGCGCCCTGGACCGACTTGATGCCGAAAACCTTGGCCTTGGCATTAGCGATACGCGCGGCGTCATACTTGCCCGGCACCACGTGGTAGGTGAGGATCGAGGTCAGGCGCTTCTTGTTTTCGGGCTTCAACAGGCTTTCGACCGTGCCGGCGGGCAGCTTCTTGAATGCTTCATCGGTCGGCGCGAACACGGTGAAAGGCCCCTTGCCCTTCAGGGTTTCGGCCAGGCCGGCAGCCTTCACCGCGGCGACAAGCGTCGAGAAATCTTTGTTGGCGGCCGCCGTATCGACGATATCTTTGTCCTGGGCGAACGCCGGCAGGGCAGCCAGGGCCAAGGGTGCGGCGAGGGTGAGCGCCACAATGGCGCGGCGAAGAGTGCTCATGAATTCCTCCATTGGATCGACCTCATACGCGAATGCTTGCGCGTCGCCCGCTTCGCCTAACTCATGTGCGAGCAATAGTCCAATGAAGTCACAGTATTGGATAATTCTGTTGACGTAGCACGACAAACGGTCACAGGAAGTCGCTCAGACTTAAGATCGGTGCGTAAGTATAGCCAGCATCTCGAATAATCTCGGCCGCACCTTCCTGCCGATCGACGATGGTCACGATGCGGGCGACCGTCGCGCCTTCCGCTTCGACGGCCTTGCAAGCCTTGAGCGGGGATCCACCCGTAGTTGTGGTGTCTTCGAGGATGACAACGCGCCGTCCCTTAATGGTTTCGCCGCGCACAAGTCCTTCGATCAAGCTCTTGGTACCGTGCTCCTTCACGGCCTTGCGCACGAAGAACGCCGGCAGCGGCCGACCGCGGGTGAAACTCATCGCGGCGGCGGCGGCCGCCATCGGGATCGCACCGACCTCAAGCCCTCCGATGGCATCGACGTCGATGCCGTCAAGCGCATCGACCACCAGGTTGCCGATCAGGTACGCGCCTTCAGGATCGAGCATGGTCGGCTTCAGGTTGAAATAGAAATTCGACGTGCGTCCCGAAGCGAGCCTGATCTCGACTCCAGTAAAGTACGACCGCCGCTTGATGATCTCGATCAGGCGGGCGCGATCGGCGGCGGGCGAGCGAGGGGCGCTGTTCATGACGTCGGCTCCAAAGGCAACGAACTTGTGGCCGGCAGGAATCGCGCCTCGGCCGCGCAGCGTCAAGCCGCCTGTTGATGATGTGCTTGAGGTCGCAGGCGTCCCAGGGCTAAGTCATGTGAACAATGGGCTCCGCCACAATGAGGTTTGCCGCCATGTTCAACCCGGAAAAGCCGCCTGAATTGGCCGTCGAAGCCTGGATCAACACCACACAGCCGCTGACGCTCGCCAAGCTCAGGGGCCGCGTCGTCATCCTGCTGGCCTTCCAGATGCTGTGTCCCGGCTGCGTGAGCCATGCCCTGCCACAGGCGCGCAAGCTCAGCCAGTGCTTCGACGACGACGAGGTGGCGGTGATTGGCCTGCACACCGTGTTCGAGCACCACGAGGTCATGACACTCGACGCGCTGAAGGCGTTCAACCACGAATACCGCTGGCCGTTTCCCATCGCGGTCGACAAGGCGAACGGCCGCGGTCTGCCTCTCACCATGCAGGCCTACGAGATGCGCGGCACGCCGACCCTATTGCTGTTCGACCGCCAGGGCCGGTTGCGGCGGCATTATCTCGGCCAGGTCGACGATCTGCGGGTCGCCGCCGAGATCATGAGCCTCGCCATCGAGGACAAGGATGCCTCACGCGAGATGTCGGTTGCGATCGAGCGCAAGCTGGCGGCCGTGCTGGTGGAGCCGAACGCCCACGGTCATGCCGGCCACGATCACGCCCACGACCATGTCCATGGCGATGAGTGCGGCTGCGGGCACGACCATGGTCATGAGCACGCGCACGATCATGCGCCGCCTGCGGCGGCGACACCCGGCAAAGCGAAGCCGAGGGGCAAGTAGCCAACTGTTTTGCTGCACGCCACCTGATTGAACCTCAACCGACGGGCGGAGCTTTTGGCCATGGCACGTGCTGCAACGACCGTTACACCGGATGCGGCCAAGGGCACCGAGTTGCCGCCCCGCGACGAGATCGCGTCCTACCATCTGGTCGAGGAGATGCGCCTCGTCGGCGGGCTCATCGAGCGTGCGCTGTTCACCGAGGACGAGCGCCGCCGTACGGCCGACGTCGCCCGCCGTCTTGTCCATGCCGCGCGGGCCGGACGCCACAAGTATTCCGGCATCGATGCGTTCATGCAGGAATATGGCCTCACCTCCGAGGAGGGCGTCATCCTGATGTGCCTCGCGGAAGCGCTGTTGCGCATTCCCGACACGGAAACCGCCGACGCGCTGATCGCCGAAAAGGTCGGCAGCGGCCAGTGGTCGAAACACATGGGTGCCTCAGACAGCCTGTTCGTCAACGCGTCCACCTGGGGCCTCATGCTCACTGGGCAGATCGTCAAGCTGAAGGACGTGAAAGGCGCCAGCATCGGCAACATCCTGAAGCGCCTCGTCGTGCGCTCGGGCGAACCCGTCATCCGGCAGGCCATGCGGCAGGCGATGCGCGTGATGGGCGACCAGTTCGTGCTCGGCACCACCATCAACGAAGCGCTGAAGCGGGCAGCCCCGCTCGAAGCCAAGGGCTATCGCTTTTCTTACGACATGCTGGGCGAGGGTGCGAAGACCGCGACTGACGCGAAACGCTATTTCGACCGCTACATGACCGCCCTCGAACAGGTCGGCAAGGCGGCTGGTCCCTTGCAGTCGGCGCACCCCGACGCGCTGATGGAGCGGCCCGGCCTGTCGGTCAAGCTTTCGGCGATCCACCCGCGCTACGAGCCCGGCAAGGAAGCCCGCCTCGACGCCGAGCTGGTGCCACTGGTGATCGAACTGGCCAAAGCTGCCCGCGCGCGCGGCATTGGCCTCACGCTCGATGCGGAAGAGCAGGATCGCCTCGATCCGTCGCTCGGGCTGTTCGGCCGGGTGTTCATGGATCCTGCCCTCGATACCTGGTCGGGCTTCGGCATTGCCGTGCAAGCCTATGGTCGTCGCGCCATCCCGACATTGCGCTGGTTGCGCCGCCTCGCCGAGCGATCAGGCAAGCGCATCCCTGTGCGCCTCGTCAAGGGCGCCTACTGGGACAGCGAGATCAAGTGGGCGCAGGAGCGCGGCTGGGCCGACTACCCCGTGTTCACCCGCAAGCTGCATACCGACGTGTCGTATCTCGCGTGCATGCGGCTGATGCTGTCCGACGCGAGTGCGTTCTATCCGCAGTTCGCGACCCACAATGCGCACACGGTGGCGGCTGCCTACACCGCTGCCGGCTCTGCGCGTTTCGAGTTCCAGCGCCTGCACGGCATGGGCGAGGCGCTGTACGAGGATGTGGTGGGGGCGGACAACCTCGACCGCGCCTGCCGCATCTACGCCCCTGTCGGTGGGCACGAGGACCTGCTCGCCTATCTCGTGCGGCGGTTATTGGAGAACGGTGCCAATACCTCGTTCGTCAATCGGCTCGCCGACGAGGAAGCCCCCGTTGCCGACATCATCCGCGATCCGGTCGAGGTGGCTGACCTCGAACGCGAAAAGGGCATGGCCGCCGGCGACGTGCTTCAGCCAAGCCCACTGGCGATCTATGGCGAAGCGCGCCGCAACAGCCTCGGCCTGCCGCTCACCGAGCCGTCGGTTCGCGCCAAGATGGCCGAGGAAATGAACGAGGCGCTGGAAGGCTCGTTCGCGGTCGGCCCGATCGTCGAGGGCAAGCCGGTCACCGGCGGCACGTCCGCGACCCTCGTCACCTGCCCGCACGACCGGCGCCTGCGCATCGGCACGGTGCGCGCCGCCGATGCTGCCGCCATCGAGACCGCGATCGCGAGCGCGACGGCCGCCGCCCACACCTGGGACCGCCGCAGCGGTGCAGAGCGCGCAGCCATCCTGGAGCGCGCAGCCGACTTGTTCGAGCGGGACCGGGCACGACTGCTGGCGGTGATCGTGCGCGAGGCCGGCAAGACCTTCGAGAACGCCCAAGGCGATCTGCGCGAGGCGGTCGATTTCCTGCGCTACTACGCAACCGAGGCGCGCCGCCTGTTCTCGGGCGCGACCATCCTGCGCGGGCCGACCGGCGAGACCAACCTGCTGGAGTTGCGCGGGCGGGGACCGTTCGCAGCGATTGCGCCGTGGAATTTCCCGATCGCGATTTTCACCGGTCAGGTCGCAGCCGCGCTGGCGGCCGGCAACCCGGTGCTGGCGAAACCTGCCGTGCAGACGCCGGTGACGGCATTTCTCGCGACGCAACTGCTGCACGAGGCGGGCGTGCCGGCCAACGTGCTGCATCTGCTGACCGGCGGGGCTGAGGTCGGCGCGGCGCTCGTCAAGGACAAGCGCATCAAGGGCATCGCCTTCACCGGCTCGAACGATACCGCCTGGGCGATCCAGCGCGGCCTTGCCGACCGGCGCGGCGAAATCATCCCCTTCATCGCCGAAACCGGCGGCCTCAACGCCATGATCGTCGACAGCAGCGCGCTGCCCGAGCAGGTGATCCGCGACGTCGTTCGCTCCGCCTTCGACAGTGCCGGCCAGCGCTGCTCTGCAACCCGGGTGATGTTCATCCAGGATGACGTCGCCGACAAGATGGGCGAAATGCTGGTCGGCGCCGTGCAGGCGCTCGATATCGGCGATCCGTTCGACTATGCGACAGACATCGGCCCGGTGATCGATCAGGCGGCCCAGGATCGCCTCGAGGCGCACAAGGCTCGCATGCACCGCGAAGCGCGCCGTGTGCTGGTCGATTTGCCCGTGCCGGCCTCCTGCCGGGCGGGCACCTACGTCGGCCCGGCGGTGTACGAGATCGAGCGGATCGGCCAGCTGGAGCGCGAAGTGTTCGGGCCGATTTTGCACGTGGTGCGCTTCAGCCAGGGGCACCTCGCAAAGGTGGTCGAGGCCATCAACGCGACCGGTTTCGGGCTAACGCTCGGCGTGCACAGCCGCATCGTCGCCGTCGCCGACTATGTCGCCGAGTACGCCGACGTCGGCAATCTCTACGTCAACCGCAACCAGATCGGCGCGGTGGTCGGCGTGCAGCCGTTCGGCGGCGATGGCCTGTCGGGCACCGGTCCGAAGGCTGGCGGGCCGAACTATCTCACGCGCTTTGCGACCGAGCGCGTGCGCACGACCGATGTGACGGCGACCGGCGGCAACGTGCAGCTGCTCGGCCTGGGCGGAACGGCGGGGTGAATTGCATCAGGCCGCAAAGCGCACCGCATAGACCGGCGGCAGGTTGTGCGAGATGCCGGTCCAGCTGTCGCCCTGGTCCTCGCTGACCCACAGTCCGCCCGTGGTCGAGCCGAAGGCGAGGCGCTCGCCCGTGGGGTCGATGGCAAACCCATGGCGGTAGACGATGTCGTAGGCATGGTGCTGCGGCAGGCCGCGCGTGAGCACATCGAACGTGCGGGCGCCATCGCGCGTGCGCGTCACCACGAGGCGGCCATCGCGCGGAATGCGCTTCTCGTCCTTGATCTCGGGAATGAACCAGGCGGTGTCGGGCTCGCGGGGGTGCACGGCCACGGGGAAGCCGAACGTGGAGGGCCCGGCCTGCTTGATCTCGGTGAAGGTGCGCCCTTCGTCGGAGGAGACGAAAATGCCGTTGTGATGCTGCACCCACATGCGGTTCGCATATGCCGGACACTGCACGAGGCAATGCACGTCCTGGGCGATTGGATCGTGGGTCAGCTCGGGCGGCACGTGGTCGGCGCGCATGCCTTCGCCGCGCTGCACCCAGCTCGCTCCGGCGTCCTCGGTGAGCCAGATGCCGCCGGTCGAAACCGCGATCCACACGCGCTTTGAATTGCGCGGATCGACGAGGATCGAGTGAATGCCGGGCAGATCGGCGCCGCCACCCATCCATTTTTTGCGCTTGGGGTGATCCCATAGCGACCGGATCATCTGCCAGCTGCTGCCGTGGTCGGTCGAGCGGAACAGCCCACCTGGAATCGTGCCGCACCACAGCACGCCCGGTTCATCCGCGACACCGGCTGCCAGCGCCCAGATGCGCACCGTGCTCCAGGGCAGCGGCCGGCCCCACATGTCGTTTTCCTCTAGGCCCTCGGGCTTCGGCGGATAGGCCGGCGTCGCGATTTCCTCCCAGCCCGTGGCGGTGGAGCGGTGCACTTTGACGCCGAAGTGGCCGTGGTCGAGTGCTGCATAATGGCGGCCATCACGCGGATCGGTCAGCGTCAGCGTGACATTATCGCCGAGAAAATCGACACGATCGATGTCCCACTTACTGTTGGTGCGCTGGACCCAGAACAAGCCCTTGCGGGTCGAAACGAGGAGTTTGTCGCCCATGATCAGCCTCCGGAAAGTGCCTGGAAAATGTAGATCCTGCTGCCGGCCGTGACGGGATCGGACAGCCGCGTGCGGTCTCGGATGACCGCGCCGTCGACGAAGATCGTCATGTGCCGGCGCAACGCCGATTGGTCATCGAGCACATAGGCCCGCGCCTGCGGGTTTGCCGCAAAGACGTTGTCGAGCACTTCGCGCACCGTGGCGCCTGCCGCCTCGGTCGCGGGGCATGGCACGTGGCGCTGGATGTTCTCTGTGAAGGTGACCATTGCCATGGTGCCGACTCCCGCAGTGGTGCCGGCCTAGAACCGAAACCTGCACCCCTTCAAGGAACGGGCCGCCAAGGGTCTCGAGCCCTTGGCGCTGGTACGGTTACAGCGCCGACGATCACGGCGACGCAGTATCAATCCGGTTCAAAGATGGCAACGCCTGGAACTCAACCTCGCAGATACGGGCACAACCGGCGCTCACCGCTATAGGTCGTGTAGTAGCCGCTGCGCCACTCGAAGGAGCGGAAATGATCGGCGCAGATCTTGCGCGGATCGCCCGTATAGCCGGCCGGATAGTAATAGGGACCGTCGTAGGCATAGGTGTCGTAATAATAGCCGCGACGGGGGCGATAGGCTTGGTTGGCGATGATCGCGCCGGCGACGATTGCCGAGCCGACGCCGAGGCCGATGGCCGGTCCGCGCCAGCCGC
Source organism: Hyphomicrobiaceae bacterium (assembly GCA_021730785.1). Classification (GTDB taxonomy): domain Bacteria; phylum Pseudomonadota; class Alphaproteobacteria; order Rhizobiales; family Hyphomicrobiaceae; genus JAKFWF01. The sequence continues at coordinate 42,918 of JAKFWF010000036.1, forward strand.
CATAGTAGCGGCCATATCCGCCGCGATAAAAACCACGGCCGCCGCCATAGTATCCGCGACCGCGATATTGCACCAAGGTCACGGGCGGGCTTTCGGCGGCAGCGACCGGTGGGGACGCAATCGTCGACGATAGGGGAGCCGCGCCGGCACCCACGGTGGTGATCGCCAGCAGGGTCGCCGTCAGAAGGGCTCGCAGGAAGGTACGCATGTTGATTGGCCTCGTTGTTATGTGGGGGCTTAGGTCCGCGCCTCGATAACGACCCGTGAGTCGCAGTTCCGTCGGTGAACGCGGGTGTCGGTGGCACACCGCTTGGCGCAAAAGTGTGGCGTCGAGGCCATTCAAATTCAATTGAACCTACTCAGCCGCTTCCTTGTGCTCAGTCGAAGCCTTCCAGGTGAGCCTGGGCTCGCGCGCCGCCTTGGTCTCGTCCAACCGGCGGCGTGGGGCGAACTGCGGCGCCTGCTTGAAGCGTTCGACGTCGCCGTCCTTGGCCGCCATCGCGAGGGTGCGCAATGTCGCGATGAACAGGTCGAGCGACTGCTTCGATTCCGATTCGGTCGGCTCGATCAGCATCGCCCCGTGCACCACAAGCGGGAAGTACATCGTCATCGGATGATAACCTTCGTCGATCATCGCCTTGGCAAAGTCGAGGGTCGTCACTCCGGTGTCCTTCAGCCAGGCGTCGTCGAACAGGACTTCGTGCATGCAGGCCTGATCGCCGAACGGCTGCGAGAAGATATCGCGCAGGCCGACGCGGATGTAGTTGGCGTTCAGCACCGCATCTTCGCTAGCCTGACGCATGCCATCGCTGCCGTGGCTCAGCATGTAGGTGAGTGCCCGCACATACATGCCCATCTGCCCGTGGAAGGCGGTGAGACGGCCGAACGGGTGCGTGCCGGTTGCAGCGGTGGCCGTCTCGATTAGGCGATAGGCGGCCTTGTCCTTCACGACATAGGGCAGCGGCGCGAACGGGCTGAGTGCCTTCGACAGCACCACCGGACCCGAGCCCGGACCACCGCCACCGTGCGGGGTCGAGAACGTCTTGTGCAGATTGATGTGCATGGCGTCGATGCCGAGATCGCCCGGCCGCACCTTACCGACGATGGCATTGAAGTTGGCGCCGTCGCAGTAGAAGTAGGCGCCGGCCGCATGCACCGCTGCAGCGATCGCCACCACCTCGGGCTCGAACAGGCCGCAGGTGTTGGGGTTGGTGAGCATAATCGCTGCAACATCGGGCCCGAGCGCGCTCTTCACTGCATCGACCGACACGGTGCCATCGTCGCGCGCAGGGATCGTCTTGACCGTGTAGCCCATGAAGGCCGCCGTCGCCGGGTTGGTACCGTGGGCGGATTCAGGTACGAGGACGACAGATCGCTGGGCGCCTTTTGCCTCGTGCGCGGCCTTGATCGCGAGCATGCCGCACAACTCGCCGTGGGCGCCGGCCTTGGGGCTCATGGCGATGCTGTGCATGCCGGTCAGCTCGAGCAGATAGCCGGCGAGGATCTCCATCAGCTGCAACGCGCCCTGTACCGTCGACTGGGGTTGCAGCGGGTGGATGTCGCCGAAGCCCGGCAGGCGAGCCATCTTCTCGTTCAGCCGCGCGTTGTGCTTCATCGTGCACGAGCCCAGCGGATAGAGCCCGCTGTCGATTGCGTAGTTCTTGCGGGAGAGCCGCACGTAGTGGCGCAGGGTCTCGGGCTCGGTGAGACCCGGCAAGCCGATATCGCCGCTGCGTTCGAGACCGCCGAGGCGGGATTTGTGTTGCTTGGGTTCGGGCAGATCGACGCCGGTCTTGCTGAGCGCGCCCGATTCGAAGATCAGCGCCTCCTCGTGGTCGAGGGCCCGGTTCCCGGTGAAGGTCGCGGCGGTTCCAGTGGTGGCCGTGCCCGGCGTGGTCGGGCGGCCGGACGAGTTCATGGCCATAAGGGGGCTCCCATGGATGCCGGGATCCCGGCATTCGATCCAGAAAAAAGTGTCATCCCGGGGCTTGTCCCCGGGACCCAGGGTTCAACGGGTCCAACTGCAGCAGGGTTACGGCGACCACTCGGCGATGACCGTCTGGCCCGTGCTTGTTGAACCTTGGGTCCTCGGGACAAGCCCGAGGATGACACTTGTGGGTGGGAGAGAGCGGTCATCACAGCACCTCCTTCAGTGCGGCGGCATAGGCGGCGCGGTCATCATCCGTGTTGATCTCGGTTGCGGCGACCAGGATCAGATCGGCCACCGCTTTATCGCCCGGCAGCAGGCGCGACACCGGCACGCCGCCCATGATGCCCTTGGCCGCCAGCTGCTCGATCACCGCCGCCGCATCGCCCGGCACGCGCAGGGTGAACTCGTTGAAGAATGTATCGTTCAGCACGCTCACGCCTTTCACGCCGGCCAGCCGATCGGCCAGATCACAGGCATTGGCGTGGTTGATTGCAGCCAGCCGCTTCAAGCCGGTTTCACCCAGCAGCGTCATGTGGATGGTGAAGGCCAATGCACACAGGCCGGAGTTGGTGCAGATGTTGCTCGTCGCCTTTTCGCGGCGGATGTGCTGCTCGCGCGTCGACAGCGTGAGGACGAAGCCGCGGCGGCCTTCCGCATCGACCGTCTCGCCGCACAGCCGGCCCGGCATTTGCCGTACGTATTTCTCGCGGGTGGCGAACAGCCCGACGTAGGGTCCTCCAAACGTCAAGCCGTTGCCGATCGACTGGCCCTCGGCCACGACGATGTCGGCGCCCATGTCGCCTGGCGCACGCAGCGCGCCCAGCGCCACGATCTCGGTGACGACCACGACCAGGAGCGCGCCCTTGGCGTGGGCTGCGTCGGCGATCGGCCTCAGATCGCGAATGTTGCCGAACACATCCGGGTACTGCACGACGACGCAGGAGGTTTCAGCGTCGATCGTAGTGGCGATGGTCTCACGCGCCTGCGGATCGGGCGCGAGCGCGTGGACGGCCGCGCCCGAATACTTCGACAGCGTCGCGATCACGTCGGCATACTGGGGATGCAAACCGCCCGAGATCACTGCCTTCTTGCGCCGGGTGATGCGGTGCGCCATGAGGACCGCTTCGGCAGCGCCGGTGGAGCCGTCATACATGGAGGCGTTCGCCACATCCATGGCAGTGAGGCGGGCAACCTGGGTCTGGAACTCGAACAGGTACTGCAGTGTGCCTTGGGTGATTTCCGGCTGGTAGGGCGTGTAGGAGGTGAGGAACTCCGAGCGCTGGATCAGGTGATCGACCGACGCCGGCACGTGATGGCAATAGGCACCGGCACCGACAAAGAACGGCACGGACGCCGCCGGCGTGTTGCGGGCGGCAAGCCGGCCAAGCTCGCGCTCGACCTCAAGTTCGCCCTTGGCCTTGGGCAGGTTCGGCAGCGCGCGCAGCAGCTTCGCTTTCGGCACGGCGGCGAACAGCTCGTCGACCGACGTCACGCCGACCTTGGCCAGCATGGCGCGGCGGTCATCGGCTTGCAGGGGAAGGTAGCGCATCAGGCGCTCTCTTTCACGAAGGCGTCGTAGGCGGCTTTGTCCATCAGGCCGTCCAACTGGGCCTTGTTGGCGATCTTCAATTTGAAGAACCAGGCCTTGCCTTCCGCGTCCTCGTTGACGAGGGCAGGGGTTCCCGCCAGATCGGCGTTGGCCGCCACCACCTCGCCCGAAATCGGCGCGTACACTTCGCTCGCCGCCTTCACGCTCTCGACAACGGCCGCCGCGTCCTTCTGTTTCAGCATGCGGCCGATTTCCGGCACCTCGACGAACACCACGTCGCCGAGCGCGGATTGCGCGTGGCTGGTGATGCCGACGGTGGCGATGTCGCCGTCGACGCTGACCCATTCGTGGTCTCGGGTGAACTTGATGGCCATGGCGGTAATCCCCTGTTGATGAAGGAAGTTGCGAAGGGTTTGCGCCCCTCGACCCCGCCACAGGCCCCGGGGCCCTTGGAACCCCACTTACACGTGGGTCCAGGGACTAGGTCCCTGGCGGAGAGCGCGAGGGCGCGGAGCCCTCGCAGGCGTTCAGCTCCGCAGATAGCGATGCGGCGTGAAAGGTAATGCGACGACGGTCGCCAGCATCGCTTTGCCGCGCACCATCAGGTGAACAGTCGAGCCTGGCATGGCGTGGCCTGGCGCGACATAGCCCATGGCGACGGGTGCGTTGACTGTCGGTCCGAAGCCACCCGACGTGACGATGCCGATTCGGGCGCCGGCGGCATCGACGATCTCTGTGCCCTCGCGGGCCGGTGCGCGACCGTCCGGCTTGATGCCGACCCGCAGGCGCTTCGGCCCGTCCTTCAGTTCAGCCCGGATCCGCGCCAAGCCCGGAAACCCGCCTTCGTTGCGTCGCCGCTTCTGGATCGACCAGGCGAGCCCGGCCTCGATCGGCGACGTGGTGGCGTCGATGTCATGACCATAGAGGCAGAGGCCAGCTTCGAGTCGCAGCGAATCGCGCGCACCGAGGCCGATCGGCTGCACGCGAGGGTCGGCCGTCAGCTTCGTCCAAAGTGCGGCCGCATTGGAGGCGTGCACGGAGATCTCACAACCGTCTTCGCCAGTATAACCGGCGCGCGCCACGTCGCAGTCGATACGAGCGATCTTGGCGTAGCGGCGCGTCATGAAAGGCATGTCGGCGACGCCAGAAGCCAGATCGGCAAAGACCGCCATCGCCTGGGGACCCTGCAGGGCCAGCAGCGCCAGATCTTCGAGCGGCTGCAGAACCACCCCATCAGGCAGCCGGGCGCGGATGTGAGCATAGTCCGCGTCCTTGCATGCGGCATTGACGACCAAAATCAGCCGGCCATCGTTCTCGACCCGCGCCGAGCGCGAGATCATCAGATCATCCAGGATGCCACCGTCGTCGGCGAGCAACTGAGAATAACGTTGCCGACCGTGCTGCAGGTTGAGGATGTCGGCTGGAACGAGGCTTTCGAGCGCGCGCGCCACGGTCTCATGCCTGTTGTCCCGGGCGATGAGCAGCGCCTGCCCCATGTGCGACACATCGAACAGCCCAGCCTTGTCACGCGTCCACAGGTGCTCCTTCAGCACGCCGAGCGGATATTGCACCGGCATTTCGTAGCCCGCGAACGGCACCATCTTGGCGCCGCGCGCCACGTGCGCGTCATAGAGAGGAGTTCGCAGCAGAGGAGCAGTCGTGGGTGGTCCGCCCATTCAGTGTCCCAACATGGCTCAAACACAGGGGCGCGTTCCTCACGCCCGAGGTAGAGCCCCCTCTGTCTTGGAACCTGAGAGATTGGGTAACGCCTCCGCCCTTGTGAGCGGACGGATGCGATACCTTACCACCTTCGGTGGGATGAGCACCCGCGCGCCACATCCACTTTCCAGAGTGCCATCAGCCTGCGGTCCGTTTGCCTGAGAGTTTCCGGGGCGGTTGCTCCTTCGGCGTCGGCATCCCACACGAACTCGAGTGCCGAACTCTTCCGCAGGCCTCGCGTGGCAACCATTTCTAGATAGCCGACGGGGGCTGGAAGTCAATGCTTCCAGCCCCCGATTTGCCAAATCCACAGCGATGTGAAATGCCGCGACCTGGCCGGCTGACTAGCCGGCGCCCGGCACGTTGCGGTCGAAGCCGACGAACAGCTCGAACTCGCCGGGGCGCGCTCCTTCCGGCACGGTAAAGGTGACCGTACGCACGAACGAGAAGTAGCCGATTGGCTTGTCCGCGGCGACAGTCACGTCTACCTTGACCTTGTCGTTGGTGACCTTCTCGCGCTTGGCGTCCGTCACGAACACGTTGAGCGGCATGGTGATGTTTCCGGGCGCGCCCTTCGGTCCGAGCAACACGCGACCGGAGAACCCATATTTCACCGTCACCTTGTTCTGCTCGACTAGGCACTCGCGGGCGGTCTTGGTGATCTCGCCGCGGTGCATGACGGCCAGCCCGTCGCCCACGCGACCCTGCTCGTAAATCGTCAGATTGTTGTCGCGCGGCCACACGACGAAACGGGGGCAGCCACCTGCCACTTCGCCGCCGCTGCCGAATCCGTCGTTCGCTTCGGCCTTGGCGGCGGTCAGCAACTGCTCTTCCGAAACCCCCTTAGCCGGGGTCGAAGGGGAGCCTGAACCGCCGAAGATGCCGCCGCCCAGTCCAGACGTCAGCGTCGACACGCCGCAACCAGCCAAAACCGCAGCGTATGCCGCGAATACAGCACCTTTGGCGCAGCCGCAGAGAACCGACTTTACGAGGCTGTTTTTCACGTTGGTCCGTCCGTCCCGTGGGTCGAGATGCTTGCGCACCCCTAACCAATCTTCGATGCTGAATTGCCTGATTGCCGGTCGCCCCCGCGACCGCCCCCCCAATCAAGCACTGGTGAAGACACTTAGCACCCTCGACAGGAGAACGCCAAGCGCGTAGCAAGCTTATGGATCATTTTCACACTCACGCAGCAGTTGGGCAATGACGCAGCCAGCACCCGCCTCCATGACCGTGTCGCTCCAGAAGCCGAAATTGACGATCCTGATGGCGGCGCCTCGCGGCTTCTGCGCCGGTGTGGACCGCGCCATCCAGATCGTCGAACTTGCAATCGCCAAGTACGGCGCCCCCGTCTATGTGCGGCACGAAATCGTGCACAACAAATACGTGGTCGACAGTTTGCGCGCAAAAGGCGCCATTTTTGTGGAAGAGCTGGACGAAATTCCAGACACCGGCGCACCGGTGATTTTCTCCGCACACGGGGTGCCAAAGACCGTTCCCGAAGACGCCAGAACCCGCAACATGTTCTATCTCGACGCCACCTGTCCGCTGGTATCGAAGGTGCACAAGGAGGCCGGCCATCATTTCGAGCGCGGGCTCGACATCATCCTGGTCGGCCATGCGGGCCATCCCGAGGTGATCGGCACCATGGGCCAGCTGCCGGAAGGCGCGGTGATGCTGGTGGAAACGGTGGAAGACGCACGCTCGTTCATGCCGCGCGATCCGAGCCGCCTCGCCTTCCTCACGCAGACGACACTGTCCGTCGATGATACCGCAGAGATCGTCGACATCCTGAAGGCGCGGTTCCCAGGCATCGCCAGCCCGCTGAAAGAGGACATCTGCTACGCGACGACCAACCGGCAGATTTCGGTCAAGGCCATCGCCTCGAAGGTCGAGCGGCTGCTGGTGGTTGGCGCACCGAACAGCTCGAACTCCCAGCGCCTGGTCGAAGTCGCCGAGAAGTCGGGCTGTCCGAAGGCGGTTCTGGTGCAACGGGCGGCCGAGATCCCCTGGCACGTGTTCGAAAACATCAAGACACTCGGCATCACCGCCGGCGCGTCGGCGCCTGAGGTGCTGGTCAACGAGATGGTGGCCGCCTTCCGCCTGCGCTTCGACGTATCGATCGAGGAAGTCGTCACCGCCCGCGAGAACATCGCCTTCAACGTGCCGCGCGAGTTGCGCGATGTGGCAGCCGCAGCCGGCATCCGGCCGACCATCAGCTGAGCGCCTATGGCCGTCTACACCGAAGTTGCCGACGAGGAACTGGCGCAGTTCATCGACAGTTACGGCCTCGGCGCGGTGGTGTCGTGCAAGGGCATCGCCGAAGGCGTTGAGAACACCAACTATCTGGTCGCCACGGCCTCGGGCCAGTTCATCCTGACGCTCTATGAGAAGCGCGTCGCGCGCGATGATCTGCCGTTCTTCCTCGGCCTGATGGAGCACTTGGCGGCAAAGGGTTTGTCCTGCCCGACGCCGGTACGTGATCGCGAGGGCTGCAACCTGCGGGAACTGGGCGGCCGGCCGGCAGCCCTCGTGACTTTCCTAGAAGGCTTGTGGCTCAGAAAGCCGCAGCCCCGGCACTGCCACAGCGTCGGCGTCGCACTCGCCAGGTTGCATCTGGCGGGTCAGGATTTTGCAATCCCGCGCGTGAATGCCCTGGGCCCGGCCGGCTGGCAGCCACTGTTCGAGCGGTTTCGCGGCTTCGCAGATTCGGTGACGCCAGGTCTTGCCGACACCATCGAGCGCGAGATGGCAGCCATCCTCGCCGACTGGCCGCAGCAGTTGCCGGCCGGCGTCATCCACGCCGACCTGTTCCCCGACAACGTGTTCTTCCGCGGCGATCAGTTGTCGGGCCTGATCGACTTCTATTTCGCCTGCAACGATATGTTCGCCTATGATATCGCCGTATGCCTCAACGCCTGGTGCTTCGAGCCGGACGTGACCTTCAATCGCGACAAAGGCGTAGCACTCCTGGCCGGCTACCAGAGTGTGCGGCCGCTGACTGGGCCGGAACGTGTGGCAGTGCCAACGCTCGCCCGCGGCGCTGCGCTGCGCTTTCTGCTGACCCGCGCGCACGACTGGGTTTATACGCCGGCCGACGCGCTGGTCGTGAAGCACGATCCCATTCCTTATCTGCAGCGCTTGGTGTTCCATTCGAGCGTCGTTGCCGAGGGATCGGCTGCCACCTATGGCCTGGAGGACCAGCCATGAGCGAGGAACCGCAACCGAAGCCGCACATTACAGTGTATACTGATGGTGCGTGCTCGGGCAACCCAGGTCCGGGCGGCTGGGGCGCGATTTTGATGTCGGGCGCGCATCGCAAGGAAATCTCCGGCGGCGAGGCGGACAGCACCAACAACCGCATGGAATTGTCGGCGGCCATCGGCGCGCTGGAGGCCCTGAAGAAGCCGTCGATCGTGGCGCTGCACACCGACAGCAACTACCTCAAGGACGGGATCACCAAATGGATCCACGGCTGGAAGCGCAACGGCTGGAAGACCGCCGACAAGAAGGCCGTCAAGAACGAGGATTTGTGGAAGCGGCTCGATGCGGCGCTGAAGTCGCATACCATCGAATGGCACTGGGTGAAGGGCCACGCCGGCCACCCGGAAAACGAGCGTGCCGACGAACTCGCCCGCCAGGCGATCGCCACATTACGCGCGAGCGGCAAGGCAAAAGGTTAACCTGATGGAATGCATCTATTTTTTCTGATCGCCATAGTCTGGCCAAAGCAATCGCGCGTCGATGGCATCCAAGCTATTGATCGAACCCATCCCTTTGCAACGAGGTAACCATGCGCACCGTCCTGATGGCCGCAGCCATCCTGGGAGTTCCAATGTCCGCACTCGCCGCCGAAGTACCTGCCACTTCCAAAATCGATGCCGTCACCGTGTTCCCGCTCGGCGCGGAGGTGACCCGCACCGCCAAGGTCAAACTGGTCCCCGGCGAGCATGCGATCGTGCTGACCGATCTGCCACCGGCCGCCAATCCCGCCTCGATCCGCGTCGAGGGCCGGGCCACGGACAAGCTCGAAATCGGCTCGGTCGACAGCCGCATCCTCAGTATTCCGCGTACCGATGCGACCCTCGTCGCCACCGAGCGCAAGAAGATCGAGGCCGAGATCGAGACCTTGCGCGACGCCAAGACCGTGCTCAACGCGCAAGTGCAGACGGCCGAATCGCAGAAGGCACTGATCACCAACCTGATCGCGCTGCCGACGCGGCCGGCGCCGGCTGGTGGCGCAGCCGCCCAGCCGGAGAACTGGAGCCAGCTGCTGGCCCTGATCGGCACCAGTACGTCCGACGTGCACAAGGTCATTCTGGAAACCCAGATCAAGATGCGCGAGGTCGACCGCAAGATCACCGATCTGCAGAAGAAGCTTGGCGAGACGGCCCCGGTACTGGACCAGAAGCTCGAAGTGAAGGTGTTCGCCAATGCGGGTGCCGCGCTCGATGCCGATCTCATCATCCGCTACCAGGTGACCCAAGCCAGCTGGCAGCCGCAGTATGATGCCCGCCTCACGACCGGCAGCAAGGCGGTGGCGCCGAAGCTGGCGCTGACCCGCCGCGCGATGATCAGCCAACGCACGGGCGAGGCTTGGGTGAACGTCGCGCTGACCTTGTCGACCGCTCGCCCCTCGGCCAGCAGCGTTGCCCCCTCGCTCACGCCCCTGACGGTCGATTTCGAGCCGGAGCGCCCGGTGCCGGTGGCAGCTGCACCGGTTGCCTCGGGGGCACGTAACCCTGCTAGGCGCGGCGACGCCGAAACGTCGGACGAGCAGAAGTCTTATCAAGGGAAGGCTGTCTCCTTGGCCAAGATTTCCGAAGTCCCTGCCACCATCGAAGCCTCGCCCTTCCAGGCGCTTTACATTCTGCCCGGCCAGCTGACCGTGCCGGCGACCAACGAGCCCAAGCGCGTCGTGATCGACACCGCCGATCTCGACCCCACCCTCGTCGTGCGTGCGACGCCCAAGGTCGAGGCCACAGCCTACCTCTACGCCCGGATGACGCTGCCCAAGACCCAGCCTTACCTGCCGGGCCAGGTCGCGCTGTTCCGCGACCAGACCTTCGTCGGCAACGGCCGCCTGCCGCTCCTCACCCCCGGCGCCGAGCACGAGCTTGGCTTCGGCGCCGACGATGCGGTGCGCATCAAGCACGCGGCGATCGACGAAAAGCGCAGCGAAACCGGCATCATCTCGTCGTCGCGCAACGACGCCCGCAACTTCCGCATCACCATGACCAACAAGCACGAACGGCCGATCGCGATCACCATTCTCGACCAGCTGCCGGTGTCGAACAACGCCGAGATCAAGGTCGAGATGACCGCCAAGCCCACCCCGACCAAGCGCGACGTGGACGACAAGCGCGGCGTTCTCGCCTGGGAAGACACGCTGAAGGCCGACGAAGAAAAGACCATCGAGTTCGGCTACAAGATCGCGTGGCCGGCCGCCAAGCAGATCACCTACGGCCGCTGAGCGAGCGCTGCGGCGTGGTTCTGCGCTGCCGCGCAGCGGTGATGCGAGGGGTGCAGATGGGTTGCGCGAAACTTGAAATGTCCAGGGTCCAAGTGCAGCCACCGCACAGGATCCGCTTCACCGCCGGAGTGAACTTCGAAGGGCCTGAAGCCCTGGACCCAAACAATCGGGTTTCCAAAGGCCTCAGGCCTTTGGCGGGGTCAAGGGGCAGCGCGCCCCTTGGCTTTAGCTCAACTGCCCATTCAGGATTATTCCTTCACTGCGCGATAGGCATTGCTGAAGCCAAGCAGTGTGGTTTCGTGGGACATAGCCATAACACCTCCGGTTTCAACCTGCAGCTTACTCATCCGGCCCCGACGAAAGTTGTCGAGCAATCGACCATAGGCCGTTACGCGTCCGCCCAGCACAACGGTACAGTGACTGCGTTCCGCCTCGAAGCGGCATTCTTCGTTGCTGAAAATGTGAGTGAAAGCAGGTTTGGGATCTTTATCGACGAAAATTGATACCTTCGATCCGGCAACACCAGCCAGAAAGGTCTCGACCGTGAGCGCGGCCTTGGCGGCACGGTTCTTGTCGAAAGTCAGGACCGCCCTTGGCCCTTTTTCAGACCCATATTCAAGCACCACACCGTTTTCGCGAAGTACCGGTTGCTCTGCCGCCTGCACGGGCCATGCCGCAGCGATAGCGAGTACCATTTGCAACAACATCATTCGTAGTATTTGCATTTGTAGTGCCTCCCTTATCGAATCTGGCAGATCGGGGGCATGTGCCGAGCCATCGAGCGTCGCGCCCATGCCCCTTCCTTCACGGTTCAGTTCACGCGATAGACGACAGGGCAGTTGACGATGAAGCCCACGGCACGCAGCGGTCCGTCATCCAGGCTCCGGATCAGGCCCTTGGCGGCCGCATCCTCGATATGGATCGCATCCGTCATCCGTGTCCGATAGCCTTTGTTGATCGCTTCATCGGTCCACTTGGCCGGAAACAACCGCCACAGGGGGCTGTAGTCGAGATTGATGGTCGGGATGCCGCCGAGGATGTTGAGCGGGCCGCGGCCATCCGACAAGGCGCTGTTCACACCTTGTCGAAACGGATGATCGATCCCGGTCGGTCCGTTGGCAAAAACGTAGATGCGCTCGGCCGACTCGCCTGGTGAGGCATCTTCGTTGGCAAACGGCAGGTCTTCCATGGCGGGAGCAAAGGTTGCCTCCTCGCTGAACTGAGTGGGTGGTTGGGTGGTCGGATGGCGGCTTGATCCTGTTGGCAGAGCGTCGGCCGTCGCGACGGGCGGCGGTCAAGGACGCGCACTGCACTTGCGCGCCCCTTGCGGG
>JAKFWF010000034.1 GCA_021730785.1 Hyphomicrobiaceae bacterium
ACTCCCTACTCCCTACTCCCTACTCCCTACTCCCTACTCCCTACTCCCTACTCCCTACTCCCTACTCCCTACTCCCTACTCCCTACTCCCTACTCCCTACTCCCTACTCCTTACTCCCTACTCCTTACTTCCCCACCAACCCATCCTCCACATCCCGTGCAACCGCCGCCGGAGCGCGCTCGCTCACGGGGCCCATGCCGCCGCCGCCGGACGTCTCGATGACGAGGCGTTCACCTGGCGCAATCGTCTGTGTGCCCTTGCCCTTGAGCACCGCCCCAGACTTCAAACCGACGCGACCGGGTGCACCGTTGCTGCCACCATCGCGCCCGCGCGGTGGATGATCGATGCGGTCGAAGGCTGCGAGCAGTTCGAACGGCTGGCCAATCCCGCTCTCGATCTCGATGGTTTGGCCAAGGCCACCGCGCGTGCGACCCGCGCCGCCAGAACCAGGGCGAAACTCCTTGCGCCAGAAGATCAACGGCATGATCTGCTCGGCGATCTCGACCGGGGTGCCCTTGACGCCGGATGGATAGGCTGTGGTCGACAGGCCGTCGCCGCGCGGCCGCGCTCCCGTCCCGCCGTTCGACGTAAAGGTCGTCGCAAACCCGTAGTTGCCGCTGTCGTCGTCGGCAAGGCGGCCGCGCAGGGTGATGTTCCACAGGCACGATGTGCCCTCGGCCGGCACGCGATCGGGGATTGCCTGGCGCAGGCAGCCGAACACCACGTCGGGCAACATCTGCCCCGTGATATGGCGGGCGAGGACGGCGGCTGGCTTTTGCGCGTTCAGGATCGTACCAACGGGCGCGGTGACACGATAGGCCGACAGCGAGCCGGCGTTGTTGGGCACGCGGGGCGCGACCACGCAGGCAAGCCCGAACACGGTGTAGGCCGTCGTATAGGCGAGCGGCACGTTGATGCCGCGCCGGGCGGCCGCACTCGTGCCGGTGTAGTCGACGGTGATGGCCTCGCCGCTGACCGTCACCTTGGCCGCGAGTACGACCGGAGCCTCGTAGCCGTCGATGGTCATGGTGTTCGACCAGGCGCCCTTCGGCAGTTTGGCGATTTCAGCGAGCACGGCGGCACGGGACCGATCGCAAATGTGATCGGCCAATCTATCGAGATCGTCGATGCCGCTCTCGTCCATCATGCGCCTGAGCCGTTCAGCGCCGACCTCGTTGCAGTTGGCCAGCGAATAGACATCGCCGATGGTGTCGACCGGCGTGCGGGTGTTGGCGCGGATCATCGCCAGCAGCGTTTCGTTGGCGCGGCCCTCATCGAACAGCTTGAGGAAGGGGATGTAGAGCCCCTCCATGAACACGTCGGTCGCGTCGGGACCAAAGCCGATGCCGCCGATATCCATCAGATGCGACGTGCACGAAAACAGGGCGATCAACCGCCCGCGGCGGAACACCGGCGTCGTCACTACGAAGTCGTTCAAATGCCCCGTGCCCATCCACGGATCATTGGTGATGTAGACGTCGCCCGGCTTCATCGTCTCGGCCGGAAAGTGGCGCAAAAAGTGCTCGACCGACAGCGCCATCGAATTGACGTGGCCGGGCGTACCGGTGACGGCCTGGGCAAGCATGCGGCCCTTCGCATCGAAGATGCCGGCCGACAGATCGCCAGCCTCGCGCACGATCGAGGAAAAGGCCGTGCGCAGCAGCACCTGCGCCTGTTCCTCGACCACGGCGATAAGGCGATCCCACATGATCTGCAGGTCGATGGCGGTGAGGTCGCGCATGTGGAGCATCCCGATGCAGGGGGCCTGATCTCAAGACACAGGCTGGGCCGGCGCGCCGCAGAAAATCGCAAATCCCCGAGTGCCAACAGGCAATGGCCGCACAAGCGGCATCGCCTGTCGGAGCGGCAACACCAGCACCCGCTACTTCCACTTCATTTCCCAGAAGCGGGGCAGTTCGTCGGCGTAGGCCTTGAACTCGAGGTTCCGGGCAGACGCGTAGTACGTGGTGAGAGCGTACAACGGCACAGTGTACGCGCGCTCGGCGATTAGGCCCAATGCCTGCTTGTAGGTCGCCTTGCGGGCGGCCGCATCGACAGTGGTGTCACCCTTGTCCAGCAGCGCGATGATTTCGGCATCCTTCGTCACGTCGTCGTCGATGCCCTTGAAGTATACCGACACCGATGCCGACACGTCGTTGATGCTGAACGAGCCCCAGGTCTGATGCACGAGGGCTGCCTTGTTGGCGCGGTTCTGCTCGCGCATGGCCGCATACTGCATGAACTTCAAGTTGGCCTTAATGCCGGCCGCGCGCAGATAATTGACCATGGCCTCGGTCTGGTTGCGCTCGCGGTAGGCGAACAGATCGAGCTCGGGGTCCTTGACGCCGGCTTCCGCCAGCAGGGCCTTGGCCTTCGCCGGATCATAGGCGTAGCGCTTGGCGCCCTCGTCGGTGCAGCCGAACTGCGAGGGGAAGCAGATCGTAGAGATCGGGATCACGCCCTCGCCGACCAACTGCTTCGCCATCGTGTCGCGGTCGATCGCGTGGTTGATCGCCTGCCGGACCTTGATGTCGCGCAGCACCGCGGCCGGTGTATCAGGCGTGGTGTTCATCTGCAGGAACACGATGCGCATGGTCGCCCCCGACGTAACGGCGAGGTCAGGCACGGCCTTCAGTTGGTCGGCCTGTTCGACGGCGACGTTCATGATCAGATCAAGGCCGCCCGACAGCATCTCGGCGATCTGCGTCTGGCGGTCCGGGATCATGCGGACTTCGATTTTCTCTATCGTAGCTTTCGGTTTCGGCGAACCGGCCCAGTAGTCGGCATTGCGCTCAAGCTTGATAGTTTTGCCGATGATGTTCTCGGTGATCTTGTAGGGCCCCGAACCGACCGGCTTCTCGTTCATGCCCTTGGGGCCGACCTTGGCATAGTACTCGTGGCTGTGGATCGCGACCGGCCCGGCCAGATACTCGATCGCGGCCGGGAACGGGCGCTTTGTTTTGATCCGTACCTTGAAGGTGTCGATCTTCTCGGCCTTCTCGATCCAGTTGACGTTCTGCTGGGCGGTGACCTTGTTGGCCGCATCGCCGACGAAGTTCAGCGTGTAGACCACGTCGTCGGCGGTGAAGGGCGCGCCGTTGTGGAACTTCACGCCTTCGCGCAGTTCAAGCTCAAGCGTCTTTTCGTCGATCCATTTCCACGACGTGGCCAGCTGCGGCTTGTATTCGTTGGTCGTTGGATCGCGGTAGATCAGCGTGTCCCACACCGTCTGGCTGATGATGACGCCGAGGCGGACGTTGTTGAAGTAGGGATCGACGTTGTCGAGCACCTGATCATAGGCAAAGCGCAGCGAGTTGTCCTTCTTGGCAGCCTCGGCGGCGCCACCAACAGCAACCAGCGCGGCCACCAATGCTGCAATGCGAGACACGGTACGCTTGGACATAAGGCAATCCCCCTGCGACAGTTGTGGTTTTGGTCTGGCCAATCCAGCACCACCGACGTGGTTGTCGTCAATGGCGTTGTCTCACGTGGGAGGCGGCTGATCGACGTAATTGAAGCCGGTGCCGACGGCGACGACCTCGAGCGCGCCGGTGACGATGTAGGGGTGCGACACGCGGATCGCGAGCACGCCGTCGTAGCCGGCCGCCTGCGCCTTGTCGGCCAGCTGCGCGAAGCAGCGCTCGATCGTCTTGTCGAGGATGAATTCGTAGCGGGTCATGTTGCCGCCGATGTAGTTGGTAATCGTCTCACGCACGTCGCGCACGATGTTCGCGCCAGCCACTGCCGACGCAAACACCACCCTGCCATGGCGCACCGGGGTCGCGCCGATGGTCTCCGTCGTCACCAGCAGCATCAGCGTTCCCCAGGACCAGCGATCGCCGGGCGGCGCTGCGGGCGCCGGCCGCCGAACACGATGCGGCGCAGCAACAGCAGCAGGATCACCAGACCGAGAAACATTACGCCAACCGCCTCCGGGTGCTTCTCCCACAGCAGCAACGGGTTGACCTGCCCCCGGAACGCCAGCTCGAAGTCCGCACCCACGCTCGCTGGTTCGACGCTGGACGAGGCCCGCAGCATCATGTTGACCGCCGCCGACTGGTCGCGTGACGTGACGATCGCGTTGCGCACGCGCTCGGGGCCGAGCACCAGCATCTTCGTCGGCGTCATGGCAACCGCACGCAACACGCGCTGGCCTGCGGATTTCTCCAGCCCCGTCATGTAGCCGGCAAGCGTTTCGAGATCGCGCTCGGCGAGGTTGCGGGCAAGATTGCGCACTTCGGTATCGTCGAGATCGAACAGCACATCGCGTGCGGCCCGAGAAATGCCGCCGACCCGCGTGATCGCCAGCCGGTCGCCAAGGCCAAGGACACGGCTCAAGCCGGTTTTGCTGAAGGCGTCCGGCGAGCCGCGCTTGTGCAGCTCGAACTCGACGACCTTGGGCAGGGCGCTGCCGGCCAGTCCCGACCACTTCAGCGCAGTTTCGAGCGAGCGGGTCTCGCGCATGATGTCGAGGGCGGCGGGAGGCAGAATGCTGACGCCCTGCTGCAGCGTGCCGTCGCCGAGCCGTTTCAGTACGCCGGCATCGCCTTCGCTGGCGACGACGAGTGCCACGACTTCGTCGAGCCGGCCCAGGTTCTCAGGTTTCTGCACGTCGAGGAAAGTGCGGAACGCTTCGCTGCGGTCGGCGAGATCC
The DNA here is from genome assembly GCA_021730785.1 of Hyphomicrobiaceae bacterium. GTDB lineage: Bacteria > Pseudomonadota > Alphaproteobacteria > Rhizobiales > Hyphomicrobiaceae > JAKFWF01. The sequence goes on from JAKFWF010000034.1 coordinate 4,655, forward strand.
AGCACCTTGGTGTGGGCGCGGCGGAACTCCTGCCAGATCTCGACCACCCGTTCGGCGGTCTTGGCTGAAATTTCCTTTGCGTGCTCGCCGATCTGCTCCTGGATGGTCTTGGCCAGCTCGAAGCGCACCTTTTCCTTGGTTTCGGCCGACTTCATTTCGGTGGCGATGATCGGCAGCACGCCGTAGCGGAACTCCCAGATGTCCTTGGCGATCAGCACCACGCCGACGCCTCCGGCGACCACTGCCACCAGCCGGCCGACGAGGGCGCCGACGATGCGCTGGCCGATGCGTTGCGCCATATTCTGCAGCTGGCGCCGCACCAGCAGGATGACGGCACCAGCGATGCCATCGCGGCCCCCGGCAATGACCGCGCCGGTCGAAACGACGGCGCTGCCCTTGCCCGGCTCGATCGCAAATTCACGCCCCGCATCGCCAGCGACGACACCGGCAACGGTGCGGCCATAGCGGGGGCCGAGGAACGCCTTCATGCACTGCAGCGCCGGCTCGCCCGCGTCGACCGTGCCCAGTTCGATCGCCTTGCCGATCTCGAGCCCGATGCCACCAGCCAGCTGCTCCAATGCCTTCTTGACGTCATCCGACTTGTAGACGCGCTCGGCGACGGCGGTTGCGAGTTCGGCTGCCTTCTCCTTGTAGGCGAGCGACGACAGCAAGCTCGCCCAACTGGTCTCGCCCCTGACCTCGTCCATGGCCTTGTCGACGCTTTTGTCGATCACCTCGTCCAGGCGCTCCCGGCGCCACTCGTTGGCGACGACGGCCTTGTAATCGACGGTGGCGAGCCCGCGCGCGAGCGACTTCGCCGTGAGCGTTTCGATGGCGGACTTGAAGGCTGTCTCATCGCGCGCCTGGCATGCTTCGTAGTCGGCGCGCGTGATCGCGGTCTCGGCCGCGACTGGCGTTGCGGCGAACGCTGGCGCCATGGTGGCCGATGCCAGGGCGATACTCGTCAGTGCCGCGATGCTCGCGCGCGCGCTCCGTTCGATGCTGTGGTTACGCACACCCACACCCTTCCTCTTCCGGCTGGCGATCCGGCTGGCCCGACGACCCGCCCGATACCCGGCGCCCCTCTGCTCAGGCTGGCTATTACTACGCCATTGCTTGCAAAGAAACTGGGGCGGGCCTTGGGCAGAGGTCATCCTCGCGGCCGCCTACTTCGGGAATTCTACCATCGTGAGCGCCTTGCGCATCTGGTCGGGACTGAAGCCGCGAGCAAATTCCGGCGGGCTCGCCCGGCTGCGCACGATGGTGCCGGCGTGACGCCGGTCGACCATCACCGAGCCTGCATCGTTGCGCACCTCGATCGCACCCGCCAGGACGATGATGCCGGTACCGCTGTCGACGGGCCCGCTCCACACATCGGTGCCGCGCACGGTGATGACGGCGACCGGCGTGCGCAGCTCGATGCGCTTGTCGGGCGCCTTCAGGGGCCGTGCGGCCGTCAGGCGCGCCGCGCCGCTTTCGAGATCGAGCAACAGAACGCCACTCGCACGGCCTTGCTCTGGCCGCCAATCTTCGATCGTGACCGCGCCGCGTTCGCCGAGCACGAGCCGGCTGCCGTCGCGGAAGGTGACGGCGACGCGCGCGCCAACAGCCGTCGTCAACCGGTCGTGCCGGGCGATCGTGCGCCCGACAGTGAGCGTTTCCGCGACCCCATCGCGTTCGAGGGCCACCTCGCCTTGCAGCTGTTCGACGATTCCGATGTCCGGCCGCGCGGTGGCAAGGCCGGGAAGGGGCACCAACGCCCATGGAGCTGCGAGCAGGATCAGCGATCCGTCGCGCAGCGTCTGGCGGCTGAAATTCAATGCAAACATTGGCAAGGGCTCCCGTGGAGCGACCCGCCTGGGCAAGGCCAGGGCGAATCGGGTTGCGAGAACGCCACACTTGGCCATTGATCTCAGCCAACTTGGCCGGATATATGTCGGCCGAGAACCTTTCTGCGAAAGACGGTTCAAAGACGGCTGCCGGCCGGGATGGGCGGCATACGCGGGCGTGGTGGAATTGGTAGACACGCCAGATTTAGGTTCTGGTGGCCTTGGCCGTGGGGGTTCAAGTCCCTCCGCCCGCACCATTTGGTTTTTCGCAGACAGACCAACTTAGCACATGTTGTGCGGCGGCACGTTTGCCGGGCACTGCATGCGAATGAGCAGCCAGAAAGCACAGGTCGAACGTCATGCAGGTCGATGTCACGAGTTCAGAAGGATTGATGCGCCAGCTCAAGGTGGTGGTACCGGCCGCCGACCTTGGCCAGCGCTTCATCGCGCGCGTCGATGCGGTCAAGGACCAGGTGCAGATCAAGGGCTTCCGCAAGGGCAAGGTGCCGGTCAGCCACATCAAGAAGGTCTACGGCCGTTCGCTGATGGTCGAGGTGCTGCAAGCCGCCGTCGAGGAGACGAGCCGCAAGGCGGTGACCGACCGCAATGAGCGGCCGGTGCTGCAGCCCAAGATCGATCTGCCGGCCGATGCGGCCGAAATCGAAAAGGTCATCGAAGGCAAGGCCGACCTCGCCTACGGCATGACGTTCGAGGTGCTGCCGACCTTTGCGCTCGTCGATTTCTCGACGCTGAAGCTCGAGCGTATGGTTGCCGACGTCGAAGAGGAGGCGATGGAGAAGGCCCTGTCTGCGCTCACCGATCGCAGCATCACCTACGAATGGGAAGCCGAGCGCGCGGCCGTCGACGGCGACCAGATCAAGATGGACTTCGTCGGCAAAATCGACGGCGAGGCGTTCGAAGGCGGCACCGCCGACGGCGTCACGCTGGTATTCGGCCAGGGCGGCTTCATCCCGGGCTTCGAAGAGGGCCTGTTGGGCGCCAAGGCCGGCGACGAGCGCGTGGTGACCGCCACATTCCCCGCCGATTATGGGGCAGCCCACCTCGCTGGCAAGACCGCGCTGTTCGACGTCAGGGTGACCGAGGTCGCAGCACCGCGCAAGCCGGCACTCGACGACGCCTTCGCCGAGACGCTGGGCGCGGCCGACATGACCGCCTTGCGCGGCATGGTCAAGACACAGTTGCAGATGGAACATGATCGTGTCACCAGGGCGCGCCTGAAACGCGCACTGCTCGACGCCCTTGAATCCACCCACGAGTTCGCACTGCCCCCCTCGCTCGTCGAAAGCGAGTTCGAGAGCGTGTGGACGGAAGTCACCAATACCATGAAACAGCAGGAAAAAACCTTCGAAAGCGAAGGCAAGACGGAAGAGGCGGCACGGGCCGAATACCGCAAAATCGCCGAGCGCCGCGTGCGCCTCGGCCTGATCATTGGTGAGGTCGGCGACAAAAACAAGATCCAGGTCACGCAGGACGAGATGCGCATGGCGCTGATGCAGCAGGCGCGCCGGTTCCAGGGCCAGGAGAAGTTCGTCTACGAGTACTATGAGAAGAACCCGGATGCGGTCGCCCAGTTGCGCGCGCCCATCTTCGAGGACAAGGTGGTCGATCACATCGTCGCACTGGCCAACCCGACCGAGCGCAAAGTGACACGCGACGAGCTGTTCAAGCCGCTCGGCGACGAGGAGTGATCGGCGGCTGGCAGCGGTGGTTTGGATGTCTCACCACAACTTAACCGCCGTTGCCCCTTGAATTGTCGCGCGGCGCGTTGGACATAGAGCATGTCCCTTGAATCGACGCCAAGGCTGGTGATGTGCACCGTCTTTGCCGTCCCGCCTCTCGGCACCGACGCGCCGCCAACCGGAGTTTTTGTCCATGCGCTATTCTTCGTCTGCACCTGACATCACTGCCGCGTTCTGGCCATCGGTCGTTGACCCTTCCGATCGCAACCGCACGGTGTATGACCTTCCCTCGCGGATGCTGCAGGAGCGCATCATCTTCGTCATGGGGCCCGTCGAAGACGCCATGGCGACGTCGATCTGCATGCAGCTGCTGTTCCTCGAATCGCTCAATCCGAAAAAAGAAATCGCCATGTACATCAACTCGCCTGGCGGTGTGGTGACGGCCGGCATGGCGATCTACGACACGATGCAGTTCATCAAATGCCCGATCGCGACCCTGTGCATGGGACAGGCAGCCTCCATGGGCTCGCTGCTGCTGACGGCCGGCACCAAGGGCATGCGGTTTGCCCTCCCGAATGCGCGAATCATGGTGCATCAGCCCTCAGGCGGCTTCCAGGGGCAAGTTTCCGACATCGAGCGGCACGCCGAAGACATCGTCAAGATGAAGCGGCGCCTCAACGAAATCTACGTGCATCATACCGGCAAGACGTACGAGACGATCGAGCGGACGCTCGATCGCGATCACTTCATGACGGCAGAACAGTCACGCGACTTCGGTCTGATCGACAAGGTTCTCACCAAGCGCGAAGACTTCGAAGCGCCAAGCGACAGCAAATCGTGATGGTTATGCTCGTTAGGCCGGCGAGGGAGCGCTTTTGACCTTCGGGGGTCGGGCTCGATACGCCTCGCACCCACGGCTAACATTTGCAGTTGCATCGCCCGCCAGCAAAAGCCACGCACATGGCCGATGCCTGGACCATGCGCAGCAGATCTGCTTTGGTCCAGCCTCGCGCGCGGGCAGGACCAGTTGTCACAGTAATGTCGAAATCGCAGGGGGTTGCCCACATTGCGGACTAAGGAATCGTTAAACCAATCTTGATCAGAGCGCCTCTCGCGTGCTCTGATTGGTATATTGAAGTGGCTGCCGACGCTGCGTTGTCGAGGTCGCTGAACGACGAGAGGCCGGCTGGGACGGCGGCAAGGGCCGTGACGGGTCCCGCATGAGGGTGAGAATCTGCAATGGCACCACAGGAAAAGAACACCCTCTACTGCTCCTTTTGCGGCAAGAGCCAGCATGAGGTGCGCAAGCTCATCGCAGGCCCGACCGTGTTCATCTGCGACGAATGCGTCGAGCTGTGCATGGACATCATCCGCGAGGAGAACAAGAACACCCTAGTCAAGTCACGTGACGGGGTGCCCTCGCCGCAGGAGATCAAGGGCGTTCTCGACAGCTACGTGATCGGCCAGGACCACGCCAAGCGCGTGCTGTCGGTCGCCGTCCACAATCATTACAAGCGCCTGAACCACGCGGCCAAGAACAACGACGTCGAACTCGCCAAGTCGAACATCCTGCTTGCCGGCCCGACCGGTTGCGGCAAGACCTTGCTGGCCCAGACCCTCGCCCGCATCCTCGATGTGCCGTTCACGATGGCGGATGCGACCACGCTGACCGAAGCCGGCTATGTCGGCGAAGATGTCGAGAACATCATTCTGAAGCTGCTGCAGAACGCCGACTACAATGTCGAGCGGGCCCAGCGTGGCATCGTCTACATCGACGAAGTGGACAAGATCAGCCGCAAGTCGGACAACCCCTCGATCACCCGCGACGTGTCGGGTGAGGGCGTGCAGCAGGCACTTCTGAAGATCATGGAAGGCACGGTCGCGAGCGTGCCTCCGCAGGGCGGTCGCAAGCACCCGCAGCAGGAATTCCTGCAAGTCGACACCACCAACATCCTGTTCATCTGCGGCGGCGCCTTCGCCGGCCTCGAAAAGATCATCTCGCGGCGTGGCAAGGGCACGTCGATCGGCTTCGGCGCCGCCGTGATCGGGCCCGACGAGCGCCGCACCGGCGAAATCCTGCGCCAGGTGGAGCCGGAGGATCTTTTGAAGTTCGGCCTGATCCCCGAGTTCATTGGCCGCCTGCCGGTCATCGCCACGTTGGAGGACCTTTCGGAAGCCGCCCTGGTGCAGATCCTGAGCGAGCCCAAGAACGCCCTGGTCAAGCAGTACCAGCGCCTGTTCGAGATGGAAGACGTGAAGTTGACCATCACCCAGGACGCGCTGAAGTCGGTTGCGCGGCGCGCCATCGACCGCAAGACCGGCGCCCGCGGCCTGCGCTCGATCATGGAAGCGATCCTGCTTGAGACCATGTTCGATTTGCCGAGCCTCAAGGGCGTCGAGGAGGTCGTGGTCGGGCCGGAAGTGGTCGATGGCGGCGCGAAGCCGCTGCGGATCTATTCGGACCGGGCAGAGGAAAAGGGATCGACGGCCTGACCGCACGGGGCGGGTACGACTGTCGTCGAGAGGGAACATGTCTCCTCTTCGTGTGTTCACAAGAACGGCCTTGGAATCGACGAGCGCCGTGCCCAGATACTGTTGAGCACTTCGTTTCTTGCGGGATCTCTCCCACGCCGGCCGAACTCGTGGCGCTCAGCCGGTCACACCAACAGAGCACGATGCTCGAGCCCATGCCTTTGAGCTTTGCGGAGCGCCTCCCGTGTCGTCAACTGAGATGAGGACATAGGGGCGGGTCCAAGTCCACAAGGGTTCGGTTCAACATTGCGCGGCGCGTCCGGGCTACAGGGGCTCGACGAGCGGAACACGAGAAAAACCATGAGCGACGAAAAAGAGATGAAGACCAAGGCATCGGGCAAGGAGTTGTTTCCGGTCCTGCCGCTGCGCGACATCGTGGTGTTTCCCTACATGATCGTGCCGCTGTTCGTTGGTCGCGAGAAATCGATCGCGGCACTCGAAGAGGTGATGCGCGCGGACAAGCACATCTTGTTGGTTGCCCAGCGCAATGCCGGCGATGACGACCCCAAGACCGACGCGATCTATCAGGTCGGCACGCTGGCGTCGGTGCTGCAGTTGCTGAAGCTGCCGGACGGCACCGTGAAGGTGCTGGTCGAAGGCAGCGCGCGCGCGAAGGTCGTGCGCTATGTCGACAACCCGCACTATTTCGAAGCCGAGGTCGAGCGCATCGCCGATTTGGTCGGTGCCAAGGACGAGGTCGAGGCGCTGGCCCGATCGACGTTCACGCAATTTGAATCCTACGTGAAGCTGAACAAAAAGATCTCGCCCGAAGTGCTCGGCAATATCAGCCAGATCGAGGATCACTCGAAGCTCGCCGACACCATCGCGTCCCACCTCGCGGTCAAGATCTCCGATAAGCAGGAAGTGCTCGAAACGCCCACCATCTCGGCCCGTCTCGAGCGGGTCTATACGCTGATGGAGAGCGAGATCTCCGTGCTGCAGGTCGAAAAGAAAATCCGCACGCGCGTCAAGCGCCAGATGGAGAAGACCCAGCGCGAGTACTATCTCAACGAGCAGATGAAGGCGATCCAGAAGGAACTCGGCGACACCGACGAACGCGACGACATCGCCGAGTTCGAAGAGAAGATCGACAACACCAAACTGTCGAAGGAGGCCAAGGACAAAGCCACGGCCGAGCTCAAGAAGCTGCGGCAGATGAGCCCGATGTCGGCCGAGGCGACGGTCGTTCGCAACTATCTCGACTGGCTGCTTTCGATCCCGTGGGGTATTCGCGGCAAGGTCAAGAAGGACCTCGGCGAGGCGCAAGGCGTGCTCGACAAGGAGCACTATGGCCTTGAAAAGGTGAAGGAGCGCATCGTCGAGTATCTGGCGGTGCAGAACCGCACCAACAAGCTGAAGGGGCCGATTCTGTGCCTCGTCGGCCCACCCGGCGTTGGCAAGACCTCGCTCGGCAAGTCGATCGCCAATGCCACGGGCCGCGAGTTCGTGCGCATGAGCCTCGGCGGCGTGCGCGACGAAGCCGAGATCCGCGGCCACCGCCGCACCTACATCGGCTCGATGCCCGGCAAGGTTATCCAGTCGATGAAGAAGGCGAAGCGCACCAATCCGCTGTTCCTGCTCGACGAGATCGACAAGATGGGCCAGGACTTCCGCGGCGATCCAGCGGCCGCCCTGCTGGAGGTGCTCGATCCGGAGCAGAACAGCTCGTTCAATGACCACTATCTGGAGGTCGACTACGATCTGTCGAACGTGATGTTCGTCACCACGGCCAACACGCTCAATATTCCGCCGGCGCTGATGGACCGCATGGAGATCATCCGTCTGGCCGGCTACACGGAAGACGAGAAGGTCGAGATCGCCAAACGCCATCTGCTGTCCGAGCTGCAGCAGAACCACGGCCTGGAACCGGGCGAGTGGCAGGTCGGCGACGACGCGCTGCGCGAGATCATTCGTTGCTACACGCGGGAAGCCGGCGTGCGCAACCTCGAGCGCGAGATCGCCAAGCTCGCGCGCAAGGCGGTCAAGGAAATCCTCATGACCGGCACCAAGTCGGTGGCGTTCACGGCCGCCAACCTCAAGGACTACCTCGGCGTGCCGAAGTATCGCTACGGCGAAGCTGAGTTGCACGATGCGGTGGGTATCGTCACCGGCCTCGCCTGGACGGAAGTCGGCGGCGAGATCTTGACGATCGAAGGCGTCATGATGCCGGGCAAAGGCAAGATGACGGTGACCGGCAACCTGCGCGATGTGATGAAGGAATCGATCCAGGCCGCCAATGCCTACGTGCGCTCGCGCTCGGTCGACTTCGGCATCCACCCGTCGGTGTTCGACAAGAAGGATATCCACGTGCACGTGCCGGAAGGTGCGACGCCGAAGGATGGCCCTTCTGCCGGCGTCGGCATGGCGACCGCGATCATCTCGGTGCTGACCGGCATTCCCGTACACAAGGATGTCGCCATGACCGGCGAGATCACGCTGCGCGGCCGTGTGCTGCCGATCGGCGGGCTGAAGGAAAAGCTGCTGGCCGCCCTGCGAGCCGGCATCAAGCGGGTCGTCATCCCCGAGGAGAACGTGAAGGACCTGGCCGAGATCCCGGCCGAGGTGACGTCGAAGATGGAGATCATCGCAGCCTCGCATCTGGACCAGGTGCTGAAGGTGGCGCTGGTGCGCATGCCCGATCCGATCGCCTGGGATGTGGAGGTCGCAGCCCCCGTCACGCCGTCCGAAACCGGTGTCGATGACGGCAAAGGCCGCATCACCGCCCACTGACGTCGTCTACCCACACGAAGCCTTCAGGCCCCCGACTGCAACCGGGGGCCTTTCGTTTTGATATGATTGGTGTGCAGATTCTCGTTTTTCCCAGTGTTTTCGGGCGTTTTTGGCTGTTTTCCCTCTTGACTGAGGGTGTGCAAACGCGTTGTTTGCGCGCACTGCTGCACCGCTTGCAGCGGGATTGCCGGGCTCATCCCATGCTGTGGTCGAACCCGATCTGAAGTCAGGGATCTCGATCTCGCAATCTCAAGTATCGCCATCACAACAAGGATAATGAAAATGAGCAAGAAAGACGCGATCGACGCCGTTGCCGAGCATGCCGAGATCACCAAGGAGAAGGCAGGCGTCGCCCTCGATGCCCTCATTACCTACATCGAAAAGACGCTGAAGAAGGGCGATGAAGTTTCGCTTCCCCCCCTCGGCAAGTTCAAGATCACCAAGCGCAAGGCGCGCACCGGCCGTAACCCATCGACCGGCGCCGAGATCAAGATCCCAGCCTCCAACGTGCCGAAGTTCCAGCCGTCGAAGACGCTGAAGGACACCGTCAACAAGCGTTGAGCTTGCGCCACGTGCTGCGCCCAGGCGCGGCCAGGTGCGGTAGTCTTGAAGCCAACGGCGCTCCCCAGGGGCGCCGTTGGTGTTTGTGGGCGATTTCGTCGTCTGGGTTGAGCAGCGCGCACTGACGGTTCGACGAGTGCCACCGCCCGACGCGCGTAACCCAACACCGCGTCAATGGCCCGAAAGCGTTGGGTTACGGATGCAAGGGGGCATCCTAACCCAACCTACGTTCGTGCCAATCAGAGGGGCCGCAGGCGAGCGAATGCCGTGCCATTTCGTCGTCTGGGTCGAGCAGCGCCCTCTGACAGTTCGACGCGCGTAACCCAACACCTTTGGGCACCGTCTTGCCTGTGCATCATGGGCATAACCTGACATGGGTTCGTTCCCAGCTGGCCGGGCCGCTTGCGAATCGGCCTAACCCCTTGGCGACGAGGTCGCGTCGGGAGAGAGCCATGGCAGCAGTGCGAAAATCAGCGAGCGCGACCGCAGCAGGTGCTGCAAGCGATTCGCCCCTAGCCTTCCTCGGCATCACTCAATCCGCCAAGGGCATGCTGTGGCGCGAGCGGCTGAGTGCCAGCGACCAGGCAACGGCAACCACCATCAGCCAGCGCCACGGCCTGCCCGACCTGCTCGGCCGTATCCTGGCTGCCCGCGGCGTCGGAATCGACACGGCGGCCGTGTTCCTCGACCCCACCATTCGCGCGCTGATGCCCGATCCCGACGTTCTGCGAGACATGGGCACGGCGGCAAAGCGCCTGGCGGACGCCATCCAGAGGCGCGAGCGCGTCGCCGTGTTCGGCGACTACGACGTCGATGGCGCGTCCGCCGCGGCACTCGTGCAGCGCTTCCTCGACCACCACGGCACGCAGAGCCGCATCTACATCCCCGATCGCATCTTCGAGGGCTACGGGCCGAACGTGGCTGCGATTGAGCTTCTGATCAAGGAAGGCGCAAACCTGATCCTTACGGTCGACTGCGGCACGACGAGCTTCGAGCCGCTCGCCGCCGCCGCGCGCCTCAAGGCCGATGTGCTCGTGATCGACCACCACCAGGCCGATGCCGAGCTGCCGCGGGTGCTCGCCGTCGTCAACCCGAACCGCCAGGACGACCTCTCGGGCCTTGGCCACCTGTGTGCGGCTGGCGTCGTGTTCTTGCTGCTGGTCGCAACCCAGCGCGAACTGCGCCGCCGCGGGGCCTATGGCGAAGCTGCGCCCGAGCCGAACCTGTTCGCCCTCCTCGACATCGTGGCGCTGGCCACCGTGGCTGACGTGGTGCCGCTGACCGGCCTCAACCGTGCGTTCGTGACCAAAGGGCTCGCCGTGATGCACCAGCGTCAGAACGTCGGCCTGCGCGCGCTGTTCGACGTGGCCGGCCTCAATGCCGCACCGACCCCCTACGCGCTCGGCTTCGTACTGGGCCCGCGCATCAACGCCGGCGGGCGCATCGGCGATGCGGCGCTCGGCGCCCGCCTGCTCGCCACCGAGGACCAGATGGAGGCAACCAAGATCGCCGCCACCCTCGACAAGCTCAACCGCGAGCGCAAGGCGCTGGAAACGCAGATGCTGGAGGAAGCGATCGCCGACGCCGACCGCCGCGTCGACGAGGTGCCGGAGCTGCCGATGCTGATCACGGGATCGGACACCTGGCACAAGGGCGTCGTCGGCCTCGTCGCCTCGCGCCTGGTCGAGCGCTTCCGCAGGCCGGCCTGCGCCATCGCCTGGGAAGCAAAAGGCGAAGGGACAGGGTCATTGCGCTCCATTGCCGGCGTGGACATCGGCGGCGCGGTGCGGGCGGCGGTGGCGAACGGGCTGCTGGTCAAGGGCGGCGGCCATGCGATGGCGGCCGGCCTCACCGTGAAGCGCGAGAAGCTGGCCGAACTCGAAGCGTTCCTTGCCGAGCGCTTGCGTTCATCCTCGACGCGGGCGCGCGAACAGGCCGGCCTCGAGATCGACGGCGCGCTGACGCCGGGCGCCGTTAACGATACGCTGATCGACATGATCGAGAAGGTCGGCCCCTACGGCCAGGGCAATCCGGCGCCGCGCTTCGCCTTCCCCGCCCACCGGGTGAAGTTCGCCAAGGTGGTCGGCAACGCGCACATCCGCTGCGTGCTCGAAGCCGGTGATGGGTCGCGCCTCGACGCGGTCGCCTTCCGGGCGAGCGGCCAGCCGCTCGGCGACCTGCTGACCGCGCCCGGCGGCCTGCCCCTGCACATCGCCGGCACCTTGAAGCGCGACACCTGGGGTGGCCGGCAGAAAATCGAGCTGACCATCGATGATGCGGCGGATCCGCGGAAGCAGTGAAAAACAACGATGCGCTCGGCACCCTTCGCTGTCGAGTTCCGCACTCTCTTGACCTAACCAACGGCTGCCCGCTGGTGGCGCTTCGAAGCCTGAGCCGCCCGTCTCACCCGACCAGCCGGCATGCGACCTTCCCGAACCCGTCGATCTCGCCTTCGACCAGCAGGGGGGCAGCGACCCAGGTGAGGCCGGTCAGGCTGCCGGTGATCACGAACTGGCCGGCTGACAGCGCATAGCCACCGGCGGCCAGCGCTTGCGGCAGCAGCGGCAACGGGTACAGCGGATCGCCGTTGGGGTGGGAGGCCGTGCGTTCGGTCTGGACTTTGCCGTCGAACAGCTGGCGGCAGGTGGCGCCCTTGAAATTCCGCGCGCCATCGAACTTCGGGGCAGTGCCAGCGACCCAGCCCTGGTTCGAGATCATGTCGGCGACCAGTACTTCACGCGCCTTGCCGTCGATCCCCTCGTAGCGACTGTCGCACAGCTCGATCGTCACCACCGTCATATCAATGGCCGCCAGCACGTCGGCAGCAAGTGCCGTCGCCGCGACGGCCTTGGCGAAGCGGAAGCCGAATTCCAGCTCGATGCCCATGCGGGTTGCCGGCGCGAGGCTGCGCTCGGCACCGTTGGCTGTGCCCAAGGGCGTCAGAATCGGCGCCACCGCGGTCGCGCCATCGGGGAAGATCGAGATCTTGTAGCCGGCGATGCCAGCGCTGAGGCCTTTCAGCACCGCATGTTGGACCTCGTAGGCTTCGGCCATCGTGCGCGGCGCCACGGCGGCTGGCAAACCGGAGAGCTGCTTGCCCGTGCGGCGGGCGGTGAGCAGGAGGACAGCTGCTTCAGTGCTGCGATTCGACATGGTCGCGCTCCTTCGATCATCGATTTCCATTTTCCCCGACTTTCGGGCATAAGGCAGAGCAAAACGCAAGCGCGATACTGCCACGAGCCCGGCTCGAGGCCCGGCACTTGCGACCCGAAAGGCCTGGCAAAAGATGTCTGCCCCCCCGACCATCGCCATCGTCGGCCGACCCAACGTCGGCAAATCGACCCTGTTCAACCGCATGACAGGCAAGCGCACCGCGCTCGTCTCGGACCTGCCGGGGCTGACCCGCGACCGCAAGGAGGGCGACGCCGAGATCTGGGGCCACGCTGTCCGCGTCGTCGATACGGCAGGCCTGGAGGAGGCGGCCCACGGTTCGATCGCGGCCCGCATGCGGGCGCAGACGGAACTCGCGATCGGGGATGCCGACCTCATTCTGTTCGTCATCGATGCGCGTGCCGGCGTGACGCCAGCCGATTTGGAATTTGCCCGCGTGGTGCGCAACTCCGGCACGCAGGCGCTCGTCGTTGCCAACAAGTGCGAGGGCAGCAAGGGCACCGAAGGCTTCTATGAGGCCTACACGATGGGCCTCGGTGAACCGATCGCGATCTCGGCCGAACATGGCGAAGGCTTCAGCGACCTCTATGGCGAGATCACCGAAAAGTTGAAACTCGAAATGGTCGCCGACAACGAGAACGAGGATGGCAAAGCTGACGGCGACGGGGCGGCGGAGGATGATCCCGCGCGGCCGATCAAGGTTGCGATCGTCGGCCGTCCGAACGCCGGCAAGTCGACGCTGGTCAACGCGCTGCTGGGCGAAGATCGCATGATCACCGGGCCCGAGCCGGGGTTGACGCGCGATTCAGTCGCCTCCGACCTGGTCTGGGCCGGGCGCAACATCAAGCTGTTCGACACGGCGGGCCTTCGCCGCAAATCCAAGGTCGAGGATACGGCCGAGAAGCTCGCCACCAGCGACACCATCCGCGCCATCCGCTTCGCCGAGGTGGTGGTTCTGCTGGTCGACGCGGAGCGGGGCATCGAGCACCAGGATTTGACCATCGCCAGCATGGTCGCCGACGAGGGCCGTGCGCTGGTCATCGCCATCAACAAGTGGGATCTGATCGTCGAGAAGCAGAAGCACCTGAAAGAGCTGCACGAGACGGTGATCGAGCGGCTGGCCCAGCTGCCCGGCCTGCGCGTCGTCACGCTTTCGGCGCTCGGCGAGCGTGGCCTCGACAAGCTGATGCCGGAGGTGTTCGGCGTCTATGATCTATGGAACAAGCGCATCTCGACGAACAACCTCAACCGCTGGCTGCGCGAAGCGCTTGACAAGCATTCCCCGCCCGCAACCAGCGGCCGCATGATCAAGCTGCGGTTCATGACGCAAGTGTCGGTACGTCCGCCGACCTTCGTCGCGTTCTGCTCGAAGCCGCAGTCATTGCCCGACAGCTACGTGCGCTATCTGGAAAAGAGCCTGCGTACGACCTTCGGCTTTCCCGGCGTGCCGATCCGCTTCAATCTGCGCAAAGGCGACAACCCGTTCGCAGACAAGCGGGGGGCATGACCTTGGACGGCGGGCATTGACTGCCCGGAATATCACCGTGCCGCGCCTGGTGAACGATCACGAATCTCGTGCTCTCTTCCCGGTTGCCCGGAATTTGCCGCGCTTTTCGCGTGGCAAATGTCCACGATTTACACCGGTCGAAAGATTGCCAAGTGCATGCCTCAACCGATCCGGGGGAAGAGGCGCGTTTTGGCTCGGAACACCCTCATCGTTCAGCGGCGTTGTCGCGAATTCGCAATTCGAACTCTGCGCGGACACAGTCCCTGGTGATCTCGACTTTACGGCTGGGTGGCGGCGCGCAGTTCGAGGCCTCTGATGCCGGCTGCGATGTTGAGGCCGGTCTGCACCTGGCCACTCAGCGGTTGCAGCGAAATGGTGCTGTTCGACCCACCGACCAGCACGCTGGCGCCGCCGCCAACGCCGACCGACGCGTTCACCCCGGCGCCGCCATAGGTGCCAGCCAGCATGCCGTCCCCGATCTGGTTGCTGGTCGAAAGCACGGTCCAGCCGAGCGTGGTGTTGCCGGTCAGGCCGAGGTCGAGGCCGAAGTTGGTGACCGTTGCCGTATAGCGTTGCTCCGGCGACGTTCCCGTCGGCTTGAAGCCGCAGATGAACGACTTCTGCGACACGATCAGCAGGCCGATCCCGCCGTCACTGGTGCAGATGAGCTGGCCGGTTTCGATCTGGCCCTGTGCGCTCGCGGGTGCAGCGAGGCCGAACGAAATCGCCGTGGCAACGAGGCCGGCGGCCAGGGGGGCGTTCCAGTGGGGCATGGTGAAGACTTCCCGTCGAGAGGAGCTGGCCGGCCAACCCGGCGTGCGGCAGAGGTGCTTGTGAATAGCACAGGAACACAAACGACTGGTTGCCACTCAGCGTTCAAATTACCGCGACTCGTCGATTGTCGGCAATGGGTCAGCGCTGGCCGGCGCGAGCATTACTCTGTTCGAGCACGACCAGGTTACCGTTGGGGTCGGCTGCGGCATCGATCTGGAAGGCGCGCTCCAGGCGCTGCCACTCGTCCGCCGTTGACCGGCCGGAGGCAGCGAGTTGGCCCTTCAGGGTCTTGAGGAGGCGGAACAGATCTCGCTCCGTCGGCGCGAGCTTGCCGGCGCCCGCCTGCGGTTCCAGTCGCGAAATCAGATCCTCGATCAGGCTTTCATAGGGCCCGTCCGGCATCAGCATGAGCGTCGGCCACTTCGACGCCAGTTCCTCGTGGGCTTCGTTGAGGATGTCGATGCGCCGCTCGTCATCGTCGCGGATGCCGCTGCGGATGGCTGCGTAGGCATCGAAGAAGGCTTTTTGCGCCGCCCCATCGCGCTCGCCGACATGGCGGTCGAGGGCACCATTGCGGGCGCGCACGACGGCGAACGCGGTGGCCGCGCCGACCGTGGCGCCGGCGCCAAGGCCCGCGGCAACGGCGTACAATTCCGGCGCGAGGCCGATCGCCCTGAGCAGATTGTCGATGTCCTGCTGGCGGATCTCGTCCTCGGTCAATGCGCGCGGCGGCTGCAGCGCTGCGATCTGCGGTGCGGCTGCCATGGAACCGATTGCCGCCTGCTGTTCACGCATGGCGCCGGCGTGCCGGATCTGGCCTGGGCGCATGCCGTCGTCCTGCAGGTTGGCATAGGCGCCCGACATCATCAGGCGGGCCTGGATATTGGACAAGGTGCGCACGAGATCGCGGTGGATATAGAAGTGCGTCGCGTCCGTGCCGACGCGCTGCACGACGCCGAACGAGGCACCTGCATTCAGCACCTTGCGGATGATGGGCGCGTCTTGCGCGTGGGCGTCCTTCAACCGGATTTCGGCCGAGAAGCCGCGATCCTCGTTCATGGGGTGCAGCGCGTCCTGCACGATCGCGACGTTGAGCGGCACGTTGCGCAACAGGGCGACGCCGATCGTGCGCTCCAGATCGGCGAGGCGCGGCTTTTCCTTATCCGCATCGAACGCCTTCTTGGCGGTCACCGACAGGAACTCGAACAGCTCGCCGCGCACGAGGTAGTGCTCCGCCCGGTTCGGATCGCGCTTGACGGCACCGATCGCAGCGCCCGCGTTCAGCACCCCCATCACATGCGGGTTCACCGTGCCGTCGTTGGGCATCCACACTTCCTTGGTGTAGCCATCGACCGGCGTGATCGGCCGCATGGCACTGAGCGCCGCGCGCGCGGTCTCGTAGGTGTCGGGCAAGAGTGCATTGGCGATGATGCCTTCCAGCTGGCTGGCCGAACGGGCTTTCATGCTTGGCATGTCGGACAGCGGCGAGCGCACCGCATTGGCGCCGAACAGGCCGGACATGAACACGAGGCTGTCGATCGCAATGGCGATGGCGAGCGCAAGGTAGGCCAGCCGGTTGCCGTCCTGGAAGGCGTTCAAGGTCACGACGAAGCGATGCGCCTTGTCGTCGCGCGACAGGTCGATCGCCGACAGCTTGCCCGCGATCTCGGCCGTGTCCTTCGACGGCAGGCCGGAATCCGAGAGGCACTTGCGGCCAAATCCCAGCAGATCATCGGTTGTCTTCTTGTCGGCGATCTTGTCGCCGCCAGCGCAGGCGGTGGCGAAATTCTCGATGCCGGCATTGAGTGCGAACACGCGGGCCGCAGCCTCGCTCGCCTGCTTCGGGTCGCAATCGATGGCAGCTGCGGATGGTTGCAGCGAGGCGACCTTCAAACTCACCGCCTGCAAGGCGAGGCAGTCGTTCTGCAAGGCGCTCAGCGTCTTTTGCTCTGGCTTCTGGCGGAACTGCTGGCGGTCGCGCTCGAGGCTCGCCGCCAGCGCGCTCGGATCGAGCTGTTCGTTGATGTTGGACTTGGCACCCGATTGGGCGACCACGATCATCTGCGCGGCGGTATCGGCTTCGCCCTTGAGGTTCGCGAGGCTGCCGTCGATCTGGGCCAGTTCGGCCTTGGCCACCGAGATGCCGCGCGACACGGCCGTGAGCCGGGTTTCGTGGCCTTTCAGGCGCTCGCGGGCGACTTGCAGCTCGCTCTGGATCTTGTCGACCTCGCCGACGGCCGCGCGATAGAACTGCCCCTTGCCGACCTTGCCCGAACCCTCGACGCCCTTTTCCTCGGCGAGCACCTTCGCGCGCGCTTCATCGAGCCGCTTTTCGACGTCTGCCACCACGGCCTTCTGCTCGTTGAACTTCTGCGCTGCTTCCGGCCGCTCGGCTTCGAGCCGGGACACATTGTCGGTCAGCAGCTGCTTGCGGCTGACGAGGCCTGCCTGGTTGCTCTGGGCCGATGCCTTCTGCTCTTCGAGCTTGGCGATGCGGCTCTTCTGCGCTTCGAGTTCGCGGGTGATCTGCTCGCGGATCTTGTCGGGCGCGACCGCTGCAAGCTGGGCTGCCTTGTCGAGCTCGGTTTCATAAGAATTCCACGCCGGCAACGTGAACAGCGCCTGTGCCTGCTCGATGCGGCGCTTCTCGATCAGTTCGCCGATGTCGGCGACCGTACCGGCAACCTGGTTGACGCTGCGGATTTCGGCGGCGCGCTGACGCTCGGTCTGCGGGAAGATCGCCGAGAACAAACTGTCGAAGGAGAAGAACACCGACGTTGTCATGCAGGCGAGGAACATCACCCACAGCACGGCGTTTTTGATCACGACGCGCGTGCTTTGGACATAGGGCAGCGCCAGGTCGCCCTTGCGGTTCAAGAACAGGATTGCCAGCAGGATCAGAGCGAAGGCGAAATACATCGCAACGTTGGAGAAGTTGCGGGCGTCGAAATGGCCGTTCGAGGTGACGCCATAGGTGCGCACGAGCGCGTAGAACGTCACGCCGACCAGGGCTGCGCCGAGCGCCAGCCCGATGATCCTGTCGGCAGCCCACCCCTTATGCGACTGCCCGCCACCATCACCGTGCGCCACCTGGTTCATGCCGGTGGCAAAGCTCTCGCCGATCAGCCAGGCGACGATCAGCATGACGCCCTGGATGCCGAACGTGACCATGCCGGATAGCACGGCCTCGCCGGTGAAATTGCGCATGCCGTCCCAGGTAGTATAGCCGGAGGCGAGCGACAGGATCACGCCAGTGGCGCCGAGCAGGGCCAGCTGCCAGTTGGAGAATACGGTTTCTTCAAGGCCGACGCGGGCACGTTTGCCGATCGAACTCTTGGTAAGGGCAAAGGCTGCTACGATGCAGACTGCGGCGAAAGCGAGCGCGCCGTTCAGGCCGGGTAACATGCGCGCGAGGTCGGAGAACAAGGCGAACCCGCCATCCACTGCCGCCTTGACATCCATCGCCCTCTCCCTCCACGCGCGACCACACGCCGGCCATGCTCGCAAGCCGCCCCGGCTCGATCCTGCGGCGCAATTCGGGCGACTCTATGGATCGCAGCTGACGGTCCATTCATGTCGGCACGTCAAGCTAGGCGTGCCGACAACTGCTGTCCAATGACGAAGCGGTAATGCTGCGGTCAGCGTTACGCCGTTGCTTCGAATACGGCGGCGATGCCAAGGCCTCCGGCGGCGCGCTGCACCACGGCTCCCGATTTGCCGCGACTGGTCGTGTCGCGGACCAGCCGGGTATACAGGCGAGTCACGGCAACGGCACTTGCAGCACCCAGCGGCAGGCCGCGCACCAGGGCGCCACCGCCGGCATTAAGGATACCGTCGGCCAGCTTCAGGCTCTTCGTCAGTGCGATCGCTTCGACGGCGGAGGCTTCGCTGGTTTCGATCGCAGCCAACGTACCAACGTCGCGGGCAGCCTTGTCGGTGCCGCGCTGCAGCAGCGCTTCGAGGGCGATGCGCGCCGCTGCCGCGTGTGCGGTGCCGGCAACCCCGCACACCAGACTGCGCTGCAACACGAGCCCCTTCGGCCGGCCGATCTTGGCCCAGATCTTCGGCGAAACCACCACCAGGAACGCTGCCCCGTCGGCCAGCGGACTGGTGTTGCCGGCGGTCAAGGTGCCATCGTCCAGCTGGAATGGCTGCAGTTCGGCAAGCTCACCCGGATCAGCGCCGGTTGCGACCTGATCACGCATCTCCTCAGGCGTGGCCCGCTGGCCGACGATCTCGCCGATGAACTGGCGGCGTTCACGGGCGAGTTCGGCCGCAAGATGCGTCTGGACGACAAACGCGTCCTGGGCGGCCCGCGTGATCGCCAGCTTGCGGGCGAGGAATTCGTCGGCTTCGAACGCCTGCGATCCCTCGCTGCCTTCGAGGCCGAGCGGGTGGAATCCGATGAAGTGCGGCAGCTGATGTGCGTTTTTCGGCCGTGCCAAACGCCACGGCGCGGTCGACAGGCTTTCGGCACCACCTGCCACCACCACGTCGGCTTCGCCAGCGGCGATGCGGCGCACGGCATCGAGGATAGCATCGAGCCCGCTGGCGCACTGACTGTCGAGCGTGAGCGCGAATGACGCCTCGGGTACCCCCGCCGCCAGCGCCACTGCACGTGCAGCATTACGGCCGGCGGTGCCATTGCCCAGGATCAGGCCATCGACCATGTCTGGCTCGCATCCGGCGTCGGCGAGCGCGGCGGACAGCACCGGGCGGGCCAGTTCTTCGACCCGGCGGTTACGGTGCAGGCCACCGATACGGCCGAGGGCCGAGCGACGCGCTGCTACGATGATGGCGGCAGGATTGGTCATGACACGGCCTAGTCACCACCAAAACGTGGCCAAAAGCGGAAGGCTTGCGGGCCGCACTGTGATAATGTTTCACTCCAGGGCGGCTCGTGGTACGGTCATGACATGCCAGCACCGGGGACACCCAGCTCGACCATGACTGCCGTTCACACTTCGCAGCCCCCTGACGCACCGCCGTTTCCCGCGCCCGAGCACAATCATGGCGGATGCCTGGACGTGGCGGTTGGCCGGGCAGAGCGCGCTTTCGAAGCGAAGGGCCTGAAGCTCACGCAGCTCCGACGTAAGGTGCTGGGCGAGATCGCCTCGTCGCATCACGCGGTCGGCGCCTACGACATCCTGGAGAGCCTAGCCGTCAAGGGCGACCGTCTTGCTCCCATCTCGGTGTACCGCGCGATCGATGCGCTGCTGGCTGCCGGCGTGGTGCACCGGCTGGAAAGCCGCAATGCGTTCTTCGCTTGCCATGCGACGCATGCCGACGCGGGGCGCCAGATCATACTTGCGTGTGAAACCTGCGGCCTCGTCGCCGAGATCGATGGCGGGGCGATTTTCCAAGCGCTGAACGAAGCGGCGGCGACCGCCCATTTCCAGCCCGCGCGTGGCGTCGTCGAGATGACGGGGCTGTGCCGTCACTGCCAATCGAAACATCCTGCACCGGAAAGGCCCCGGTGATGCCGCCGTCGAACGCTCCGGCCGCTTGCGGTCATGATCATGGCCCAGATGGGCAGGGTGCCGCCCATCATGCGCACAGCCATGTGCACGGACCGTCGACCGGCTTCGATGCACGGTCGCTGCTGGCCGGGCGCGGACTGTCGTTCACACGGGCCGGCCGCACCATCCTGGAGGCGATCGACATCGATATTGCCGCACGCGAGATCGTCACGCTGATCGGCCCGAACGGCGCCGGCAAGACGACGATCGTGCGCATTCTGCTGGGTCTCATGGCGCCCGACAGCGGCGAGGTGCGGCGCAAGGCGGGTCTAAAGATCGGCTATGCGCCGCAGCGCTTCGATCTTGCTCCCTCGATTCCGATGACGGTCGAGCGGTTTCTGGGCGCAGCCCCGCGCGCGGGCGCTGCCTCGATTGCGGACGTATTGGCCGAAGTCGGTGCCGCGCGCGTGCGCGACAGCCAGTTGACCGCGCTGTCGGGCGGCGAATTGCAGCGCGTCGTCCTTGCCCGCGCGTTGCTGCGCGAACCCGAACTCCTCGTGCTCGACGAACCGGTGCGTGGCGTCGACTACGCGGGCGAAGCGGAACTCTACACCCTGATCGGCCGATTGCGCGACCAGCGCGGCCTCGGCGTGCTGCTGGTCAGCCATGATCTGCACGTCGTCATGGCGCAGAGCGACCGCGTGGTGTGCGTCAATCGCCATGTGTGCTGTTCCGGCGTGCCGCAGACGGTGGCCCGGTCGCCCGAGTACGTGCGGCTGTTCGGGCCGGAAGCCGCCCGCGCCTTCGCGGTCTACAGCCACAGCCACGACCACACCCACGATCTGGCCGGGCGGCCATGCCCGGTCGACGGCTCGGCGTCTGCACCCGCTCCTGTCTCTGCACCGGTGGTCTGAGGCATGGAGCCGTTCATCCTCCGCGCACTGGCCGCGGGCCTTGGCCTCGCCGTGGTGGCAGCTCCGCTGGGCTGTTTCGTCGTATGGAACCGCATGGCCTACTTCGGCGAAACGATCGCCCAGGCCGGCTTGATCGGCATTGCGCTCGGCCTCGCCTTCAAACTCGATCTGACGCTGGCCGTCCTCGGCGTTGCTATCCTCACCGCCGGACTGCTCATCGTACTGGCCAAGCAGAAGCTGCTGCCGCTCGATTCGATCCTCGGCATTGTCGCCCATGCAGCCCTCGCCCTCGGTGTGATTGCAACGGCACTGGTGAAGGGGCCGGCCATCGACCTCGCCGGCTATCTGTTCGGCGACATTCTGGCGGTGACCGCGGGCGACCTGTGGTGGGTCTATGTCGGCGGCGTGTGCGTACTCGTCGCGCTGTGGTGGATCTGGCAGCCGCTGCTGGCGTTGGCCGTGCACGAGGAACTCGCCACCGCCGAGGGCGTCGACCGCGAGCGCATCCGCGCGATCTTCGTCCTGCTGCTGGCGGTCACGGTTGCGATCGCCATGAAGGTGATCGGCATCCTGCTCATCGTTGCGTTCCTGATCATGCCGGCGGCCGCTGCCCGCGTGTTCGCCCGCACGCCCGAGCAGATGGCAGCATTGGCCGCGGGTATAGCGGCGGCGGGCGTCATACTGGGGCTGCTGCTGTCGTTCCGCGTCGACGTGCCGGGCGGACCCGCCATTGTACTTGTGCTGGCGACCATGGCGCTCGGGGCACTGGGGATGGCCGGGGGGCGCAGGCAGGGCGGGTGATGGGCGAAGCGGTGTTGGTATGGTATATTCGCGACGATTGGCCTTCACCTCGAACGGGTGGTCGCGCAAAGCATAGCGTTGCTTTTGTCGAACTCTCCGTTGCCGACAGCTCATGAGTCGGAGAAAAAGTGATTTGGGACTCCCTCGACTGACGACGGCAGCCTTGGCCGCACGCGATTATTGATGCAGCGTGTCGCGACTGACTCGAGTTAACTGACGACAGGCCTTCGGGAGCAACGGGATCATCCACCCGAATTTCCCAAACTCCATCCACGAACAACCCTTTCATTGCTGGGTCGTAGGCGCTGTTCAGTTCCGGGTCGAGAGCTTAAACTGGGCCCCTGTACCCAACGCGAGCCGTCCCCGATGCCCACATCCGAACCTGATCTGCGCTTTGCCAAGACCATAGCCGGTTTCGATCAGTTGAACGCCGACGATCGACGCCGGGAATTCGTCGACGGAATCGCGCGCCCGCGAGAGGTCGTGTACTCCGAGCGCATGTCGGAGTGCCTGGCGCGCCTCTATCCCCAAGCCTCGGAATCCTTGCGCTTGGCAGCCCGTGCGCAACACATTTGCCGGTGGCAGATCGTGCGACAGGACTATCCGGTGGGTCGCGATGGCTACAACGCGTGGCGCGCTGCGTGCCGTGGACATCACACCGCGCTCGCAACCAGCGTCATGCGGGAGTGCGGCTATGCGGAAGCCGAGTGCGCCCGGGTAGCGAGCCTGATTGCCAAGGAAAACCTCAAACGCGACCCCGATAGCCAGGCCCTGGAGAACGTGGTCGGCGTCGTGTTCGTCGAGTACTATCTGGCGGCGTTCGTCGAAGGCCACGCCGACTATGACGAAGCTAAGCTGCTCGGCATCCTGCGCAAGACCATGCGCAAGCTCGATGGCGTCGGCCATGCCGCGATCCACAGCCTTGCCCTGCCCGAGCCGATGCGGCGCCTGGTGTCCGCGGCCATGGCAGGCGGCGGCTAAAGCTGTCGCTACGTGGCCAGCGTCTCGATGTCGCTACCCTGATCGCCTGGCCAGGGGCCGCTGAGGCTGCGCCTGTCGAGCGCCACGCTCTTGATCACGGCATGGACCGCAACGCCCGGCGCAATGCCGAGCTTGTTCAACGAAAATCGCGTGAGCCGGGCCAGGATCACGTCGCCCGAGCAATCGATCTTCACGTCGACGATCGGGCCGTCGCGCTGGCTGACATCAGTCACCACGCCGGGAAAAATGTTGAGCGCGCTGATGTCTTGCGGCGCCGTTTTCGCCAGCATCACGTCGCGCGCGCGAACCCTGATGCGGATTCGACTGCCGTGCGCCATGTCGAGCCTGGGCAGGGACCAAACTCCCGCCTGCGACCGCAGTATCGTCAGGCCTGCGGCCTGGTCCTGCGCTTCAACCGACGCCTCGATAATCGCGCCGGCCTCCGCGCGACCCGTCAGGGGAAACAAGTCGATGCGCTGCAGAATGTCCGACGCTGGCCCGGCGGCGGCCACACGCCCGTCGGCCAGCAGGATGATGGTCGTCGCAAGCCTGGCCACTTCGCTCACCGAATGGCTGACGAATATGATCGGGATGCCGCTGCCGTCGCGCAGGCGTTCGATGTAGGGCAAGATCTCCTGCCTGCGCGCTTCATCCAGCGCCGACAGCGGCTCGTCCATCAGCAGGAGGGTCGGGTTGGACAGGAGCGCGCGCCCGATCGCGACGCGCTGCTTTTCGCCACCCGACAGGCCGGTCGGGCGCCGGTCGAGCAGGTGGTCGATACCGAGCAGCGCAACGATGCGCTCGACATCGGCTGGGTTGCCGCGTTCGCTTGAGAACCAACGGCCATAGATGAGGTTCTGGCGCACGCTCAGATGGGGAAACAATCGCCCTTCCTGGAACACGTAGCCGATGCGACGCCGATGGTGTGGCTGCGTGAACCGCCGTGCCGTATCGACGATCGCGCTGCCGTTCACCACGACGCGGCCGTCGTCGGGTTCAATGAGGCCGGCGATGATGTTGATCACCGATGTTTTGCCCGAACCCGAACGCCCGAACAGGGCGGTCAGCCCGTTGCTGGCTTTAAAGCGCACATCGAGCGCGAAAGCGCCGAGCCGCTTGCGGATGTCGACTTCGAGCGTCATTCGACGTCGAGCCTCCGGCCGATGCGCCGGGCCAGAAGCTCGGACGACACCAGCGCCAGGACGGCGATGGCGACCGCAACGAGCGTCAGCCGGAACGCACCGATGTCGCCGCCGGGCACCTGCGTTAAGGTATAGATCGCACTCGGCAACGTCTGCGTTTCGCCCGGAATGTTGGCGACGAACGTGATCGTCGCGCCGAATTCACCGATCGCCTTGGCGAACCCCAGGATCATGCCGGCGATGATGCCTGGCGCCATCAGCGGCAGCGTCACCGTCGCAAACACCCACCGCGGGCTGGCGCCAAGGGTGCCGGCTGCCTGCTCGAGCTTGCGGTCGACCGCTTCGATGGACAGGCGCATGGCGCGCACCATCAGTGGAAATCCCATCACGGCGGACGCCAGCGCAGCCCCAGTCCAGCGAAACGACAGGACGATGCCGAAGGTGTCGGCCAGAAACGCGCCAACCAGCCCGCGACGGCCAAACAGGATCAGCAGCACATAGCCGGTGACGACGGGCGGCAGAATGAGCGGCAGATGCACCAGGACGTTGAGCAGCGATTTGCCCCAGAACCGGCCCCGCGCCAGCAGGTATGCGATGACGATGCCAAACGGCAAGCTGGCGAGCGTGGCAACGCCGGCGATAAGCAGACTGAGCCTGACTGCGCCCCACTCTTGCGGCGTCAGCACCAGTTGCCCCCAGATGGCCATCGACAAACCATTGCTTTCCGATCAGTTGGCAACCGGCTGGTTGATGAACATGAACCCCTGCGCCTCGAACAAAGTCTTTGCTTTCGGCCCCCGCAGAAAGCCGAGAAAACTCTTGGCATCAGGCCCTGTTGCCTTGGTCGTCAGTGCCATGGGGTACACGATCGCCGGGTGCGTGTCTTCAGGGAAGGTGCCGATGATGCTGACATTGGGATCGGATGCGGCGTCGGTCCGGTAGACGATGCCGGCGGCCGCCTCTCCGCGCGAGACCAGCAGCAGCGCGGCGCGCACATTCTCCGTCTGCGCCAATTTGCCGGAGACGCCGGCCCAGGCGCCGAGCTTTTCGAGGGCCGCCTTGCCGTACTTGCCGGCCGGGACGGCGTCCACATTGGCCATCGCCAACCGTCCGTCGCCCAGCATGCCGGCGAGGTCGAAGTCCACCTTGATCTCGACAGTCTGAGCCTTGTTCTTCGGCATGATCAGCACGATGCGGTTGCCCAGCAGATTGCCCCGGCTTTGCGGCTGGATGAGCTTCTTCTGCGCTGCATAGTCCATCCAGTCGAGGTCGGCGGAGATGAAGATCTGTGCCGGTGCATCCTGCTCGATCTGCCTGGCGAGCGCAGGGCTCGCGCCATAGCTGATCGTCACCTTCTTGCCCGTGTCCTTCTGCCACTCTGCGGCGATGCCATCGAGAGCGTTCTTGAGGCTGGCAGCTGCGAACACGACGACATCGTTGCCCTGCGCCACGCCAGACCGCGGCCCCAACAGAGTTGCAGAGAGCGACGCGAGCATGATCACAGCACACAGACTTGCACGTCGTATCAGCTTCATGAGCACTAGCTACCGAACTGGTTTGGGCGACTTGCAGTGATACATCGAGCAAACGATGCTACCAAGGCAACAGGCTCACGTCACCGAAGGCGCCAGCGCGGCAACATGCCAGCGGAGATCACGGGAGCAGCGGCTGCAGCGCGCAGGCCAGGAATGGTGCGCATTGATTGACGGCGGTCGACCGGCACAGGGCTCGGCATACTGACGGACGCGAACGCTAAGCGTTGTAGTATCCACACCAACCCAGACCGTTGCCATGGCCAAGCTGATCCACGAACTCTGGCACGACGAAAATGGGACATCCGTTGGCTACTGCGGTTGCCTCGCCGGGCCGATGGGCGACGAGGCACGTTCGATGCTGGCGCCGGGCGCGACGCTCGTTCATGTCTATGAGGCCGGCAGTGTTTTCGAAGCGGGAGTCTTTCGCAATCAGCTCCTTGGCTTTGCACCGTATCGGTCGGAGTGGCAGGAACTCGACAGCCAGCCCTATCCGGAGGCGTGGGCCGCAATCCAGCGCGCCGATCGTGCAGCTAAACGCTGCCGGTCAAGGTAGCGGGGGCACGGCAGCGAACCATACTGCATCCCCCCACGATGATCGGGATCGAGCCCGCCTGCGCGACGATCGCTGCAACCGTGGTGGCCGAAGGATGGAGCGGGTGAAGGGAATCGAACCCTCGTCATCAGTTTGGAAAACTGTTGCTCTACCATTGAGCTACACCCGCATTATCAGTTGATCATGACGACTCCGCTACGCGGAGCCGGCCGCCATGATCGGCCGTTCGTGGCGGCCGGCGCGCCGGAGGCCTGTCGCCACGAACAAGCAAAATGGTGGACAGGGCTGGATTCGAACCAGCGTAGGCGAAGCCAACGGATTTACAGTCCGTCCCCTTTAGCCACTCGGGCACCTGTCCAAAGCCGGCCACCGAGCGATTGCTCCGCACAGCCGGTCGTGCAGCGCGCACCCGAGGTACCGCCGACCGACCGTGTTATGATTGAGCTTGGTGGCCGCTGTCAATTGCATTTGCAGGTGCGTCTCGGCAAGCACTGACCACCTGACCCCTTGGCCACCGCAGCCGGCTGGTTTAGCCACACTATCGGCCGTCGCGCGAGGCTACTTTCGTCGCCGACGTGCCTTGTCCGCGCTGCTGGGACGGAGCGCGCGTGCGCCGTTGCTGTTCACGACGGGGGGCATCGATAAAGCGGTCCCAGACGCGCCACAACAGCAGGATCGCGACCATCGCAGCGTAGATCAGCGGTTCCGCGGGCCAGGCCTTGACCAGCATGACGAAATGCAACGCTGCTGCCGCGGCGGCCAGATAGACCCAGCGATGCAGCTTCTGCCAGGCTTGGCCGCCCATGCGCCGCAGCATGGCATTGTGGGAGGTCACGGCGAGCGGAATAAGGATCAGAAAGGCGAGCAATCCCACCGTGATGTAGGGCCGCTTGATGATGTCCTGCCAGATGGCGCTGAAATCCAGGGTCTGATCGAGCCACACGTATACGACCACGTGCAACGCCGCATAGAAGAAGGCGAGCAGCCCGATGGCGCGGCGGTATAGAATGAGATTGGGCCCGCCCAGCCGTCGCAAAGGCGTGATGGCGAGCCCGATCACCAGAAACCGCAAACTCCACAATCCGAGTGTACGCTCGAGCACCTTGGCCGGATCGGCGCCGAGCCGATCGGAAAGCGCCAGATACAGCGTCCACGCGGCCGGCATCATCCCGACGATATACAGCGTCGGGCGGGCGCCGCGCTGCCGAAACCGCTCGAACATCGAGCGCACGGTCGAGTTGGGCGCCGCTGCCATGGTCAGTGGTTCACGCGCAAGTCCATGCCGGTATAGAGGCTTGCAACCTGCTCGGCGTAGCCATTGAACATCAGGGTAGGCCGGCGCTTCTGGAACAACCCGGTGCCTTCACCGATGCGCCGTTCCGACGCCTGGCTCCATCGCGGATGGTCGACGGCCGGATTGACGTTCGAAAAGAACCCGTATTCACTGGGATTTTGCAAGCTCCACGAGGTCGGCGGCTGCTTCTCGACGAGGCTGATTCGCACAATGGATTTGATGCTCTTGTAACCGTACTTCCACGGCACCACGAGCCGGATCGGTGCACCGCACTGGTTCGGCAGCGTTTCGCCGTACATGCCAACGGCGAGGATCGTCAGCGGGTGCATGGCTTCGTCAAGGCGCAGGCCTTCCACATAGGGCCACGGCAGGGCCTGCAGCAGGCCCCGTTGGCCGGGCATCTCCTCGGGCCGCACCAGGGTCTCGAAGGCCACGAACTTGGCGTTCGACTTGGGCTCGACCCGCTTCAAGAGATCGGCGAGCGGAAACCCGATCCAAGGAATGACCATCGACCAGGCTTCGACGCAGCGCAGGCGATAGATGCGCTCCTCGAGCCCCGACGGCTTGACGATGTCGTCGTAGGCATAGGTGCCAGGCTTCTCGACCAGGCCATCGATTTTCACGTTCCAGGGTGAGGTCTTGAGGCTGCCAGCGTTCTTCTCCGGGTCTGCCTTGTCGGTGCCGAACTCGTAGAAGTTGTTGTAGGAAACGGCATCCGCGCGCCGCGTCTGGGGCTCATCTGTCGACAGCGGGCTCTTGGCTGCGGCGAGCGGTGCCGCATGGGCGCTGCCGCCCGTCAACGCCGTCGTCCCGGCCAACATGGCAGCGGTTCCGGCGATCAGTTCGCGCCGTGACAGATACAGGCTCTTGGGTGTGATCTCGGACGATGGGATGTCATGTGGATAGCGCATTGGCAAGGCCCAGGGCTCCAATCAAGTTCAGCATTTCAGCGGCTTCGCATAGCACACAGTGCGCGGCTTTGATCACCAAAATCCGCCGAAACTGCGGTCACTCGTTCGCGAACAGCGCGAGACGTGCGTTGGTTTTGCGCGCCGCGGCACGTCGCACCGGCGGTCGCAATTGTCTTGGACGCCCTGAATGCCGTTCAACTCTATCCGCGACGATTGTCAACGATCCGACCCCCGAAATTAGGCTTTTTCAGCGCAGCTGCCTGTACGCCGCGGCGGTGCGTGATAGAAACCGCTGATTGTCTGTTGACCACGCCGGAGGCAACAACCCACCGATGAGCCATCCCCTCGACCCGCGACCGCGCGTCGGCCTGTTCGTCACCTGCCTCGTCGACTTGATGCGGCCATCGATCGGCTTTGCCTCGGTCAAGCTGCTGGAGCAGGCCGGCTGCAAGGTCGAGGTGCCGTTGGCGCAGACCTGCTGCGGACAGCCGGCCTACAATTCCGGCAACAAGGCCGATGCCCTGGCCCTCGCCCGCCAAACGATCGCAGCCTTCGACGGCTTCGACTACGTGGTCGCCCCCTCCGGCTCCTGTGCCGGCATGTTGAAATCGCACTACCCGAAGCTGCTGGCGCATGATCCCGCCTGGGCAACGCGCGCGCGCACCTTCGCCGAGCGAGTCCACGAACTGGTGTCGTTCCTCGTTCATGTGCGTGGGATGACCACGGTGGATGCGGTCTACGAGGGCCGCGTCACCTATCACGACAGCTGCTCGGGCCTGCGGGAACTCGGCATCAAACAGCAGCCGCGCCAGTTGCTCAGCAGCGTGAAGGGCCTCGACCTGGTCGAGATGGCCGACAACGAAGTGTGCTGCGGCTTCGGCGGCACGTTCGCGATCAAGTACGGCGATATCTCCAATGCCATGGTGGAAAAGAAAACCCGCAACATCGCAGCCGCCGATCCCTCGCTGCTGCTGGCCGGCGATCTCGGCTGCCTCATGAACATGGCCGGCAAGATGAAGCGGGAAGGGCGCAACATCGCCGTGCGGCACGTGGCTGAAA
This sequence comes from Hyphomicrobiaceae bacterium, assembly GCA_021730785.1. Taxonomy (GTDB): domain Bacteria; phylum Pseudomonadota; class Alphaproteobacteria; order Rhizobiales; family Hyphomicrobiaceae; genus JAKFWF01. The sequence goes on from JAKFWF010000034.1 coordinate 34,108, forward strand.
TTCTGGCCGGCGAACTCAGCGATCCACCGATCGGCGAGGCGGCAGGATAACCTGATGATGCAATCCAAACCGTCATCCCACCCACAAAACCCAGCCGCTGCCTGGCATTCGCGCTGCGACGGAACGGCCAAACCATCGAGAGGGCACATGACAACTCGCATCGCGCTCATCATCGCCGCCCTCACCATGGCGGTCCCGGTTCTCATGGCCAAGGAATTAGAACTTCCTCCCGAAATCACGCCGGCCATCCGCGAGGCCTGCGAAGCCGACGTCCGGCGGTTATGCGTGCGGCCAGACTCGACCTACGATCAGGTCAAGACGTGCGTCATCTTGAAGTATGCGCAGCTCAATCCGATGTGCAAGCAGCAGCTGGTTGCGGCGGGGTTGTTCCCTTGAGCCCGGCCGCCGCCCACCCCTTGCAGCAGGCGGCGCCAGGGGACTACTAAGGACGTCAGCAACGCCCGAGGACGGAATGGTCGAGATCAAGACGCGCGAATTCAAGGCCAATGCCCGCGTGGCGCTCGACGACCCGCAGCTGCAGCGGGCGCTCGCCGGCCTGCCCGGTGGCCTCGTCGCCCAGCGCACGGCCGCACGCGACAAGCTGCCCGAGTTCGAGGATTTGCGCGACGTCGGCCGCGACATCCGCGATCATACGCTCGCCCACCTCGATCTCTATCTTGCCGAGTGGGAGCGCAAGGCGGTTGCGGCTGGTGCTCACGTGCACTGGGCGCCGACGGCGGCGGATGCCCGCGACATCATCGAAAAGATATGCCGCGAGGCGAACGCCAAAATAGTCACCAAGGGCAAGTCGATGATCTCCGAGGAGATCGCGCTCAACGGCTACCTGGAAGCCCGGGGCTTCGAGGTGGTCGAGACCGACCTTGGCGAGTATCTGGTGCAGATCCGCAAGGAGACGCCTAGTCACATCATTGCGCCGGCGATCCACCTGACCCAGGAGCAGGTGGAGGCCGACTTCCGCCGCCTGCACACGCATCTGCCGCAGGACCGCGTTCTCGTCGAGCCGGCGCAGTTGGTCGATGAAGCCCGCAAGATCCTACGGCAGAAGTTCGTCGCAGCCGACGTCGGCATCACCGGCGCCAACTTCTTGATCGCGGAAACCGGCTCGTCGATCATCGTGACGAACGAAGGCAACGGCGATCTGACGCAGAGCCTCGCGAAAACCCACGTGGTCGTCGCCTCGATCGACAAAGTGGTGCCTACGCTCGAAGACGTAAGTTCGATTTTGCGTCTGCTCGCACGTTCGGCGACAGGCCAGGAGTTCTCGACCTACACCACGTTCTCGACCGGTCCGCGCCGCAAGGCCGATCCCGACGGACCCGAGGCCTATCATGTCGTCATCCTCGACAACGGCCGCTCGGAATTGCTCGCGACCGAGATGCGCGAAATTCTGCGCTGCATCCGCTGCGGCGCCTGCATGAACCATTGCCCGGTCTACAACGCGATCGGCGGGCACGCCTACGGCTGGGTCTACCCGGGCCCGATCGGCGCAGTCCTCACGCCCTCGCTGATCGGCGTGAAGGCCGCGAGCAACCTGCCCAACGCATCGACCTTCTGCGGCAAGTGCGAGGCCGTGTGCCCGATGAAGATCCCGCTGCCGAAGCTCATGCGGCTGCATCGCGAGACCGAATTCGACCTCGGCAACCTGCCGCGCGGCTATGCGTTCGGCTTGAAAACCTGGGCCTGGTTTGCCAAGCGGCCTCGGCTCTATCATCTGGGTGCGCGGTTCGCGATCGCAGCCCTTGGCGCCCTTGGCGGTGCGCGCGGTGCGTTCCGCGCGCTGCCCTTTGCCGGCGGGTGGACGAAGCATCGCGATCTGCCAGCCCCCCAGGGCCGCACGTTCCAACAGTTGTGGGCCGAGCAGCAAGCCGGCCTCAACCGGCCGAGCCAGACGCGGGCAAGGTCATGAGCATGTACGCGGTAGGCGTAGGTTGGGTTAGGACGCCCCCTTGCGTCCGTAACCCAACAGCTTCGGGCACCGACCGTGTCGTGTTGGGTTACGCGCGCCAGTCGGCGGAACAAGCGGATCGTTCAGCGTTCGCACTAACCCAACCTACGAGCCTTGCGATGGGTTGGGCGAGGAACATGCCATGAGCAACCGCGACATCATCTTCGGCAAGATTGCCACCGGCCTCAAGGCCTTGCGCGACGACAAGACGCGGCAAGCCACGGTCGATTCGCGGATCGCTGCGAAGTTCCGTCATCCGACGCCGGCGCGCGTTGCCGGTCGCTCGCACGACGAACACGTGGCGCTGTTCAAGAGCCACATGACCGGCCAGTCCGCGACCATCCTCGATGCAGCGACCGCAGCCGACGTACCCGCACTGATCGCCGGCTACCTGCGGCAGAACAACCTGCCCGCGCGCCTCACCGTCGGCGAGGACGCCTACCTCGCCAACCTGCCCTGGGCCACGGAACCGACCCTTGAGCGCCGCCAGGGCCGCGCGCAGCCGACCGACGAGGTGTCGGTCAGCCATGCCAGCGCCGCCGTCGCCGAAACCGGCACACTCGTCATGGCGTCGGGTCCGGACAACCCGGTGACGCTCAACTTCCTGCCCGAAACGCACATCGTGGTGCTCGAAGTCAAGGACGTGGTTGGCCCCTACGAGGATGCCTGGATGAAGATCCGCGCCCGCTTCGGCGACCGCACCATGCCGCGCACCATCAACATGATCAGCGGACCGTCACGCACTGGCGACATCGGCGGCAAGTTGGTCATGGGCGCGCACGGCCCGCGCCGCATGTGCGTGGTGGTGGTGAAAGGGTAAAGCTGGAACTCGCTGAGCTCGTGAATGGTGGATGTTTTCAGCGGTCTTCGCGCGGGTGCAGCTTCACCCTTCGGGCGAACTTCGAAGGGCTTTCTGCCCTTCGAGCATCCCGACGAGGGCCTGAGGCCCTCAACCCATTTATTGTTCACTGATGCGATCCCGCTCAGTGCGCGGCACCGAGGTAGGCGGCGCGGACGGCGGGCGAGGCCTTCAGTTCAGCGGCCGGTCCGTGCACGCTGATACGGCCGTTCTCCAGCACATAGCCGTAGTCGGCGACGTCGAGGGCGGCAGCCGCAAACTGCTCGACCAGCAGCATCGTGATCTTCTCGCGCTTGAGCCGCGCGATCGTCGAGAACACTTCTTCCACCAGACGGGGGGCAAGCCCCATCGACGGCTCGTCCAGCAGCAGCACTTCGGGCTGCAGCATGAGCGCGCGCGCCATCGCCAGCATCTGCTGTTCGCCGCCCGACAGCGTGCCGGCCAACTGCTGGCGCCGCTCGCCAAGACGCGGGAACAGCGCAATCATACGCTCGATGTCGGCCTTCACTTCGCCGCGCGGACGGGCGCCGGTCAAACGGGGAAACGCGCCCAGTTCGAGGTTGTCAGCCACCGTCAACGTCGGGAACACGCGCCGCCCTTCCGGCGAGTGCGCCATGCCGCGCCGCGTGATCTGGTGCGTCGACAGCCCGGCGATGTTGTCGCCGCCGAGCATGATCGTTCCTGACTCCGGCGTGATCATGCCGGAAATGGCGCGCAAGGTCGTCGTCTTGCCGGCCCCGTTCGAGCCGATCAGCGTGACCAGCTGCCCCTTCGCCACGTTCAGCGAAATGCTCTGCAGCACCTGGACTTTGCCATAGCCGGCGATGAGGTTTTCGACCTGCAACATGGGTGTTCCCTGTTCGCTCAGTGCGCCGGTTCAGTGGTGGCCGAGCCGCCGAGATAAGCCTCGATCACGCGCGGATTGGCCTGGACGGCGGCCGGCGGTCCCTCGGCGATCTTCTGGCCGAAGTCGAGCACGGTGACCTGGTCGCACACGCTCATGACGACATCCATGTGATGCTCGATCAGGATCAAGGTGATGCCGTGCGCCTTGATCTTGCGGATGATCTCCATCAGGTCCTTGATGTCGGGCGCGGTCAGGCCGGCGGCTGGCTCGTCGAGCAGCAGCAGCTTCGGGTCGAGCGCCAGCGCACGGCCGATCTCCAGCAGCCGCTGCTTGCCGTAGGGCAGGTTGCGGGCTTCCTCGTTGGCGAGGTGAGCGAGGCCGACGAAGCCGAGGATGCTTGCCGCCCGCACGCGCGCCGCCTGCTCTTCGCGTTTCGCCGACGGCAGGCCGAGCGCCACCGCCGGGATGCCCGAGCGGTAGGTGTGGTGCAGGCCGACCATCACGTTCTCGATCACGGTCAGCTCGCTGAACAGCTGCACGTTCTGGAACGTGCGGGCGATGCCCTTGGCCGCGATCTCGGGCGACTTGAGGCCGCTGATACTGCTGCCATCGAAGCGGAAGTCGCCGCCGGTCGGCACGTAGATGCCGGTGAGCACGTTCATCATCGTGCTCTTGCCGGAGCCGTTGGGGCCGATCAGGCCGTGGATCGTGCCCGGCTTGACGACCAGATCGACGTTGTCGAGGGCCTTGAGGCCGCCGAACTGCATGAGCGCGGCTTTCACGTCGAGCAAGGCTTCGCCGGTCGCTGCAGCCTTGGGTGCGGTCGCGGCCCAGATGTGGGCTTCATCGCCCTTGGTGTCGATCACCGCGTGCGTGCGCACGAGGTTGGGCGCGAACGAGGACACCACCTTTTTCAGGAAGCCGACGATGCCGTCCGGCAGATAGTACACGACGAACAGGATCATCAACCCGAACACGGTGAGCTTGTAGTCGGTGATCTTCTGCAGGAACAGGGAGAACGCGTAGAAAGCGATGCACAGCGCGACCGGCACGATGATCGACCATGGGTCCTCGGGTTTCTGCATCAGGGCGTAGCCGCCCGACAGAACCGCAACCACGGCAATGGCAAGCGCGATCTGGCGGAACAGCGCGATGTCGGCCAGCAAGTTCGGCAGGAAGACAATGATGACGGCGCCGAGGATCGGCCCGAGCCTGGATTTGCGCCCCCCCATCGTCACGGCCAGCAGGAACTGGATGGCGAGGTCGAACGAGAAGTTGTTGGGCGCGATGTACTGCTCGGAAAACGTAAACAGTGCGCCGGCCAGGCCCGCCATCCCGGCACTCGCGACGAACGCCAGAACCTTGTGCTTGTAGACGCTGACGCCCATGCAATCGGACGCGATGGGCGCATCGCGCAGGGCTTCGAAGGCGCGGCCATAGTGCGAGGCGAGCAGGCGGTTGACGCCGATGATGGTGAGGACCAACGCCGCGAGACAGATGAAATAGAACTCCAGTTCCTTCATCGCCTTCACGCTCATCTTCAGGAACGGAAACGTGTCGGCGTATGGCCGCAGATCGATGAACAGCGGCTTTTGCATCGTAATGCCGAGCGGACCGTTGGTGAGTTCGGTCGTCTCGTTGATCAGGATCTGGATGATGGTGCCGAACGCCAGCGTGACCATGGCGAGGTAGGGTCCCGTCACACGCAGGGCCGGCAGCGCCAACAGCGCACCGAACACGGCCGCAATGACAGTGCCGAGAACGATCGCGATGAGGAAATCGAGCGAGCCGCCGAACGGCTGCACGATCAGCAGCTTGTGGTGCACAAGGCAACCGGCCACATAAGCGCCGATGCCAAACAGCGCGGAATGGCCGATCGACACCTCGCCGGTGTAGCCGAATACAATGTCGAGCCCGAGCAGCAGGATCGAGAAGATCGCGATCGTGATGACGAGGTGCTGGTAATAGGGGCTGGTGACGACGAAGGGGAAGACGATGGCAAGGGCCAAACCAACCACGATGAGAGACGTCTTGATCATGGTGGGCTCTAGACTTTCTTGATCGCGCTCTTGCCGAACAGGCCCGAGGGCTTGATCGACAACACAGCCAACAGCAGCAGCAAGCCAGGCACATCCTTGTAGCCGGTCGAGAAATAGTAACCCGTCAGCGTCTCGGTGATGCCGAGGATCAAGCCGCCGACGACGACGCCGAAGCCGGACGACAGACCGCCGATGATGGCAACCGCAAACGCCTTCAGGCCGAGCGCCGAGCCCATCGTGGCCCCTGTCAGCGTGACGGGCGCAACCAGCACACCGGCGATCGCCGCGGTCAGTGAGGAAAGCGCATAGGAGAACGTGATCACGAGGCCGGTATTGATGCCCATGAGGCCGGCCGCATCGCGATCGTTGGAGGTTGCAACCACCGCCTTGCCGTAGATCGAGCGCCGGTTGAACAACTCGATCAGCAGCATCATGATGATGGCGCCGGCGACGATGACGAGTTCCATCGGCAGCACGTTGACGCCGTGGAAGCTCAAGGGCTTTTCGGAAATCGGCGGTGGGAACTTGAGGTCGTCGCGCCCCCAGATGTTCTCGGCCAGGTTCTTGAAGATGATGCCGAGTGCAATGGTGGCCATGATCCAGCCAGCCTCGGACTTGATCTTGATGGCCTGGCGCACGCCAAGGCGCTCGACCACCGAGCCCTGCAGCAGGCCGAACGCCGCCACGACCGGCAGCATCAGCCAATAGCTCGTGTAGGGCGCAACCGTCAGCCCGACGAGGGCACCGAGCATCAGCGCCTCACCCTGCCCGAAGTTCAAGGTCTTCGAGGTGGCGAACGTCAGCTGGTAACCGAAGGCGATGACGCCATAGATCATGCCGACCGCGACGCCACTGGCGATCAGCTGCCAAAAGACCGGGCTTACGAGTTGGGACAGCAAGTACTCGAACATCGGGACCAGAACCTATGCAACGACACCGCGGGTGACGAACAGCGTGCACTGTCGCCCTCTCCTAAGCCATAGCAGTGGCCAGGAGAGGGGACCGAACCTTGTCAACTCTTCGTAATCATCAAGCCTTCGGCTTGACGCGCACGGCCTTGTCGCCGGCGATGTCTTCCGGGTGGGCCGGCTCGACCTTGCCGCCCTTGATGATACCCATCACCGGGATGTTGCCCGAGATCGCCTCGTGGTCGTCCTTGGAGAACGGCTTGTCGTAGATCGTGACGACGCCTTCGATCTTCTTGCCGAGGTTCTCGAGCGCCTCGCGTACCTTCGGGCCTTCGGTCGACTTGGCCTGCTCGATGGCAGCGGCCAGCAGGTAGACCGAATCGTAGCCCTGGGCAGCCGACACGGGCGATGCAATGCGGTCGACCTTGTAGGCCTTCTGGTAGGCTTCGATGAAGGCCTTGCGCTTCGGCGTGGTCGGCTGCTGGATGAAGGTCTGCGGCATGATCGCGCCTTCGCCGTTGGCACCGGCCGTGTCGATGAAGCTCGCCATCGACAGCGTCCACGAGCCGATCATCGGCACTTTCCAACCGAGCTTGGCCATGCCGTTGGCGAGCTGGGCCAGTTCCGGCCCGATCGCGTAGGTCAGCAGCACGTCGGCACCGGCTTCCTTGGCGCGCAACAGCTGCGCCGTCATGTCGGTGTCCTTGACGTTGAACTTCTCGACGGCAACCGCCTTCACGCCCTTGGCGGCAAGCGCTGCCTCGAGGTCGGTGCGGCCCAACTGGCCATAGTTCGTGCTGTCGGCCATGATTGCCGGCTTCTTGAAGCCCTGGCGCACGATCGCTTCATCAACGATCATCGAGCTCTGGATGGCGTCGTTGGCAGAGGTGCGGAAGATGTAGTTCGGCGCCGGGAACTGCTTGGCGACCAGCGTGCCGGTCGCGACGTTGTTCATGACCGGGATTTCCGCTTCCTGGTAGAAGCGCTGGCTGGCGAGCGACACGCCGGTGTTGATGAAGCCGACGGTGGCGGTTACCTTTTCCTTGTTGATCAGTTCCTGGGCGATCTGCACGCCGAGTTCGTTCTTCGCCTCGTCATCACGTTCGATCAGGGTGATTTTAGTCTTCTTGCCGCCGACGTCGACACCGCCGGCCGCGTTGATTTCCTCGACCGCGAGCTTCACGCCGTCGCGCATCGACACGCCCATCGACGACGAGCCGCCCGTGAAGGGCCCGGTCAAGCCGATCTTGATATCCTGCGCGGCCGCAGCCGACGCGAGCGCAAGTGTGGCAGCGAGTGCTGCGAACCCAGTCTTGAGTGTCATTGATGGCCTACCTTGGTGCCTGGTGATTGCGGCATTCCGCCCGAACTTTTTTTTCACATCGAGCCGTGCGACCCTGATGCGATCATTTACCAGAATGCGTCGTCGTGACGCCCTGGCGCGACTTACGCCTACCACTTGCGATCGTTGCGTAGCAAGCCGCTCGCAAGTTCCTGCCTCGTCCCTTCAAACATAAGTCAGTGCACCGAACGGCCGGTTCACCGACCGCGCCGCTGCCGCTCATCCCAGAAGTCGCTGGTGGCCGTGCGGGCGGCCGTCGCACAGTCGCCGCTGCAGTCGATCCAGGTGCCGTTTGGCAACTCGACCTCGGTCAGCGTGATGCCGCCGGCTGCAACCACCCGCGTCGGCAACCGAATTCGAATGTCGTCGCGGCGAGCCGGATCGGCGATCTCGACGAAACTTTTGCCGAGCACGCGGGCCGGATGCTTGATGCGCTGCCAAGTGCTGTAGGCAATTATCCCGAACCCGGCCAGGAGGATGGCAACGGCAATCCATCTCGGTGACATGGACCAGCTCCCACGCTCAGCGCCGTTGCAGAACTGCGACCGGCACCGCAGCCAGTGCCGTCAACGGCATGAACAGGGCGACATACAGCAACAGCCGCACGCCGCGGGCGAGCTGCAAGCCGAGTTGGCCCGGATACTCTGTTGCCTGTTCGGGCGGCCAGATCCGGCTCCACCAGCGCCACGAGGCGCGCGCGCCGGCACTGCCGATCAGCAGCAATCCGAGATAGCCCCAGCTCGCCCAGGACGGCAGCCAGCGGACCAGGCGTCGGTCGAGTTCGCGCTGGCGGCTGGTGCTGACTAGATGCAGATGAATGGCTGCCGGCTCGATGCGGCCCGTCACTGTGTTGGTGAGGTCGGACGCGACCCGCGCCAGCCGTTCGCCGATGCCGCCGACGGAGGGCGCGGCAGCACCAATCTCCATCGCTAGCAGCGTCACGCGGTCGCCGGTCGCGTCTGTCAGCTTCAGGCTGAGCGGACGCGCGTCCGAGCTGAGTGCCTCCAGCAGGCCTTCCAGGCGCCGGTCGGCCAGACCAGCGTCGACGCCCTTCACGGCTGCCCGCTGCCACAGCCAGTTGCGGGCGCCCGGCTGGCGGCCGGCTGGCGCATCGAGGATGATCAGGTTCACGTCGGCTGAGCGGGCTGCCTCCATCAGTTCAGCTGCGATCACGCTGCGGTCGGGACCGCCGGCCACCTGGAAATAAAGCAGCCGGCCGTCAAGGCGTCCCGTTACCAGCACGGTTTGTCCGCGCAAGGCACCGATCGCCTCCTTCAGCCGCGGCGGGTCGATGCGCTCGATGATCTCGCCCTTCGACTTGTCGTCGAAGGCAGCACGCGGTGACAGGGCTGCCGGCGCACCTGGCTCCAGGCTCAAGATCCGCAATCCGCTTCCACCGAGCGGCCGGTCGAGTTGCAGCAAAACCTCGTCAAACGCCGCCCGCTCGACGACTTCCACCTCGATGCGCGGGCTCAGTCGCACACGGCGCGGTTTGGTGTCGGTGAGCGCATAGACACCGATCTGCGTCGACAGCTGCAAGACGGTGTCGCGTGGCAATTTGGCCAACGCATCCTCGCCCGCAAACACAGAGGCTTCGGTGACGACAAGCAGGAGTTTGGCACCGGCCGTTGCAACTTCGGGCGCGAGGATGCTGGCCACGCGCTTCATCTCGTCAGGGGTTGCCGCCGTGAACCGCTCGCCCTTGAGGTTGGCGAAAGTCCAGTGCCCTTCCTGCGAGGCGGCAGCCGCCAGAACGACCGTGTTCGCAGGCGCGACAAGCCGTTGCGCGCGGGTGACGGCGAGGTCGAGCGCAGCCTCGGCGGCCCGCGCGCCCGAGCCGGCGACTGCCGAGGCCACCAACATCAGGCTGATGGCCAAAACATGCACAAGCCCCCCGGTGATGCCGCATCGAAGCATGGCAGAGTGCCTTTTCAGTCCATCGCCTCACCTGACACAGAGCGATATCATCGAAGGCCTGTATCGAGAAATCCCGCCCGAGGAGCTTTTCCCGTGTCGAACCGCCTGCCGCACCTTGCACCATCCCCCGCGCTCCTGGCCGAGTTCGCAGCGATCGTCGGGCCAGCCCACGCGCTGACCGATCCGGATGCGCAGTTGCCCTATCTGCGGGAGTGGCGCGACATGTTCCTTGGCCGCGCCGCCGTGGTGCTGCGGCCGGGCTCCACGGGGGAAGTGTCAAAACTCCTGGCGCTGGCCAATGCCAACCGCGTTGCCGTCGTGCCCCAAGCCGGCAACACGGGCCTGGTCGGCGGGCAGGTGCCGCACGAGCACGGCGCCGAGATCGTGGTATCGGTCGCGCGCCTCGACAAGGTCCGCAGCGTCGACCCGAGCGGCACCAGCATGGTGGTCGATGCCGGCGTGACTTTGGCGGACGCCCAGGCGGCTGCCGCCCGCGCCGGTCGGCTGTTTCCATTGAGCCTGCCGTCGGAGGGGTCGTGCCGGATCGGTGGCAATCTGTCGACCAATGCCGGCGGTGTCGGCGTGCTGGCCTACGGCAACACGCGCTCGCTCGTCCTCGGCGTCGAGGCGGTGCTGGCCGACGGCCGCATCATCCACGGCCTGAAAGCCCTGAAGAAGGACAACACGGGCTATGATCTGAAAGATCTGTTGATCGGCGCCGAGGGCACGCTCGGCATCATCACGGCGGCTGTCCTCAAGCTGTTCCCGCTGCCGGCCGAGAAGGCAACGGCCTTCGTCGCGCTGCCCGCGATCGAGGATGCGCTCGAGCTGCTGAAGCTCGCCGATGGCACCGCCGGCCGCGGGCTGACCGCCTTCGAGTTCATCCCCCGCATCGCCATGGACTTCGTGACCCGGCACGTGCCTGGCGCCCGCGAGCCGTTCCCGACCCGCTACGACTGGTATGCGCTGCTCGAAGTGTCAGGCGCCCGTGCGGACGGTACGGCCGCGCGCGACATGGAGGCGCTATTGACCACCGCCACCGAGCGCGGCGTGATCCTCGATGCGGTGCTTGCCACTTCGATGCAGCAGTCGCGTGATTTCTGGCGCCTGCGCGAGGGAATTTCGGAAGCACAGAAGCCCGAGGGTGGCAACATCAAGCACGACGTGTCGGTGCCGATCGCGCGCATTCCCGAGTTCATCGCGCGCGCCAACGTGCTGGTCGAGCGCGTCTGCCCCGGCGCACGGCCAATCCCGCTCGGCCATTTCGGCGACGGCAACGTACACTACAACATCGCCCAGCCGGTCGGCATGGACAAGGCGACGTTCCTCACGAAGTGGGATGCGATCGGCGATGTGGTGCACGGGCTTGTGGCCGAGATGGACGGTTCGATCTCGGCCGAGCATGGCATCGGACGTCTGAAGCGCCGCAGCCTCGCCAAATTCAAGAGCCCGGTGGAACTCGAGCTCATGCGCGGTATCAAAGCCGTGTTCGATCCCAACGGCATCATGAACCCGGGCAAAGTGCTGTAGGGCTGCAATTCAGCACGACACTGAGTTCGGTCGCCCGTGGTTGCGAACTTTGGCGACGGGACACTTGTCGCGACGGATGCCAGCCAGCACTGCCAGGCATTGTGGTCACCTGGGATCGCATGTAAATCGACAAACATCCACACTGCCGCCGACCAATTTCACGTGCAGCATACCGTACCGGAGCCGTCCCCATGCGTCCTTGCCCTCGCCTCGTCCTCGCGGCCGTATTGTTGCTCGCCGTCCCGTCCGCTGCCATGGCCGCGCCGGCCTATGTTGGCACCTGGGGTGTCACGGCTGCCCAGTGCAAGATCCCGCAGGAACGCCAGGGCGCGCCGCTCGTCATGAAGGCCAAGGGCTATGATCAGCACGAGGCACACTGCACGTTCACCTCCGTGCGCAAGTCTGCCGGCGCCTGGAAGGTCGCCGCCCAGTGCCTGGTGGAAGGCAGCCGGCAGAAGGACGCGTTCGCACTCAAGGTGGAGGGCGACACGCTGATCTTAACGCAAGGGAAGGTGGCACGAACCTACAAGCGCTGCTCCTGATGCGAGGCGCCTCGCCCCTCGCGCTCCCCATGACCATGAGCGCGGATTGGAGGCAGCGATCGAACTTCAATCGATCGCGCTGCGCCGCAGTCTTGGTGGTGGCGAGACCGTCGTCACCCAGCCATTGGTGAAGCCACTGAACCAGCCGCTCTCCTGGGGCGACTGTACCTGCACAGGCGGTTGCGCCGCGGATCGTGGACGGCGCGGCGGAGCCGGCGCGGCACTGGCGACCTTGGGCGTCCCGAACGCATCTGCCGGCTTTGTTGCGCGATCGGCGCTGCGCACCAGCGCTTTCTTTGACACAGCCTTTGCTGCGAGCGTCTCGTTGGCGCGCGCGGCGAACACTTTCGGTTCGGGCGCAATCGCCGTCACCGGAACCTCGGACGGCGGCGTGCTCGCCACATCCGCACTTCCCCGCAAGGCTGGATCAAAGAACGGCAGCACCTGAGCCTTGCCGGCCGGTTGGCTGGTCTTGGCCAGGATCGGCGCCAGCGCGGCTTCGTACTGCGGCTGCGGCTCGAAGGCGGTGGCCGCCCGCATGTGCACGATCCTGTAGCCGCGCGCCTTCAACTCGCTGAGGATGGTCGGTAGCGCGCGCGCAGTTGCAGCCTTGATGTCGTGGAACAGGATGATGCCGCCCTGGCGTGCTTCGACCTCTGCCAAGGTGTGCGCCACCAGTCGCGCATGATCCAGGATGTAGCTGTCGTTGGAAATGGCATCGACCGTGAAGCTGCCGACGCCGCGCGCCTGCAGGTGGGTCAGCATCGCCGCATTGTCGTTGAGGCCGGGAAAGCGAAAGAACGGCGCGATCGGCTGGCCGGCGGCGAGCGCAACGGCTGCGAACCCGCGTTCGATTTCCTCGATCGCAGCCTCGGGCTTCAATCGCTTGAGGTTCAGCGGATGCGACCAGGTGTGGGTGCCGAGTGTGTGCCCGCGCTTGAGGATCTCGCGCGTTGTCTGCGGATAGGCGATCGCCATGCGCCCGACCGAGAAGAACGTCGCCTTGGTGCAATTGGCCTCCAGCGTGTCCATGATCGATCGTGTGATCCACGGGATCGGACCGTCGTCGAAGGTGAGCACGACTTCCTTCGGCTGCAGGAAGTTCGCCGCACGCTGGTAGCTGGTGTGGAAGCCGAACAGCGGACCGGTGCGGGTGTCGATCTCCACGACGCGGGCAAGGCCGATGCCGGCGCCCGGCGCACAGGCGGCACGGGGCGCTTCAGCCTGGGCGGCGGTGGCAGCAGTGATCAATAGCAACGCAAGCGCAAGGGCGCGCATTCGAAGTCTCCCGGACCGGTCGAATCAACGCCACTTGAGGCGACACCATCAAGGGTTGGCGCTATCGAGGCAAGCGTGTTCGCTGAACGGTGGTCACGCTGTCGCAGCGTCGTCGCGTCAGGCTGACCGGTGGGTGACAGGTTCCGTCGCATCTCGCGGCACGATCGCGCCGCGATGCTGGATCACGACGGCCGCGAGACAGTGCGCGAAGGTGCCGGCGCGCACTGGCGCATCGCCGCACAGCCGGCGTGCGAGATAGCCGGCGTTGAAGCTGTCACCGGCAGCCGTAGTGTCGAGCGGCGTGACCGGCGCTGGACAAGGCACGTGACTGTCGCCGTCCGGCCCGCGCAGGAATGCTCCGGCTGCGCCGTTCTTGACCACGATTTCGGCAACGCCGAGCCGGCTCAGGCGATCGGCGGTGGCGATGGGCGTCGTGTCCCCCCAAAGGCCCTGCTCATCGTCGAATGTCGGCAGCGCCACATGCGCGAGGCGCCAGAACCGCTCGAACGTCGCCCGCGCGCGCGTCACGTCGCCGCCCCAGCCGCGCTGACGATAGTTGCTGTCCATGGCGACAACGGCGCCGGCATCGCGCGCGGCCGTGAGTGCAGCAGCGAAAACGTCGAGCCCACGTGGGCCGTAGAGCGACAGGGTGACGCCGGAAAAATAGACCAGCCGGCTGGCGGCAATGGCTGCTGCAGCTGCCGCCGCGCCCGTACTTTCGAACAACTCGCGGGCGGCCGCGCGGTCGCGCCAGTACCAGAACGAGCGCTCGCCCTCAGCCGTCGTCTCGATCATGTAGAGCCCCGGCATACGCCCGGGCAGCATCGTCATCAAGGCCGTGTCGATCGTCTCGTTGCGGGCAACGTCCAGGATGCCGCCGCTATAGGGGTCATCTCCGAGTGCGGTCGCATAGGCGACCGGGATGCCGGCTCGCGCCAGATAGACCGCGGTGTTGAACGTGTCGCCGCCATAAGCCAGGCCGAACCGGCCATCGCCCCCGCGTGCCAGCTCAACCATGCACTCGCCGACAGCCACGACCGGGCCGGCGGTTCGCTGCGTAAAGGGGGGCAGCTGTTCGGGCATGGGGGCACCGCGCTCGCGTTAGGTCTGATTCAAGTTGTCACAGAAGCACGACCATTCCCGCCTTGAAAGCGCAACCCTGGTAGCCTAGGCCTCCTGCGCATTGAACGCGCACATGTTGGGGACCCCCATGAAAATCTGCATGATCGGCGCCGGCTATGTGGGACTTGTTTCGGCGGTTTGCTTTTCCGAATTCGGCTGGACGGTGGCGTGCGTCGACAAGGAGCGCGCCCGCGTCGACAGTCTCAATCGCGGCGAGATCCCGATCTACGAGCCGGGTCTCGATGATCTGCTCGCCCGCAACGTGGCGGCGAAGCGCCTCACCTTCACCCAGGATCTGGCGCAGGCCGTCACCGGCGCCGACCTCGTCTTCCTCGCCGTCGGCACGCCGATGCGCCGCGGCGATGGCCACGCCGATCTGTCCTATGTGTTCTCGGCGGTGGAAGACATCGCCCCCCATCTGAGCGGCTTCACGGTGATCACCACCAAATCGACCGTGCCGGTCGGCACCAGCCGCGAGATCGAGCGCCGCCTGAAGGGCTTGCGCCCCGACGCCGACTTTGCGGTGTGCTCGAACCCCGAGTTCCTGCGCGAGGGCTCGGCGATCCAGGATTTCACCCACCCCGATCGCGTCCTCGTCGGCTGTGACGAGCCGCGCGCGCGCGCCGTCATGGAGCGCCTCTACAAGCCGCTTGCCCTGCGCAACGCGCCGCTGATGTTCGTCAACCGCGAGTCGGCCGAACTCGCGAAGTATGCAGCGAACGCGTTTCTGGCAATGAAGATCAGCTTCATCAACGAGGTCGCCGACCTGTGCGAGGAGGTGGGCGCCAACGTCCAGGAAGTGGCGAGCGCGATCGGCAAGGACCGCCGCATCGGCGACAAGTTCCTGCATCCAGGACCTGGCTATGGCGGCTCGTGCTTCCCCAAGGACGTGTCGGCGCTGGCCCGCACCGCGCGCGAGAACCGGGCGCCGCTGTCGCTGGTCGAGCAGGTCGGCCGCGTCAACGACGAGCGCAAGATCGCGATGGCCGGCCGCATCGAGAAGGCGGTCGGCGGGTCGGTGCGCGGCAAGACGGTCGCGATCCTGGGCGTCACGTTCAAGCCGAACACGGATGACATGCGCGACGCGCCGAGCCTCGTCATCGTGCCGATGCTGACGGAGAAGGGCGCTCGCATACGGGCCTACGATCCACAGGGAAAGAAGCATGGCGAAGCGATGCTGCCGGGCGTCAGCTGGTGCGAGGATGCGCTGTCGGCCGCCAGGGATGCGGACGTGACGGTGGTGCTGACCGAGTGGAACGAGTTTCGCGCGCTCGATTTGAGTGCGCTGAAAGCCGCCATGCGCGGGACCGCGCTCGTCGACTTGCGCAACATTTTCCAAGCAAGCGAAGCAACCGCGGCCGGCCTCACCTATTCCAGCATCGGTCGTCCGGTCGGGTGAGACGAGGTTGTCGCTGCGGGGCTGATCTCACTCCGCCGCCACTTTTTTACCCGATCCCCCGGCTCCTGCCGCCCGCCGTCCCAGCAGCTCCTTCAGGAACTGGCCGGTGTAGCTCGCGGCGACCTTGGCGACGTCTTCGGGCGTGCCTTCGGCGACCACGCGGCCACCGCCGTCGCCGCCTTCGGGGCCCATGTCGATCACCCAATCGGCGGTCTTGATCACTTCGAGATTGTGCTCGATGACGACGACCGTGTTGCCGGCATCCGCCAGCTCATGGATCACCTCCAGCAGCTTGGCGACATCGTGGAAGTGCAACCCCGTGGTCGGTTCATCCAAAATGTATAAGGTCCGCCCTGTCGCCCGCCGCGCCAACTCCTTGGCCAACTTGATGCGCTGCGCCTCGCCCCCCGACAACGTCGTCGCCTGTTGGCCGATCTTGATGTAGCCGAGGCCCACCCGCTTCAGGGTTTCGAGCTTGTCGCGGATCGAGGGCACGGCCGAGAAGAACGTCGCCCCATCCTCAATCGTCATGTCGAGAATGTCGGCGATCGACTTGTCGCGGAACTTCACTTCCAGCGTTTCGCGGTTGTAGCGGCGCCCCTTGCACTGGTCGCACGTCACGTACACGTCGGGCAGAAAGTGCATCTCGATCTTGATCACGCCGTCGCCCTGGCAGGCTTCGCACCGCCCTCCCTTCACGTTGAAGGAGAAGCGGCCCGGCCCATAGCCGCGCGTTTTCGCTTCCGGCAAGCCGGCGAACCAGTCGCGGATCGGCGTGAAGGCACCCGTGTACGTCGCCGGGTTGGAGCGCGGTGTGCGGCCGATCGGCGACTGGTCGATGTCGATCACCTTGTCGAGTTGCTCCAGCCCCTCGATGCGATCATGCGCCGCTGGATGCTCGCGTGCGCCGGTCAACTTGCGCGCGGTCGCACGGAACAGCGTGTCGATCAGGAACGTCGATTTGCCGCCGCCCGATACGCCGGTGACGCAGGTGAGAATGCCGAGCGGCACCTCGGCTGTGACGTTCTTCAAATTGTTGCCGCGCGCACCAACGACCTTCAAGCTGCGGCCCTTCACTCTTGGCCGGCGCTTCTTCGGCAACGGGATCTGGCGGATGCCGGTCAGGTATTCGGCGGTCAGGCTGTTCGGATTGGCCATCACCTCGTCGGGCGTGCCAGCCGCGATGATTTGTCCCCCGTGCACGCCAGCGCCCGGGCCTATGTCGACAACATAATCGGCAGTGAAGATCGCGTCTTCGTCGTGCTCGACCACCAGCACGGTGTTGCCGAGGTCGCGCAGGTGCTGCAGCGTCACCAGGAGGCGGGCATTGTCGCGCTGGTGCAGGCCGATCGAAGGCTCATCGAGCACATACAGCACGCCGGTCAAACCGGAGCCGATCTGCGAGGCGAGCCTGATGCGCTGGCTCTCGCCGCCCGACAAGGTGCCGGAGTTGCGGGCAAGGGTGAGATAGTCGAGGCCGACGTCGTCGAGGAATTTGAGCCGCTCGCGGATCTCTTTCAGGATGCGGGTCGCAATCTCGCTCTGCTGCTTGGTGAAGGTCGCCGGCACTTCGTCGAACCACACCTTGGCTTTGCGGATCGACATCTCGCACACCTGACCCACGTGCAACCCGCCGACCTTCACGCACAGCGATTGCGGCTTCAAGCGATAGCCGCTGCAGGCGTCACAGGGGTGATTGTCCTGGTAGCGCGACAGCTCCTCCTTCACCCACTGGCTGTCGGTCTCGCGGAAGCGGCGCGCGATGTTGCCGATCACGCCCTCGAACGGCTTGGTGTTGGTGTATTTGCGCAGGCCGTCTTCGTAGACGAAGGCGATCTCCTCGTCGCCCGAGCCATAGAGCAAGATGAGGCGGGTGGCGTCGGGCAGATCCTTGAACGGCGTCGTCATCGAGAACTTGTAGTGCCGCGACAACGCCTGCAGCGTCTGCTCGTAATAGGGCGAGGTGGCGCCCGTCTTGGCCCACGGCGCGATCGCTCCCTGGCGCAGCGACAATGCCGGATCAGGCACCACCAGATCGGCCTCGAACTGCAGCTCGGTGCCCAGGCCATCGCACTTAGGACAGGCGCCGGCCGGCGCGTTGAACGAGAACAGCCGCGGCTCCACCTCGTCGATGGTGAAGCCCGACACCGGACAGGCAAAACGCGATGAAAACGTGATGCGCTCGTGGGTTTCGTTTTTGCTCTTATTGGCGCCGGTGGTCGTCTCTTTCGTCAGCACCTTATCCGCATACTCGAAGTAGCAGAGCCCATCGGCGAGCCCGAGCGCGGTCTCGAAGCTGTCGGCCAGGCGGCTCGCGAGATCGCCGCGCACCACGATCCGATCCACGACCACGTCGATGTCGTGCTTGAACTTCTTGTCGAGCTTCGGCGCGTCGGGGATTTCGTGGAAGGCGCCGTTGATCTTGACCCTCTGGAAGCCCTTCTTCTGCAGCTCGGCCAATTCTTTTCGGAACTCGCCCTTGCGGCCGCGCGACAGCGGCGCCAGCAGATAGCCGCGCGTATTCTCGGGCAAGGCGAGCACGCGGTCGACCATCTGCGACACGGTCTGGCTTTCGATCGGCAGGCCGGTGGCGGGCGAATAGGGCACGCCGACGCGGGCGAACAGCAGACGCAGATAGTCGTAGATCTCGGTCACGGTGCCGACGGTCGAGCGCGGGTTGCGGCTCGTCGTCTTCTGCTCGATCGAGATCGCCGGCGACAGCCCGTCGATGTGGTCCACATCGGGCTTCTGCATCATCTCGAGGAACTGGCGGGCGTAGGCCGACAAACTTTCCACGTAGCGGCGCTGGCCTTCCGCATAGATCGTGTCGAAGGCCAGCGACGACTTGCCTGACCCCGACAGCCCGGTGAACACGATCAGCTTGTCGCGCGGGATTTCGAGGTCGACGTTCTTCAGGTTGTGCTCGCGCGCACCCTTGACCGCGATGACGCGGCGGTCGTGGGCGGTTGGAGCACGGGGGACGGGCGGTTTCGCTGATCTGGCCATGGGGCAATTGCTAGCCGAAGGTTGCTTATGCGTCCATGCAAGCCGCCAAACCGTCAACATGACAGTGGTCGCAGGGCAGGGCTATCGCACTTCGGTTCGTTTGAACTGGGCCAGCAGTTCGAGCAGGTAGCTGTTGTTCCAGCCGGCCCGCTTGAGTTTGCCGTGCATTGAGCCTTTCGAGGGCTCTAGCTTGGCGACGTTGAGGGCGAGATGGCGCAGCATGGCGAGGTTCTCGGGGCCGTGGTCAAGTCGATTGCGCAACTGGTCCTCGTTCATCGTGACGTCGAGAACCCAGTGCAGGCTATTTTCGACGGCCCAATGGCTGCGGACGATGGTGTTGAACCGCGCGGCCGGGAATGCAG
>JAKFWF010000068.1 GCA_021730785.1 Hyphomicrobiaceae bacterium
CCCTCCCTCCCCCCTCGAGGGGGAGGGTCGGGGTGGGGGGGGCTTCACTGACGCACGACCAATACCCCCTCTACGCCATCACGCAGCGGCCCATGCACATGTACCACTCGTGGGGCTCACAGAATGCGTGGCTGCGGCAGATCACAGCCGAGAACCGGCTCTACGTGCATCGCGATACGGCGCGTGCGCACGACATCGCCGATGACGACTGGGTGTGGCTGTCGTCGCCGCTGGGACGGGTCAAATGCCAGGTGCGCCTCATGGACGGTGTCAATCCGCAGACGGTGTGGACGTGGAATGCCATCGGCAAGCGTGCTGGCGCCTGGGGTTTGAAGCCCGATGCACCAGAAACGTCGCGTGGTTTTCTGCTCAACCATCTGATCGCCGAACTGCTGCCCGAGCGCGAGGGCGGGTATCGCTTCTCCAACAGCGATCCCATCACGGGCCAGGCCGCGTGGTACGACCTGCGCGTTGCAATCGAGAAGTGCGGGCCTGCCGAAGCACACGAAACGCAACCGCGGTTCGAGCGGGTGGCGATGACGTCGAGACGATCGTGAGGGGGTGGGCCATGGATGATCGCGCGAAGGCCGCGAAGGCCCTCGACGCCCGCTTCGGGCCGACGACAGTGCCGTGGGCCGATCACGGCGTGGTCGATCCCGCACTGGCCGCCCGCGGTGTCGTGCGCAAGTTCAAGCCGGAGCCGGTCGCGCCCAATCTATTGCGCACGCTGTGTGCGGCGGCCTTGTGTGCACCGTCCAAAAGCGACGTGCAGGCGCGCGACATCATCGTCGTCGAGGATCAGGCGCTCCAGGCGAAGATCAAGGCCCTGCTGACCGCGGGCCCGCTCGCCCAGGCGTGGGCCGCCGACATGCCGAGTTTGCTGGTGTTCTGCGGCAACAACCGCCGCCAGCGGCTCTGGCACGAGTGGCATGGCATCCCCTTCGCCAACGATCATCTCGATGCGTTCTTCAATGCCGCCGTGGAGGCCGGCATCGTGCTGTCGGCATTCGTGATCGCGGCCGAGCGCGCCGGCCTGGGAACCTGTCCCATCAGCGCCATCCGCAATCACAGCACAGCCATCTCTGAACTCCTGGGGTTGCCGCAACACGTGTTTCCGGTTGCCGGCCTCGGCGTCGGCTGGCCTGCCGAGACGCCGCGTGTCAGTTTCCGGCTGCCGCTCGAAGTCACGGTTCACACCGATCGCTATTCGGAAGTGGGCTTGCGCGAGAACATCGCCGCCTATGATGCGCGCCGGCAAGCCTCGCAGCCATTCCGCAACCAGAAATACGTCGAGGATTTCGGCGCGTCGCCTGCCTACAGCTGGTCGCAAGATAAGGCGCGCCAATACGGCAAGCCCGAGCGCGCCAATTTCGGTGCCTTCATCCGCAGAAAAGGGTTCAATCTGGAATGAGACTCTTTTCGACCAGTAAGCGCTGGACCGTAGGTTGGGTTAGATCGCCCGCTTGCGATCGTAACCCAACAACAGCGGGCACCGCTCGTGACGTGTTGGGTTACGCGCGGGATGGCCGCCAGGTCGCAGATCGAAACATCGTGGCCGCGCTAGCCCAACCTACGGGCAGTTGCTCCAATCGAGGCCCACGCACTCCATGACCACCCTCCCGCCGCCTTCAAAAAAGA
Organism: Hyphomicrobiaceae bacterium; assembly: GCA_021730785.1. Lineage (GTDB taxonomy): Bacteria > Pseudomonadota > Alphaproteobacteria > Rhizobiales > Hyphomicrobiaceae > JAKFWF01. The sequence goes on from JAKFWF010000068.1 coordinate 1,639, forward strand.
AACTCGGCCTCGTCATCGACCTCGATACCTGTGTCGGGTGTCAGGCGTGCGCCACGTCGTGCAAGGAATGGAACACGCAGAGTGCGATCTCGGGCCCGCTCAACGACGAAGATCCCTACGGCGCCGATCCGCACGGCACGTGGCTCAATCGCGTCCATTCCTACGAGGTGGGGGAAGGCGAGACGGGCCGCACCGTGCACTTCCCGCGCTCTTGCCTGCATTGCGAGGAGCCGGCCTGCGTCACCGTGTGCCCGACGGGTGCCTCCTACAAGCGCGCTGAAGACGGCATCGTACTGGTCAACCCGGACACCTGCATCGGCTGCAAGCTGTGCTCGTGGGCCTGCCCCTACGGCGCGCGCGAGTACGACTACACGCAAGGCGTCATGAAGAAGTGCACGCTGTGCGTCGACCGCATCTATAACGAAACCTTCGCGCCGGAAGACCGCGTGCCGGCCTGCGTGAAGGCGTGCCCGACGGGTGCCCGCCACTTCGGCGACCTGGGCGACGTTGATAGCGCCGTGTCGAAGCTGGTGGCATCGCGCGATGGCTACGATCTGCTGCCCGAGATGGGCTACAAGCCGGTGAACAAGTATCTCGCCCCACGGCCGAAGGCAGCGCCGGTCGTCGCCGCCAGCGCGCCCGCGGCCCGACCGATCGCCGTCCCGGCTGAGGAAACCGGCACCACCACCGCCCGGTTCTTTGCCTGGGCCGACAAACTCCTGACCCGGTGACGGTACGCGATGCATCCCGCCTACTCCGTGATCATCTTCACCTGCGCCTCGGGCGCGGGCTATGGCTTGCTCGGCTGGCTCGCGCTCAGTGCCATTCGTGGGTCGGCGCTCGAACGGCCGTTCACGCTCGGACTGATCGCCTTCGGCGTCGCCTTTGCGTTGATCACGGCCGGGCTGCTGGCGTCGACCTCCCATCTGGGGCGGCCCGAGCGGGCATGGCGGGCGTTCTCCCAGTGGCGGACCTCGTGGCTGTCGCGCGAGGGGGTAATGGCGGTCGCAACCTATGGCGTCGGCGGCCTCTACGCGCTGCTGTGGCTCTGGGGCGACGTCGGGGGGGGGTGGCCGCTCGCCCTGCTCGGGCTGCTCACGCTCGTCTGTGTACTCGCGACGCTGTGGTGCACGGGCATGATCTATGCCTCGCTGAAGACCATCCGGGCGTGGCACCACGATCTGGTCGCTCCGCTCTACGTGTTGTTTGGCGTTGTGACCGGCCGGCTGCTGCTGAATGCAATCGTGGCAGTCGTAGGTTCCGGCCTGTCGACGACGGCGATCTGGGTGACACTGCTGCTGCTGCTCACGGCATGGATTGCGAAAGCTGCCTATTGGAGCAACATCGATACGGCGCGGCGCACGCACACGGCTGGCGATGCCACGGGTCTCGGCCGGTTTGGTGTGGTGCGTCCGCTCGATCCCCCGCACACGCGCGCCAACTTCGTCATGCGTGAAATGGGCTACGAAGTCGCCCGCCGGCACGCCGACCGTTTGCGGCAGATTGCGGCCCTGTTGCTGTTCATCGCGCCAGCGCTGTTGACTCTGCTGATGCTGGTCGCCTCGCCCGAACTCGTCATTCTGCTGGCGCTGGCGGCCGTCGTGTCAGCCGCGGCCGGTGTCGCGGTGGAGCGCTGGTTGTTCTTTGCCGAGGCCGAGCATGTGGTGACGCTGTACTACGGCCGCGACGCCGCCTGAGATGTGACCGTCGGCACCAGCTTCTCGATCACCTTGGCCGAACACACGACGCCTGGAAGCCCGGCTCCGGGATGCGTGCCGGCGCCGACCAGATACAACCCGTCGATCGACTCCGACTTGTTGTGGAAGCGAAACCAGGCCGATTGCGAGAAGTAGGGCGCGATCGAGAAGCCGGCTCCGCCAAAGCTCAAGTAACGCGTTTCGAAGTCGGCCGGCGTCATGTAAAAGTCGGCGGTGATCGTCTCTTTCAGTCCCGGCAGCATGGTGCGGTCGAGTTCACCGACGACACGGTCGCGCAGCTTCGGGCCTTCCACTGCCCAGTTGACATTGCCCTGGGTGTTGGGCACCGGGCACAGCACATAAAAACTGTCGCAGCCGGCGGGGGCGAAACTGGCGTCCGTGGCGGTCGGCCGGTGCACGTAGAGCGAGAAATCATCCGGCAAAATCTTCTTGTGGAAGATGTCGTCGAGCAGTTCCTTGTAGCGCGGTCCGAGCCAGATTGTGTGATGCGCGACGCCCGGATACTGACGCCTGGTGCCGAAGTAGAGGACATAGAGCCCCATCGACAAACGGGACTTGCGCTTCATCTTGGTCGACGCCGACAGCGCCGCCTCGGGCACCATCTCGCGATACATGTGCATGGGATCGGCATTGGACACGACTATGTCGGCGGCAATCGTCTCGCCGGACGCAAGCGTCACGCCGGTCGCCTTGCGGCCGGCAACCTCGATGCGCGTGACGGTCGCGTCGAAACGCACCTCGATGCCTTCTTCCGCCATCAGCTTGCCGAAGGCCGCGACCAGCGCGCCAGTGCCGCCCATCGTAAAGAACACGCCCCACTGCCGCTCCAGGTAGTGGATCAGGCTGTAGATCGACGTCGTGTCGAACGGGCTGCCGCCGACCAGCAGCGGCTGGATTGAAAAGGCTTCGCGCAATTTAGGGTGCGACAGATGATTGCACACCACCTGCCACACGCTGCGGTCGGCGCGTAGTTTTCCCAGTGCCGGGATCTGCGCCATCATGGTCGAAAGCTTGTGGAACGGCTGGTCGGCGAGTTCGGTGAAGCCCTTGTCGTAGATCACCTTCGAGTGCGCGACCATCTTGAGATAGCCGTCCGCATCCTTCGGCTCGATGCGGCGGATCTCGGCCAGCGTGTCCTCGACCGTGCCGCCGTAGTCGAACGTGGTGTGGTCCTGGTAGTAGAAGCGGTACCAGGGCGTGAGGGGCACGAACGTCACGTAGTTTTCGCGTTTTTTGCCAAACAGCGTAAAGAGTTCGTCGAACAGAAAGGGCGCCGTGATCACGGTCGGCCCGGCGTCGTGGCGGAACCCGTCCTTCTCGAAGACCTGCGCCCGCCCGCCGAGCTTATCGCCCCGCTCCAGCAGCGTTACCGCATAGCCCTTGGCGCTGAGGCGCAGCGCGGCAGCGATCCCCCCGAATCCGGCCCCAATGACAACGGCATGAGGCGCTGGCCCGGAGTGAGCTGAAACTGCTTTTTGCATCGCGCGGGGCTCTCGATCTCGGCTATGAGCTAACGACTACGTCAAGGGCGTGCGGTTTGGTTCTGTGATCACTGGCACTTGCGAATGACAAAGCCGCATGCTCAGGATGCCGTCAACTCGTGCAGTGTCGTTGGAGGAGTTACGGGTAGGGGGTCGGCCAATCGAATGAATATGCGCGAAGCACTTCCCGGATCCGGCATCGAGGCGAAGACCGCCGGCTTGCGCGCGCGAATCGAGCAGCGCCTGGCGGAATTGACGCCGGGCGACCCGGCGCCAGCCAAACTCGCTGACGCCATGCGGTATTGCCTGCTGGCGCCGGGGAAGCGCGCGCGCGCCATTCTGGCGATCCTGACCACGGTGCATTGCGGCGGAACGGTCGAAGATGGACTGACGGGCGCCTGCGCGCTCGAAATGGTGCACGCGTCATCCCTCATTCTGGATGACCTGCCGGTCATGGACGACGCTAGTCTGCGGCGCGGCAAACCGACCTGCCACCTGGTTTATGGCCAGGCGACGGCCATGTTGGCAGCCATTTCCCTCATGAACCGCGCCTTTGCCATTGCCTCCAGCGATAGCCGGCTGCCGTCAGACCGCCGTGTTGAGGTCGTAGGCGTACTCGCCAAGGCAATCGGTACGGACGGGTTGGCCGGCGGGCAGGAGGGCGATTTGCACGGCACCGCACTTGAGGGGGCCTGCGCGGTCGAATGGATCCACGCCCGCAAGACGGGAGCGCTGTTTGCTGCTGCAACCGAGATCGGCGCGGTGGCCGCCGGAGCGCTGAACCGTCGCCGCGCCTTCGCCGAGTTCGGCTTGAAGCTCGGCCTCGCCTTCCAGGCCTATGACGACCTGCTGGACGCCCGCGCCACCGTCGCCATGATCGGCAAGGACACCGGGCACGACGGGCAGAAGGCAACGCTTGTCAGCTTGCTCGGGTTTGAAGGGGCGCTCGCCCAGGCCGACGGGCAGATGCGGGCCGCCCTCGCCTGCGTGCCCGACCTCGATACCGGCGAGCGTGGGCTTGCTCACTTTGTCGCAGGGCTCACGGCGCAGATGCGCACGCCGCTGGGGTCCAGCCTGAAGCCTGCCGCGGTCTGAAAGCAGCTTGAAACATGCGCGATACCCCGCCACCGTTGCCGCTGCTGCTGGTGGAGGGGGCACACGCGTCCTATGGCGCGCGACGCGTGTTGTGCGGGCTCAATCTCGCCATGCGCCCGGCCGAAATCCTGGTGCTGCTGGGACCCAACGGCGCCGGCAAGTCGACGCTTATCAAGGCGATGTCGGGGCGCCTCAAGCTCGCGAGCGGAACGATTGCGATCGGCGGGTTGGATCCCGCGCGCGACCCGGCCGCCAGCCGGCTGTGCGGGATTGTGCCGCAGAACATCGCGCTGTTCGAGAAGCTGACCGCCCAGGAGAACCTCGAGGCGTTCGGCCGCTTGATGGGGCTGCCCGCCCGTAATATTGCTGCGACCGCCGTGGCAACGCTCGATCGCGTCGGCCTCGCCGACCGGGCGCGGGACCGGGTAGGGGCGCTGTCGGGCGGCATGCGGCGGCGCATCAATATTGCTGCTGCCATGATGCACGGGCCGAAGATCCTGGTTCTCGATGAGCCGACCGTCGGCCTCGACTATGAAGCGCGCGCCGGCCTTGCCCAGTTGCTCAAGGATTTGCGGCTGAGCGGGCTCGCCATCCTGCTGACGACGCATGACATGGACGAAGCCGAAGCGCTTGCGGATCGCGTCGCCGTGCTGGTCGGCGGCGTCGTCAAGGCCGAAGGCCCGCCGCGGGAGCTGATCGCCTCGCTGTTCAGGGGACGCCGGCAGGTGACCCTGGCGCTGTCGCCCGATGCGGTGCGGCGAAATCCTGCGGTCGGCGATGCGCTCACGGCGGCCGGCCTCGCCCGCCGGCCCGACAGTGCCACGTGGTGCGGGCTCGTGACCGGCAGCGAGACAACCTTCGAAAGCCTGATCAGAAGCGCCGTCGTCGCCGGTGCCGTGATCGAGGAGGTACGCGTGCGCCAACCCGATCTGACCACGTTGCTGTCGACGTTTGTAGCTGATGACCGTAAAGAGGCGAAGTAGATGCGCGCGGCAGTCTTCCGGGTCATGGCGCTGAGCCTCTGGCGCGATCCAGCAGCCCTCGCCATGAGCTTTGCGCTGCCGGGCCTCGTGTTCGTGATCTTCGCCAACATTTTTGCCGGTGCCAGTGGCGGCGATCTCAACTTGCGCGTCGCGCTCGCCGATCTGCGGGCCGATGGCGTCTCGCAGCGGCTGACCGACAACCTGTTCGCCGACAAGCGGCTGACGAGGACAGACGCGTCTGCGCTGGATCTCGTCCAAGTTCAGGAACTGGTGCGGCGAGGCGAGGCGGATGTCGGCTTGATCATCCGCAAGGGCGGCCGGCCGCTCGATGATCTGGGCGCCGACGGCGCGCCGCCGCTACTGATCATGGGCGATCCTGGCCGCGAGATCGCGATCACGATGCTGGCCGGCGCGTTGCAGAAGGCCTATTTCGCAGCCTTGCCGGATGCCGCCGTGCGCAGCATCGCCGACCTCGTCGACCGCAAGTTTGCGCCCTTTAATCCGGAACAGAAAGTGCGGATCGAGAAGGGCCTGGAGGCCATGCGCACGGCAAGCGACAGCCGCGATCCGCAGGGCTTCCGGCTCGACCAGCTGTTCGAGCGGCAGAACGCCGTTGCCAATGTCTCGGTGGCGGCCCCAGCCGTCACCTACTACGCGGGCGGGGTTGCGATGCTGTTCTTGCTGTTCTCGGCGCTGACCGGGGCCATGAGCTACCTCGACGAGCGCGAGAGCGGCCTGCTCGATCGACTGGCGACCAGCCCCGGCGGCATCGGCGTGCTGATCGACGGCAAGTTCCTGTTCCTGATCCTGCAAGGGTTCATCCAGGTGCTGGTGATCTATCTGGTGGCGTGGGGCGCGTTTGGCGTCGCACTGCCGCAGAACGCCGGGCCGTGGGCGGTGACGACGCTCGCGGCCGCTCTCGCCGCAGCCGGCCTCGCCATGGGGTTCGTCACCCTGTGCCGCTCGAAGCAGCAGGCGCAGACCCTCGGGCAGATGCTCATTCTTGTCGTCTCGGCGGTCGGCGGCAGCATGGTGCCGCGCTACCTGATGCCGCCGCCGGTGCAGGCGCTCGGCTGGGTGACGCCCAACACCTGGGCGCTTGAAGCCTATGCCTCGATCTTCTCGCGGGCCGACGCGTTGGCCGCCATGGTGCTGCCGTGGTGCATCCTCGCCGCGATCGGTCTGGCAGGGCTGTTTGTCGCGCACGTCGTGGCGCGACGTGCGGTATAGTTGCGCCCCATGGTAACGACCACACCCGCACTGGACCTCACGCCGCGACGCCAGGGAGCAGTCGGTTTGGCGCTGGCCTTTGGCGTAATCACAGCTTGGCTTGGCGTGCACGTCGCGGCGGTGTTCTTCTTTCCGTGGGCGCAGCTGGGTGTAGTGGGTGCAATTGCCGCAGTACTGGTGCAGACTTGGCTGTGCGTTGGGTTGTTCATCGTTGCGCACGATTGCATGCACGGCTCGCTCGTTCCGTTCCGCCCGCTGTGGAACCGGATCATCGGGCAGGTGTGCCTCGCGCTCTATGCCTGCTTCAATTACCAGGCACTGAACCCGAAGCACCATCTGCATCACCGCCACGCCGGCACGGGCGGTGATCCCGATTTCCACGACCTGCACCCGCACCGCTTCTGGCCCTGGTATCTGAAGTTCTTTGGCGAGTACTTCACCTGGGGGCAGTTGGGGTGCCTGGCGGTCATGAATTGGACCTACATTCTGGTGCTGGGCGCACCGGTGCAGAACGTGCTGCTGTTCTGGGCGGCACCTGCAATCCTGTCGTCGCTGCAGCTGTTCACGTTCGGCACTTACCTGCCGCACGTGCCGGCCGACCCGAGGTTTCCAGATCGGCACAATGCCCGCAGCAACGACTATCCGGTGTGGCTGTCGCTGCTGACGTGCTTCCACTTCGGCTACCACCACGAGCATCATCTCTACCCCGGCGTGCCCTGGTGGCGGCTGCCTGCGGCACGTGCGGCGCGGCGAGCCCAGGGGCCGGGTCATGGCGCTTGACCTGACCGTGCGGCCGAACGCCGTGCCCTGGCCGCCGCTGCTCTATCTGCTGGCGATCGCCGCCGCGGTGGCCTTGAACCGCCTGCTGCCGACGGCCGACATCGTGCCGCTGGGTCTGCAGACGCTGCTGCACGTGAAGGGCAGCATCACGTTTGCTATCGGTGCAACGATCGATATCTGGGCCATGGTGACGATGCTGCGGGCCAAGGCCAATATCCGCCCCGATCGGGCAGCAACGGCGCTGGTGACGCACGGCCCGTTCCGCTTCACCCGCAACCCGATCTATCTCGGCAACACGATTCTGATGATCGGCGCGGCATCGGCCTTCGGCAACATGTGGCTGATCCCTATGGGGCTGCTGGCGGCGGTCGCCGTGCATCATCTTGCGATCCTGCGCGAAGAAGCACACTTGGCCGCCAGATTCGGCGATCCATGGCAGCGGTATGCGGCCATCACGCCGCGCTGGATCGGGCCGCTTTGAGGTTCGCTTAGCGCCCGTCCGTACCCAGCCCCGGCATGGTCCACAGGCCGTCGCGCGGCGGTGGGGTCTTGATGGCGCGTGAGGCGTGCGCCCGCCCGATCGACACGATTGCGAGGAAGGCTTGCGCCATCTTGCCCCGGTGGCTGACGCCGGCGCGGCTGTCCCAGGCGCGGGCGCCGCGCTGGCGCACCACGAAGCCGATCTGGCGGTAGATGCGCCGTGCGGCCGCAATGGCCCAGGCGGCGCGGATCGGCAGGTGGGGCAGGCCATAGCGCGCCGAGAGGTAATAGCGGTCTGCTTCGTTGAGCAGCCGCTTGGTGACCGCGAACACGGCATCGCGATTGGCCGGGTCGGCGATCGCGGCGCCGCCGCTGAGACCCGCCTCGCTGAGCCAGTCGGCTGGCAGATAGACGCGGCCGGCCAGCGCATCGGGGATGACGTCGCGGGCGATGTTGGTCAGCTGGAACGCGATGCCGAGGTCGGATGCGCGGTTGAGCGTCGCTTGATCGCGTACGCCCATGATCATCGCCATCATCACGCCGACGACGCCCGCCACGTGATAGCAGTAGGACAGCGTATCGTCGGCGGTCTGGTAGTGGCGGCCTTCGACGTCCATGCGGAAGCCCTCGATCAGTTCGAGGGGGTGGCGCGCCGGGATCTCGTGCTTGGCCACTACGCGCGCGAGCGCCTGGAACACGGGGTGGTCGGCATCGCCCTTGATCGCCGCGATCGTCTGCGCGGTGATACGGGCGAGGCGCACCTCGGCCGGCTCTGTGACTGTGGCGGGCGCCCGATTGAAGCCCAACTCCTGCCCGTCGATCTCGTCGTCGCAGTGCCGGCACCACGCATACAACATGTAGGCCGACGCCCGCGTGTCGTTGTCGAACAAGCGGGCGGCACCAGCGAAGCTCTTCGAGCCCTTCTCGATCAACTGCCGGCTGTGTTCGACGATTGTGTCCATGGTCGAGGCTAGCCCAACTGCGGCTTGGTGGCACGCTGCTTGGACGCGAATTTCCAGGATGACGCCTCGCTCAGGCAGGCAATCGCGCGGCCGAACTTCACGGGCGGCTTGGTTGCCATGACGGCCATCAGCATGGCGATGTCGGTGTTGCGCAGCGCGCCCGCATAGAACCGCTCGATCATCGCGGTCGGGAGTTTCGCATAGAAGCGGTCGAGGATGCGGACGCGGCCAGCGGGAGCAGCGGCGAGGAACATCGAGCGATTGAGCAGGCGGAAGATCGCCTGGGTTTTCCAGGTCTCGCGCGAGCGCTTCTCGATCAGCCGGGCGACGGCCTCCGACTTCAGCTCGGGCGCGCGGGCCAACTCTTCGGCGAGGCGCACGGCGTTGGGGAAGCTATAGCCGGTGGTCGCATGGAACAACCACGCACGCAGGCCCGAGCGTGGGATATCCCGACCCATGGTGCGCCAATGCAGGTCGATGTCGCCGGCGAGCGTGATCGGCAGCACACCGGCTTCGCGCCGGATGATCCGCTTGACCTTCCAGCCCTGGGCTGCGGCATACGCTTCAACGCCCTGCGCGAGGCGGTCGGGATCGAGGTCGGCGGTGTCGCTGTAATAGGTATCCTCGATCAGCAGGCGGGTCGCCGAGAACGGCAGTGTGTAGACGAAGCGATAGCCGTCGGTCTGCGGCACCGTCGCGTCCATGATGATCGGATGCGCCTGGCCGTGCGGGCCGTCGGTTTCGATTTCGAGGCCGACGAATTTCTGGAAGCCGAGCGCCAGCGGCTGTTCCTGCAGGGCGCCGCGGCCGTCGATGACGAGCGGCACCTCGAGCGTCGCGCCGTCGGCCATCGTCACCCCGTTCGGTTGCACGTCGCTGACCGGGCAGTTCAGGCGCACCGATGGCCCGATCAGCTCCATGGCAACCGCGTGCAGGCGCTCCGACGACACGGACGCGTAGCCGGTTTCGAGTACGCGCCGGCCGCTGGGGAACCGCACCTCTTGCCGGGGCCAACTGGCGATCACCAGCGGCGCGATCCACGCGCGCTGGGCAGGCGTCAGATCGGTTTCATGGAACGACCAGGTGTGATTGGCGCCAAGCGTCGGCCCCTGTTCCAGCACCAGCATTGGGCTGTCGGGGCGCTCGGCGTGCAGCTTCAAGGCGATCAGCACGTTGGCGAGCCCGCCCCCCACCAGGATTCCTCGCGCATTGGTCATGGGCGTTCCTCGTCCGTGCAGGCGCCGCACTCGGTATAGACGTGTTCGAGGCCCTCGTAGTCGGTGATTGTGTAGCCGCCCTCACGGGGCGCGAGGTAGGCCGGTCCGATCGGCATCTTGCCGTGCCCGCCCGGCACCTCCATGACGTATGTGGGTTGGGCAAGGCCAGAGAGCCTACCGCGCAACTGCCGCATGAGCGCCTGTCCCTCTGCGATCCCCGTGCGGAAGTGGGCCGTGCCGGGGGCGCGATCCAGGTGGTGCAGGTAGTAGGGCTTGATGCGGGCTTCGACGAAGGCCCGCATCAGGGCATCGAGCGTTGCTGCGTCGTCATTGACGCCCTTGAGGAGTACACTCTGGCTCACCATCACGATGCCACGGTCGACGAGGCGGGCGCAGGCGGCACGGGCCTCAGGGCTTAGTTCGCGCGGGTGGTTTGCATGCAGGGCGACATATACGGCCTGCGTCGGTGATTTCAGGGCATCGGCCAAATCATCCGTGACGCGCTCTGGCGAGACCACCGGCACGCGCGTGTGCCAGCGCAGAACCTTGACGTGCGGGATCGTCGATAGCGCGAGGGTGACCTCGCGAATGCGGCGGGCGGAGAGCACCAGCGGATCGCCGCCGGTCATGATCACTTCCCAGAGGGCCGGCGTAGCGCGGATGTAGGCCAGGGCCTCGGCCAATTCGTGGGCGCTAAGCGAAGCGCCAAACTCGGGGCCAACCGTTTCGCGCCGGAAGCAGTAGCGGCAGTAGACCGGGCATATGTGCGCAAGCTTCAGCAGGGCGCGATCGGGATAACGATGGACAATACCCTTGACGGGACTGTGGGGGGCATCTCCCGTCGGATCGGCGATCTCGTCGGTCCAGGCTTCGAGCTCGCGGATGTCGGGGATGAACTGGCGAGCGATCGGGTCATAAGCGTCGGCCGGATCGATCGACAGGGCAACCGCGGGTGTTACCGCCACGGCATAGCGGGCAGCTACGCGCTGCAGCTCAGGCAAACGAGTATCGTTCACCAAGCCGGCTGCGGCAAGGGCTTCGGCTGTCACAAAGGGGCGTGCGGCAGACGTCATGCCCTCTCATGTGCCCGGTTCCGCGAGTGGCGTCCAGAGTATGTGGTCGATCGCCGGTGCGCCGGTCGCGAGCATCACGAGCCGATCGAAGCCTAGCGCACACCCTGCGGCCGGGGGCATCAGGGCCAGGGCCGCAAGAAAGTCCTCGTCGATTGGATAGCGCTCGCCATGGACGCGGGCCTTCTCGGCCATTTCCGCTTCGAAGCGTCGGCGCTGCTCCACCGGGTCGGTCAGCTCGCCGAAGCCGTTGGCGAGTTCGACGCCGCAGACATACAACTCGAAGCGCTCGGCGACGGTGCTATCGGATGGTGCCGGACGGGCCAGGGCTGCCTCATGCGTCGGGTACTCGCACAATATCGTCGGCGTACCGATGCCGAGGTGGGGCTCGATTTTGCCGGCGAGGATGCGCGAGAAGATATCGGACCAGGTATCGTCGGCCGCAGTCGTGATGCCGATCGCTGCGGCAGCGCGCTGGAACCGATCGCGGCAGGGCTTTGCGCCGTCGAACATGTCACGCAACGTGAGCCCGGCATGGCGCGCGAACGCCTGATCAAGCGTGCAGGGGGTTGCCGCCGCGGCGGGCGTGCAACTCCGCTCCCGGTGGGACCAGGTGGCGTGCGCCGTGACGCCCGCTGCAATGCTTAGGATCGCGGCGCAATCCGCCCACAACGCCTCGTAGGGAGCCCCTGCACGATACCACTCCAGCATGGTGAATTCCGACGCATGCAACGGGCCGCGTTCGCGGTTGCGAAACACGGGTGCGAACGTGAAAATGCTGGTCTCGCCGGCGGCCAGCAGCTTTTTGCAGGCGAACTCCGGCGACGTGTGCAGATAGAGCGTCGAGGCCGCAAGGTCGGTGCCGGTCAACGTGGTCTTGAACGCATGCAGGTGGGCTTCATTGCCGGGCGACACCTGCAGGCAGCCGGTATCGACTTCGACAAACCCCTGTGCCTCGAACCAGGCGCGGATCGCCGTCTTGATGCGGTTGCGCGCGAGCAGCAGCGGGCGGCGATCGGCATGCCGCGCCGGGGTCCACCAGGGGGATGCGGGCGGGATTATCGGCATGCACGCACACCGGCACACGGGCCCCCTTGGCCTCCATGACAGAACGGAGTATGACCCGCAGCTAAATCTACAGCCACGGTCGGCGCGCCGCCCGCATCCTCGACGGGGATTTGGCGCTGAACCAGGAGACACCTTGTGACCAAAGTCATCGCTAGCTCGATCCGCAAGGGCAATGTGCTTGATCTCGATGGCAAACTCGCCGTCGTCATGCACGCCGAGAACATCCATCCCGGCAAGGGGACGCCGGTGACGCACCTGGAAATGCGCCGCATCGCCGATGGCGTCAAGGTGACCGAGCGTTACCGCACGACCGACCAGGTCGAGCGCGCCTACCTCGATGAGCAGGACCTGAATTATCTCTACGAGGACGAGCAGGGCTTCGTATTCATGCACCCGGAGTCGTTCGAGCAGGTGACGGTGTCGAAGGACGTGATCGGCGACCAGAGCATTTATCTTCAGGAAAACATGAAGTGCTCGGTCAGTCTGTTCGACGGCAATCCGGTGGCGATCGAACTGCCGGCCCGCGTCACACTCGAGATCGTCGAAGCCGACCCGGTGGTGAAGGGGCAGACGGCATCCTCGTCCTATAAGCCGGCGATCCTGTCGAACGGTGCGCGCATCATGGTGCCGCCGCACATCGGTACCGGCACGCGCGTGGTGGTCTCGATCGCCGACGGCACCTACGTCGAACGCGCCAAGGACTGAGGCTCGGCGCCGGTTACCCCGCCAACCGCCCTATACAAGAAGAAATGCCCCCGCCTCTCTGGTCGAGAAGCGGGGTGCAAGGTCGCAGTTGGGAGTGTCAGGTCAAAGGCAGTGTCGTCGAAAGGGAGGCCGGATTAGGCGCCGGCCACGCCAGGTCAGTCTATTGGAAACTCTCAGCGGCAGTAGAGGCTCACTAGAACACGTGTTGGGTCCAGGAAGTGGGCACTGCCTTCGCAGCGTGGGCATTGGTCAGCGATCCGATCAGCAGGCCGCAGGCGGTCGCAAAGCAGAGAAATGCCGCAAGCTTTGCCCATGACCACTTCTTGCCATCCATTTTGTGTGCTGCTTGAAGATCCATATTCGTGCGACCTCCCCACCGCGATCATCAGTTATCCGTTTTGTAACTGATAAGCACTCGTTAGTCTAACCTAACTGTCAAGCAGTCTTAATTGCCCAATCGTGAATTTAATACTCTATTAATGCTTGCCCCATGACCGAGGGACGGTACTCCGGCCCGGCGACCAGGCTGTCCACCAGTGCAATGCGCCGCGCGCTGCAGGCGGTCGCATCCCTCGACTGTGCGCCGGCAATTGTAGTGGCGGCGATCTAGCCGGCCGGCACGCCCGCGGCTATAGGATTGGCGCAGGCCGATGACCTGTGGCTCCGAGGGGTTGTGTTGATAATGCGTTCCTTAGCCGGCGTTGCCATCCGCAAGCAGATCCTGGCAATCGGTTGCGCCGCGATGGCAGTACTCGCAGCACTGCTGACGATAGCCGGCGCCCTTGCGCAATCGGGCGGCACTGCCAGCGACCCCGCGATTGCAGCCGCCGCGGTCGCCCCGGTGTCGGTGCCGCTGGTGCCGGCGCCACCGCAGGACGCGCGGGCCGGCAAGGTCTATGTCATGTTCGATGCGTTGTGCGCACGCTGCCACCAGAACGGCAAGCTCAAGGTGCCGGTCGCAGCCCGACCGATGGCAAACATTCTGGCCCTCGACGACATCGCCCAGGAGCCGACGTTGGTGACGCCCGGCATCCCCGATGCCTCGCCGCTCTACACGGTGCTGCTGCGCCATCATCCAGCGCTCGAACTCGACACGTTGCCGGACGCCGATGGCATCCAGGCGGTACGTGACTGGATCAGCGATCTGTCCCCTTCGGCGGGGACTTGCGGCGCCCAGGCCGGCGCGCGGCAGGCGGACAGCGAGCGCGCGATCGTCGCCGCGTTGGCCGCAGTCGACGAGGACAAGCGCAAGGATCTTCGCTTCGTCACGCTCGGTCATCTGGCCGACGCCTGCGTTGCTGCCGACACCATCGCCGCCTATCGGCAGGCGATCACCAAGCTGATCAACACGCTGTACTGGGGGCCAGAGCCGCTGCGCCTCGCCACTATCGATGAACGCCGCACGATCCTGAAACTCGACCTGTCGGAATTGGGCTGGGTGCCGGCGCACTGGGACAAACTGGTCCAGGCCTACCCCTATGCGAACCTTGCAGCATCGCGATTGAGCGAGACGGTGCGACGGCAGACGGGAACGACGACGCCGCTGGTGCGGGGCGACTGGCTCGCCCACGCGGCCACCGCGACCCCGCTCTACGCGCGGCTGCTCGGCCTGCCGGGGCGATTTGCAAACCTGCAGCGCATCCTGAACGTCGATATCGAAGCCGGCATTGCGACCGGCAAGGCGCGCCGGGCCGGCCTCACCCAGTCAGCGGTGACCCGCGGCAACCGGCTGGTCGAACGGCATCCCACGCGCGCCGGCAGCCTCTGGATCGCCTACGACTTCGCCACCTCCGAGGGTCGGCAGAACTTGCTGTCGAGCCCGCTCGGACCGACCGCGACCGCAAACGTCAGGGTGCCGTTCAAGCACGACGGTACGCGCTCCCTGTTCACGCTGCCAAACGGGTTCTTCGCCTATTCGCTCAACGATACGCGGGGCGACCGACTGGAGATATCGCCCGAGACTGTCGATCGAGATGAAGTGTCGTGGGGCGGCCCGGCAGTAAATGGGGCGTCGTGCATGGCCTGCCACGCAACCGGGCCATTGCCCGTCAAGGATGCCGTGCGCTCGGTCGTCGAGGGCGATACCTCGCTGCTGCCAGCCGTCCGCGATCAGGCGCTGCAGCTCTACGTGGCGCAGGCAGAAATCGATACGCTGGTCTCCGAGGATCAGGAGCGCTATGCCGGCGCCCAGCGCAAGGCCGGCATCGATCCGCAGCTGCTGGTCGGCGGCCTCGAACCGGTTACGGCACTGGCGCGCGAATATACCCGGGACGTCGGACTGACGCGCCTTGCCGCAGAATCCGGACTGACGATTGCCGAAACCCGGGCACGGTTCGTCACGTTGCCAGCCGAACTCGCCCCCTCGACCCGCCGCATCCGCAGCACGACGGCATCGCGTGCCGAAGCCGACCGCATTCTGATCCGTCTTGCGCCGGACGCGGGCACTGTCCAGGCAGCCCTCGTGGTGGCGAGTCAGCCTGAGGCGCGCACCGATCTGGAGTTGCTGCTGTGGTCGCAGGCGGAGGTCTACGAACCGGGCCAGCTCGCGACATTCTATGCTCGTTCCAACCAGGCCTGCTATTTGACCTTGATCAGCCTCGATCGCGGCGGGCAGGCGACGATTCTGTTCCCGAACGAGTTCGAGCAGAACAATCTGCTCAACGCGGAAACAGACCTGACCTTGCCGGCCGCCAGCGCGTCCTACCAGTTCCGCGTGCGCGACAAGGGCCGCGAGACGCTGGTTGGGATCTGCAACACCAGCACGAAGACGCCAGCTGGTATCCAGCACGACTTCGAACGCCAGCGGTTCACGACGCTCGGCGACTGGCGCGCATATCTGGCCCAGTTGCCGCCGGCCGGACCGAAAGTGGCGGCTGCGAGCGAACAGCCCCGTCCCCGGCCGCAGCGCCGGACCCGCAACCGCCCGCAGTCGGCGCCTCCGGCGGCAGCCGAGCCTAAGGCTGATCCCAAGACCATGCCGGATCTGCAGGCACGCGCCGCCATCACCTACGAGGTCCGCTGACGCTGGACGTGTGCCGCGCGTCTGCAGCGGCTCACGCTTCCCGCAGGAGCAGGGCTTCGAGCGCGCGGACGCCGATGACGGCGCCGGCCACGAGGGCGGCAAACGTGAGGAACGAGCCCGCCGACAGCGTCGAAATGCCGGTGATGCCCTGGCCGATCGTGCAGCCGAGCGCCATGATGCCGCCGACGCCCATCAGGACCGCGCCGCCCAGGTTGCGCAGCGTATCGCCCTTATCGGAGAACGTCGCGAGGCGGAACTGCCCGGTCGCCTTGGCCACGATGAACGCGCCAACGATCGTGCCGAACACGGTTGCGACCCCGAACCCCGGCAGGCCGAGTGCGGTCGAGCGCTGCAGCCATTCGAGGGCGTCTCCGGTCGGGCGCACGAAGGTGAGCGAGATCGGCACCGAAGGCCGGCTGGCGAGTTCGTCATAGGTGAGCCCGGTCAGCGCCCAGCCGGCGACGATGCACAGGCCGACACCGACGCCAGAGGCGATATGGGAATAGGCCGAGCGGAACGTCACGTCGGAAAAGCAGTAGGCGAGCAGGATGCCGACGACGAGCGCGGTCAGCATCAGGCGGGCAGCGCCTGGACGGCCCTTGACCAGCAGCCCTGCGAGGTCAGGCAACCCCTGGGAGGGTGATGTGAGCGCCACCGCGGTCGTACTCTCGAGCGCGGCCCGCACCGGTCCGAAAATGCCGCCCAGCGCAATGTAGGCTGAAATCCCAAGCACGATCAGCGTCAGGAGTGCCCGCATGTCGCCGCCGCCGACGCGGGCGAGGTTACGCGTCGCGCAGCCGCCGCCGAACACCATGCCGATGCCGAACAGCAATCCGCCCAGGATGTTGCCGCTCCAATTGAAGCTCGGCGTCAGGTAGATCGATCTGCCAAGTTCGACGACGCCGATATGCGCAAGCCACTGGGCGCCGACCACGGCTGTCGCCGCCGCCAGCAACCAGGCGCGGAAGCGGCGGCTGTCGCCGAACGACACCATGTCCGAAACCGAGCCCATGGCGCAGAAGTTGGTGCGGAACACGATGGCGCCGAGCGCAAGCCCGATCAGGAAGCCGCCGATGGTCAGCGCTGAGGCAGCATGGGTGGTCAGGTAGTCACGCACGGGCGGGCTCCAGGTTCGTTTCGCTCGAGTTTCGCTCAGATAGGGCGATTTGCGCAGGGCCCGCAAGTCGCCGGCTCAAGCCGGGGTTTACAGGCGAGCCATTGCGCCCTATTGCACCGGCCAAGCCAAGCACCGCGGCAATCAAATTCCGTTGCACGGCCCCCACTCTTGAGCGCCATCCGATCGCTTCGATCGGGTATCCCTTGACCAGCGGAGGTTTGACGCCAATGGAAAAGTTCGCATCCGCGAACACCTATCTCGAAACCAACCGGCCCGACCGTCCCGTCTGGGGCGTGCGCCCGCACGCAGCCGGGCGCGCGGCCCGCTGGTTCCTGAAGCACTTTCCCGGCGAGGTCGCCTACGCCTACAAGGCGAACAGCTCGGTGTTCCTGCTTGGCGCCCTGTTCGGGGCCGGCATCCGCCAATTCGATGTCGCCTCGATCCCGGAACTGGAAGACGCCGCGACCATTCCCGGCGTCACCTTGCACTACATGCACCCGGTCAAATCGCGGGTCGCCATTCGCCGCGCCTACCACGAGTTTGGCGTGCGCTGCTTTGCCCTCGACAGCGAGGATGAACTCGACAAGATCTTGGGCGAGACCTCGCGTGACGGCAAAGCGCCGAAGGATCTGCAACTGTTCGTGCGCATCGCCGTGCCGGCCAAGAACAGCCGCATCCCGCTCGAGCGCAAGTTCGGCATCGCTGGCGCCAAGGCGGCCAAGCTGCTGATGAAGACCCGGCAGGCAGCCGACGAACTCGGCATCGCCTTCCACGTCGGCTCGCAGACGACCACGCCCGATGCCTTCCGCACGGCATTTGCCGAAGTGCACAAGCTGATCGTGAAGGCGGGCGTCGTCATCGATGGCATCGACGTGGGCGGCGGCTTTCCATCGACCTACATCGACAGCGCACCCGCGCCGCTTTCAGCTTTCATGGATACGATCAGGACTGCGATGGAGCAGCTGCCCGTCACGGAAGCCTGCCGGCTGATCTGCGAGCCCGGCCGGGCGCTGGTGGCGGAGGCGGAAAGCCTGATCGTGCGGGTCGACGCGCGCAAGGGCAGCGATCTCTACATCAACGACGGCAGTTACGGTGCGTTGTTCGACGCGGCGCACCTGGGCTTCGTGTTTCCGGTTCGCCTCGTCGGCCGGCCAGCTGAAAGTGCCGGCCCGCTCGCCGCCTTCGAGTTGTGGGGACCGACGTGTGACTCGATCGACCACATGAAGGGGCCGTTCCTGCTGCCATCCGGCATCCGCGAAGGGGATTACATCGAGATCGGCAATCTGGGCGCCTATGGCCGTGCCATCGCCGGTGGCTTCAACGGCTACGGCAAGTATGACGAAGTGATCCTGCTGGATGAACCGTTCGCGTCGGTCTACGGTGGACCGGGCGACGGCCGCATCGCGACGGGTGGCAAGTAGCGACTAGCGAGTAGAGATGGCCGCATGGACAGCCGACGACGTTTGCCGCGTGTTGTTGCGCTCGCCTGTGCCATGGGGCTGCTGTTCATGCTGCCCGCCCGCGCGGCCGAGCCGACCATGGTGAAACTTGGCACTGCGACACCAGGCGGCGGGTTTCCCGTCTATGGCGATGCGCTCGTGGCTGCCATGAAGGCCGTCGATCCGACGCTCGAAATCGTTGCCATGAACACGAAGGGCAGTGGCGAGAACATTCCGCTGCTCGAAGCTGGCAAACTCGACATCGCTCTGGTGCAGGGCGAGAGCGCCTACGAGGCGCTGAACGGCGTCGGCCGTGCGCGTGCCGATCTGCGCATCTTCACGGCGATGTACTCGTCGCCCGGCATGTTCGTCGTGAAGGCCGGTTCGCCGGTGCGCAGCATCGCCGACCTCAAGGGCCAGCCGGTGGCCTTCGGTGCGGCGGGCTCCGGTCTCGTCATTCTCGCGCGGTACGTCCTGGACGGCATCGGCCTTGACCAGAACACCGACTTCAAGGCGGTGTTCCTCGAACGTGCTGGCGACGGCCCGGCAATGGTCGCGGACGGACGGGTCGCCGCACTGTGGGGTGGCGGCATCGGCTGGCCAGGGTTCACGGCGGTGGCCAAGGCGCCAGGTGGCGCACGCTTCATCGTGCCGACCGCGGACGAGATTGCGCGCATCCAGGCCAAGCACGCCTTCCTACGGACGCTCGTCATTCCAGCCGGCGCTTATCCCGGACAGGATGCACTGCTGACGTCGGTCGGCTCCTGGAGTTTCGTGCTGATGCGGCCCGATCTCGACGAAGCGCTCGCCTATCGCCTCGCCAAGGCACTGCACGCGGCAGAAGCCGATCTTGCCCGCCGCCTGCCGCAGGCAGCCGAGACCACCGCCCGCAATACGGTCGCTGCCGCCCCCCGGCGCGAGCTGCTGCATCCCGGCGTTGCACGCTACCTCCGCGACGCCGGCCTCATGCCGTGACCATCGCCCAGGAACCGCTTCGATGACCCGCAAGCCCAAGGCCATAGCCGCCGCAGCAACGCTCGACTACCTGTCGGGTGATAAGTCGTACCTCGACCCGCTGCGGCTCGATGCGGACAGGCCCGAAGACGCGAAAGCCGTGATCATCCCATTCGGGCTCGAAGCGTCGGTCAGCTACGGGTCGGGCACCGCCAAGGGGCCGGCGGCGATCCTGGCGGCGAGCCAGCAGCTCGAGCTGTTCGACGAGGAGCTATGGCGCGAGCCCTATCTCGATTACGGGATCGCTGCCCTGGTCGAGCCGAAGATCAAGAAGCCCGTGGCGGCTGCCCTCGACCAGCTTGAGGTGATCGTCGAAAAGGTGCTGGAAGCAGGCAAAATGCCGTTCGTGATCGGCGGCGAACATTCGCTCACCGCCGGCGCCATCCGCCCCTTCACCAAGCGGCACAAGGACCTCGTCGTCCTGCAGTTCGATGCCCACGCCGACCTGCGCGACGGCTACCAGGGCGAGCCCTACTCGCACGCAGCCGCCATGCGCCGCGTCCTCGACCACGATCATGTGTCGCTGGTGTCGGTCGGCATCCGCGCGATCTCGTCGGGCGAAGTGGAATTCCTGGAAGCCAACCGGCATCGCATTTACGTGCACTGGGGCAAGGATCAGGCGCGCTGGGACATCGAGGAGATCGTCAAACCGCTGCGGGGGCGCCCCGTGTACATCACCTTCGACATCGATGCGCTCGATGGCGCGATCATGCCGGCGACCGGCACGCCGACGCCGGGCGGATTACAGTATCTGCACGCGCTCGCCATCCTGCGGCGCGCCTGCGAGGTGGGCCGGATCGTCGGCATGGACCTCGTCGAACTGGCTCCCATCGACGGCCTGCACGCCTTCGACTACACGGCGGCGGCACTCAGCTACAAAATGCTGAACTATGCGCTGAGTGGCACCGGCGTGCGGACATGTGCGCCAAGACGGTGAAATCATTACCTTTGCAGCACTCGGCCAGGCCATCGCACGCACGACCCGTCGCATCGGCAATATCCAAGCAAACTCATTGGACTCCAGAGGTCTTCGCGTGCGGTGGGGGTACGTTCTCGGGGGCGACTCCAGCAGCTTACCCGCCCCCCCTGACCCTCCGGCTGAAGCCTACGGCGTTCACAGATGTGCGTCGGGGGTTGAATTGCTAGGGTACTGCAGCAAATTACAAAACTCTCTGGGCGGATCATGCCGCCCTTCTCGTCTTGGCCGTGGCGGCGGTCCTCCACGACAACGGGCCGCAGGCGCGGTGCCTCGGCCGGGGCAATCAGGTCGCAAAAATCTGGTTTCTCCAGAGAAACCATAGGTTTGAACCTTGTCGTGGACGGCCGCCTCCGCGGCCGTGACGAAAACGCCCGAGATTTGGCCGAACAAGTATTCGGCCAAATCTCGGCTCATGCTGCCTCTGCAACCGCCATGTGTGACCCCCGTAGCCTCCTCAAGGGGGAGGGTGGGAAAGTCGAGAGAGCGGTGCCCAGTAGTTTTTTCATGCAGCCGCCCTGGGGGCGATCTGAATGGGTGGACTTGCATTGGAACCGGTAGCGCGCGACGATTGTCGGCAAGGTCGACATAGATTTGTCCAAAACCACAACTATCGCGCCTGAAGTGCAGACGACATACGGAAAAAACCGGGGCTGAGCTTGCGCACGAATGTAACGTCTGCCGGGATTGCAACAGCATTTGGCCGCGGTTGGTGCGCCGTTGCGGCCCTGATCACCGGCCTTGCCGTGGTATCGGGTGCGCGGGCGGAACCGGCGTCCACCTGGCCAGCCGAGGTCACTGCGACTTACACGATCAGCTTCACCGGCTTCGGCGAGATCGGTCGGATGAGGTTCCAGAGCCAAGTGCAAGGCGGCGAATACTCGACCAGCAGCAATGCCGAGATCAAGGTCCCGTTGATCTATACATGGTCCAGCAAGCTGAATGGCGGCGGCCGGATCGCCGGCGACGACGCGGTGCCTGCGGCTTACGTCTTCAACAGCCAAGCCAAGGCGGTGATCGGCGATACCAAGAACTTCAGCGTGCGCATGAGCTTCAAGGACAAGGCGGTTGCGCAGGTCAACACTATTCCGCCGAGTTCGTCGGACGGGGCCAACCATGTGCCACTGCACGCCGAACACTTGCGCGATGTCGTCGATCCGCTGACGGCTGTCATGGTCATGTCGCGCGGTAAGGGTGCGACGCCGTGCAGCCGGCGCATCCCGATTTTCGACGGCAAACAGAGGTTCGACCTGCTGATGTCGTCCGGCGGCCAGCAGAAGGTCGCCGAGACCCGACCGAGCGGCCAGCCGCCGATCGGTTATGTTTGCAAGGTGCGCTATATTCCGATCGCTGGTCACAGGAACAACGACGACACCAAGACGCTGGCCAACAACGGTGGCATCGAAGTGGCGCTGCGGCCGATCCCAAGCGCGAACTTGATGGTGCCCTATCGGATTACGATTCCAACCCGCGTCGGCACCGCCACAATCGTGCTGCAACGCATGGACATCTCGAGTCCAGGCCAGAAACAGATCGCGTTGGTGCATTAGTTGATACGCTTCGAAGTCGATGATCACATAGACGGGGCGCGTGGTTTTTGCGAAAGCTGCTTGATCTGGCGGCCAGCCTCTGCAATGCCACTCGCCTAGAACCGCCGAACCAGGCCCGGAACGCTCCATGTCGATCAACAACGATGCGCACAGCCGTCATGTGACGGCCGTGCTCGGTCCGACCAATACGGGCAAGACGCACACAGCAATCGAGCGCATGCTCGGCCATTCCTCGGGCCTGATCGGCCTGCCGCTGCGCCTGCTCGCGCGCGAGGTCTACGACCGCATCGCCAGCCGTATCGGTGCCGACAAGGTCGCCCTTGTCACCGGCGAGGAGAAGATCAAGCCGGAGACGGCGCGGTATACGGTGTGCACGGTCGAGGCGATGCCGCGCGAGACGGATGTGGATTTTGTCGCGATTGACGAAGTCCAGCTCGCCGCCGACCCCGAGCGAGGGCACGTCTTCACCGACCGCCTGCTGCACTCCCGCGGTCGGCAGGAAACGCTGCTGCTCGGCGCCGGCACCATGCGTGAGGCGATCGGCGATCTCATCCCCGGCGCCAATTTCGTATCCCGCCCGCGCCTGTCGAAGCTCACTTACGCCGGTCAGAAGAAGATCACGCGGCTGCCTGGCCGCACGGCCATCGTCGCCTTCTCGGCAGCCGAAGTGTACGCGATCGCCGAGCTGATCCGCCGCCAGCAGGGTGGCGCCGCCGTCGTGCTCGGCGCGCTTTCGCCGCGGACCCGTAACGCACAAGTCGCGCTCTATCAGTCCGGCGATGTCGACTATATCGTAGCAACCGATGCGATCGGCATGGGGCTCAACCTCAATGTCGACCACGTGGCGCTGGCGGGTATTCGCAAGTTCGACGGGCAGAACCACCGCATGCTGCTGCCGGCGGAGCTGGCACAGGTTGCTGGCCGCGCCGGCCGCCACATGAACGATGGCACGTTCGGCGTCACGGGCGACGTCGAGCCGCTCGATGCCGACCTTGTGCAGCGGCTGGAAGAGCACAGCTTTGATCCAGTCAAACTGCTGCAGTGGCGCAACCGTGCGGTCGATTTCTCATCGCTTGACGGCCTGCGTGACAGCTTGCGGCAGATGCCGGGGCATGGCCGCCTCGCACGTGCCCGCATGGCCGATGACGTGCTGGCGCTCGAGACGGTTTCGGCCGATCGCGAAATCGCCGATCTGGCCCGCGGCCGCGACGCGGTTTCGGCCCTGTGGGACGTGTGCCAGGTCCCCGATTACCGCAAGATTTCGAGCCAGAACCATGCCGAACTGGTGGCGACGCTCTACAAGTCGATCGCCAGCGGCGATCGCCGCATCGACGAAGACTGGTTCGCCAAGCAGGTTGCACTTGCCGACCGCACGGATGGGGACATCGATACGCTGTCGCAACGTCTCTCCCACATCCGTACCTGGACCTTCGTCTCGAACCGTGCCGACTGGCTGCGCGACCCCGTGCACTGGCAGGAGAAGACGCGTGCCATCGAGGATGCACTGTCGGACGCGATGCATGAGAGTTTGACGCAGCGCTTCGTCGACGCCAAGACCAGCGCCCTTATGAAGGGCATGCGGCTGAAGGACGAACTCAACGCCGACATCGCCGAGGATGGGGCGATCCGCGTCGAGAATCACCTGATCGGCCGGTTGCGCGGCTTCCGCTTCACGCCCGAGGCACAGGGTGACGGCATCCACGGCAAGGCGTCGCGAACGGCTGCGGCCCAAGTGCTGTCGAAGGAACTGGCGATGCGCGCGCGGCGCGTCGCGGCCGCCAAGTCCGACGCCTTCAAGCTGACGCGCGCCTGCAAGATCCTGTGGCGCGACGAGGAGATCGCCCGGCTGGAAGCGGGCGAAGATCCATTGAAGCCCCACGTCATCCTGCTGGTCGACGAGCATCTGCAGGCCTCCGACAAGGAGAAGGTGCAGGAGCGGCTCAACACTTGGATGAGCGAGACCATCGCGCTGCGCTTAAAGCCGCTTGCCGAGCTTGCGGCGGCCGAGGATGTGGTGGGCCTGGCCCGCGGCATTGCGTTTCGCCTCACCGAGAATTTCGGCGTCCTGAAGCGCGAGAGCGTCACGGAAGAAATGAAGTCGCTGGAGCAGACGGGGCGTGCCCAGCTGCGCAAGTACGGCGTCCGCTTCGGCGCATTCAACATCTACTTCCCGCTGCTGTTGAAGCCGGCTGCGGCGGAGCTGCGGCTGATCCTGTGGCTGCTGAAGAGCGCATCCGCCCACGATCTTTCGCCCGAGCAACTTCCCGATCCGCCGCGCCCTGGCCTGACTTCGATGATCGTCGACAAGGCGCTGCCCGAGCCGTTCTATCGCGCCTGCGGCTACCACGTCAGCGGGCCGCGCGCGGTGCGCATGGACATCCTGGAGCGGCTCGCCGACCTGATCCGCCCACTCATCGCCTGGCGCGCGCCAGCCGACAATCCATCCGCCCAGCCGCCAAAAGGCTCGACCGGTGACGGTGCGTTCCGCGTCATCCCCGAAATGATGTCGATCCTCGGCTGCTCGCCGGAGGAGTTGGGCGAGGTTCTGAAAACACTCGGGTTCTGGGGCGAAAAGCGGCCGCGCAAAGTCGTGGGCGCAGCCGCGCCCGTCTCGGCGACTGCAGATGCGTCGCCAGCAGTGCAGGCTGTTCCCGAGAGTGCGGCCGTGCTTGAGCCGTCCCTCGACGCGCTGGAAACGGGCGGCGCCGTGGCGTGGGTCGAACATGCTCCTGCGCCAGTGCTGGCTGTTGCCGAAGCCGAGCCACCTGTGGACGCTGCGCCGGCAGTCGAGCCCGCCGCGCCAAACGAGAGCGGTGAGCCGGCGGCAGTTGCGGAGCTAGCCATCAGCACGCTGGCCGAGGTAGAAAAAATCGAACCGGAGCTCGAAGAGGTCTGGCGTCCACGCCGGCGTGGGCGCGACGCACACCATCGCCCCGAGCGGCCGCGGCGCGATGAAGCAGCGACAGGGGATCGCGAGAAGAACCGCCGGCGCGGCCGCAATCGCTCGGGCAACACGGGCTATCGGGCACCCGAGCCGGTCGCAGCGCAGGCCGGCAGCACCGGCGACGGCGCAACAGTCGCGCTCGACGCATCGGTCGGTAGCGAAGGCGCCGCAACGCCCGGCGCAGAAGCGGCCACGTCGCCGCGGCGGGAAGAGCGCGGACGTCGTGATCGCAAGCCGGACGACCCCAACCGCGGCTACCGTGCGCGGGAAGCCAAACCCGAAGGCACCGGCGACGCCCGCGGCGAGGGCCGTCCCGGCGGACGTCCTGAGAACAATCGTCCCGACAAAGGCCGAAGCGGGTTCAAGGACAATCGCGATAACCGCACCGGTGGCGGGGCGCGCGATCGCGGCGATGGCGCGCGCGGCAGCGACAATCGCAAGCGCGAGGAACGGCGCGTGCCAATGACCGTGATCTCGTCGGCACCTGCAAAAAAAGCAGGCGCCATCGATCCGGATTCCCCGTTTGCCAAGCTGATGGCGCTGCGGGAAGCCTTGACGAAGAGTGGTAGTGAGTCATCAGGCACGTCGTGAAAGGACGATGCATGGACAGCCGATGAGTGGGCGCAGCACCGGCGACAAGGCCAGCGGTGAACCGCCGCGCCGGGTCGACCAGTGGCTATGGTTCGCCCGCGCGGTCAAATCCCGCACCCAGGCGGCTGAGTTGGTCGCGACCGGTCGCGTTCGCATCAATCGTGAGAAGATCGAGAAACCGAGCCAGACGGTGCGCAGCGGCGACGTGATCACGCTGACGGTTCACCAGCGTGTGCGCATCCTGAAGGTCGTCGCCATGGGCGTGCGCCGCGGCCCAGCCGCCGAAGCAGCCACCCTCTATGAAGACCTCACGCCGCCGCCCGAGCCGGTTGGCTCTGTGCTGCGGCCCGCCGCACCAGCCATGCGGGATCCAGGGGCGGGCCGGCCAACCAAGCGCGACCGCCGTGAGTTGGACAAGTTCCAAAAGGGCGGAGAGGGCGAGAATTGATCAATCAGTCCTTGTCGCCGTCGGGGGCGAGCGAGCGTACCAGATCGACGATCGAGCGGCGCACCTTCGTATCGGAGATGCGCGCAAACGCCTTGTTGAGTTCAAGACCTTCGCGGCTGCTCAGGAAGTCAGCCGCATAACTTTCGGCCGGCATCTCGGAGAACCCAGGTTCCAGCATCGATACGCCGACAGTGCTGTCCTTGTTCGGAGCATCCTCGAAAAAGTAGCCGACGCTGACGCCCAGCACGCGGCCGAGTTCATGCAACCGGCTGGCGCCAACGCGATTGACACCCTTCTCGTACTTTTGCACCTGCTGGAATGTCAGGCCGAGCTTTTCGCCGAGCTTCTCCTGGCTCATGCCGAGCAACATGCGGCGCAACCGCACCCGCACGCCGACATGAACGTCGATCGGATTGGCTTTGCGAGGACCTTTTTCTTCGACTTCCGTTTCGTTCAAGGCGGCGCCTCTCGGCTACAGCGAACCCAAGCTGAGATTTGTTTTCTATCATACGTAGTTATACTTATGTACCTTACAACTTCCTATGGGCATAGGCGTGAAACGTCAACTGTCGAAATCGCAGAGTTTTGATTCTGTTCGTGGATAAGTTAGATGTGTTTAGGGGCTCGACGGGGCAATACGAAGGCGCCGTGCCAACAGAACTGCAACGGCGCACCACGCCAAGGCGAAGATCAGGTCGCCGAACCGCGCGTAGGGTGGTGGGGTTACGGCTTCGGGTAGTTCGACGTCGAAGCTGCCGCGCACGTTGAGGGCCAGTTGTCCGATCACGCGACCGGAAGGGGCAATCATGGCCGAGATGCCGTTGTTTGCTGCGCGCACCAGCGGCACGCCCTCCTCGACCGCGCGCAGGCGCGCCTGGTGCAGGTGTTGCCGGGGCCCCGTGGTGTTGCCGAACCAGCCGTCATTGGTGATGTTGACGAACAGCCCAGGTCGCTCAGTGCCCTGGACGAGGGCTGCGGGAAAGATCGCTTCGTAGCAGATCAGCGGACTGACCGGCGGCAGCCCTGGTACGCGCAGCAGGGGCCGCGGGGCAGTGCCAACGCCAAAGCCGCCGCGCTGGCGGGTGATTTCCTGCAGGCCGATCCGATCCAGCAGCGGCCGCACTGGCAGGTATTCGCCGAACGGCACGAGGTGGATCTTATCATAGATGGCGGTGGCAAAGCCGCTCGAGCCGAATACCAGGAGGCTGTTGCGAATGTCAGGCGCGGTGCCAGCATTCAGCGCGGTGCGCAGCGCTCCCGCCAGGAGATACTTGTCGGCCGGCAACATGTCGTCGATGTAACTCATCGCTTCCGGGCTTTGCAGCGGACGGAACGGCATGGCGGCTTCCGGCCACACCACATGCGTGACGCCGGCCATGTCGTCGGGGACGCCATCTGGCCGCCGCTTCGACAGGTCGATGTGGTCGAAGAAGATGCGGCGCTGGAATTCCGGCAGCTGTTTTTCACGCTGGGGAATGCTCGGCTGGACGATGCGCAAGCGCACGTTGGCGACAAATTTGCTCGGCATCAGCGCCAGCCGCACCGTGCCGAATGTCAACATGACCGCCAGCGGTACTGCGGCCATGGCAAGCGCGCTGCGCCACGGCGATCCCAGTCGCCCGATGATCGTATCGCCGGCGGCCAGCATCACGCCCGGCCCGGCAAAGACCAGCACGGTGACGAGCGTCAGACCGTAGATGCCGATCACCGCCGCCGACTGCATGAGGACGAGCGGCATCGTGAGCGCATAACCGAGTGTGTTCCAGGGGAAACCGGTCAGGATATGCCCGCGCAGCCACTCGGCTGCCGATAGCGCGAGTGCAAGAGCCAGGACGCGGGGCAGGCCAGGACGCGACACGGCGCCGGCTGCCGCAGTCGCCAGGCCGAAAAAGATGGCAAGGCCCGCCGGCAGCAGCGTTACCGCGAACGGCAACGCCCACAGGAAGTGCTCCGCTTCGACCAGAAACGCTTCGCCGATCCAGAACAGGCCGAACAGAAAATAGCCGAAGCCGAACCACCAGCCGGGCCAGAACCGGCGGTGCCAGCGTTGCGCCACGGACTGGGAGGCAACTGCGGCTGCGGGCGCGAGCAGCCAGATGAGGACTGGCAGAGTGAGAAACAGGATGGGCGACAGGAAGAACGGCGCCATCGCCAGCACCGACAGACTGCCGGCGCCGAACGCGGCCAGAACCGCGCGCCAGCCGGTTGCCGCGTGGCACCAGGCAGCCAAACGTGCCGGACCCGAGGCAAGCTGCCGCGTCAACAGGAGTGGTTCTGCTTTCACGCCTTGCCGTTCGCTGTGGCATCGCCCGGCTGCGCGCGCAAGCCTCGGGCATCGATGATCTTCAGTCGCTTCACGCGTCGGGGATCGGCATCGAGAACCTCGAACTCGATGCCGCCCGGATGCAGCACGATCTCACCGCGCGCCGGCACCCGGCCGACAAGGGCAAAGACGAGGCCACCGAGCGTATCGATGGCAGCCTCCTCGTCCGCGCTCAGAAGTTTCACGTCGAGGTGCTTCTCCAGTTCCTTCACCGGCGTGCGGGCCGAGGCGACGAGGCCGAGTTTCGCATCATGGTGGATGTTGGCATCTTCCAGTTCGTCATGCTCATCCTCGATGTCGCCGACGATCTGTTCGACCAGATCCTCGATCGTCACGAGGCCATCGGTGCCACCATATTCGTCCACGACAAGCGCCATGTGAATGCGCGTCGACTGCATGCGGATCAGTAGGTTCATGGCCGGCATCGATGGCGGCACATACAACACCGGTCGGCGGATTTTCGAAGCAGAGACCGGCTTCTTCAGATCGACCTTGGCCAGGCCTGCAGCTGGGCTGGGCTCACCGGGGGGCGGCCCTCCGTTCGGTTGCGTCGATTGCCCGCCGATCATCCATTTCAGCAGATCCTTAACGTGGATCATGCCGCGCGGATCGTCGAGCGTTTCGTGGAACAGGGGAATGCGCGAAACGCCGGCATCCTCGAACATGCGCAGGACGTCGCCCAGGCTCTCGCTTTCGTCGGCGGCGATGATGTCCGCGCGCGGCACCATCACGTCCTCGACCCGCAGCGTGCCGAAACGCAGCAGCCGCAGCAGCATGCTGCGCTCTTCCTTGCTGAAGGCACCCGGCGACCTGTCGTCCGACTTGAGTGCATCTTCGAGCGTCTCGCGCAGGGAGGGACCATTCGGCAGGCCGAGGCGCGCGCGCAGTGCGGCGAACCAGCCGAGCGCCGGCGTACCGGTGATCGCGGTCTGGCCGTCATCGACCATGGTGGCCGGTGGCGCCGCCACGTGCGGCTTGCTCGGATCGGTGGTCATGGGGCGGCCGGCTCGAGCGCCGCCTCGTCATAGGGGTTGACAATACCCAGCGCGCCTAGAATCTCGATCTCGAGCCCTTCCATGATCTGCGCTTGCGCTTCGCGCACATGATCGTGGCCCATGAGATGCAGCAGGCCGTGCAGGACGAGGTGCTGGATGTGATCGTGAACGCCGATGCCTTGCTGGCTTGCTTCATGCAGCACCGTCTCGAGCCCGAGAATGATGTCGCCGAGGGCCGCAGGCTCGCTGCCGTGGAGTCGTCGGGCGACGGCGCCCGCCGGAAACGACAGCACGTTGGTTGGCTTGTCTTTCGATCGGAATTGGCCGTTGAGGCGGCGCATGGTTGCGTTATCGGCGAGTGCGAGGCAAGCCGTGGCCGGCAGGTATGATTGGGCCGCCGGGTGCTGTTCCAGCTGTGCAATTAACGGCGCCAGATGCGCTGCCACATCGCCGAGGGGGGCCCAGTCGCCCGTTTCGACAATCACGTCGAGCCCAAGTCTTCGTGGGGGTTCCGGGTCTTCGGCCCCGCCTTCCGCGGCCGCAACGAGTGTATCCGTGTCGGGCATGCTCAAACCTTCTTCGGCGGTGTTGCCTGCTCGTAGGCCTCGACGATGCGGGCCACGAGATCACGGCGAACGACGTCCTGGGCCGCAAATCGGATGGCCTCGATCCCCTCGACCCCCTGCAACAGCGCGACCGCCTCTTCCAGTCCCGATTTGACGCCGTTCGGCAGGTCGATCTGGCTCGGATCGCCGGTGATCACCATCTTCGAGCCTTCGCCGAGCCGGGTGAGGAACATCTTCATCTGCATGCTGGTGGTGTTTTGCGCTTCATCGAGGATTACGAACGCATTCGACAGCGTGCGGCCCCGCATGAAGGCCAGTGGCGCGATTTCGATGATGCCTTCCTCGAGGTCGCGTTCCACTTTTTCGGGCGGCAGGACGTCGTAGAGGGCATCATACAGCGGACGCAAGTAGGGGTCGACCTTGTCACGCATGTCGCCCGGCAGGAAGCCCAGCCGCTCGCCCGCTTCGACCGCGGGCCGCGACAGGATGATGCGCTCGACCTTGCCTTGCTCGAGGAAGTGTGCGGCGAAGGCGACCGCGATATAGGTCTTGCCGGTGCCGGCCGGGCCGATGCCAAACACCAGATCGTGTTTCTCGATCGCCCGCATGTAGGTGCTTTGCGCCGGCGTGCGGCCCTTGACGACCTTGCGGCGGGTGGCAACCTGGGCCCGACCGTCGCTGACCGCAGCAGGGTCCTCCTGCTTGGCGTGGCGGATCAGGCCGTCGATGTCACCCGAGCCCACGTCGTCGCCCTTGGCGATTCTTGCATAAAGCTGCTCCAGCACATCGCGGGCGATTTCGCACCCGCTTTCCGAGCCGTTGAGCACCACGACGTTGCCGTGCGCGTGCGCCTCGATGCCGAGGCGATCCTCGATCAACGCCAGGTGCGCATCATGTTCGCCGAGCAGCCGGGGCAGGAAGCGATTGTCCTCGAAGGGAACTACGATGCGCTTCTTGGGGCCGCTGGATGAGGCGTTTTTCTTCGGTCGGCCAGGGGCGCCAGGGGCTGCGGGTCCACGATGTGCTGTCAAATCGACGCGCTCCAGAATCGAATAGGTGTTGCTACCACCTTGTCAGCCTAGCATACCGCGCGCGGCTGCGCGATGACACCACCGCGATTGCAGCGTAACCACCACGGATGACGCAGTTTTACGGCGCCGGTACGAGCCTTAGCACCCTGCCGCGCGAGTTGTCGGTGAGGACGTAGAGATAGCCATCGGGGCCGTTTCGCACGTCGCGGATGCGTTCGCCGAGGTCAGCCAGCAGGTGCTCTTCGGCCACGATTTTCTCGTTGTCGAGGATCAGCCGGGTCAAATGTTGGCCGGCCAGGGCGCCGACGAAGAGATTGCCCTTCCAGGCGGGAAAGCGGTTGCCGGTATAGAAGGCCATGCCGGTGGGTGCAATCGAGGGGGCCCACACGTAGACCGGCTGCTCCATCCCGGTCTTCTGGGTCGATTGATGGAGCTTCGCACCCGAGTAGTCGATGCCGTAACCGATTACCGGCCAGCCGTAGTTGCGACCCTTTTCGGGCACGTTGACCTCGTCGCCACCGCGGGGACCGTGCTCGACCGTCCACAGCTTGCGGGACGTCGGGTGGATCGCCGCCGACTGCGGATTGCGATGGCCATAGCTCCAGATGCCTGGCGCGGCCGTGCCGGGAAAGGTGGGATTGTCGGCTGGAAAGCCGCCGTCGGTGGTGATGCGCACGACCTTGCCCAGGTGCCCGGTCAGGTCCTGTGCAGCATCGCGCTGGTTGCGCTCGCCCAAGGTCACGAACAGCGTGCCATCGTCGGCAAATGCCAGCCTGGAGCCGAAGTGCAACCCGCCCGTGCTCGCGGGTTCCTGGCGGAAAATGATCTTGAGGTCGACCAGCCGTGCGGCGCCGGCATCCAGTTCAAGGCGTGCGCGCGCAACGCTGGTGCCGTTGGCATCGCTGCCGCGCGGTTCGGCAAAGGTGAAGTAGATCAGCCGCGTATCGGCAAATTTCGGGTCGAGCGCGACATCGAGCAAACCGCCCTGGTTGATCGCAACGCTTGCGGGCAGGCCTTCGATCGGAGGGGATACCACCCCTTGCCGGTCGATCACGCGCATGCGCCCGCCGCGCTCCGTCACCAGCATGCGGCCATCGGGCAAGAACTGCAGGGCCCAGGGGTAGGCGAGGCCGGTCGCTACAACCTCGACCTTGAACGCCGCCTTGACTGCGGGCTGGGGCGCATTGGTGATCGCAGCTGGCACGTCGGCACGGGTGAAGCGACCGCTCACGAACCCGATCGCCGCGAGCAGGATGACAGCCAGCACAATTGCGCGACGTGACATAACCGTCTCCGCCTGGGCCCGGCCAGTGCCGGCGCGCCGCGACTTGGGGAAACGATCCGGCGGAACGCGCCCTACGCCCTAGCAACGCGTCAGGCGGCGTGCAAGGTGCCGGTCAGGCTGTTCTGGCTGGCCGAGGCGATCGCGACCGGCAGGATGCGGCCCAGTGCCGCCATGGCGGCCTCCACGTGCACGAGCTGCAGGTAGGGCGTGCGTCCGACGAGATGGCCGTCGCGGCGCCCTGCCCGCTCGAACAGCACGGGTACAACTTGGCCAATGAAGCCGCTGTTGAACGATTTCTGCTGGACTTCGAGCAGGCTTTGCAACTCGTCGAGCCGCGAAGCTTTCACCGCATCCGGGATCTGCCCGTCCATGCCGGCAGCCGGTGTGCCGGGCCGGCCGCTGTACTTGAAGGAGTAGGCCTGGGCGAAGCCGATCTCGCGGACGAGGCGAAGCGTCTCGGCAAACTCCGCATCGGTTTCGCCCGGAAAGCCGACGATGATATCGGTGGAGAGCGCGATATCCGGCCGCGCCTTGCGGATTCGATCGGCCAGGCGGCGGTAGTCGTCGGCCGTGTGCTTGCGGTTCATGGCCGCCAGGATGCGATCGGCGCCCGACTGGAAGGGCAGGTGCAGGTAGGGCATCAGCTTGGGCAGGTCGCGATGGGCTGCGATCAGGTCGCAGCCCATGTCGCGCGGGTGGCTCGTGACATAGCGCAGGCGTTCGAGATCGGCGATGTCGGAGAGCCGCACGAGCAGTTGGGCGAGTGTGCGCGCCGAGCCGTCCGCGCCCGCGCCATGGTAGCCGTTGACGTTCTGGCCGAGCAGGGTCAATTCGCGCACACCGCGTGCCACCAGGGCTTCAGCCTCGGCGACGATATCAGCCACCGCGCGCGAGTATTCTGCGCCGCGCGTATAGGGCACCACGCAAAACGTGCAGAATTTGTCGCACCCTTCCTGCACGGTGAGGAAGGCCGCGGTCTGGCGCGGACCGGTGCGTGGGGGGAGTGCACTGAACTTGTCGGCTTCGGGGAACTCGGTCTCGACGATGCGGCGGCCGGCGCGGATTTCGCCCAGCAAATCGGGCAGCCGGTGATAACTCTGCGGGCCGACGACAAGGTCGACCACGGGGGCACGGCGAGCAATTTCGCGACCCTCGGCCTGGGCGACGCAGCCCGCTACCGTGACGATGGTGGTTTTGCCTTCTGCCGCCCGCCAGGCCTTCACGTCGCGGATGCGGCCGAGGTCCGAATAGACCTTTTCTACAGCCTTTTCACGGATATGGCAGGTGTTGAGGACGACAAGGTCGGCATCCGCCATGTCGGTCGTTTCGGCGAAGCCGGCAGGAACAAGCGCCTCGACCATGCGCTCACTGTCGTAGACGTTCATCTGGCAGCCGAACGTCTTGACGAACACTTTCTTCGGCGGCGCCGCAGGCAGCGCGCCGGACGTCCCACGCAGTAGTTCTTCGCTACTCATGACAGTGATCCCTCTGGCGCCCACTGTATCGCGCGCAAGTTCCCGTTCGGTTACGATACGCGGTTGTGACAGGTCTGTCATTAATTTGTTGCGTTGCACCAAAGTCGTACACAAATGACTATTCCATAGACCGTTAGGCTATGTTGCACCGCCGCATTAGGTCCATTTCGCCGACTGTTTTGCCACCACCGCACGCGGTCGCGCCAGTTCGGGCGAAGGCGTGGTCACGACGACCGGGGCGTCCGCCGGGATGCTGCGCAACAGTCTCACTACGGACTGTCTGAGCTCGGCTTCCAGGTGGCGGCTGAGTGCCTTGCGGTCGGCGAAGGCGTCAAGCGCGACCGGCGGGCCGATCAAGATGCGCACGTCGAGCGGGCCGGCTTTCAGCAGCGACCAGGCGTGGCCCCCCATTTCCATGTCGCCATACCAGCCGACCAGCGGGCGCTCGGCGCGACCGATGGGGAGGCCATGCAACTCGCCGTAGACCACGGCGCAAGTCTGCACCACGGTGTGTGCCGGCGCAGCGCCGCCTTTTGCCGTCGGCATCACTGCGCCAAACAGCGACGTGCGCAGCGGCAGCACGCGCAGCCCGTCTGACGACGTGCCTTCTGCAAACAGAACCAGCGCGTCGCCCTGCGTGAGCCGCGCCGTCATCTCGGACGTCGTCTCGCCGACCGCCGTGCGCCGCGTGCGGTCGACGAAGACGCTGCGCTGGAGGCGGGCGAGTTGCGATACGAACGGCCAGCCACCGACCTCCTTCTTGGCGATGAAGGAGACGGGCGCCATCGCCGACAGCACCGGGATATCAAGCCACGTGGAGTGGTTGGCGACGACCAGCACGGGCGTATCGCGTGCCACGGCACCATGGATTGACAAGCGGATGCCAAGGATCCAGCACACCTGCCGGTGATACCAGTGCGGGAAGCGCCGAGCTGCACGCATGCTGGTCCGCAGCAGGATGGCCTGGACCGGCATCAGCGGCAGGGTGAGGGCGGCAAACGCGGCCAAAATCCAGATCGCGCGCCATTTTCCGGTGTCGTGTGGGGCAGGGGCATCGGTCATTGCGGTGCTCTGACCCAGCTTGCCAGAATGCCACGCTCGGCCGGCGTGATCTCGGTGATGTTGCCGGGCGGCATGGCGTTGGTCAGGACGCTGTGCACGGCGATCTGGTGCCGGTGGGCGGCAATGTGCGCGGCCGTGTCGAGTTGCACGCCCTTTGGCGCGCGTCCGATCCCTTCCCACGCCGGTTCGGCTGCATGGCACACGCTGCAGCGGGTGAGGATCACCTCCTGGGCGGCAGCGAACGTCACGGGGTTGCCCGCGCGCTTGACGGGGTGGACCGGGTAGGTCGACAATCCCACGATGCCAAGCCCGCAGGCCGCCGCAACGGCCCACGTCCACCAGGGTGAGGGCAGTCCCTTGTGACGGGTGTTGTAGAAGTGCCGGATCACGGCGCCAATCACCAGGACGAGCGCCAGGATGAGCCAGCTGAACCGCGTCGCGAAGGCCAGCGGATAATGGCTCGAGATCATCAAGAACACGACCGGCAGCGTCAGGTAGTTGTTGTGCAGCGAGCGCTGTTTGCCGATCGCCCCCAGGCTGGGGTCGGGCGTGCGGCCGGCGATCAGGTCGGCCACCACCTTGCGCTGGTTCGGGATGATGATCATCGCCACGTTGGCAACCATGATGGTGCCGATGGCAGCGCCCATCTGCATGTAGGCGCCGCGACCGGAGAACAGCAGCGAGGCGGCGAATGCCATCGCCACCAGGAAGGCGAAGCCGACGCCTGCCAGGGCCGTGTCGTTGTGTCCCAAGGGCGACTTGCACAGCTGATCATAGGCAACCCAGCCGGCGCCGATGCCGGCGATGCTGATCGCAACGGCCTGCGCGGGCGACAGTGCCGCCACGTTGTGGTCGATCAGGTACAGGCGGCTCGAGAAATAATAGACGATGACGAGCAGCGCCATGCCGGACAGCCACGTGGCGTATGCCTCCCACTTGAACCAGGTGAGGTGGTCCGGCATGCGGGCGGGCGCCACCAGGTATTTGACCATGTGATAAAAGCCACCCCCGTGCACCTGCCAGGCTTCGCCATGGGCACCGGCCGGCAGGTCGTCGCGCTGCTGCAGGCTCAGATCGAGATGGATGAAATAGAACGAGCTGCCGATCCAGGCGATGCCGGCGATCACGTGTAGCCAGCGCACGGCAAAGCTCATCCATTCCCACAAGATCAAGTCCACATGGTCTCTCCGAGCCCCAAGGGCGATGCAGCCTCATGTTAACGTCCGGTTTACTTCTATGCGTGCGACTGGGGATAAGAACAGAGGCGAGTCGCGCAATTCCCCGGAGCCCGTGACATGTCCGATCAGGCCGCACCCGCTGCCATCGACGAGGTTCTGCCGCTCGGCGACGAGGCAGCTTCGCTCGTCGACGCATTCCTCGACCACCTGGTGCGCGACCGTGGCCTAGCCGAGCGCACGGCGGAGGCCTATGACCTCGATCTGCGCCAGTTCCTGGCCCACATCCAGTTCGAGCGGGGCCGCCCGACCGTCTGGAGCGACCTTGAACGCCTCGATGCGCGCACGATCCGCGCCTTCCTCGCGCGCCGCCGCCGCCAGGGCATTACCGGCCGCACGCTCTCCGGCACGATGTCGGCCTTGCGCATGTTCTTCCGCTGGCTCGAGGCGCAGCAGGTGATCAAGAACCGCGCGGTTCACACCATCGCCATGCCGAAGGTGCCGCACGGAGTGCCAAAGCCGCTGACGGTTGCGCTCGCTGCCGAAGTGATGACTGAAGCCGGAGCCAACGCCGAAGCCGAGTGGATCGCTGCGCGCGACACGGCGGTCATGCTGCTGCTCTACGGCTCGGGTTTGCGCATTTCCGAGGCGGTCGGCCTGCTGGTCAAGGATATGCCGTCACCCGAGCGCGATGTCCTGCGCATCGTCGGCAAGGGCGGCAAGGAGCGCGTCGTTCCGGTATTGCCTGTGACGATCGCGGCGATCGAGCGCTACGCGGCGCTGGTGCCCTATCCGCTGGAACGCGACGACGAGTTGTTCCGCGGTGCCAAGGGTGGCCCGCTGTCGCCGCGCCTGATCCAGCTGGCGATCGAGCGCATGCGAGGCACATTGCGGCTGCCGGCGAGTGCGACGCCGCACGCGCTGCGCCATTCGTTCGCGACGCACCTGCTGTCGGCCGGTGCCGATCTGCGCCAGATCCAGGAACTGCTCGGTCATGCTTCGCTGTCGACGACGCAGGTCTATACGGAGGTCGACCGCGACCGCCTGCTCGCCGTTTACGATGCCGCCCACCCGCGTGGGTGAGGCGCCCTACCCGGCCACACGCATGAACGTGCCTTGAAGCAACGCGACCACTTGGCGGTTGTCGCCATCGATCGCCGTGATATCGACGCGCGCCACTGTCACCGATTTGCCGGCACGCAGGACCTGCCCCTCGGCCCGCAGCAGGGTGCCCAGCGCTGGTCGCACGAAGTTGATCTTGTATTCGACGGTGACGACATCACTGCCGGCCGGCATCAAACTGAGCGCGGCATAGCCACCGGCCGAGTCGGCGATCGCCCCGATTGCGCCGCCGTGGAACAGCCCCTGCTGCTGCGAGCTGCCGTTACTGCGCTGCAGCTCGATAACGACCCGCCCCGGCAGAACCGTCGCGATCCTGGCCCCGATCGTCCACATCAGGCCTTGGCGCGCGAAACTGGCGCGCACTGCCTCTTCGAACGAAGGATTGGCCGATTGGAGCGCGGTTTCGTCGGACATGGCGGACGGGTCCTGGTACGGCGGGATCTTACGCTGTGCAAGAGCCACGATAGCGTGAATGCCGGGCTTTGCGCGAGCCGGTCACTGCGCCCCTTGATCGCGGCCCCGGAAGCGTTACTTTGAGTGCCACACAGGCGCCGCCACGCTCTCAAGGCCGCGCGCAAGGAAGTCTCATGTCCGTTTCGCCGTCCCCGCTCACGCCATTCCCGTTGCCAGTGTCCATGGTCGACCCGTTCGGGCGCCACGTCAGCTATCTGCGCGTGTCGGTGACCGACCGCTGCGACTTCCGCTGCGTCTACTGCATGTCCGAGCACATGACGTTCCTGCCGAAGGTAGACCTGCTGTCGCTCGAAGAACTCGACCGGCTGTGTACGGCGTTCGTGCACAAGGGGGTGCGGAAGCTGCGCATCACGGGCGGCGAGCCGCTCGTCCGGCGCAACATCATGTGGCTGTTTCGCGCGCTGTCGCGGCATCTGGGCACGGGTGCGCTCGAGGAACTGACACTGACGACGAACGGCAGCCAGCTGCCGAAATTTGCGCAGGAACTGGCCGATTGTGGGGTCAAGCGCATCAACGTGTCGCTCGATACGCTCGATGCCGACCGCTTCAAGGCGATTACGCGCTGGGGCGAGTTGGCCCAGGTAGCGGCTGGCCTCGATGCGGCAGCCAAGGCCGGCCTGCAGGTCAAGATCAACGCGGTCGCACTCAAGGGCGTAAACGAGTTCGAGATCGTCGACTTGGTGCGTTTTGCGCACGATCGCGGCGCCGATCTGACCCTTATCGAGACTATGCCGCTCGGCGATATCGACGGTGACCGAACAGATCAGTACCTGCCTTTGTCGATTGTGCGCGCGCGGCTGATGGACGAGTTTACGCTCGAAGACATCCCCTATCGCACCGGCGGCCCGGCGCGTTACGTGCGTGTCAAGGAGACCGGTGGCCGGCTCGGCTTCATCACGCCGATGACGCACAATTTCTGCGAAAGCTGCAACCGGGTGCGCCTCACCTGTACGGGTACGCTTTACATGTGCCTCGGCCAGGACGACGCGGCCGACCTGCGCAGCGTGTTGCGCGCCTCGACGGACGATGCGGCCCTGTCACGTGCCATCGACGAAGCAATCTCCCGCAAGCCCAAGGGGCATGATTTCATCATCGACCGCCGCTCGAAGAAGCCAGCCGTCGCCAGGCACATGAGCGTCACGGGGGGGTAGGTTGCAACGCACGCGCAGCCCTGGCGCGCGGATACGCGGCCCAAGTGCTGCGTTTGCTTTGGCTGCCATCTGTCGATAGGGTCCGAGCTTGAGAGTTACCCCCGCAACCGATGGAGCAACCCATGGCTTTCAAGCTGCCCGAACTGCCCTATGCCTATGACGCGCTGGCCCCCTATATGTCGGTCGAGACGCTGCAGTTCCACCACGACAAGCACCATCTGGCCTACGTCGATAACGGCAACAAGTTTGCCGGCGCCGGCACGAAGTACGATGGCAAGTCGATCGAGGACATCTGCAAGGAAGCGTTTGCCGCCAAGGACATGCCGGTCGTCAACAACGTCGGTCAGCACTACAACCACAACCACTTCTGGAAGTGGATGAAGAAGGGCGGCGGCGGCAAGTCCCTGCCCGGCAAGCTCGCCGGCCATGTGACGACCTACGGCGGCTACGACAAGCTGCGCACCGACTTCGTGCAGGCCGGCGTTACGCAGTTCGGCTCGGGATGGTGCTGGCTCGCGGTGAAGGGTGGCAAGCTCGAGGTGATGAAGACTCCCAATGGCGAGAACCCGCTGATGCACGGTGCGAGCCCCATTCTCGGTTGCGACGTGTGGGAGCACAGCTATTACATCGATTATCGCAATGCCCGCCAGAAGTATCTCGAGGCCTTCGTCGACCACTTGGTCAACTGGGACCATGTCGAGGAAATGCTCGGACAGGTGAAGTAGGCCAGCCAACCTTGGTGGCGATCGGGCGGCGCGCGCACAAACGTCCGGAGCCCGCATCGCCGCCAAGCCGCGCCTGGGCACGACGTCACGATTGGCGGGAAAGACCTGTCAATCGGCGCGGATCAAACCGAGTGAGGCGCGTCGCAGTCCCGATCACACTTGCACATGCCGAAGAAGCCAACTCTCACCGAAGCTGCATTGCAGGCGCTCGGCCCGAAGACGCTCGCTGCGCTCGAACTCGAGGCGGGCGATTGCGACAGCTCGCTCGAGAAGAAAGTCTGCATGGTGCTCGTCGCGAAGGAGGGCGCAGGCGCGCTCGATGCCGAGCTTGGCAAGCGCATCAAGAGCCTGACGACCGGATAGTCGCTGGCAAAAACGAGACGGTCGGCGCCGATCCAGTCGATGACGTCGTTGAGATGACGGCGGTCGTCGGGCTCTACCATCGGCTGCGTCGAGAGGTAAATGTGGTCGCGGATGTATTCGGACGGCTTGCGCTTCAAGTGAGGGACTTCGCTGCGCATGCGCTCGTAGAGCTTGTCGAGGCGCCAGGACAGTGCTGGCAGCCAGCCAAACCCGCCCTCGACGATCACGGCCTTCAGTTTCGGAAAGCGCTCGAAGACGCCTTCGATGACGAGGCTCGTGACAACCGTCTGGCACGACGTCGAGTGGCCTGCCCCTTCCTCGATGTAATGGGAGGGCCAACCGGTGCCGGTGTAGGGATGTCCGCCGGCGCCGAACACATGGAAGGCGACCGGCAGGCCGTAACGCTCCGCAGCAGCATAGATCGGACAATACCGCGGGTTGCCGAGCGGCTCCTGGCTGCGCGTCAGCAAGAACACCTGCGCGTAGTGCTTGTCCGGACCGAGCGCTTCGATTTCGGCGACCGACGCGGCCGCATCTTCGAACGGCACGACGATGGAGGCCTTGAGGCGCGGCTCAGGGATCGCCATGACGTCGCGCTGCCAGCGGTTGATGCCGCGGGTCAGCGCCACCACTGAGACCCGGATTGATCTCGCCCTGGCCGGTCAAGCCGAGCGGTCCCATGATGCCGGTCTCAATGCCGTAAAGGTCGAGATGCTGGTGCTGCAGCAACTTGAGGTCGGAGCCCGGAATGGCGCCGCCTTCGGGTCAGGCGTCGCGGCGCGAGGCACGCGGGCACGCCTTGGGGTACGGTTCGAAGTTGGTGCCGTGGCGTTTGCGCGAGCCGTAGGTCGTCAGATGCTCGAACCACGCGTGTTCGATGAACGGCTTGAATTCGGTGAGGCTCGCGGGTGCGGTGTGAATGTCGCCGTCGATGATTTTCAAGCGGTTGGCGGCAGTCGATGGGCGGCCGTCGACTGGACCGGGTGCAGCGTCGCGGACGTCGTCACGCGGGTTGAGGTCAAGCGGCATATCCAACTCCGAGGCGAGCATATGTAGCCAATGCGTTCGTAGACACAATCTTGCGCGTCGCTGTCGCCGGCAAGTAAGTCAGTAACGTGCCTGCCGGATCAACGTGACGATGTGGTGTATCCGAGGCGTAGAGCAGGACGTCGTCACTGCCCAGCTGGTCGATCAGACTCGTGATCGTTTCGCCTTCAAGGGGCGCATCGAAGGGCTGCGTCGTGAAGCGCACATTCGATCTGACAAAATCGAACGGCGGCTTTTCCAGCCAGGGTGTTTCGAGCCGCACACCGCGCCAGAACTTGGCCAGCCGCCAGAGATAGAGCGGAGCCCACGTAACGCCGGACTCGATCATCACGACCTTGAGCGCGGGAAACTTCACGAACACGCCTTCGACGATGAAGCTGCCGAGCTGCGTGTGGAAACCGATCGACTGCGCGGCGTAGTCCTCGATGAGATGGCTCGGCCAGCTGGAACCCGTAACGGCATGATGATAGCTCGAACCGGCATGCACGCCGATGGCGAAGCCATGGCGTTCGGCCGCCTCGTAGATCGGCCAGTAAGAGCGATGGCCGAGCGACCGCTCGCCGAACACGAGGCCCAGGATCTGAACGGATCGATGATCATCCTTCCAGCGCTCGATCTCGGCGACGGCCAGATCAGATGCGCCCCAGGGGATCAGCAGCGAGCCACGGAGCCACGGCTCTACGCTGAGTAAGCGATCCGCCAGCCAGTCGTTGCACGCCCGTGCGAAGGCAGCGCTCAAGTTGGCATCGCGGAATGTCGTGACAGGAAACAGGTTGTTGAGGATGGCGACGTTGTCGGCGCGTGCACCGAGAACGTGGCAGGCAAGCGCGACCGGATCGGCAGCGGCAGAGACAACGGGCAATCCTAAATCTGTGCTTCGCAAAAACTTGCGTCCTGCTGCAACTAGAAGTTTGGACGCTCGGAGACGGCGAATCATGGACTTGAGCGCTTTGTCTGCAACACAGAATACGAAATCGACCTGTGGACAAACTGGCCTATTTGCGGCAGCCGAACTGCGCGGTTAGCCTCGCCGCGAGGGTTTTGTTGCTTTGATCATATGCTTCATGAGGGTTATTGTGTCGTCTGAGTCGTCTCCCACCGCATCCGCGAAAAAGTCTTCCACCCTGAGCATCCGCAAGAGTTCGAAGCTCCTGCCGTTGATCATGCTGGTGCTGACCGCACTGCTGTTCGTGGCCTATGCGCTGCCCTCGGATTTCGGCAAGCTGGGCATGCTTCTCGGCATGAGGGGCGAGGCCCATTCTGCCAAATCCATTCTCACCCATGCAGGCAACTTGTTCGCCGGTGACGATCCGAAGGGCAGCACTGATTTCTGGAAAAGCTTCGGCTTCCATCCGCTTCGCTTCATGGGCGATGTACTCTTTCCCCTTTTCAAGGCATGGCTCGAAGTATTAGGCCACGATTTCGTAGCCATCGTACAGAAGATGGTCGGCACGGTCGGCATTATCGCCGCGTACTCGCTGGTTCCCGGTATCGCCGGCCTCATCTATCGGCGGCAGTTCACGTACTGGTTTGTCGCGTCGTTCCTGCTGCTGCTCGCTGTGAATGCGTCAGGGCTGTTTCCGAAGCTTAGCATCGGTGGCGACCCCATGCCGAACTCCGGCAAGGTGTTTTTCTTCCTTCTCGCCCAGATCGTGATCTTGCTGGCTGCTTATCGACTGCGGCGCCACGGACAGCGCATGGGTTGGCTACCAGCGAGGTGGCACAACTGGGGTCTCAAGGCGCTACTGATCGCTGCAGGGCTGCTCATCTATCAGTTCTGGAACCCGATCTCGACTATCGACTTGGCCGAGCGGGACAGAGTGCTGCAGGAGCGGCAATCTCGGACTGACGACTTCAAAGCCGGCAAGGCAAGTGACGGACTGCGCGACTGCGACGACGTGCGGTGTCCAGGTTTGGTGAGCCTGGCCCTCGATCCGGCCAAGCCGGTCTACATGGGGCTCTTCGAGATCACGCATGCCGAATGGGACGCATGCAGCAGCGCGGCGCTCGAAACCAAGCCGTGCAGGAAAATCGATCGCCCCGTTGCGAGCAGCGACCGAATTCCGGTCGAAGTATCGCCCGATGACGCTCTGGTTTACCTTCAGTGGCTGAGCGGCCAGACGGGAGCGACCTATCGGCTTCCCTCCCGAGGCGAGTGGCTCGCTGCAGCCCAAGGCAACGCTCCGCCAGGCTCGAAGTGGTCGTTCGGCGACGATCGCGAGAAGCTCGAAGAATATGCCTGGTATGCGAGGATCGGCGCGCGCTGGCCGCATCATGTCGGATTGCTCAAACCGAACGCATTCGGGCTTTACGATATGCACGGCAATGTCGCCGAATGGATCGACCGTTGTCGTCAATCCTCAGGTGCAGTTCAAGAAGGCTGCAGCACTAGGCCTGCGGCAAACGGGGGTCGGCTCACGGAGCTCCCAGCAGACCTCGAACTCCGGGAGCCGCCGCTGAGCAATGCGGACAAGGCGGGCATCCGGATCGTGCGAGAGGCCGGGAGCAAACCGCCGGCAATTGCCCCGGCGAGCCGAGTTGCGGCTGGTACGTCCCCGGAAACGGAAGCACCGGTTGCCACTGCGGCGAGTGCTCCGACGCGCTCGAGCTGGTCGATGCTGACCAGCGGCATCACAGGGTGGCTCTTCAAGTGGGAGGTGATCCTCCTCGGCCTGCCGCTGCTCTACACACTGTTCCGCAATTCCGAGACCTGGACGTCGGACAAGCCGAAGAACATCGTCATCTGCCTCGACGGCACCAGCAACAATCCTGATCAAGTCGAACAGGGCTTCGCCGCCACCACCAACGTCTACAAGCTGTTCCGCATGCTGAAGGCGGACAAGCAAGGCATGTTCGAGCCGGACGAGGTTCTCGATGCGTCGCTGTGCAAGAAGTACGGCGACAAGCAAATCGGCCTCTACTACGCGGGCGTCGGCAACACGTACGACAACGATCCGCTTCTGGCGTTCTTTGGACAAGCCACAGGGCTCGGCGCTGAAGAAGTGGTCGAGCGCGCCTACCTCGATCTCGTCCGCACCTATCGCCCCGGCGACCGGATCTTCATTTTCGGCTTCAGTCGGGGCGCCGCGATTTCCCGGCTGCTGGCGCGCGCCGTCGATGCGCGCGGTGCGCCACGGACGGTGTGGACGATCAAGCTGTTGGGAAAGCACCGGAAGCTGAGAAGCTCGAAATCGAAGCGGGCGATGCCGATCGCGGTGCTCGGTTGCTGGGACACGGTCGGCTCGTTCGGCATCGCCAAAACGATTGGCGGCTTGAATCTGCAGCAGCTCAACTTGTTTCGGGATCTGTCCGTCCCCGACAGCGTCCGCCAAGCCTATCACATGGTGGCGCTGGACGAGCGCCGGCAGGAGTTCGAGCCGACCTTGATGGACCCCGATCCCAACCGGCCTGAACGCATCATCGAGGTGTGGTTCCCCGGCGATCACGCCAACATCGGCGGCGGATGGGCGACCGACCGGCTGTCGGATGTCGCGCTCGACTTTCTTCTGCGCCGCATCAGCAGTGGCTACGCGGACAACCAACAGGAAGCTGGCAAAGAGATCTGGGGGCTGCATCTCGTCGCGTGGAAGGCCGACAAGCTCGAACACTGGAAACGCCAGGACAG
Organism: Hyphomicrobiaceae bacterium; assembly: GCA_021730785.1. Classification (GTDB taxonomy): domain Bacteria; phylum Pseudomonadota; class Alphaproteobacteria; order Rhizobiales; family Hyphomicrobiaceae; genus JAKFWF01. The sequence goes on from JAKFWF010000068.1 coordinate 45,948, forward strand.
CAATCCTCTGATCGTCGATCCGGACGCGATGGGGCTGATCCAGCAGAACTTCAGCCATGTGTTCAACTATCGTCCGCGCAAGGTGCCTCCGCACGCGATGATCCACGATACCGTGTTCGACCGCATGGTCAGTTCGCTGCCACTCTACGCGCCCCAGTCGTTGTTCGATCTCAACGACGAACTCGACCGCCGGCGCGATATGATCGACGGTCAGGTGGCCAAACTCACAGAGAGCAAGCTGTTGTCCCCAGACGATCTGAAAAAGATCGAAGGCTACAAGATGAAGCTGCGCCTCAATAGGTTCGAGGAATATTACCGAGGAGCGCTGGAGCCGTCGTTCAGCACCGAACATGTCGCCAAGGAACGGGCGCTTGCGCTCAGACCCGATGGATCACTCGATAATGACGACGCGCGCGCAAGAGTGGGTGAAAGCTGAAGTGCGTCCGCTAGCACCGGCCAACCTACCTCAACGCCGAGTGCAACCGCTTCTGGTCGGCTGAATGCCAACTGGCAGTCCGGAAGCTTGGCTGCGCAACAACGTATTGGCTGTGCACCGATCCACGTAGCACAGCGCGTCAATCACCAAGCCGCAGGGTGACAGGGGAATCGCATTTGAAAATTCTGCTTGCCGGTAGGGCGGCAAATCGATTCTACGGACTGGCACCCTCGATCTGGCTGGAGCTGGTGCCATGCGCGATTTCATCGAAACATTTGAAGGCCTTGATGACCCGCGCACGGGCAATGCGAAGCGCCATGACCTGCACGAGGTGCTGCTGATCGCGTTGCTGACGACGCTGAGCGGTGGCGAGACGTGCGCCGACATGGAGTTGTTCGCCGAGACCAAACTGCCATTCCTGCGAACGTTCATGACGCTGGAAAACGGGCCGCCGTCGCACGATACTTTTTCGCGCCTGTTCCGGCTGCTGGACCCGGCGCAATTCCGCACGTGCTTCATCGCGTTCATGCAACGCTTTGCGAGCACCTGCGAGGGCGTTATCGCGTTCGACGGCAAGTCGCTGCGCCGTTCGTTCGACAAAGCCTCGTCATCGTCGCCGTTGCACATGGTCTCGGCTTTTGCCGCTGACGCGCGGCTGGTGCTCG
>JAKFWF010000070.1 GCA_021730785.1 Hyphomicrobiaceae bacterium
GAGTAGGGAGTAGGGAGTAGGGAGTAGGGAGTAGGGAGTAGGGAGTAGGGAGTAGGGAGTAGGGAGTAGGGAGTAGGGAGTAGGGAGTAGGGAGTAGGGAGTAGGGAGTAGGTTGGATCGCTGGTGGCCGATTGGAAATAATCAGATGAAGGAGTTTGCGCCATGACCGCCATCAAGACCATCGCCGTGATCGGCACGGGCACCATCGGCGCCAGTTGGGCGGCGCTCTTCATCGGCCACGGCTACGACGTCGTGGCGAACGATCCAGGCCCTGATGCCGAAGCAAAAATGCGGGCTTTCGTTGCCCGCGCATTGCCGGACGCACAGCCTTCGACACCCGTCAGAAACGGCACGCTCACGTTCGTCGCGACACCAGAGGCAGCGGTCGCCCGCGCCGATCTGATCCAGGAAAATGCGCCCGAGCGCGCCGACCTCAAGGCCGATCTGATCGCCAAGCTCGAAGCGGCTTGCCCGCCGCACTGCGTCATTGCGTCGAGCACCACGGCGTTTCCCCAGTCGACGATTGCCGCCAAGGCGAAGGACAAGTCCCGCGTCATCGTCGCTCACCCGTTCAACCCGCCGCATCTCGTGCCGCTGGTGGAACTGGTCGGCAGCGCGCCCGATGTGCCGGCTGTGCGCACCGCCTATGACTTCTACAAGTCGGTCGGCCGCGAGCCAGTGATCCTGAAGAAGGAAGCCGTCGGGCACCTCGCCAACCGCCTGCAGGGTGCGCTGATGCGGGAAGCCATGTTTTGCCTCGAGCAGGGCATCGCCGACGTCGAGGATATCGACCGGGCGTTGCGCTATGGACCGGGCTTGCGCTGGGCGTTCATGGGCGCGTTCCAGACCTACCATCTGGCCGGCGGACAAGGCGGTATCCGCCACTACTTCAAGCACCTGGGCGCGAGCCAGACGCAGCGCTGGGAGGCGCTCGGTACGCCGATGCTCAATCCCGCCTTCGAAGCGCGCACTATCGCCGGTGTCGAGGCGATGATCGGCGAGCGATCGATCGACGACCTCGAAGCCGAGCGTGACCGGGCGCTGATCGGCATCACCGCCGCGGTCAAGGCTGCCAAGAAGGCCAGCGGCTCATAACCGGGACACAGCGCGGACTGGTTCGTAGTAGGCCGGCACCAGAGGCTGGGTGTCCGGTTGTGCGGTCTGCTGGATCAAATCGCGCGCCGCTTCCGGCGACAGCAGCGCCATCAGGCCGTCCACATAGGTGCGGCCGTCGGCCAGCCGATAGAGGTGCACGCCGCGGTAGGTTTCGAGATACATCGCGCTCTCGAGATCCTGTGGCGTGACGGTGGTGTGGCGCGGAACCGGTCGTGAAGGGCGCGCTGAGAATGATGCCACGTTCTGGTCATGCGGCATGTGCTCGGTATGTACTGCCATCGGCGGGGCCTCGTGCGAGTGCCGGGCATGCTGCGGTGGCGCCGCTTCCGCTGCAGCTTGCCGCATCTTCACCTCGTGTTTGTCGCGGATGCGCGTGACGATGCCGGGGATCAGCGAGCGGTCCTGCAGGACGAAATAGGCTTGCCGCAGCTTGTCCACGCTGTCGCCCCCAAGCGGGGTCAGCTGCTCTGCCGCCTCGCGCAGCACGGGATCATACTCGATCAGCATGCTCCAGCGTTCGTCCATGCTGGGTACTGGAATGCCATTAAGCTGTGTGCCTGGTTCGGCGCGCTTCTGGGTGCCATTGCGCGCGAGTGCTGCCGGCTCTTCGGTTGCCTGCACCATCTCGACGCTTGCGGCTGCTTTGGGGCCAGTGGCCACTCGATCGGGCTTCTGCAGCGCGCCCTTTTTGGCTTCGATGGGCAACCACAGCAGGATGAGTATGCCGACGCCGGGCAATGCAAAGCCGATGGCAAACCAGGCGAACGGGTTTCTTGCTCGTGCCACGGCAATGGTCGCTGCGGCTCCCGCAGACAGGAGCATCGCGCACGCGATCGAAGCAAACAGGACAATCATGGTGCCAACCGCCACGTGATTAGCTCGACCCTCCCCCCGGAGGGTAGGCTGACAAATCATCGGGGCGTTTTCAAGGGCTCCTGTCTCGTTTGTTGAATTTTCGTGCGCGTTTGCCACGTGCCGCGGGAACTATGCCGGCGTGATGCCGTGGCGCGGGTCTGGGGCAATCGGGTGCCTGATCACTGCTGGCGCGGCGTCGGGCTCGTCGGTCGGGCCGACGAGGCGGCCGAACACGCGGCCGATGGCCCAGCCTAGATCATCCATGGCGGTGAAGAACGACGGCACGAACACCAGGCTGAGCACCGTTGAAACCAGCAGGCCCCCGATCACCGCAATCGCCATCGGCGCGCGGAATTCGCCACCATCGCCAAGGGCATAGGCGCTCGGCAGCATGCCGGCCGCCATGGCCAGCGTGGTCATGACGATGGGGCGCGCGCGCTTGCGTCCGGCATCGATCAACGCTTCGTTGCGGGACACGCCGCGGGCGATCTCCTCGACGGCAAAGTCAACGAGCATGATCGCATTCTTGGTCACGATGCCCATCAACATGAGCAGGCCGATGTAGACTGGCATGCTGATCGGGTTGCCGGTCGCCAGCAGGGCGATGACGACGCCGCCGAACGAAAGCGGCAGCGATAGCAAAATAGTGATCGGCTGGAACACGCTGCCGAACAGCAAGATCAGCACGCCGAGCACGATCATGAGGCCGGTGCCCATGGCCGTGAGGAAGCCGGTTGCAACCTCGTCCTGGATTTCCGCGTCGCCTGAGGGCTGCAGGCTCACGCCGTCCGGTAATTTCTGCTGTTCGACGACCTTGAGGAACTGCGCGCGCGCGTCGCTCAGTGCAAAGCCCTGCACGAGGTCGATGCCGATCAGGGACTGGCGGAAGCGGTCATAGCGGTCGATCGAGCCCGGACCACGGCCGAGGTTCACGTCGGCAACGGTTAAAAGCGGTACGGATTTTCCAGCCGCATTGGTTACCCTGAGCTGGGCGATCTGGTTGAGTTCGGTGCGTGCCCGCTCGTCGATCTGGACGCGGATCGGCACCAGGCGGTCGCCGGTGTTGAACTTGGCGAGGTTCGGGCCGACGTCGCCGATCGTCGCGACCCGGATTGTCTCGGCGATGGTATCGGGCGAGACGCCGAAGTTGGCGGCTTGATCGAGTTTCGGCACGATGCGGATTTCCGGCCGGTCGGTGGCGCCGGTCGCAGCCACATTGGTGAAGCCCGGCACCCGGCGCAGTTCGCCCTCGATCCGGCCGACGGCTTCATTCAGCTGGGCGCCATCGCGTGCCAGCAGCGCGAAGGAAAGCTCACGCTGACCGCGCTCGTTCACATACCAGGCTCGGACATCGGGAATGTCGGCAAGCGTCGATGATATCACCGCCTTCATCTGCTTTTGCGACCGCTTGCGTTCGGTCTTGGGAACGAGGCGCACGATCATCGTTGCCTGGCGAATATCGCGCACGCCGACCGGGGTGACGCCACCAAGTACGAAAACGGTGCTGACTTCGGGGATCTTCTTCAGGATGCCGGTGATGCGATCGCCGGTCTCTCGGGTATCGGCCAGCGTTTCGCCGGGTGGTAGTTCCAGTGCGACGACGACTCGGGACGTGTCGTCGTCGGGAATGAAGCTCGATGGCATCTTGCTGGCGGCGACGATCGACACCACAAATACGGCTATTCCAGCCAGCAGCGTCAGATAGCGCCAGCGCAAGGTGAAGGCCAGCAGTCCGGTATAGAACCGCATGATGGCGCCGGTGCCGTGCTCCTGTTCCTTCACGGGGCGCATGAAATAGGCGGCCATCATCGGCGTGATCAGGCGCGCCACCAATAGCGAAAACAAGACAGCCACGGCGACGGTCAGCCCGAACTGGCGGAAATATTGCCCTGCCACACCGGCCATGAACGACACGGGTGCGAAGATGGCGACGATCGTGAACGTGATTGCGATCACGGCGAGGCCGATTTCGTCGGCCGCCTCCAGCGCCGCGCGGTAGGGCGACTTGCCCATCTGCATGTGGCGGACGATATTCTCGATCTCGACGATGGCGTCGTCGACCAGGATGCCGGTCACCAGCGTGATGCCGAGCAGGCTGACGAGATTGAGCGAGAAGCCCATCAGGCTCATGGCCCAGAAGGTCGGGATAGCCGACAAGGGCAGGGCGATCGCGGTGATCAAGGTGGCGCGCCAGTCGCGCAGGAACAGCCACACCACCAGCACGGCCAGTGCCGCACCCTCGAGCAGCGTCTCCATGCCGGCCACATAGTTGCCGCGCGTGAACGACACGGCATCGTCGATCTTGGTCAGCACTACGTCCGGTCGCGCCTTCTGTAATTCGGCGATGCGCTTCTCAACCACTTCGCCGACGGCGAGTTCGCTCGCCCCTTTGGCGCGGAAGATCGCAATCGACACGATGGGGTTGCCGTCGAGGCGGGCAAATGCACGCGGCTCCGTCGCATCGTCGATCACGCGGCCGAGGTCGCGCAGGCGCACCTCGCGGCCGCCGGGAATGACGATCCTGGTATCGGCCAGTTGCTCGACGCCGCGCGCGCCGGCCAGAATGCGGATCGCCTGCTCCTGCCCGCCGATCTCGCCGCGCCCCGAACCTAGATCGGTATTGGTGGCCCGCACCTGTCGGTTGACGTCGGCCGCCGTGATGTTGAGGGCAAGCAGCTGGTTCGGATCGAGCATGATGCGCACTTCGCGTGAGACGCCGCCGTTGCGCTCGACGCGGCCGACGCCCTTCAGGCCCAGCAGTTCGCGCTTGATGACATCATCCACATGCCAGGACAGCTGTTCGAGCGTCATGCCCGGCGAGCTTGCCGCATAGGAGAGGATCGATTGCGCCTCGACGTCGATCTTCTGGATGATCGGCTCGTCGACCGTTCGCGGCAGATCGGCGCGGATGTTGGCAATCGCGTCCTTCACGTCGTTCTGGGCCCGATCGGCGTTGATCTCCAGGCGGAACTCGATCGCCGTCACACTGCTGCCATCGGTCAGCGTCGAGCGCACGTGCTTGACGCCGGTGATGTTGGCGACCGCATCCTCGACGACCTTGGTCACCTGCGATTCGAGTTCCGACGGCGCCGCGCCTGACTGTGTGACAGTGACGACGACCAGCGGCACGTCGATGTTGGGGAACTTGGTGACCGGCAGCCGGATGAAGCTCAGGGTGCCGAGCAGGGTCAACACGGCAAACAGCACGATCGGCGATACCGGATTGCGGATGGACCAGGCGGAGATGTTCAGGCGCATCACCGGGCCTCCGTCAGCTTGTTGGAGTCGGGCAGAATCGGCCGCACCGTGTCGCCGTTGCGCAGGAACGTGCCGGCGCGCGTGACGACGAGGTCGCCTTCGCTCAGGCCTTCGCGGATCTCGATCAGGCCATCCGTTGTCAGGCCGGTCTTGATGCGGCGTGTTTCCACGATGGTATTCACGACCACCTGCACGGTCGTCACCTCACCGTTGTAGACGACGGCAGACGCCGGCACGGACAGCCCGCGCGAGGTGGCCGTTTCGATGATGCCACGGCCGAAGGCGCCGGCGCGCAGCGTGGGGTTGTCGCCGAGGAAAATACGCACGCGGCCAAGTCGTGTCGTCTTGTCGATCTCTGGCGAGATGTGGCGCACCTGGCCGGGCGCGTCCGTCATGCCGGCAACGGAAACGCGGGCGGCCTGTTTCTCTTTGATCTTGATCAGCTGGGATTCGGGGACCTCGGCGTCGAGTTCGATTTCGCTGCGGGCGAGGATGCGGAACATGGCATCGCCGATCGCCGTGGCGATGCCGCCGATGCGGGCGTTGCGGCGGCTGACCATGCCATCGGCCGTGGCCCTGACCTCGGTATTGGCGCGCTTCAGGCTCAGTTCCCGGCGCTGGGCCTCGATCTGGGCCCGCTCCGCTTCCGCGAGCTTGATGCCATCGCGCGCCGAGGCGAGTTGGGCTTCGGCCGTGCGGGAGGCTGCCTCGCGCTGGTCGAAGGTGCTAGGGGAAATGACACCGGTGTTCTTCAGCGGCTTGGCCCGTTCAAAGGCATTGCCGGCTTCCTGCATGCGTGCTTCCGACTGCACGATGAGGCTGCGTGCCTGGGCGATGGCTGCAGCGTTGCGGGCGAGGTTGGCATCGTTCTGCGCCATTTGCGCATCGAGCGAGTCGGCAACGAGCCGGGCCAGAACCTGTCCCTTTTTCACGCGGTCACCCTCGTCGGCCAGCAGCTCGACGACGCGCAGGCCCTCGACCTCGGGTGCGACCAGGATTTCCTCGCGTGCGACCAGCGTACCGGTGATCACGACAGTTTCGTTGAATGCAGCCGTCACAGCCTTCGACACCGTGACGGCCGGCGGCAGTGCACCCTTGGCGGCCGCCGGTTTGCGGGCGTCGCCGGTCCAGGCCGCGGGCACCTTGATTGCGCCGAGCGGTACGATGCCGCTGGCATACAGCCCGATGGCTGAGCCAACCAGGATCACGACTACGAGGAGGAGGCTGCGCTTCATGTCAGGGCCTTCATTGGAGTACCAACCGGCGCGGGGTGATGCAGCGGTTGGGTCGGATTGAGCAGGGTTGAGATGACGCCCAAGAGTACGGTCACGAGGCTCTGGGGATTGTGCGTCGGATCAATCGCCCGCCGCCAGAACATGCCATCGCCGATGGTGGCGACGACGCGGGCCAGGGTTTGTGTATCGAGGTGCGGCGCGATGCGGCCCTGTTGCCGGGCCCGTTCGAACAACTTGGCGAAACTCTCGATCACGAACTGGTCGACCGAGCGGAAAATGCTGGCGATCGCCGGGTTGCGGGTCGATTCGATGCCCATTTCGAGCACGATCAGGCGCTTGTAGACCGGCTGATCGACCGCATAGTGCTGCGCGAGCTTGCCGAGTGCGGAAACGAGATCCGGTGCGTCGGCCAGTTGCGTCAATTCGCCGGCGAGCTTCGCCCGGTCGCGCTCGCAGATGCCGGCGATCAGATCCTCCTTCGACGCGAAGTAGACATACAACGCACCCGCGCTCACGCCCGCCGCACGGCAGATGTCGTGCATGGTCGTGCGATGGAATCCTTCGCGCGCGATGCACTGTTCCGCTGCATCGAGAATGTGCTCTCGGCGCGCGAACTGGGTCGCTGGTTTGAGTTTTGGCACGGCAGGCCGCCCCTTGTGGACAGTACAAACAAAACGAGCATTCGTTTTATTTGGATCACATCCGTGGCGATAGCAAGGCCCCGTGGGCGGCGAAGAGCTGGCGTGCACATCCCGCTGGTGGTGTTGCCCCGGCTTCGCTGTAATGTGCCCACTCAAACACGCTCATCAGGGACGGGAGGCGCAGCATGGCGCAGACAATGGTTGCGGTTATCACGGGTGCCGGCTCGGGCATCGGCCGCGCATCGGCGCTGGCGCTCCAGGCCGACGGCTATGACGTGGTGCTGGCTGGACGCCGCGCCGACGAACTCGAAAAGACCGCGTCCATGGCCAAGGCCGGTGGTGGGCGGATGCTCGCCGTGCCGACCGACGTGTCCAACCCTGCGCAAGTGGTCGCCCTGTTCGCCAAGACCAAGGCGACGTTCGGCCGCCTCGACGTCCTTTTTAACAATGCCGGCATGGGGTTGCCGGCGGGGCCCATGGAAGACATCCCGATCGAGAAGTTCAAACAGGTGGTCGATCTCAACCTCACGGCCTGCTTCCAGTGTGCCCAGGAGGCGATCAAGATCATGAAGGCGCAATCGCCAAAGGGCGGCCGCATCATCAACAATGGCTCGATTTCAGCGCACGCACCGCGCCCCATGTCGGTCGCCTATACCGCGACCAAGCACGCGATCACCGGCCTGACGAAGTGCATCTCGCTCGATGGCCGGATCAACGACATTGCCTGCTCGCAAATCGACGTCGGCAATGCGGACACCGCCATGGGCGGCCGCATGAAGGCCGGCGTGCCGCAAGCGAACGGCCAGATCGCGCCGGAAGCGGTGATGGACGTGGCGCACGTGGCGAGCGCGGTGCGCTACATGGCCTCGCTGCCGCTCGATGCCAACGTGCAGTTCATGACGATCATGGCGACCAAGATGCCGTTTGTCGGGCGGGGCTAAGCACTGCCGTCGCATCCGGCCGGCTCCGCGACAGCGGTGTCGGATGCGACCATGCAAGAATCCCTCACCCCTTCGACAGGCTGATCGATACGCCCTGCAGTGCCGTGCCGGACGTATTGATCGACACCTGTTGTGTCGTGCCGCCGAAGGATACCGACATCGACGCGGTGATGCCGCCGCCATTGATCGACACCGACAGGCTGCCCGGGCTGGCGCGGCCGGTGACGTTACCGGTGGCGTTGAATGTCTGCTCTTCCCAGGTGCCGCTGACGCGGCCATCCTGCGACGTGAGCATCGAGCGCAGGTTGATCGAGAAGGTGGTTGAGGCACAGCGCAGTGCGATGCCGATGCCTGTGCCGCCATCACGCGGCGTGTAGTAGGCCTTGCAGGAGATTCGCTCGGTTTTGCCACCTTCGAGGCGGACCTGGCCGCCACCGGTCCAGGCACCGTTCAAGTTGGCGAACGGCGTGTCGGCCTTCTGCGCAACTGCCAGGCTGGCCGAGAGGCAGGCACCGACCGCGGCGAGTGCAACGACAGCCTTCAAGCGTACGGACAATGGAAGAGAAGCCTGCACGGAACCCCCGGATGAACGCAAAAACAACCCATTGATCTAAGTTCATCATCGGCGCCACGACTTCAAGGGGCAGTCGCGTCACAAAACGCTCATCCTTGCGCATATGGTGAATAGTGCGGCAATCGTGCCATGGCTGGTGCCAGGAGCGCTGTAAGGGCTGGGGAAGGCGCACCACACGCGCGAACGCCGCCCCGGTGGTCCGGGACGGCGTCCAACGTGATCAAATCGACTTGGCGATCAGGCCAGTTCGATCGAGCCGGCCTGCTTGCCGCGGCCCTTGCGGTCGTCTTCAAGAATGAAGCTGACCTTGTCGCCTTCGTTCAGGCTGCGGATGCCTGCGCGCTCGAGAGCGGTCGCGTGCACGAAAACGTCCTTAGAGCCGTCAGCGGGTTGGATGAAGCCGAAGCCCTTTGCGCCGTTGAAGAATTTCACGGTGCCAGTGATGCGAGACATATGGGTAGTCCTTTTCCGAGTCGAGATGCGCGTGGGTTTCTAAGCCAGCAGGTGGACCGCACGCCTCGGTTAACCTGGATCTCAAGAGTTCGGAAAAGACAGGGCAGACGAGTACAGTCGCGCGAGACTTTGAGCCGAGGTCAGTTGAGGGTGTGCGTCAACGCGACGCCCACCGGCTAGGCATTCATGGACCTGTGCTGAGGCAATTGCAAGGCAAGACGTGCAAATGTCATGTTGTTTCGCCTGAAAGTCGCCCTAAAGCCCGTTTCCGACCGATCAGCGGCAGCAGGGTTTTCAGTTCCGGACCGGCATCGCGCCCCGTCAAGGCAAGGCGCAGCGGATGAAACAGCGCGCGGCCCTTGAGGCCAGTGCTGGCCTTCACAGCCGTTGTCCACCGGTCCCAGGTGGCGGCATCCCAGGGCTCGGGCGGCAGAATGGCCGCCGCGCTGGCGCAGAAGGCTGCGTTCTCGATCACCGGTAGACTCGGCGCGGCGACGATGTCCCACCACATCTTGCTGTCAGCGACGATCCGGATGTTGCTGCGAACCGCCATCCAGAACGGTGCACCGCCCCCGACGCCCAGGTGCTCTAGGCGCGGCGCGACTGCCTCGAACGGCATCGTATGCAGGAGTTTCGCATTGAGGCCGAACAGATCGTCGAGATCGAATCGGCCAGGCGCGCGCGACAGTTTCGATACGTCGAACGTCGCGCTCAGCGCCTGCAGCGACGGGTAGATCTCGATCGGGTCCGAGGTGCCAACGAGCGCCGCGTGACAGGCGAGTGCCAACGGCTCGATGCCGTCGGCCCGCATGCCCGCGAGCGACAGCGAGCCGAGCCGCTTCGACAGCGCCTGCCCATCGCCGCCGACCAGCAGGCTGTGGTGGGCGAACTGCGGCAAGGGAGCGCCCAGTGCCTCGAAAATCTGGATCTGCACGGCCGTGTTGGTGACGTGGTCCTCGCCGCGGATGATGTGCGTGATGCCGAAGTCCCAGTCATCGACGACGGTGGTGAAGGTGTAGAGGCAGCTGCCGTCGGCGCGGATCAGCACCGGGTCCGACAGCGAGCCGACGTCGACCGACTGGTCGCCGCGCACGAGATCGGGCCACGTCACGAGCGTCGGCACTGGATCGAAACTATCGGTGCGGTCGGTATTCTTGAGGCGGAACCGCCAGTACGGTTTGCGGCCTTCCGCTTCCAAGGCTGACCGTTGAGCCGCTGTCAGTCGCAAACTCGCCCGGTCGTAGGTTGGCGGCAGGCCGCGCGCCAGCTGGCGCTTGCGCCGACGGTCGAGTTCGTCCTCAGCTTCGTAGCAGGGGTAGAGGTGCCCCGACGCCTTCAGCTGTGCGGCAATCTCCCCGTAGCGCGCGCTGCGCAGCGACTGGCGCTCTTCACGGTCCCAGGTGAGGCCGAGCCACTGCAGATCCTCACGGGCTGCCGCCACATGCTCTTCCTTCGAGCGTTCCAGGTCGGTGTCGTCAAAGCGCAGAATGAAGGTGCCGCCGTGCTTCTTTGCGAACAGCCAGTTGAGGATCGCCGGCCGCAGATTGCCGATGTGCAGCTTGCCCGTGGGGCTTGGTGCAAAGCGCACGACGGGGCGCGTGGCAGTTGTCATGGGCGGTTCCTCGGCAGTGGGCAATGCGAACGCTGGTGGTTAGCACGAACCGACGATCGGGCGAACATGGCACTGGCATTCTGGTGGGAGTAACGCGTTCGTCATCGCGAATTTCCTGCAGACCTGGGCTAAATTGGCTAATGCGTCGATACGCCTGGGCGCGCCTCGTGCAAGTCGATCGAAATCCTTGTTGGCCAACCGGAGATCAGGACCCGTGAACATCCAAGTCGTGAAAGACTACTACGGCCAGACACTCAAGACCTCGGCCGATCTCAAGACGGAAGCCTGCTGCACGCCGGACGCCATGCCAGCGTACGTCAAGAAGCTGCTGTCCAACATCCACTGCGAGGTTTTGTCGAAGTACTACGGCTGCGGCCTCGTCACGCCCCTGGCGCTGGAGGGGGCGCGCATTCTCGACCTCGGCAGCGGCTCGGGGCGCGATGTCTATGCGCTCGCGCAGATGGTCGGGCCGAAGGGCGAAGTTGTCGGCGTCGACATGACGCCCGAGCAGATGGCGGTCGCCCGCGCGCATGTCGCTTGGCACGCCAAGAAGTTCGGCTTCAAGAAGCCCAACACCCGCTTCCTCGACGGCTACATCGAGAAGCTGGGCGAGTTGGACTTGAAGCCGGGCACGTTCGATATCATCGTCTCGAACTGCGTGATCAACCTGTCGACCGACAAGCTGGCCGTCTTGAAGAGTGCGCACGATCTGCTGAAGCCCGGCGGCGAGATGTACTTCTCGGATGTCTATTGCGACCGCCGGCTGCCGGACGCCGTGCGCCAGGATCCCGTGCTCTATGGCGAGTGTCTGGGGGGCGCGCTGTACTGGAACGACTTCCACAGCCTCGCTAAGCAAGCCGGCTTCGCCGACCCGCGTCTCGTCGAGGATCGCCCGCTCGGCGTCACCGACGAGAAGCTGCAGGCCAAGCTCGGGCAGGCGCAGTTCTTCTCTGCGACCTACCGGCTGTTCAAGCTCGAGGCGCTGGAGCCGATGTGCGAGGATTATGGGCAGGCGGTGGTCTATAAGGGCACACTTGCCCAGGCCCCCGACGTGTTCATCCTCGACAAGCACCACGCCATTGAAACCGGCCGGGTATTCCCGGTGTGCGGCAACACCTGGCACATGCTGAAGGGCACGCGGTTTGCCCGGCACTTCGACTTCATCGGTGACTTCTCCAAGCACTACGGCATCTTCGCTGGCTGCGGCACCAACATTCCCTATGACGTCGGCGGCAAGGCGCCGATGGTTAGTGGGATAAATGCGGCGGCACCAGTGACGGCTGCGAAAATCTCGGGCGGCTGCTGCTGAACGGCACGGTGGCTAAGGGTCTACGAAACATCGATGTCGCCGCAAGCGGACGCGCGTAGCTTGGGTCAGGCATTTCGCGCGACCCAACCGGGCGGATTGCGCGAAGCGCGCCGTAGGCCTTCGGATATCTGGCGGACGCGGTAGACTATTGGATGCGCGTTCCGCGCGCATTTTGCTGTCGGGTCGCGCTCGCGATGGGGCTCGCTTGACGCCGACCTACGGGCGCCCGCCCAGCCTTGCGATTTCGATGTCGCCGCAAGCGGACGCGCGTAGCTTGGGTCGCGCCCGAAGGAGGCTTGAGCCAGCCTAAAGTCTTCCCTTTGGCAAACTATAAGTCAGTCTGAAAGAAGGTTGTTATTGCGCTTCGGGCTCGGCGATCACTTGGTTGCGCAGGATGCCGATGCCTGAAATTTCGACTTCCAGCGTGTCGCCGGGCTGCATCCACAGCGGCGGCGTGCGCGCGAAGCCAACCCCTTCAGGCGTGCCGGTGGCGATGATGTCGCCCGGCAGCAGCGGGGTGAACGCCGACACGTAGGCGATGATGGTGGGGATATCGAAGATGAAGTCGTCGGTGCGGGTCGCCTGTACCTCCCGGCCGTTGAGGCGCGTGCGCAGCAAGAGTTGCGAGGGATCGCCGATCTCGTCGGCAGTGACGATCCAGGGCCCACAGCTGCCGGTCGAAGCGAAGTTCTTGCCGGCCGTCAGGCTGTGCTTGAATTGGTAGTCGCGGATACTGCCGTCCATGAAGATCGCGTAGCCGGCCACGTGCGAAAGCGCGTCCTGCTGGTGGATATGACGGCCGGTGGCGCCGATGATGATCGCGAGTTCGCCCTCGAAATCGAAGGCGCCCGACAGGCGCGGCCGGATGATCGGCTGCCCGGTTGCGACCACCGAGCGGGGGGAGCGGATGAACAAGCTCGGAAACTCTGGCAGCTTCATGTTGGCTTCGGCCAGGTGTCCCCGGTAGTTGCGGCCGACGCACCAGTAGCCCAACGCATCGGGCAGCGGCACGTCGAGCGTCACGTCGGTGAGTGCGAAGTCGGCTGGGGCACGGGCTGCCATCTCGGTAAGGTCAGCAAGCGTGTGGGCGGCGAGAGCCAGCCGCAACGTCGACGCCGCGAGCCGGTGGCTGAGATCGACGATGGCGCCATCGATCACCGCGCCGTAGCCCGCCCGACCGGCGTGCGTGAAGCTCGCGAGTTTCATGCTGTCGATCCTTGCGGTTGCGCTGGTGCCCAACGTCAGAGATAGGACTGGATCGCAGCGCACCAAAGCACATTCATAATGCCATGATCAGGCACGTGGTGGTGCCGGTGGCGAGGGTGCGCCCCTCGGCGTCGATCAGCTTGCCTTCGGCGGTGCCAACCCGGCGGCCGGCTGCAATCACCCGTCCCTCCGCGCGCACGCGGCCGGTCTCGCTCGTCATGCCGCGAATGAAGCTGATCTTGAACTCGAGCGTCGTGTAACCGAAGCCCTGCGCCAGCGTCGTCTGCACGGCGCAGCCCATGCAGCTGTCGAGCAGCGTCGCCGCATACCCGCCATGCACGGAGCCGATCGGATTGTAGTGCGCGGGGCCCGGCATGCCTTCGAAGGCGGCGAAGCCCTTGGCCACTTCCACCAGGGCGAAGTTCAGCGTGGCAGCGATCGGCGGGCGCGGCAGCCGGCCGTCGAGGATCGCCTGCATGAAGTCGAGCCCGCTCATGCTTTTCATGGTGTCGAGCGAGGCGACGCCGAAGTCGGGCTGATCCATCGTTGCCATCCAGGTCTCATCCTCGCTGTTGCTATGCGCACTGTGTCACAACCCGATTGTGGCGGCAGCAGGGGGCGTGCGAAGTTAGTCTCTCTAACTATGAGAGGGGGATTAACATGATCATCACAGCATTGTATGCCGCACTGCTGACCATCCTACTGGTGGTGCTGTCATTTCGCGTCATCGGACACCGCCGTGCGCAGCGGGTCGAGATCGGCGATGGCAACGACCGCGAATTGATGCGGCGCATGCGGGTGCATGCGAATTTCGTCGAGTATACGCCCTATGCCTTGATCCTGATGGGGCTCGCTGAGTCGCTTGGTGCCCCGGCGCTGCTCGTCCACGCGCTCGGCGCATCGCTGCTGGTCGGGCGCATCCTGCATGCTTACGCGCTGTCACAGACGCCACACATCCTGCAGGTGCGGGTATTCGGCATGGTCATGACGCTGACTGTGTTAATGGCGGCCGCCGCGACTTGCCTCGTACTGGCGCTGCTCAGTGGGCGTTTGATCTAGGCCGCGGCGCTGGCGGCCTTGATCTTGGCGCGCGCGAACGTCAGCGGCAGCGCGCTGGTGCATTTGATCTGCTCCATGGCGAAGGCCGACGACACGTTCGACAGCTCGATCTTGGCGATCAGCGACTTGTAGAAGGCGTCGTAGGCGGCGATGTCGGGCACCACCACGCGCAGCAGGTAGTCGACGGCGCCGCTCATGCGATAGAACTCCACGACCTCGGGGAACTCGACGATCACCTTGTGGAAGTCTTCGAGCCACGTCAGTGCGTGCCGGCTGGTGGTGATCGAAACGAACACCGTGACGCCGGCTTCCACCGCCTTCGGATCCAGCAGGGCGACCCGGCGCTGGATGGCGCCAGATTCCTCCATCTTCTGAATGCGGCGCCAGCACGGTGTCGTTGACAGCCCGACCGCCTTGCCCACTTCCGCCACCGGCAAGGTGCAGTCGGACTGCAGGATGTCGAGGATCTTCAGATCCATTTCGTCGAGCATCGAAGGCCCTATTGGTGGAATGAAATTCTGCCGCTGATCCTAGCGGAACAATGCAATTCGTCAGAGTGCGGCGTCAAATGGAAAATCTGCAAATATTTTTCGCAATTAATTGATTTGACTTGTTTTGGCAGCCGTTAAGGCGCATCTGCAGGTTGAAAAATAGAACGAAAATCCATCCCGAGAGCGCGGATCCAACCATGTCGAAGCCGATCGTCTCGCCGCAACTGGTCTGGATCACGCCCGTGTTCGCGGTGAGCGCCGCCTTGACCGCGGCAGACTTTCCAGCCCTGGCCGCGGCTGGCATCAAGGCGGTGATCTCGAACCGGCCCGATGGTGAGAGTGCAGATCAACTGCTGGGCAAACGCGAGGCTGGCCTCGCCTGGCAGTCGGGGATGCTGTTCAGGCACGTGCCGGCGGCCAAGCACGACTTGTTCACCGACTCCGTGGTGGAGGGCATGGCGGATGCGCTACGTGATCTAAAAGGGCCGATCGTTGCACACTGTGCGTCGGGCTTGCGTTCCGCAATCGTGTGGGCCGCGGCGAGTGCCCGCAGCCAACCCGTCGACTGTGTGCTCGAGGCGCTGGCAAAAGCCAACTTTGATCTCGGCGACATCCGGGACGATCTCGAGGCCCAGGCCGACCGCAAGCGCTGGCTCGGCGGTCCAGCCGCAGCACTCGATTGCGAGTGCGGCATGGAGGCGACGGTCGTACCGCTGGCCGCCGCCACGCGATGAGCCGTGGCAACGGTCGTTCTGGCCTCACCGCGTGACGAAAGCGCTGTGCCCTGAAATCGGCAGGCCGGCGCGGACGGCGGCTTCCAGCGCCTCGCGACCGGCACGCACGGCAAGCGCCTCCGGGATCACCCACATCCTATAGTCGGCGGCAACGATGGGGCGCCGGCAGTACAGCGCGCCAGCTTCCACCCAGCAGTCGGAGTCGGCGCGTAGCGTCTGCGCCTCGCGGCGGTCGTGCACCAGCACCTTCATGTCGACCGGCTGGAGGAAGCCGTGCGACCGGGCAACGTCGACGTTACGGAATACGCAGCCGAGCGACTTCTCGCAGGCACCGGCCCGTTCGCCGAACGTACCGCCCGGTCCAAGCACCTTGTGCAACGACTTGAGGCGGGCCGGAGCTGCGGCGCCATTACTGATGTAGCAGCCATCGCCCGCACACAGGACCGGGTCGGCCGTCTTTTCGAAGCGGCGGATCCCGGTATTGCCTGGCTGCATCACCACCAGAACCGTCACGTTCGGGCCGAATTTACCAGCGTCGAGCACTGCTGGCCCCGGCGACACTTGCGGCAGTTCGGACGCGGGGATCGGTGCGGTCGTGATCTGCTGGGTCGATTCGGAGCGCGTGGTCTGGCTGGCGGCCTTGGCGGCGCGGGCCGCCTCGGCTTCACGCAGGCGCTCGGCCAGCAGCCGCGCTTCCGCTTCGCGCCGGACTTCCAGGGCGCGCAAATCGGCTTGCCGCTGCGCCTCGGCCTCGCGCTCGCGGGCGTCCGCCTGCTGTTTAGCCTCGGCTGCCGCGTTCGCTTCGGCCATGCGGCGTTGCTCGGCGGCCTTGATTTCGGCCAGACGCTGCTCTTCGGCACGGCGCTGGGCGTCGGCGATGCGTTCGCGTTCGGCCGCCTGTTGCCTGGCGTCCTCGGCGGCTTTTGCCTCGGCGATGCGGTGCTGCTCTGCCTCTGCCTCGGCCAGTTCCCGGGCTTTGCGGTTCTGCTCGAGTTCGGCACGGCGCTGCTCGGCTTCGGCGTGCGCATTCTGTAGCATTTCCGCTTCATCCGCCTTCGTGCGGGCCTCGCGTTCGCGTTCCGCTGCGAGGGCGGCCGACTGTCTGGCCTTCTCATCTGCGACCCGCTTTGCCGCGGCCGCAGCTTTACGCTTTGCCTCGTCGGTGGCAGCTTTCTTGCGGGCGGCTTCGGCAGCGGCCTCCGCAGCCGGCTGTGCCTGAACTTCCGGCGGTTGGCCAGCGGCGCCACCGAACTTCTCGGCGATCTGTTCGGCCGCCGACTTATTGACCGGCTGGCCGACGGCTTCTACGCCGCACGCCGCAAGTAGCAACGCCGCCGTGGCCGCAACGAGTGCGACGGAAACCTTGGACGTGGACTGTTGTGACATCGAATGCCCGCTCCCCAACTTGGCTCCCAAGCTCCCTATAAGCGTATCAGGCCCGCCGCCCAGCGGACCCAGAAACGCCCAGACGCGCCGATAGCAGATGACTTGGACAATAAAGCGGATGAGGTGTGAACTCAGTCTGAATATGCGTGCGTCGCGTGTCAGCTGACGTCCAGGCCGAACTCGGCACTCGACACTTCGATGAAATGCCAGAAACTTTGCGTAAAAGAGCGCATGACCGCGAGTTCGAATGCGGCCACGCTACCCTCATCGCCCAGTCGCGTGATCTGCGCGGTGATGAGTGCGATCGGTGTGACAGCCGTGTCACCGACCTTGAACACGGTATCGTGAAGATCGAGCATGCAGCCCTTGGCGAGCATTTCGCGTACGTGGGTGCCCGACAGGCGCAGGATCGTGCGGCCATCGGTCTGGTCGGTGATGGCAGCGAGACTGCCGAGGTCGGCTACAAGTTCGTCGGCGAAGGCCATGCCCTCTTCGCCATCGGCCATGGCGACCCACTGGCCGGGCGCGGTCCACGTGAACGACAGGTGGTCGGCTGCGACCAGGCGCGGCGTGACCGGCAGAACGAGCCCCGTGCGCGCCTCGATCTTGGTTGCCAGCGCCGCCGCCTGCCCCTTGCGGGCAGCAATACTGGCGACGGCAACGTCGCTGCGCTCGACGACGCGGACGCCCGCCATACCATCAGTGCGGCCCTGGCGGCCGTGGTGCCAGACGTCGGCCAGGGCCGAGCGGGCTTGCGGAGATGCTGCATCAGCCACGCAGGCGCACTCCTTCCGGATCGACGAACACCGGCGCACAGACCTCGACCAGCGTGTCGCCGCCGCGCAACGGATCGACCGCGCGGATGATCTCGCCGTGGCGGTCGGGTCCGTGGCTCAGCATGCCAAGGCCGATCCAGCTGTCGAGTGCCGGCGAGAACGCAGCCGACGTCAACCACCCCTGGTCGTGCTCGGCCGATGCGGGGGCGTCCCTGCGCACGAAGTGCGCGCCAGCGCGCAGGCGCGCCATCCGCTCGAGCGGCTTCACGCCAACCAGCGTCGGCCGGGCCGGATCGATGAGGCCCGCGCGCTCCTTCAGGATGCGGCCGATATAGTCCTTTTTGGTCGACTGCATTTTCCCCAAGCCAAGATCGCGCGCCGTGGTCTGCCCGTTCAGCTCCGCCCCTGTCACGTGGCCCTTTTCGATGCGCATGACGTTCAGCGCCTCAAGGCCGTAGGGCGTAATCCCGAAGTCGCGGCCGGCCTCCATCAGTGCCGCACCGAGTGCCACGCCGAACCTCGCCGGCACCGCGATCTCGTAGGCAAGTTCGCCCGAGAACGAGATGCGGAACAGACGGGCCGGCGTGCCGCCCAGGGCGGTCATGCGGGCGGCTGCCATGTAAGGGAACGCGGCGTTCGATATGTCATGCTGCCGGTCGACCACCCGGGCGAGCACATCGCGCGACTTTGGCCCGGCGATGGAAAACTGCGCCCACGCGTCCGATACCGAGATCATCTGCACGTCGAGGTTTGGGAACAGCACCTGGTGGCAGAACTCAAGGTGTTGCATGACCTTGCCGGCGTTGGCCGTGGTCGTCGTCATGAGGAAATGGTCGGGACCCAGGCGCGATGTGGTGCCGTCGTCCATCACGAAGCCATCTTCGCGCAGCATCAGCCCGTAGCGTGCACGGCCGAGGCCAAGGGTCGAAAAGGTGTTGGCGTAGACGAGATCGAGAAAACGGGCGGCATCCGCGCCCTGGAGGTCGATCTTGCCCAAGGTCGACACGTCGCAGATGCCGACGCCCGTGCGCACCGCGCGCACTTCGCGGCAGGTGGCATCGAACCAGTCCTTCTCGCCTTCTCTCGGGAAGTAGCTCGCGCGCAGCCAGACGCCGGCCTCGATGAAGCTCGCACCTTGCGCCTTGGCCCAAGCGTGGGCCGGCGAAGTGCGCGTGGCCCGGAACTCCCGTCCCCGATGCGCGCCCGCCAGTGCGCCGATGGCAACGGGCGTATAAGGCGGGCGGAACACGGTGGTGCCGGTCTCGGCGATCGACTTGGCCGACATCTCGGCCATCAGGGCGAGGCCGTTGACGTTGGCGGTCTTGCCCTGGTCGGTCGCCATGCCGAGCGTGGTGTAGCGCTTGAGGTGCTCGACGCGCGTGAAGCCTTCCTGGCGGGCCTGCTGCACGTCGTCGGTCGTCACATCGTTCTGTAGGTCGATGAAGGATTTGCCGCGGGCCGACTTCACCCGCCACAGCGGCGATGACGCCGTGCTTTCAGGGTCAGCATCGGGCACCTCGATCTGGGCGCGACGGAAGCCGCAGGCCGAGGCCGCATCGAGGCCGGCCGCCGCACCTGTCGACAGACACTCCGCAAGTGCAAACGTGCCGTTGGCCGCGCCTGCGACCGTCATGCCGGTCGGCGGCTGGCCTGGCGTGAAGGCTGCAAGTTTTTCGTTCCACACAGGTTTCGCACCCAGATGGGACGTCAGGTGCACGGTCGGGCTCCAGCCGCCCGACAGGGCGACGAGGTCGCAGTCGATGCGCTCGCGGCCGGCCGCACTTTCGATGTCGACCGCCTGGACAGCGCGTGTGCCGTGCGCGCGTGTGACGACGCCCTCGATCAGGCGCGCACCGACGTTCTCTGCCGCCTGCCGCACGAACTCGCTCGCCCCGCCGCGTGGATCGACCACCGCTTCGACCACGCCGCCCGCCTTGGTGATGTCGCCAATCGTGCGCACCGCTTCGTCGTTGTTGGCGAACACGACGACGTGGGCGCCCGGCGATACGGCGAAGCGATTGATGTAGGTGCGCACTCCGCCAGCCATCATGATGCCCGGCCGATCATTGTCGCCGAACACGAGGGGGCGTTCGATCGCGCCAGCGCTGAGCACGGTGCGCCTTGCCATGATGCGCCACGTGCGCTGGCGCGGTTGGTGCGCCGGCGGCTGGATGACGTGATCGCTAACCCGCTCGAGCGCTCCGTGCACGCCGCCGTCATAGACACCGAACACGGTGGTGCGCGGCATGAGGCGGACCTCGGGCATGGCCGCCAGTTCGGCGACGATCTGTCCCGCCCACTCGACGGACGCCAGCTGATCGATTTCGCGACGTTCGGCAAGCGCACGTCCGCCCATGATGAAATCTTCATCCGCCAGGATCACCCGCGCGCCCGAACGGCCGGCGGCAAGGGCCGCCATCAGACCGGTCGCGCCTGCCCCGATCACCAGAACGTCACAGTGCGCGTAGGATTTCTCATAACTGTCGGGGTCGTCCATGCCGGCGCCACGACCGAGGCCGGCCGCGCTGCGGATCAGAGGCTCGTAGACCTTCTCCCAGAACGACGCCGGCCACATGAAGGTCTTGTAGTAGAAGCCGGCGCCGAGCAGCGGGCTCAGCACATTATTGATGCCCATCATGTCGAAGGCGAGCGATGGCCAGCGGTTCTGGCTGCGCGCCTCGAGGCCATCATACAACTCGGCCGTGGTGGCGCGCGTGTTGGGCTCGCGACGTGCGCCGACGCGCAACTCGACGATGGCATTCGGCTCTTCGGGACCGGCTGTGAGAATGCCGCGCGGCCGGTGATACTTAAACGAGCGGCCGACGAGCGTGACGCCATTCGCCAGCAAGGCCGAAGCGAGCGTGTCGCCCTGGTGGCCCTGGTAGGTCCGGCCATCGAACTTGAACAGCAGCGGCTGCGCGCGGTCGATCAGGCCGCCCGTGTCGAGGCGGTTCGGCTGGGTTCGCGTCATGGCACGCGACCCATGCGTGACGCCGGCACTGCGGGGCCGTTAATCTCGTGCGTGCGCACGTTGCGGGCGACGATCAGCCACTGGCGGCAGCCGCCCTGGTGATACCACAGCTCGCGGTGGTCGCTGGCCGGGTTGTCGCGCAGGTACACATAGGCGTGCCACTGGTCGAGGATGGCATCGTCGATCGGCGTTTCAGCCGGCAAGATGGGGCGCTGCTGCAAGCAGGCGTCACCCAGATAGCTGAATTCCTGGGCGTCGCGCACGCCGCAATGGGGACAAGGTATCCGCATCCGTCTCGGGCTCTCTCGGCTATGGCGGCGCAAGCGCGCGCACGTCGATGCAAACGTGCACTTCGTAGGTTGGGGTTAGCGCGGCCGCGGCTGTAAATTCAAGGCCATGATCTACATCCCGCGCGTAACCCAACAACTTGCATTAATCGCCCGTGCCATGTTGGGTCACGCGCGCGCTAACCCAACCTACGCCATCTGCCCGCACTCACTTCACGCTTTCGGCGCAACCGACAGCCCGACCACCTTGTGCTTGGCGATCAGCGAGGCGACGAAGCCCGACGCCTTGGCTTCCTCGACGAAGGCGTGCAGGTAGGCCGCGCCCGCCCTGTTCTTCTTCTGGGTGCCGATCGCCTGCTGCACGGCCGAGAACTGGCCATCTAGAATGCGCGCGCCCGGCAGTTTCAGCACGTCGGTGAGCAACCGCGGCTTGAGGCCGGTCAAGGCATCGCACTTTTCGCTCATGAATTTGTCCCAGCTGTCGTCGATCGAGGTGGCGTTGACGAGGGTGGCGAACTTGATGTTGCGCTCGATCCACAGGCCATAGGCGCTGCGGCCGTAATTGCAAATGCGGATGCCGGGCTTATCGACGTCGGCGATCACTTTCAGGGGCGAGTTCGGCGGCACGAGGTAGGTCGACTGGATCTCGCAGTAGGCGGCCGTGAAGGTGATCTTTTCCGCCCGCGCCGGCTCGGCACCGATCAGGCCGATGTCCCAGACGTTCGATTCTGCTGCGTCGGCCAGCGGGCCCGGCTGCGGAAACGGCACGTACTTCACCGGCACGCCTAGCCGGCGAGCGATCTCGGCCGCCATGCCGGGCGAAACGCCCTCGGGGTCGCCATTGGCGCTCTTGCCGGTCACCAAAAGGAAGTTCGACATGTTGACGCCGGCACGAAGCGTGCCTGTTGGGGCGAGTTCGGCGACGACGGCTTCCGGGGTCATGAGACGTATCCTTTTGCAAAATGCGGGAGGCTGTTATGGCACGATGCCCGGCCCTCGCACAGCCCGGACGCATCGTCCAACTGACAGCGTACCGTGGCCTGCTTGATCATGCAGCGATGCTGCTTGGGGTTGCGCGCGGGGCATGCCGGTGCGGCGGCTGCGGCCTCGCTTGTCGGGTCCATCGTCGGTCTTGGCGGCTGCAGCTTCGGCGTGAACACGGCGACGCGTTCCTCGTCGCCAAGTGCTACTGATGGCACTGAAATTCGCCAACGTGTCGGTCGACCAGCACTTCCCCACCTACCCTACATCCCGGCATTGCTGGTCGGCCCATCGCTGATCACCTGCATCCCCGAGATCAGTCTGGCCCTGCCGCGCCGGGCTGGGCTGATCCGCTGATTTATGCCGGCGATGCCAGGGCGCGCTCCAGGAAGTCGAGCCGGTCCTGGCCCCAGAAGAATTCGCCCGAGGGCAGGCGATAGGTCGGCGCGCCGAACACGCCATTAGCGATGGCTTCGCTGGTGTAGCCGTCGTGCAGGGCCGCGAGGTCGCCATCGGATGGTCCGTGGTCAATCTTTGCCATGTCGATGCCGGCACGCGCAGCTGCAGCGGCCAGCACGGCTGGATCGGCGAAGTTCTGCTCCAGCTCCCACTGGGCGCAGCTGATCTCGGTCGACAGGCGGACGGCGTCGAGGCCGGCGAGCTTGGCGCGCAGCAGCAGGCGAACGGCTGGACCTTCATCTGCTGGAAAAAACTTGGGCTCCAGCGTCAGCAGGCGACCGTGAAAGGCACGCCAGCGCTTCAACTCCTGCATGCGGTAGTCGCGGCGCGCCGGCGCCCGCTTCGCCAGCGGCAGTCCGCCCGTCTTTTCGAACACGGCGCCGAACTTGGTCGGCTTGATGTCGATTGTCGCGCCGTGCTTGGCCGCCATGTCCCGCAACCGGCGACTGCCGAGATAGGTCCACGGCGAGTTGAGGGACATGTAGTAGTCGATCGTCGTCATGGCGCGGGCTCCGTCGCGGTTCAGGCGTAGAGCTTGGGCAGGTCGGCCAACGTGGCAAGCGTGTGGTCGGCCGGCATGTCGGGATATTCGGGCGGCGCGCCGGAACGGTTCACCCAGACGGTCTTGAAGCCGTAAACCGTCGCAGCTGCCGCGTCCCAGCGGTTCGACGACTGGAACGAGATGTCGGCTGGACGGCAGGCGAGCCGGTCGGTGGCGAGCTTGTAGACTGCCGGATGCGGCTTGAAGATGCCCGCTTCGTGCACCGTGATCACGTGATCGAGCAGGGCGCCGAGGCCGGCAGCCTGCACGGCCTCGGCGATCAACCCGGGGTCGCCGTTGGTCAGAATGGACGTGGTGGCGCCGCGCGACCGCAAGGTCTTCAACATGCCGGCCACTTCAGGGTAGGCGATCAGTGTGCGGTAGGCGTCCATCAGCTTCGCCTTCAGATCGTCGGACAGGCCACCGGTCGAGGCGGCGGCAAAATCGAGGCTGCGCTGGGCCAGGATCCAGAACGTGGTGTGACGGCCGCTTGCCGCATGAATCCAGGTATATTCGAGGTGCTTGGTGCGCCAGATCTGCGACAGGCGTTCCCAGTGCGGGCCGATCGCGCCTGCGTGTTTGGATGCCGCCGAGTGCACATCGAACAACGTGCCGTAGGCGTCGAATACAAAGTGCTTCATGGGAGGCTCTCAATCCTTGCTGCCGCGGATCATGGTGATGATGCTGGAGAAGTCGGCGTCGGCACCACCCGCGCCACTATGCATGCGGTAGAGCTGAGCGGCCAGCGCGCCAAGCGGCGTGCTGGCGCCGGCGGTCTGGGCTGCTTCCTGCGCGAGGGACAAGTCCTTCAGCATCAGCGCGCTGGCGAAACCAGGCTTGTAGCCGTTGTTGGCGGGCGATGCTGGCACGGGTCCTGGCACCGGGCAATAGCTCGTCATCGCCCAGCACTGGCCGGAAGACGTGGACGCCACATCGAACAGCGCCTGCTTGTCGAGCCCGAGTTTCTCCGCCAGCGCGAACCCTTCGGCGACGGCGATCATCGAAATGCCGAGGATCATGTTGTTGCAGATCTTGGCTGCCTGTCCGCTACCAGCGGCACCGCAATGCACGATCTTCTTGGCCATGGCCTCGATCACCGGCTTGGCCTTCGCGAACGCCGCATCGGTGCCGCCGGCCATGAAGGTGAGGGTGGCAGCTTCCGCACCGCCGACGCCGCCTGATACCGGCGCGTCGAGCGACAGCATCTTGTGGCTCGAGGCCTGTTCGTGGGCGGTACGCGCCGAGGCGACGTCGATGGTGCTCGAATCGATGAATAGCGTGCCGAGTTTGGCCGCCTTCAGGGTATCACCGTAGACCGACAGCACGTGTCGGCCGGCCGGCAGCATGGTGACGACGACATCTGCAGTGGCAACCGCATCGGCGCTCGACTTCGCCGCGATTACACCGCGTGTAACTCCGGCTTCGAGGTTCGCTGGCACCAGGTCGAAACCGCGGACCGTGAACCCCTTCTTGACGAGATTGCCGGCCATGGGCGCGCCCATGTTGCCGAGCCCGATGAAGCCGATCGTTGTCATGGATATCTCCCGGATCGTGACGTGTGTCGATTACCTGCCGGTCCACTGCGGGGGGCGTTTGGCCAGGAAACTGGTCAAGCCCTCGCGGAAGTCGGCACTGGTGTAGACCTGGGCAATCAGGTCGTGGTCGTCGACCTTGGCCGCGGCCTGACGCATGCGACGCAGCAACTGCTTGGTCACCGACAGCGTTAAGGGTGCATGACTTTTGAGGGTTTGGGCGAGGGCATGCGCGCGGGCCATCAGGCTCGCATGGTCGGGCAGGACTTCGCTGACCAGGCCGACGCGCAGCGCTTCGTCGGAGGTCATCAGGCGTGCGGTGAACAGCAGTTCGACCACGCGCGGTTCGCCGAGCACCGCGACCAGCCGTGCCAGTGTCGCAGCCGACAGGCAGTTGCCGAGCGTGCGCGCGATCGGGAAGCCATACTTCATGTCGGCGGTGGCGATCCGCAGATCGCAGCACACGGCAATGCCAGCGCCCCCTCCCGTACAGGCGCCGGCAATGGCCGCAATGGTCGGGACAGGACACGCCTCGATCGCCTTGAAGTAGGCATCCGCGCCCGTCTCGTAGGCGATGCCCTGTTCAGGTGTCTTGAAGTCGCGGAACAGCGCGATGTCGGTGCCGGCGGCAAAGGCCTTGTCGCCGGCGCCCGTGATGACGAGCACGCGCACTGAACCATCGGTCGGCACGGTGCTGCAGATATCAGCCAGTCGTGCATACATCTCGAAGGTCAGCGCGTTGCGGCTCGCCGGCCGGTTGAGCGTGACGAAGCCGACGCCATCGCGAATTTCATAGAGGATGTGGTCTGTGGTCGTAGCTGGCTGCATGGGCATCATTCCAAAGCGCGTCGCGATCTGCGCCAGGGTAACGCAGGGCAGGCCTTAGGCTAGCGCATTCTGCGCAGATGTCATCTGAGTTTGAGGCGGGCCGCAGTCTAGCGAAAGGATCATCGGCCCTTCAATTCTGGTCCTCGGGCAGGCGAGGGAGCGGATAGAACTCGATGCCCTCGTCCTTCAGAGCGCGTGTTTCTTCCGCCGACGCTTCGCCATAGATGCCGCGCGGCTCGGTTTCCTCGAAGTGGATCTTGCGGGCCTCCTCGGCAAACCGCGGGCCGACATTCTCGGCCGTGGCCTCCACTTCGGTTCGCAGCCGGCGCATCAGGGCTCTCAGCTCCGCGTGCGAGGGCACGTGCTGCGTTGCTTCGACGTTGGCCGCCTTGATGCTGGCGGCGGAAGCGGCCTCGGCCTTTCGGTTGCCCTTGACGCCGACGTTGGGTGCCATGAGCGCCTTCTCGATCGTCGTGGAGCCGCACTGCGGGCAATCGACCAATCCGCGCCTGGCCTGCTTGTCGAATGCAGCGCTGTTGCCGAACCACGCTTCGAACGTGTGCTCGGCCTCGCACTTGAGGGTATAACGGATCATGACGCGGCCTTGATCGCCTCGGGTCCAGTCGCATGGACCACACTGAAGGCGCGGTCGTGCGTGAGGGAGGGTACGCGGCTGCGCGCCTCCTCGATCAGTGAAAGATCGATATCAGCGGTGATGACGCCCGCCGTCGAGCCATCGGCCTCGGCAATGATTTCGCCCCAGGGCGAGATGATCAGGCTGTGGCCATAGGTCTGGCGGCCGCTTGGATGGGTGCCGGCCTGGGCTGCGGCCATGACGAAGCACTGCGTCTCGATGGCGCGAGCCCGCAGCAGGGCATGCCAGTGGGCCTTGCCGGTCGGCACCGTGAAGGCTGCCGGCACCGCGATCAGGGTCGCACCCGCATGGGCGAGCGCCCGATAGAGTCCGGGAAAGCGCATGTCATAACAGATCGTAATCCCGAGCTTGCCCCAGGGCAGATCAGCGACGACGGCGGTGTCGCCCGGCGCATAGTTGCGGCTTTCGCGGTACTTTTCGCCGTTCGGCAGGTCGACGTCGAACATGTGGATCTTGTCGTAGCGGGCGGTAACGATGCCCTCGGGCGAGATCAGGAAGGCGCGATTGGCGACCTTCTCGGCACTTTTCAGGACGCCCATGGAGCCGACGTGCAGCCAGACTGCGAGTTCGCGTGCGAGGCTGCGGAAATGGGCGAGCGCCGGATTGCCCTCCTCGGGCCGCGTCGCGACGAACAGTTTCGCCCGTTCGCTCTCCATCAGCGTGGTGATTTCCGGTGTCTGGACGTAGACGGCGCCGTCAGCCGCGGCACTGCGGATCAGCCGGGAGGCTTCAACCAGATTGGCCGCCACATCGGGGCCGCTGGTCATTTGCACGAGGCCGGCGCGGAATTTGGCCGCTGCTGCTGTTCTTTGCGTCATGGGAAATTCCGTTGAATTGCCGCTCGCCGGGCATCGGTCAGGCGGTCAGCATGACGTCGAGGCGGCCCTGGTGGTCGAGCGCATGGAGATCATCGCAGCCGCCGACATGCTTGGTGCCGATCCAGATTTGCGGCACCGTATTGCGACCGCCCGCCTTGCGGCGCATCTCGTCGCGCAGGGTAGGCTTGCCGGTGACGTCGATCTCGGTAAACGCTACTTTCTTGCGCTGCAACAGTTGCTTGGCCATGTGGCAGTAGGGGCAGAGTGCCGTGGTGTAGATCGTGACGGGGGCCATGGGGCAAGTCCTGAAGCCTAGTCGACAATCGAAAGGCTTAGCGTGAAGATAATCCATGGCGGGCTCCGGGAAAAGGGTAAGCCTGCCGCAATGTGAACGTTTTACGATATTCGCTCGCCGACGTGATCGCCGGTGGCCAGCGCGATGGCAAGCACGTCGACACGGGCGGCGCCCGCGGATTTCAGGGCTCGCGCGCAGGCATTGACGGTTGCCCCGGTGGTTATCACGTCGTCTACCAGCACGATGTTGCGGGTCTCTACGCGCGCAAGCGCGCGCTCCGGCACGCGAAATGCCGCTGCCACATTGCGCATGCGCTGGTCGCGCGTCAGGCCGACCTGCTGGGCGGTGCGCTTGACGCGGATCAGCACGGCCGGGTCCCAGGCCATTTGCCGCTGGCGGGCCAGTTCCTGTGCCAGGATTGCAGCTTGATTGAAGCGCCGCGTGAACAGTCGCAGTCGGTGCAGGGGCACCGGAACCAGCAGGTGCGCATCGTCGAGGATTTCGGCGCCGGCCGTCGACAGCCATCGTCCCAGCAGCCGCCGCCCATCGTGCCGGTCGGCATACTTCAGGGCATGGATCAGAGCGCGGGCGGTGCCAGTGAAATGCGCGACCGCGCGTGCCCGGTCATACACCGGCGGATCGGCAGTGGCGGCGGCCGAAATGGTGATCACGCCGATGTCATGGGCTAACGGCGTGCCGAGCCGGTCACACACGGGCGGCCGAATGAACTCGACGTTACGCCAGCATGTTGCGCAGAGTGTGTCATACCCGATCAGCGGCTTGTGACAAGATAGACACACAGGCGGCAGTACAAAATTCGCCAGGCGGCTCCGGCAGCTGCCCAGGCCGGCGCTGGCCTGCGCGAGGCGTGCGCGGATCGTAAGGCCTGCCGGGTTGGGCGTGGACATGAGTCAGACGTTCCCGATCCGGCGGGCGAGGGACGCAAAGCTCGTGGCACGCCGACGGCGGATGCAACAGCTAGGAGATTTCCTAACGCGGACTGCCGCTGCCGCCCGGCGAAATCAATGCGGTATTCGTTTACAAAGTCTCAAGAGCCGTCCTTTCGTGGTTCAATCGATGTTTAATCAATATCAAGCATAAGAAGGCAGCGGCGTGATGAACCTGCATTGGCAAAGAAAGTGGCGCCGCACGTGCGTCACCACTGCCAATTCCGAAAACTTCCAACTGCAAATCTCGAAAAAACGACCGCCAAGCGATGTTCAAACTCAAGAGTTATATTCCCGCGTCGCTCCTGCGCGCACTCCTGCGGGTCTTGGTGGGCGTGCGTGCATTCATGCCGCATCATGCCCAAGCCCTGTTGGTCGCTGTCATACGCCACCAGCGCATGCTGCGATCTGATCTGTTGTTGCACGACAGATTCTTCTCCTATCAGACGACCCTTGACGACTTGATGCATAACGAGGTTGTGCGCACGGGCACTGCGGCCGAAGCTTTCCGCGTCATGGCGAAGGCAATCTCTCGCAGCGTCGGGCTGGATCTCGTCGGGTTTCACTTGCTGAGCGCCGACAAGAAAACGCTGGTCTACAATGAAGTTTATCTGGCCGCGAGTAGTGATTTTTCTATCCCCTTTGATTCCGCGTGCACAAGGTATGTTGAACTCCTGACGCAGTCGTTTGGCGGTCACGTCATCTCGGTCGATGATACCAGTATCGAAAGCGCGCTCTCGCCGCTATACTCCGATATTTTCCGCCCCAATGGAATTGTCTCCGCGCTGCATGCGGAGATTATTACCCACGGTCAACTGGTCGGCTTGGTAACCTGCGCGAATATCACATCGCAGATCAAATGGACGCAGGAGCACCGGCTGTTTGCCAGCAGCATCTGCAAGCTGGCTGCGCTGGTGGTGGAGCGCCAGGAGCGCGAGCGATTGGAGGCGCGGGCTGCCCATTCGGCGAACTTGCTGAAGTTGCAGCATACCATTCTGGCCGACATCGGTCGCCACCAACTGTTTCGCCACGGTTCAGTGGACGAAGCACTGACGCTTCTGTGTGCGCAGACCGCGAGCTATCCGGTCATCTCGCGCGCCACGATTTATCGCTGCGAACCGGACGGCCAAACTTTGAAGACCTTGGCGATGGTCGATCATCGCGACCAGAAGTTCGACTATCTCCGCGTGCGGCGCGTCGTGGAATTCGTTCCCAGTGGCTGCCTGGACGATATGACCGAATCGGTCGTAGTTTCCGACCTGCAGGCCGACCCGCGCATCTGCCACGATCGCCGCACATACTCCAAGCTGGACGACCTGCGCAGCGGCATCGATACTCCGATCCTGCAAAATGGCCATGTGGTTGGGATCATATGTCTGCGCGCGCGTGGCGAGCCACGTACCTGGTCGCAGGAAGAGATCATGTTTGCCGACGCGCTGGCGACGTGCGCGTCCTGGGTGTTTGAACGGACGGACCGGCAGAAGGCGGAAGTGCTTGTCACGGCGGCCGCGAATCGATTGAAACTCCAACATAGCATCCTGAGCGAAATCATGCGCCACGATCGCTTCCGCAACGGCACACTGGCCGAAGCGGTGGCGACTTTGAATAGCCACGCAACGAACTATACGATCATCAGCCGCTCGGCGGTCTATCGCGAACAGCGCGATGATAATCTGCTCGTGCCGCTTGGACTGCACGACCGACGCACGGATTCGCTGCGCTATGCTGGTGCGGTTCCAGTGTCGTTCTTTGCTGCGGACGGCAACTTGAACTCCATGACCGAACCAGCCGTCATCACCGATTTAATGACCGACCCGACCATTTCCGCCGATCGGCGCGACTATTCGGTCGGCTTCGAACTGCGCGGCGCAATCGACATGCCCATTACCATCAACGGGCAGGTCATCGGCATCTTCTGTTTGCGCACCTGCGGCGAACCGCATGTCTGGACGCAAGACGAAGTATTGTTCGCCACGTCGCTCGCCAATCTAACTGCGCTGACGTTCGAGCGCCATGAACGCCAGAAGGCCGAGGCCGAACTTCGCCAAGCGACTGCGGCTGCCCAATCGGCCAGCAAGGCAAAGTCGCTGTTCCTGGCCAACATGAGTCACGAGATCCGCACGCCCATGAACGGCGTCCTCGGCATGACCGATCTCCTGGCGCGCACCCCCCTGGACGAGCGCCAGCGCCGTCTGGTCGGTACCATGGGGCAATCGGCGCGAACGTTGCTCTCGATCATCAACGACATCCTCGATCTCTCCAGCATCGAGGAAGGCAAGCTGCTGCTGGATTCGCACAGCTTCGATCTGACGTCGTGCGTGGAAGATGCAGTGGCGCTGCTGGCGGAGAGCGCCCAACAGAAGGGCGTCGATCTCACCGTGTATGTCGACGACCGCGCGATCGGCAGCGCCCAGGGCGACAGCGCCCGGTTGCGACAGGTGCTGCTCAATCTCATCGGCAATGCCATCAAATTCACCGCCAAAGGCGAGATCTCGGTGCGGGTGATGGCGATCGGCGATGACCGCCCCGCCACACGGTTCCTGTTCGAGATCAGCGACACCGGCATTGGCATCAGCCCCGAGGTGTTGAAGGGGCTGTTCACGCCCTTCACCCAGGCCGACACGTCGATCAGCCGCCGCTACGGCGGGACCGGGCTCGGCTTGTCGATTTCAAAGCAGCTGGTCGGCCTCATGGGCAGCCAGATTGCGGTGCGCAGTGAGCCGGGCAAGGGCACGACGGTCTCCTTCGAACTGCCGTTCGAATTGCACCCAGCGACCGATATCCCGGCTCAGTCGGGCAGTCAGATGCTGAGCGGGCAGCGCATTCTCGTGGTCGACGACCGCTCGACCAACCGCGAGATCATCTGCTCGTATCTGGCGGCCTGTGGTGCGCAAGCAGAACCGGCCGATAGTGCGTTGCAGGCCATGGCCCTGCTCGAGACGGCAGTGGCCGCCGGCAAGCCGTTTGCCCAGGCGATCATCGACGTGGTGATGCCGGGCACCGACGGACTCGAGTTGTGCCGCCTGATCAAGCGGCGGACGGTACTGGCCTCGACTCAATTGCTGCTGTTGTCGTCGCTGTCGTGGTCGCGCGATCTCGGCGATATTCATGCGGCCGGTGCCGTACGGTTGCTGCACAAGCCGATCCGCCGGCTCGAGCTGATCCAGGTCGTGGCTAGCCTGCTGACGAAGCACGTCGATGCAGCGGTCTGTACCGAAGTGGAGGTGGTCGGCGGCTCCCGTGCGCACAAAGCGTTGAACCTCAACATCCTGGTGGCGGAGGACAATCCGGTCAATCAGGTGATCGCGGCCGAATATCTGACGAACCTCGGCTGCACCGCGACCATTGTCGAAAATGGATTGCAGGCGTTGGCCGCTTGCGAGCGGGCCACGTTCGACGCCATCCTGATGGATTGCCAGATGCCGGAAATGGACGGCCTGACCGCAACTCGCGTCATCCGCGAGCAGGAGCGCGAACAGGGCAAGCCGGCACTGCCGATCATCGCGATGACCGCGAACGTATTTGCTGAGGATCGCGAGCGCTGCGTGGCAGTCGGCATGGACGGCTACATCGGCAAGCCCTTCGGCGAGGCGGCACTGGCGGACGCTCTTGTGAAGTGGGCGCGTCCGGCTGCCAAGATCGTGCAGCCAACCCTGCCGTCGAAGTCAGAGGTGGCGAAGGAGGCTGCAGCGATACCGGGATCGGTGTCGCCCGGCATCGAGCCGCCCGCTGCTTCGTTTGGCGCCCACTCGCTCAAGTCAACGCGGCCGGCACTCCATGCCAAGCTGCTGGCGATCTATCTCGACCACACCCCTGTTCTGCTGGCCGGGCTGACGCGGGCGCTGCGGCTTGGTGATTTCAACGGCATGAAACTGACTGCCCACAGTCTGAAGTCGAGTAGTGCCAACGTCGATGCGATCGAAGTTTCCAGTCTTTGCGGTCGACTGGAAACGGCGGCAGAGGCGCAAGATTTCGCGACTTGCGGCCTGCTGGTCGCCGACATCGGCCGTGGCATTGAGGAGTTTGCAGCGCACATGCGCCGCGCTGAAGTGCGTCTCGCAGTTGCTGCGTCGTAGCGCGCCTGCCCGGTTGAACGGGGCGCCCGAGCATGCCAGGAAAGCGGTCGGGCGGCCGGATCGAACCGCGCCCGAAGGGTGGCATGAGCGAGACACCGCGCATTTTCGATTCCGTTCAGTTGCGCCGCCTACGGGACAGGGCGGCAATGACGGCCGGCAATCATGACTTTCTGCTGAAGCGCGTCGCCGAGGACTTCGCCGAGCGTCTGGATGCTGTCCAGCGGCGCTTTGCTGTGGCGCTCGACCTTGGTGCGCACCACGGCGTCATCGGTCGCCAGCTTGCCGGGCGGGCGGGACTGGCGTCGTTGATCAGCATGGATGCGAGTGCAGCCATGCTGGCCCAGTGCGGCCATCCCAAGGTGCTGGGCAATCCCGAAGCCCTGCCCTTCGCCGAAAGTCAGTTCGATCTCGTCGTCTCGGGGCTGACCCTACATCTCGTCGACGACCTGCCGGGCGCGCTGCTCCAGATCCGCCGCATCCTGAAGCCGGACGGGCTGTTTCTCGGCGCGCTGCTGGGGGGCGCGACGCTAACCGAATTGCGCCAGGCCTTCATCGCGGCGGAGAGTGAGATCGAGGGCGGTGTCAGCCCGCGGGTCGCCCCCTTTGCCGACGTCCGCGATCTGGGCAGTCTGCTGCAACGGGCGGGCTTCGCCATTCCGGTGGTGGATGCCGACGTGGTGACGGTCGCTTACGCGACGCCGCTGCATCTGATGCGTGAACTCAAGGCCATGGGCGCGTCCAACATGCTGGCCGAACGGCGTCGCGTGCCCCTGCGGCGGGCGACGTTGCTGCGGGCCGCCGAAATTTATGCGCAGCGCTTCGGCCGGCCCGATGGCCGTGTCACCGCGACGTTCGAGATCATCACGCTGACCGGATGGTGCCCGCACGAAAGCCAGCAAAAGCCGCTGCAACCAGGTTCCGCCAAAACCCGGCTCGCCGATGCGCTGGGTGTGCCCGAGCACGGCACCGGCGAGGCGGCGAAACCGAAGCCCGACTGATCATCCCAGCAGATCGTGCAGAAACGGGATCAGCGGCGCGTCGGCCGGCGGCATCGGATAGTCGCGCAGGCGGGCGGCCCGCACCCAGGCGAGCGACTGGCCTTCGCGCGGGGTGAGGTCGCCCTCCCATGAACGACACAGATAGAGCGGCATCAGCAGGTGGAACTTGTCATAGGCATGGCTGGCGAACGTGAACGGCGCGAGGCAGGTCAGGCAGACCTCGATGCCCAGTTCCTCGCGCAGTTCGCGCACCAGCGCCTGCTCTGGCGTTTCACCGACTTCGACCTTGCCGCCGGGGAATTCCCACAGGCCGGCCATCGACTTGCCCGTCGGGCGCTGGGCCAGCAGGACGCGATTGTCGTGGTCGACGAGGGCGGCCGCGGCCACCAGGATCGTCGGCAGGCGCGGAGCGCTGGTCATGGCGGTTGATGTTCCTGGGGCAGGGACTTCGTTCGGCCTTTGCCAGCCCTCCACAACGAAATCAACACCATGGTTGAGAACGCCACGGCTGTGCCGCCGGCCGGTCAAATTGCGGTCACCGTTGTCCGGCCTTGTGGTGGCCGAGAACAGTGGGGGTTGGTTCGTCGCCACGTGGGAGAAACAGTCTCTCGTGCGGCTGCGTTAACGGGCAATTAACTGTAGTGCGCAAAGTTATCCGTGGGTGTGTGTGACCCGTGGTGGGAGTGTTGTGTATGTATCGCGTCGTGCTGCCAGTCGTAATGGCGTTGCTGCTGTCAGCGTGCAGCGTCGCTTCAAGTTCTCTGTCGTCGGGCTATGCCAATAACGACACGGCGTCGATTGTGCCGAAGCGAAAGCCGACAATCGCGCTCGGTGGTGAGCCAACAGCAGATCGCAGCGGGGCGGCTGCCAAGACGCAGGTTGCGGCGCTCGACCAGGCGCCCAAGGGCTCCTACGAGAAAGCGCCGTCCGGCGCGCTCGCCGATCGCGACTATACGCAGACCAAACTCGATGCCGAGCGGGCGCGGGATCTCATTAATGCCTATCGCAAGGAAAAGGGCCTGAAGCCCGTGAAGCTCAATTCGGAGCTGTCGAACGCGGCCAAGGGACATTCGAAGGACCTCGCCAAATGGGACCGCATTTCCCACTATGGTTCGGACGGTTCCAATCCCTGGGATCGGGTCAAGCGCAGCGGCTTTAATGCACGGCTTGCCGCCGAGAACGTCGGCACTGGACAGGTGACGATCGACGAGGTGTTCAAGGGCTGGCAGGAAAGCCCCGGCCACAACAAGAATTTGCTGCTGCCGGATGCCGAATACATTGGCATTGCGCTCGTGCAGGAGCCCAAGAGCGAATTCAAGACCTTCTGGACCCTGGTGCTCGGCACGCCGATGTAATGCTTCGGTGGCAGGCGGCAGGCTCCGCGTAGTGGCGCAGCCTGCCACCACTACACCTGTGCCGTGGCAGGCGGCCGGCTCCGCGTAGCGGAGTCGCCTGCCACCACTAAAAAGCCCGTGCCAGCAGCCGCTCCGCCTGCTTCAGATGCGGGATATCGATCATCTGCCCGTCCATCGACAGCGCGCCAGATCCCGGATTGTCATCGAACAGCTTCTTGATCGCACGCGCCCGGGCGATGTCATCGGCCGACGGTGTGAATGCCGCGTTGATCACCGGCACCTGATCCGGGTGGATGGCGAGCTTGCCGGTAAAGCCGTCGCGGGCGGCAGCCTCCGCCTCGCGCCGCAGGCCGGCTGCATCACGGAAGTTTACGAATACGGTGTCGAGCGGCGGCACGCCGGCCGCGCACGCCGTGAACAGGGTCAAATCGCGCGCCAGCTGGAACGGCGACGTGAACGTGCCATCGGAGCGCCGATTGGTGGAGGCACCAATCTCGGTCGCCAGATCCTCCGCACCCCAGGTTAGAGCCGAGAGCCTCGGGCTTGCCCCCACATAGCTCGGCATCTGCAGAACCGACAGCGGCACTTCGGTTGCGATCGGCAGAATGCGCGTCGTGCCTTCAGCGATCCCGAATGTCTGTTCGAGCGCGGCAAGGTGCATGGCAAGCAACTCGACATCGGCGCCGGAACGCGGCTTTGGCAGCATGATGCCGTCCGGGGCTGCCGGCATGACACCGCTCAGGTCGTCCTGCCAATAGGGCGTGGTGAGCGCGTTCATGCGCACGTAAAGCATCGGGCGCTTGGTCTGGACCTTGGCGGTCGTGATCCAGGTCCGGGTCATCTCGCGGGCGGCCGGCTTGCGGGCGGGGGCAACCGAATCCTCGAGGTCGAGGATCAGCACGTCAGCGCCGCATGCGAGCGCCTTGGCCTGCTTCTTGTCGCTGTCGCCGGGCACGAACAGGAGGGAGCGCATCGGAGTTATCCTTCGGTCGAGGTTGGTTGTACGGCGCCGAAAAGGGGCGGCGCTTGCGCATCTTTCTGCCACGTGCTCTGTCCGTCGGCCAGAACGCAAAAAACGAGATCGGGGCCGCCATGACCGCCAGTTCGCCCGCTGCCAGTTCCCGCTTCAACGCGGCCATCGTGCCGGTGACGCCGTTCCAGCAGAACTGCACCTTGTTGTGGGACGAGACGACAAAGGTCGGCTGCGTCGTCGATCCTGGCGGCGATGTCCCCGATATCCTGGCGGCGATCAAGGAAGTCGGCATCAGGATCGAGAAGATCTTGCTCACTCACGGCCACCTCGACCATGTTGGTGGTGCGGCTGAGCTGAAGGCTGCTCTTGGCAATGTGCCGATCGAGGGCCCCCACAAGGCCGACGCGATGA
The DNA here is from genome assembly GCA_021730785.1 of Hyphomicrobiaceae bacterium. GTDB lineage: Bacteria > Pseudomonadota > Alphaproteobacteria > Rhizobiales > Hyphomicrobiaceae > JAKFWF01. The sequence goes on from JAKFWF010000070.1 coordinate 35,774, forward strand.
TCATGGCGAACGTCGAAAAGCAGGCAGCAACCTACGGCGTGCCGGGTACCATGAAGAACGCAACCTCCGACCGCTGGCTGGTCGATGGCGACACCGTTTCCGTCGCTGGCCACACCTTCGAGATCCTGCATTGCCCGGGCCACTCGCCTGGCTCCGTCGTGATGTTCAACCGTGCTCAGCGGTTCGCGCTGATGGGCGATGTATTGTTCCAGGGCTCGATCGGTCGTACCGATCTTCCGGGCTGCAGCCATGACCAGTTGATCACCGCAATCAAGACCAAGGTTCTACCGCTGGGCGACGACGTGACCTTCATTTGCGGGCATGGTCCAACGAGCACGATCGGCGAAGAGCGCCTGTCCAACCCCTACATCGCCTGAAGGCAGCGGGATCACGGCACTTGCATCTGCGGGCGCCCGCGCTATCACATGGCCGACACATTCGACGGAGTTACACCCATGGCAGCAGCCGCGCCCAAGACCCTCTACGACAAAATCTTCGACGACCATCTGGTCGACAGCCAGCCGGACGGCACCTGCGTGCTCTACATCGACCGGCATCTGGTGCACGAAGTGACCAGCCCGCAGGCCTTCGAAGGGCTGCGCATGGCTGGCCGCAAGGTGCGCGCGCCGTCGAAAACACTGGCCGTCGTCGACCACAACGTACCAACCTCGGACCGCCGCCAGGGCATCCACGACGAGGAATCCCGCATCCAGGTCGAGACGCTTGCCAAAAATGCCAAGGACTTTGGCATCGAGTATTTCGACGAACTCGACCGCCGCCAGGGCATCGTGCATGTGATCGGGCCGGAGCAGGGCTTTACCTTGCCCGGCACCACGATCGTGTGCGGCGACAGCCACACCTCGACGCACGGCGCGTTCGGCGCGCTCGCCCACGGTATCGGCACGTCGGAGGTCGAGCACGTGCTCGCCACCCAGACGCTGATCCAGCGGCGGGCGAAGAACATGCGCGTCACCGTCGATGGCACGTTGCCGGCACACGTCACGGCCAAGGACATCATCTTGTCGATCATCGGCGAGATCGGTACGGCAGGCGGCACGGGCCACGTCATCGAATATGCGGGCGATGCCATCCGGGCACTGTCGATGGAAGGCCGCATGACGGTCTGCAACATGTCGATCGAAGGTGGCGCACGGGCCGGCATGATCGCGCCCGACGCCAAGACCTACGAGTATCTGATGGGTCGCCCCATGTCGCCCAAGGGCGCCGCCTGGGAACAGGCGGTGAAGTATTGGGAGACGTTGCAGTCGGACGCGGGCGCGCACTTCGACGCCGAGATCAAGCTCGATGCCGCCAAGCTGCCGCCGATCGTGACCTGGGGCACATCGCCCGAGGACGTGGCGGCCATCACCGGCATGGTGCCTGACCCGGCCAAGATCACGGACGAAAACAAGCGCCTGTCGATGGCAGCGGCACTGGCCTACATGGGGCTGACGCCGGGTACGAAGATGACCGACATCAAAATCGATCGCGTGTTCATTGGCTCGTGCACCAACGGGCGGATCGAGGATCTGCGCGCCGTTGCAAAGGTCGTCGATGGCCGCAAGGTCGCCGGTTCAGTGAATGCCATGATCGTGCCGGGTTCCGGCCTGGTGAAGGAGCAGGCCGAGGCCGAAGGTCTCGACGTAATTCTGAAAGCTGCCGGCTTCGACTGGCGGGAGCCCGGCTGTTCCATGTGCCTCGGCATGAACCCCGATCAGCTGAAACCGCGCGAACGCTGCGCGTCGACCTCGAACCGCAATTTCGAAGGCCGCCAGGGTCGTCTCGGCCGCACGCATCTTGTTTCGCCACAGATGGCGGCAGCCGCTGCGATCGCCGGCCACTTCGTCGACGTGCGGGCCTGGGGCCTCTGAGGACTTTCGCCATGGCGTCCGATAACCGCTCATTGCCGAAGCCGGCCGCCTGGATCGACGCGCCGTTGACCGCACGGCTCGTCCTCGCGGATGGAACCGTGATCGCTGGCTATGGGCTCGGTGCCACGGGCTCGGCCGTCGGCGAAGTGTGTTTCAACACGGCGATGACCGGCTACCAGGAAATCCTGACCGATCCGTCCTACGCCGGGCAGATCATCACCTTCACCTTCCCGCACATCGGCAACGTCGGCGCCAATCACGACGACACGGAAACCTCCAACCTCGCCATGCGCTCGGGCGTGCGCGGCTGCGTCCTGCGCGCCGACGTGACCGAACCATCGAACTACCGTGCGAGCGAGCACCTCGACGGCTGGCTGAAGGCGCGCGGTATCATCGCCATCGCCGGCATCGACACGCGGGCGCTGACCGCGCTGATCCGCGACAAGGGCATGCCGAACGGTATCATCGCGCATGAGGCGTCCGCCAAGTTCGACCTGGTGAAGCTGAAGGCGCAAGCGAAGGCCTGGCCTGGGCTCCTAGGGCTCGACCTTGTACCCGATGTCACGGTCGGTCAGACCACGACGTGGGACGAGATGCGCTGGGCCTGGGGCCAGGGCTATCAGCCGCAGAAGGCCGTCGAGTTCCATGTGGTGGCGATCGACTATGGCCTGAAACGCAACATCCTGCGGTGTCTCGCCAGTGCCGGCTGTAGTGTCACCGTGGTGCCGGCAACGACGTCGGCGGCCGACATTCTGGCCCGCAAGCCGGATGGCATTTTCCTGTCGAATGGGCCAGGCGACCCGGCCGCGACTGGCACGTATGCGGTGCCGGAAATCAAGAGGCTCGTCGACAGCGGATTGCCCGTGTTCGGTATCTGCCTCGGCCACCAGATGCTCGGGCTGGCGCTTGGCGCGAAGACCTCCAAGATGCACCAGGGGCATCACGGCGCGAACCATCCGGTCAAGGACAACACCACCGGCAATGTCGAGATCACTAGCATGAACCACGGCTTCGCCGTTGACCGTGCCAGTTTGCCGTCGACGGTCGAGGAAACGCACGTATCGTTGTTCGACCAGTCGAATGCGGGGTTGCGGCTGAAGGGGCGCCCGGTGTTCTCGGTGCAGTACCACCCGGAGGCGTCACCGGGACCGCAGGATAGCCACTACTTGTTCACGCGTTTTACCAATCTCATGCGCGCCGCCAAAGGCAAGGCGCTGGCACCCGAACGCTGACGCGGCTCGCCGCGGTTATTGCGGTGCTGGTTCGGAGGCGGCCGAGGGCGCCGGTTTCGGCTTGGGTTTTGGCTTTGGTGTTACCGCTACCTGCGCTGCGGCTGGAGTCGCAGCCGGTGGTGCCGGAGCCACCGCGGATGCGGCTGTGGACGCCGTTGCTGTCGCGGCTGCGGCTCCAGTGCTGCCCGCGTCCTTGTTCTGGGCACGCGCGGCCTTCGCTTTCGCCCGGGCGGCTGCCACCGCCGGCGACGGCCGTACTCGCCGGTTGCCGCAGCCCCATGCCAGAACGGACGTGCGGACACTGGTGACGCCCTTCGCTTCGCCCGTGTCGGCAAATGTGTCGATACTCGCGGTGCGCTGGAACAGGCCCTTCCACTCGCGCGTCTGGAAGCCGTGCTCAAGCAGGCTCTGCGCGCGGATGGTGCGGGTGAGGCCCGAGCTCTCCCCCAGCACCACGGCCATCATCCGCCGGCCATCGCGCGACGCGCTGGCGACCACGTTATAGCCGCTATCACAGGTGAAGCCGGTCTTCAGGCCGTCCGCTCCTTCATAGGTTTTCAGCAGGCCGTTGTGTGTGCCCAGCCGGCGCCGCCCGATCCGCATGTCGGCCAGCGACCACAGCGGCGCGTACTCGGGAAAGTCCTTGAGGATCGCGCGCGACAGCTTGGCGAGGTCGCGCGCGGTGGTCACCTGCTCGGGCGCCGGCAGGCCGTTCGGATTGACGAACAGGGTCCGCGTCATGCCGAGCCGCTTGGCGGTTTCATTCATTCGGCCAATGAACTCGGCTTCGGTGCCACCAACTGTTTCGGCCAGCGTGACAGCCACGTCATTCGCCGACTTGATGATCAGTGCCTTCAACGCCAGATCGACCGTCATGCTGCCGCCGACCGGCAAACCGACCTTGCTCGGCGGCTGGGCGTGCGCGGCCTCGCTGGTGATGATCTTGGTTTCGAGCGTCAGCTTGCCGGCTTTGAGCGCCTCGAAGGTGAGGTAGGCCGTCATGATCTTGGTCAGCGAGGCTGGATGCCAGAGCTGGTCGATATCCTCGGCATAGATCACGGTGCCGTCATTCGCATCGAATAACAGAGTTGGCCCTGCAACCGCAGGCGAGGCGATCGCCAGGCCAACGGCGGCCACCATGACGATTGGCGAAAGCGTGTGCTTCATCAGCTGAGCCTTGTCTGGCAGCGGCATCCCTCGTGATTCGCCTACCATATTCGCTTCTGTGGCAACAATATTTCCGTGTGCCCGCAGGTGCTTGAAACTGGATTTATGGTTGGCCCTGTGTCTTTGCGTGGAGCCCGTGTTCACGGCCAAGCTTGAGGGCGAGCCACAGCCAGACGGCAGCCAGCGGCAACGTCAACAGCGCGGTCGCCGCCAGCGACAGCCCGGCTTGTTTTGCCATCGTACTGAACAGCCAACCGCTCGCCGCATCGCCGCCCCGATAGACAACCGTGTCGGTGAAGTTCTGCGCCTTGTATTTGTCCTCCGGCGGCACAGCCGTATACAGCACACGAAATGCCGGATTGGCGAAGGCAAAGGCCACCGCCCGCTCGATGACGACGACGATGACGATCATCCACAGCGTCGGCGCCGCCGCGATCGCGATCAGTCCGATGATCACCACGGCGGGCAGTGCGCCCGCCGTCAGTCCAACGCCGAGCCGCTGCATGAGGGAGGCAGTGAGAAAAATCTGCGCAAGGATCGTTAGAATGCTGACCGCCAGATCGATACGGGCGAACAGCTGCACGCGCTCGGCGGCATCGCTCAACGTTGCGCCGACAATGCGGTTCTGCTCGAAGTAGAAGTAGGTGGAAATCAGGTTCGCGAGCAAGACCACCATCGCGATGCCGAACAGATAGGGCGATTGCCACACCCGGATCGCACCCGACATCATGTCCTGGAGCTTGGGCGGGCTCTTGTCGATCCGAGCATCGACGTCGGCCGCAACCTCGGCACGGCGCAGTGCTCCGACGCAGATCAATGCCGCGGTCAAAAGCGCCATGGAGACCAGCAGCAGGTTGGTCGGACCCAGCACTTTCACCAGCGATTGCGTGAGGAGTGGACCGCAGAACGCGCCAGCGCTGCCGCCGGCCGCAATGCATCCGTAAAGCCGCTTGGCCTGGGGCGCACTCCACGTGTCCGACATCAGGCTCCAGAACAGCGAGATGACGAACAGGTTGAACACGCTGACCCAGACGAAAAACGCGCCGGCAATCCAGCTGCCGCCAAGGCCCGCGCTGAAGGCGCCCCAGAACAGCGCAAGATTGGCGATGAAGAACACATAGACGATCGGGATCACGGCGGATCGCTTGAACCGGGTCGCCACCCAGCCAAACACCGGCACGGCCGCGATCATGACGAAAAACACGGCTGTGAACAGGACGTTCAATCCCTCGCGGCCGACGCGCACGCCCATTTCTTCGCGGATCGGGCGGACAATGTAGTAGGCCGCCAGCACAAAGAAGAAATAGGCGGCCGACCAGACCAGTCCGGCGATTTCTGCGGCTTCCACCTGAACGAGGCTCCGCACGTGGGCGACGAGGCCCGTGCCGACCGAAGGCTTTGAGGACGGCGCGGGTGTCATGGGGCGGCTGGGAACTTTCTCGGACCAGGACTGACGCTTGACGGGTTCACGCCGGCAGGTGGCGCAGCCGGGTTTGTCCCCGTCTGGCATAGAACATCCGGCCATAGATATCGCCCTTGAGGTCCTGGCGATAGTCGCGGTAGTCGAGAATGGGGTCCCACGGGCATTCCTCGTCGAGCAGCGCCTCGAAGTTGGCACGCCCCAGGGTTTCCTGGATGCGGAGGCGGTTGCGGCGGTTCTGGAACTCGATCAGGATCAGCGACGTCGCGCTCAAGTCGAGGTGCGCCAGAACGTCGGCCTCGCCGCCCTCGATGTCGATTTTCACGATATCGGCCGAGGCAATGCGCGCGGGATCGACCACGTCGACCTCGAACGGCGCGGTGATGACGGCGCTGCGGAATGTGTCGGTGGCGTAGGAGGCAAGGCCGGCTTCACCGTCGCCATCATAGCGGCTGAAGAACGGTTCGCGCGGCCGGGCGCCTGGAAACAATGCCGCATTGTGGCAGGTGATACCAGCGTGTCCCGCAGTGTTGCGCTTCAGATAGGCAAAGGTGCCCGGGTTTGGCTCGTAGCAGCGCACTTTACTGCCAGGCCAGCGCAGTTCGGCCCACAATGCGAACGAGCCGACGTTGGCGCCGATATCGAGGATATCGAGGTTTGTTGCGTAGTGGTGGCTCTCGTATTCCCCTTCGAACACATATTTGACCGCCGCTTCCATCTGCGGCGGACAATCGACGATGACGGGTATCGGGGAGGAAATGCGCATGTCGGGGCTGCCATGTTGGAGTGTCGCAGGCGAGTTAGCCGCCCGCGACTGCACTGACAAGATGGCATCGACACGGCAGACTTCCGTCTGCCTGGCTTTGTGGCGGCCGGCGCATCATGGCCGTCCGCCGTTGCAGACCCTTCGCAGCTATCAGTGATAGCCGCCGAGGGCTTCTGCGAGGCCTGCGAGCTGTTTAGCGTTGAGATGCCCTTCCGCCCGGATCTGATCGACGAAGGGCTGGTGCAGCAGCAGGCCCGATTTGCCGATCTTCAGCGGTTGGATCTCGCCGGTTACTGCTTGGATGCGCACCTCGTTGGTGACGAGCGAGCCATCGGGCCGGATGCCGACGACGCGCAAGTCGATCGCTTCTTCGTTGGCGGGCCGCTCGCCCATCAGCATGCGGTCGCTGGCAAAACCCAGCCACTTCGGCAGCGGGCGCCCGTCGGCCCGTGTCACTTTCCACTCGATGGTACCCGCTTCACTCTGGGCGCCTTCCGCGGCAAGCACGACAATGAGGGTTTGGTTGCGAACGAACGTCTCGATCACGGCGGTGGTTGCACGGTCGGCCGAGTTCAGCTTGAGCGAGAAGTTGCTCAGGCCATGAACATCGAAGCTATCGAGGCCGCGGATGCTGGATGACAAGTCCAGGCTCGAAAGGCGGCTTCCTGACTCGAACCCGAACCGGGTTTCGCCTATGAGGCCTTGGCCCAGACCGGCATTCGCCGAGCTGCCGATGCTGGTTGCGTTCACATTGGCCGCAATACTGCCAAGTCCCCTGATGCCGTTGACCGTGCCAACCACGATCGGATCGACCGCCACGGGGTCGCCAGAGACTGTCGCGATCGGCTGCACGGGCGTTTCGCTGCCAAACCTGTTGTACAAGAGCGCGATTGGGTTCGGCGTGACGGTGACCACGACCCGAGCTTCGGCAAACCCGCCGTTGCCATCGCTGATGCGATAGACGATCACGTCCTCGCCAACGAAGCCCAACCGTGGCCGGTACTGCAACGTTCCGTCGGCATTGATCTGGACGCTGCCATTCGTCGCCTGGGCGTTGATCACGCGCAATGGATCGGTATCGCCCGTACCATCGTGGTCGTTTGCGAGGACGGCGATCGTGATCGCGCGGCCGCGGTCGGACCTCGCCGTATCGTCAACGGCGACCGGGGCTGGGTTACCAATGGTGAAGGTGACGAAGGTGGTGACGGTGGCGCCGGTCGGATCGGTGGCGGTGACGGGGACGCGGTAGGTGCCGGCGGGATCGGTGCCGGTGTGGCCCTGGCTGGCGTCACGGGTCGGCGTGCCGGCGAACGTGCCGGTCGCCGGATCAAACGTGATGCCGGGCGGCAGGGCGGCCGGGTCGACCGTGAGGGCGGGCGGCCCCTGGCTGGTGTCGACATCGCCGAAGAAGGCGCCGACGGTGACGGGGGTGATCGGCGCGCCATCCTGGGCGGTGATGCCGGGGATGAGGGCTGTGGTCGCCGGATCGGCGGGCAGGCCGGTTGCGGGGTCGACCGGCGGCAGGCCGGTTGCCGGATCGATCAGGGTCGGGGCGTCGTTGACGCCGGTGACGGTGACGGCGAGGGTCGCGGTGGCGGAGCCGCCGTTGTCGTCATAGATCACGTAGGTGACGGTGGTGGTGCGGGTCTCGCCGGGGGCGAGGTCCTCGAAGGCGGTGCCTTGGGTGAAGGCGTAGCTGCCGTCGCCCTGCACGACGAAGGTGCCGCCGGCCGAACCAGCGACCGGGGTCGCGAGGCCGACGCCGTCGACGGGCACGCCGGTGCCGGTGATGACGCCGCCGACGCGGATCGGATCGCTGTCGGGTGCACCGTCGCGGTCGATGCCGCGGCCGTTGTCGGCGACCACGGAGCCGCTGAGGGCATCGTTCTCGTCGACCGTGGCGACATCGTTCTGGGCGACCGGGGCTGGGTTACCAATGGTGAAGGTGACGAAGGTGGTGACGGTGGCGCCGGTTGGATCGGTGGCGGTGACGGGGACGCGGTAGGTGCCGGCGGGATCGGTGCCGGTGTGGCCCTGGCTGGCGTCACGGGTCGGCGTGCCGGCGAAGGTGCCGGTCGCCGGATCAAAGGTGATGCCGGGCGGCAGGGCGGCCGGGTCGACGCTGAGGGCGGGCGGGCCCTGGCTGGTGTCGACATCGCCGAAGAAGGTGGCGATCGCGACGGGGGTGATCGGCGCGCCATCCTGGGCGGTGATGCCGGGGATGAGGGCTGTGGTTGCGGGATCGGCGGGCAGGCCGGTTGCCGTGTCGACCGGCGGCAGGCCGGTTGCCGGATCGATCAGGGTCGGCGCGTCGTTGACGCCGGTGACGGTGACGGCGAGCGTCGCGGTGGCAGAGCCGCCGTTGTCGTCATAGATCACGTAGGTGACGGTGGTGGTGCGGGTCTCGCCGGGGGCGAGGTCCTCGAAGGCGGTGCCTTGGGTGAAGACGTAGCTGCCGTCGCCCTGCACGATGAAGATGCCGCCGGCCGAACCAGCGACCGGGGTCGCGAGGCCGACGCCGTCGACGGGCACGCCGGTGCCGGTGATGACGCCGCCGACGCGGATCGGATCGCTGTCGGGTGCACCGTCGCGGTCGATGCCGCGGCCGTTGTCGGCGACCACGGAGCCGCTGAGGGCATCGTTCTCGTCGACCGTGGCGACATCGTTCTGGGCGACCGGGGCTGGGTTACCAATGGTGAAGGTGACGAAGGTGGTGACGGTGGCGCCGGTTGGATCGGTGGCGGTGACGGGGACGCGGTAGGTGCCGGCGGGATCGGTGCCGGTGTGGCCCTGGCTGGCGTCACGGGTCGGCGTGCCGGCAAACGTGCCGGTCGCTGGATCGAAGGTGATGCCAGGCGGCAGGGCGGCCGGGTCGACCGTGAGGGCGGGTGCGCCCTGGCTGGTGTCGACATCGCCGAAGAAGGTGGCGATGGCGACGGGGGTGATCGGCGCGCCGTCCTGGGCAGCGATGCCGGGGATGAGGGCTGTGGTCGCCGGATCGGCGGGCAGACCGGTTGCCGGGTCGACCGGCGGCAGGCCGGTTGCCGGATCGATCAGGGTCGGCGCGTCGTTGACGCCGGTGACGGTGACGGCGAGCGTCGCGGTGGCAGAGCCGCCGTTGTCGTCATAGATGGCGTAGGTGACGGTGGTGGTGCGGGTCTCGCCGGGGGCGAGGTCCTCGAAGGCGGTGCCTTGGGTGAAGACGTAGCTGCCGTCGCCCTGCACGACGAAGGTGCCGCCGGCCGAACCAGCGACCGGGGTTGCGAGGCCGACGCCGTCGACGGGCACGCCGGTGCCGGTGATGACGCCGCCGACGCGGATCGGATCGCTGTCGGGTGCACCGTCGCGGTCGATGCCGCGGCCGTTGTCGGCGACCACGGAGCCGCTGAGGGCATCGTTCTCGTCGACCGTGGCGACATCGTTCTGGGCGACCGGGGCTGGGTTACCAATGGTGAAGGTGACGAAGGTGGTGACGGTGGCGCCGGTTGGATCGGTGGCGGTGACGGGGACGCGGTAGGTGCCGGCGGGATCGGTGCCGGTGTGGCCCTGGCTGGCGTCACGGGTCGGCGTGCCGGCAAACGTGCCGGTGGCCGGATCGAAGGTGATGCCGGGCGGCAGGGCGGCCGGGTCGACCGTGAGGGCGGGTGCGCCCTGGCTGGTGTCGACATCGCCGAAGAAGGTGGCGATCGCGACGGGTGTGATCGGCGCGCCATCCTGGGCAGCGATGCCGGGGATGAGGGCTGTGGTCGCCGGATCGGCGGGCAGGCCGGTTGCCGGGTCGACCGGCGGCAGGCCGGTTGCCGGATCGATCAGGGTCGGGGCGTCGTTGACGCCGGTGACGGTGACGGCGAGGGTCGCGGTGGCGGAGCCGCCGTTGTCGTCATAGATCACGTAGGTGACGGTGGTGGTGCGGGTCTCGCCGGGGGCGAGGTCCTCGAAGGCGGTGCCTTGGGTGAAGGCGTAGCTGCCGTCGCCCTGCACGACGAAGGTGCCGCCGGCCGAACCAGCGACCGGGGTCGCGAGGCCGACGCCGTCGACGGGCACGCCGGTGCCGGTGATGACGCCGCCGACGCGGATCGGATCGCTGTCGGGTGCACCGTCGCGGTCGATGCCGCGGCCGTTGTCGGCGACCACGGAGCCCGACAGCGGAGCGTTCTCGGCGACCGTGGCGGCGTCGTTCTGGGCGACCGGCGGCGGGTTACCAATGGTGAAGGTGACGAAGGTGGTGACGGTGGCGCCGGTCGGGTCGGTGGCGGTGACGGGGACGCGGTAGGTGCCGGCGGGATCGGTACCGGTGTGGCCCTGGCTGGCATCACGGGTCGGGGTGCCGGCGAAGGTGCCGGTCGCTGGATCAAACGTGATGCCGGGCGGCAGGGCGGCCGGGTCGACCGTGAGGGCGGGTGGGCCCTGGCTGGTGTCGACATCGCCGAAGAAGGTGGCGATGGCGACGGGGGTGATCGGCGCGCCATCCTGGGCGGTGATGCCGGGGATGAGGGCTGTGGTCGCCGGATCGGCGGGCAGGCCGGTTGCGGGGTCGACCGGCGGCAGGCCGGTTGCCGGATCGATCAGGGTC
>JAKFWF010000031.1 GCA_021730785.1 Hyphomicrobiaceae bacterium
TTCGCCGTCGGCCGTGCCGAGCACGATCCGCGCCCGCCACACGACCTTGGCCGGCGTGTTGCGATCCGCAATCGCTCGCTCGAGCCGCGCCCGGTCTTCCGCCGTAACTGTGATCGCTGTTTTCATGCCCACAGCTTGCCTGATTTGCCAAGCCATGGGAATCCAGAGTCAGTGACGGAACACTAGGTTATTCACCAAAGTCCGGCAGCGGCCAGAAATCTGATGACTGAAAAACAATTCGCCACTTGCACTGTATACGCCTTGTGTCGCTCGCGGAGGGCATCACGCAAACTTGACAACCTTTCCGCTGCATGTGCTCTACGGCCGTTGCGATATTGCAACCGCTAAGGACGCTGTCTCATGGCCACGACTGAGGGCAAAATGCCCGCTACCCTGCACCGCTACCGCTCGCACACCTGTGGGGCGCTGCGGATCGGTGACATCGGCGCAGGCGTCCGTCTGTCGGGCTGGGTACACCGCGTGCGCGACCATGGCGGCCTGTTGTTCATCGACCTGCGCGACCACTACGGCATCACCCAGATCGTGGCCGATACGGACAGCCCGGCGTTCAAGGCCATTGAAGCGGTGCGCTCCGAATGGGTGGTGCGGATCGACGGCACCGTGCGCCGCCGCCCCGACGGCACCGACAACAAGGAATTGCCGACGGGCGAAATCGAAGTGCTGGCCACCGAACTCGAGGTTCTGAGTCAGGCCAAGGATCTGCCCGTACCAGTGTTCGGCGAGCCCGAGTATCCGGAAGACCTCCGCCTCACCTATCGCTTCCTCGACCTGCGGCGCGAGACCTTGCACCGCAACATCATGACCCGGCTGGCCGTGATCAAATCGATCCGCGCTCGCATGGACCGTGCTGGCTTCAACGAATTCGCAACGCCGATTCTCACCGCCTCGTCACCTGAGGGTGCGCGCGACTTCCTGGTGCCCTCGCGCATTCATGCCGGCAAGTTCTACGCCCTCCCGCAGGCACCGCAGCAGTACAAGCAGCTGCTGATGATGTCGGGTTTCGACCGCTATTTCCAGATCGCACCCTGCTTCCGCGACGAGGACCCGCGCGCCGATCGCCTGCCTGGCGAGTTCTACCAACTCGACGTGGAGATGAGCTTCGTCGAGCAGGAAGACGTGTTTTCGACCATGGAGCCGGTGATGACCGGCGTGTTCGAGGAGTTCGCCAAGGGCAAGCCGGTGACCAAGGCCTGGCCGCGCATTCCCTACGACACGGCAATCGCCAAATACGGCTCGGACAAGCCCGATCTGCGCAACCCGATTGAAATGTCGGACGTGACGGAGCATTTCCGTGGCAGCGGCTTCAAGGTGTTTGCCGGCATGATCGAGAAGGACCCCAAGGTCCGCGTCTGGGCGATCCCAGCGCCAACCGGTGGGTCCCGCGCCTTCTGCGACCGCATGAACGGCTGGGCGCAGAAGGAAGGGCAGCCGGGCTTGGGCTACATCTTCTGGCGGGACGAGGAAGGCGCTGCCGGCGCCGGTCCTGTCGCCAAGAACATCGGCCCGGAACGTGCTGCAGCCATCCAGGCGCAGACGGGTTTGAAGACCGGCGATGCCGTATTCTTCGCCGCCGGCGACCCGGCCAAGTTCTACAAGTTCGCCGGCCTTGCGCGCGACCAGATCGGCCGCGAGTTGAAGCTGATCGAGGAAAACCAGTTCAAGCTGTGCTGGATCGTCGACTTCCCCCAATACGAGTACAACGACGAAGACAAGAAGATCGACTTCTCGCACAACCCGTTCTCGATGCCCCAGGGCGGGCTGAAGGCGCTGGAGGCCGCCAAGACGCAAGATGAGATTCTCGCGCTCAAGGCCTACCAGTACGACATCGTCTGTAACGGCTTCGAGATTGCCTCGGGCGGCATCCGCAATCACATCCCCGAGGCCATGGTGAAGGCATTCGGCATCGCCGGCTATCCGCCGGAGACGGTGGAAGAGCGGTTCGGCGGCATGTACCGGGCGTTCCAGTACGGCGCACCGCCGCACGGGGGCATGGCGGCCGGCATCGACCGCATCGTGATGCTGCTGTGCGGCACGAAGAACCTGCGCGAAGTCGCTCTGTTCCCGATGAACCAGCAGGCGAACGACCTGCTTATGGGCGCACCCGCCGAGGCGACGCCGAAGCAGCTGAAGGAGCTGCATGTGCGGGTCAACGTGCTGGAGAAGAAGGTGTGAACGAACGTCGACCGGCGACGGCGCTCATACCGCCGCAGGCCGGTCGATGATCACTACCTCTTGCTCGGCCATGACTGAACTCATTTCAGCTCGGCCGGTCACACCCGCGTTCCTTGCTTCCATGGCCGGGAAGGCGTACTCGTGGGTCGACTGACAGCTGAACGGCGGATCGGGCATGCGCAAGTTCGCGTTGTTTCTTCTACTCACAGTAATTGCAGCCGGCGCCGTGGTGGTGCTGTTGCCGAATGCGCGCGACCGGCTGGAAGCGCAGTTTCCGCAAGTTCGTGAGGCCCGGCAGCAGGTCGAAACGGCGACCGGCGTCAAGATCGGCGATCTGGCGGCCGCCAAGCCTGCCGCCACCACCAAGGACAAGGCCGCCCAAAAGCGCGGGCCCCAATCGGTGCCCGTCACGGCGGCCATGGTTGTCGAGCAGGACATGCCGATCATCCTGTCGGCTGCCGGTAGTGTCGAGGCGCTGGCCTCGGTGTCCGTGCGCACGCGCGTCGATGGTCAGATCGTTTCGGTCGGCTTCAAGGAAGGCGACCTCGTCAGCGAAGGCCAGGTGCTGTTCCAGCTGGACGATCGGCTGGTCAGGGCGCAGATGGCCCAGGCGGAAGCCAACATCGCCAAGGACGTCGCCAGCATGTCCGATGCGGAGGCCGTGCTCTCGCGCCGCGAAACGCTGCTGCTGAAGAAGATCACGTCCGAGGCCTCGCTGGACACCGCCAAGGCCGCAGTGGGGGCGCTCAAGGCCAGCATTGCTGCCGGCAAGGCCGCGCTCGACGTGCAGAAAACCCAACTCGACTATCTCGCAATCCGGGCACCGATCACGGCGCGCACCGGCAGTCTGACGGCCAAGCTCGGCACCAACGTGCGGGCGGCCGACCCGGTGGCCCTTGTCACGCTGAACCAGATCAGGCCGATCGTCGTCAGCTTCGCCATGCCGCAGACCGAACTCACCGTATTGCGCGACGCGCTGAAGCGCGGCGCCAAGGCCGAGGTGGTGGTGCCGGGCTCAAAGCCCTTGCGCGTCAGTGGCGATCTCACGTTCGTCGACAATCAGGTCGACAAGACAACCGGCACCGTGACCGCCAAGGTCATCAGCGCCAACGCCGACGAGGCCCTGTGGCCGGGCCTGGCGGTCGAGGTCGATCTGACGGTCGAAGTGAAGCGCAACATGCCGGCGGTCCCGGCCAGTGCGGTATTGCCTGCCCAACAGGGCATGATCGCCTGGGTGATCGGGGCCGACAACAAGGTTGCCCCGCGTGAAGTGACGGTGGAGCGCATCATCGGCCAGACGGCCTTTGTCGCCTCGGGCCTCAAGGCTGGCGAGCGGGTGGTGACCGATGGCCAGCTGCGGATCGCGACCGGCACCACAGTGACGGTGCCGGAGGCAAAACCTGCTGCGGACACGAAAAAAGCACCCGAGGCCAAGTCAGAACCCAAGCCAGATGCGACCGCTGCACCCGAGGCGAAAGCCAAGAAGGGCGGCGCCCCGGAAGCCAAATCCCCGATCCCCGTTCCCGGCCGGAGCTGAACCCGATGGGTCTGTCAGAGCTTTGCATCCGCCGCCCGGTCATGACGACGCTGCTGATGGCGTCTTTGCTGCTGGCCGGGCTCGTCGGCTATCGCCAGCTGCCGATTGCGGCCATCCCGCGCATCGACGTGCCAACCATCACGATCACGGCCCAGCTGCCGGGCGCGAGCCCCGACACCATGGCGGTCTCGGTCGCAGCGCCCCTGGAGCGTCAGTTCGCAACGATCGCCGGCATCAAGGATATCACCTCGACGAGTGTCGAAGGGCAGACCTCGGTGACGCTCGAGTTCGAACTCACGCGCAATATCGATGCGGCAGCCCTCGATGTGCAATCGGCGATCTCGGTCGCCACATCGCGCCTGCCGTCGGAGATTTCCGCGCCGCCAAGCTTCCGCAAGGTCAATCCGGCCGACAGCCCCGTCATCTTCCTCGCCCTGACCTCGGATACGGCCCAGGCGCAGGTGATGAACGAGTTCGCCGACAAGGTGATGAGCCCGCGCATCTCGACCTTGCCGGGCGTCGCGCAAATCAACATCAATGGTGCCCAGAAGCGCGCGGTGCGCATCAAGTTCGACCTCGATGCGCTCGCCGCCCGCGGCATCGGCATCGACGAGATCCGCACGTCGGTCAGTGCCCTGACCTCGGTGTCGCCGCTCGGCTCGATCCGCACCGACCGGCAGATCTACGTCCTTGAAACCAAGTCGGCGGAGCCGACGGCCGCCTACTTCAAACCGGTGATCATCGCCTGGAAGAATGGCGCGCCGGTTCGCTTGCAAGACGTGGCGAAGGTTGAGGACTCGGTCGAGAACGAGGAAGCGCGCGCCGAACTGCAGGGCAAGCGCGCGATTTCGCTGTCGGTGCAGCGCCAGCCCGATGCCAATACGGTGGCTGTAACGAATGCGGTACGCGCGCTGGTGCCGAAGTTTCAGGCCGAACTGCCGCCGACCATCCAGCTGACAATCCTCAGCGACCGGTCCGAATCGATCAAGGACAGCGTGCACGACGTGCAGCTAACCCTGTTGCTGACCGCCGTGCTCGTCATTCTCGTGATTCTCGCCTTCCTGCGCACGTGGCGGGCGACCATCATTCCGGCCATTGCCTTGCCATTGTCGATCATCGGCACGTTCGCTGGCATGGCCGTCCTCGGCTTTTCGCTCGACAACGTGACGCTGCTGGCGCTCACCCTCGCCCTCGGCTTCGTCGTCGATGATGCGATCGTCGTGCTCGAAAACATCGTGCGCTATATCGAGCAGGGCATGAAGCCCTTCGAGGCCGCCATCAGGGGCGCCAAAGAAATCGGCTTCACGGTGATCTCGATCACGGTGTCGCTGGTCGCCGTCTTTATCCCGATTTTGTTCATGGGCGGCGTGGTCGGGCGCTTTTTCTTCTCGTTCGCAGCCACCATCTCGATTGCGATCCTGCTGTCGGGCTTTATCTCGCTGACACTGACGCCGATGCTCGCCGCCCGCATGCTCAGTTCGCACCACGACAACAAACCGGGCCTCGTCAGTCGCGGGTTCGAAGCGGGATATGACGCGTTTGCGGCGGGCTACCGCATCACCCTCGACTGGTCGCTGAAGGCGCGCTGGCTGATGATCCTGATGACGCTCGGCACGGTGTGGGCGACGGTCTCGCTGTTCGGCGTCGTCAAGAAGGGCTTCCTGCCGGTCGAAGATACCAGCATCCTATTGGTGCGCACCGAGGCCGCACCCGACATCTCGTTCCAGGGCATGCTGGAGCGCCAGCGCCGCGTCGCCGAGGTCATTCGCAGCGACCCAGATGTGCTCTACGTCAACTCCAATGTGGCGGCCGGCAATTTCAATCCGACGCTCAACCGCGGCACGGTTTTCACCCAATTGAAGCCACGCCACGAGCGCGCCGGCAACGCAACCATCACCGACGTGCAGAACCGGCTGCGTGTGCGCCTCGCCACGCTCACGGGCATCCGTGCCTTCCCGCAGCCGCTGCAGAACATTCGCATCGGCAGCCGGGCCGGTGCGTCGGCCTTCCAATACACTTTGTCCAGTGTCGACCAGGAGTTGCTCTACGCTTTTGCGACCAAGCTGACCGACCAGGTCAAGCGCACGGCCGGTTTCGCCGATGTGACAACCGACCTGCAGCTTGGTGCGCGCCAGGTCACGATCGCGATCGATCGCGATGCGCTCGCCCGCTACAACGTCACCAACGAAGCGGTGCGCTCGACGTTGTATTCAGCTTTCGGCTCGCGCAAGATCGCCACCGTGTTCACCGCTGCCAACGACTATTCCGTGATCCTGGAAGCCGACAAGGCGCTGCTGCTCGATCCAAGCGCACTGTCACGCATCTACGTCAAATCGACCACGGCTCAGCTGGTTCGCCTAGACACTCTGGCCACGGTCACACTCGGCGCCGGGCCCATCGCGGTCGCCCGGCAGAGCCAGCTGCCGGCGGTGACGGTCACGTTCAACCTGGCACCCGGTTTCACGCTCGGCGAAGCGGTCACCGCCATGGCCGACGCCGAGCGCCAGATTGGCATGCCAGCAACCATCAATGGCCAGTTCGCCGGTACCGCCCAGGTGTTCCAGGACAGCTTCCGCGACCAGCCGCTACTGATCCTGGCCGCCGTGATCACCATCTATATCGTGCTCGGCATTCTCTACGAAAGCTTCATCCACCCGATCACCATCCTGTCCGGCCTGCCATCGGCGAGCCTCGGCGCGCTGCTGACGCTCTACTGGTATGACACCGAGCTTTCGATCATTGCCATGATTGGCATCCTGTTGCTGATCGGCATCGTCAAGAAAAACGCGATCATGATGGTTGACTTCGCAATCGAGGCGCGAGCGCAAGGTGCCACACCGGAGGCAGCCATTCGCGAGGCCTGCCTGCTGCGCTTCCGCCCGATCATGATGACGACGATGGCGGCACTGTTTGGAACCCTGCCGATCGCGGTCGGCTACGGCGCCGGTGCCGAGTTGCGCCAGCCGCTGGGCCTCGCGGTGGTCGGTGGCCTCGCCGTATCGCAGCTCTTGACCCTGTACATCACGCCGGCGATTTACCTGCTGTTCGAGGAACTGTCGCAGCGCTTCAAGCGTAGCAAGCCGACGCGGTCGACGAGTGAAACACACGGCAGTCCGGTTGCGGCTGAATAGCGACGCTACGATCACGCAACATGTGTTTGTTTGTGCTACCCTTGACCAGACAATAATCCCGGATGAAACTAACGGGAAACAAGAGGCCACCTGACAGTTGGCGGCCCCCGGAGGGTTCAGTGCACGGGACAGTTGAAGCGCGGGGGCGCAGTCCCGCTGAGCCAAGGCCGCTCGCCAGCAGCACCGAGCAGATTGCCGTGCGGAATCTGTCGCTGCGCTACGGCGATGGCGCCGATGCCGTCCACGCCTTGACCGACATCGACTTCGCCGTACGCGATGGTGAGTTCGTGTCGATCGTCGGACCGTCCGGCTGCGGAAAATCGACACTGCTGCGCATTCTCGCCGGCCTGATGCCGCCGACCCAGGGCCAAGCCCTGCTGGCCGGCTCGGCGATCACCGGTCCCAGGCGCGATATCGGCGTGGTGTTCCAATCACCGGTGCTGTTTCCCTGGCGCACGGTGCTTGCCAACGCCGAAGTGCCGGTACATGTGCAGGGGCTCAATCGCAAAGCCATGCGGGCGCGGGCGCTCGACCTGCTCAAGCTCGTCGGTCTCGAAGGCTTCGAAGGCCGCTACCCGCGCGAGTTGTCGGGCGGCATGCAGCAGCGCGTGTCGCTGGTGCGGGCGCTGATCCATGATCCAGCTCTCCTGCTCATGGACGAGCCGTTCGGCGCGCTCGACGCCATGACGCGTGAGACGATGCACATCGAACTGCAGCGCATCTGGATGGAGCGGCGCAAGACCATCGTGTTCATCACCCATTCGATCGCGGAAGCCGTATTCCTGGCCGACCGCGTCCTCGTCATGACGCCGCGGCCGGGCAAAATCGGCGCAGTGCTCAATATCGAACTGCCGCGGCCGCGCGCGCTCGACGTCGTCAACACCGAAGGGTTCGGCATCTACGTGCGCCAGATCCGGGCCGCGCTCAACGCCACCGGGGGCGCGCTGTGAGCCATGCCATCACCAGGGGCACGACGGGGCTGACGCTGCGGCTGGTGCTGGTTGCCGTGGTCCTCGGCGCCTGGGAAGCCGGAGTGCGCCATTTTGAAATTGCCCCCTACATCCTGCCGCCGCCAAGCAGCATCTTTGCCGGGCTGTGGCGCGGCCTGCAGTCGGGCATATACATAAAGCACGCTGGCGTGACCTTGGCCGAAACCTTCATGGGTTTCACGCTCGGCACGATGCTCGCGTTCATCCTCGGCACTGCCGTGGCACTCAGCCGCCGCGTCGAATACTTTCTCTACCCCTTCATCGTGATGTTCCAGGCAATGCCGAAGGTGGCGCTCGCGCCGCTCATCGTCGTGTGGTTCGGCCTCGGTTTGACGTCGAAGGTGATCAACGCCGCCCTGGTCGCGTTCTTTCCGCTGATGGTCAACACCATCGTCGGCCTGCGCTCGGCGGACGAAGATCGCGTCAATCTGCTGCGGTCGCTGGCCGCGTCGCGCTGGCAGATCTTCTGGATGCTGCAGTTGCCGAACGCCATGCCCTATATTTTCGCCGGCCTCGAGATCGCAATGATCTTTGCGCTGATCGGCGCCATTGTCGCTGAATTCGTGGGCGCCGAGCAAGGTCTTGGCGTGCTGATCCAGAGCATGAACTTTAATCTGGACGTGGCTGGCCAATTCGGCGTGCTGCTGATCTTGTCGGTGATCGGGCTCATCCTCAACGGGCTGATCACAAGACTGCGCCGTCGCGTGCTGTTCTGGGATGCGCCGCGTGCCACCAATACGTCCCTCAGGAAGGAGCCCGGCACGTGAAAGGCAACTCGCTGAAATCACTGGCTGCCGGCGGCATCGCCGTGTTGCTCGCCGCGATGTCCGCTCCGTCGGCCGAAGCCCAAACAGCCATTCGCGTCGGCTTTTGCTCGAAGACCATGACAGCCGCCGCGGCTGGCTTCTTTGCGGTGGCGACAAAGCTCGGCTGGTTCGCCAAAGAGGGCATCAAGATCGATCTGGTGCCGATCGCGGGTTCCGGCGACTGCGTGAAAGCGGTGGCAACCAAGGATGTGCTGTTCGCGATTCCCTCGATCGAGCCGCTTGCCGTGATCCGGCCGCAAGGCGTGAAGGTCAAGAACTTCTATACCGCCTACCAGGGCAACATCTATGGGTTCGCCGTGCCGGCTGAGAGCCCGATCAAGACCATCGCCGACCTGCGCGGCAAGAAGATCGGTCTGATCTCCATGGGCTCGGCGGGCCTGATCGTGACGCGCGCGCTCGTCACAGCGGACGGCATGGACCCCGACAAGGACGTATCGATCGTCGTTGCCGGCGAGGGTGGGCAGACCGCAGCACTCCTTCGCACCAAGCAGATCGACGTGTTGTCACAGTTCGACACGCAGTATGCTCTGGTCGAGAACGCCGGCATCAAGCTGCGCTTCCTCGACTCGATAGAGATCGCCAAATTCCCCTCGAATGGATTTGTCGCGCTGGAGGAGACCCTCGTCTCCCGCCGCAAGGAGGCGATCGCGGTGGCCCGGGGCTATGCCATGGCCACGGTGTTCGCCATGGCCAATCCCGAGGCTACCGTACGCATCTTCTGGGAAATTTATCCGCACGCGAGATCCCTCGGCAAGGAAGAGGCGGTCGCACTCAAGGACGACATGCACGTGCTGTTGGCGCGGATCCGCAACTTGCGGCTGGAAGCGGGCGGCGCCACGAAATGGGGTGAGAGTGTCATCGCCAACTACCAGGCCTATCTCGACTGGCTGTTCAAGGCCGGTGTGTTCAAGGACAAGGCCATCGCGACCGACCTCGTCACCAACGACCTGATCGACGAGATCAATACCTTCGATATGGCCGAGATCCAGGCACAGGCCCGGAACTGGAAGCCATGAAATCGAACCTGCGCTGCTGAAACCGGAGGCGACCATGCCCACATTTCAACTGAAATCCCTGATTGCCGCAGCCGTCGGCATTGTAATCGCCACCGTGCTTGCGGCGCCTGCCGCCGCCCAAACCCCGATTCGCGTCGGCTTTTGTGCCAAGACCATTTCAGCAGCTGGCGGGGTGCCCTTCGCGGTGGCGACCAAGATGGGCTGGTATGCCAAGGACGGCGTCAAGGTCGACCTCGTGCCCATGGCCGGGTCGGGCGATTGCGTGAAGGCCGTCGCGACCAAGGATGTGCTGTTCGCGGTGCCCTCGATCGAGCCGCTGGCGGTCATTAGTACCCAAGGCGTGAAGGCGAAGAATTTCTATACCGCCTACCAGGGCTACATTTACGGCTTCGCGGTGCCGGCCGACAGCCCGATCCAGACCATCGCCGACCTGCGCGGCAAGAAGATCGGTCTCACCGCCATGAGTTCGGCCGGCCTCATCGTCGCCCGCGCGCTGGTGGCGGCCCAGGGCATGAACCCCGACACGGACGTGTCGATCGTGGTCGCCGGCGAAGGCGCACAGACAGCCGCCCTGATGCGCTCGAAGCAGGTCGACGCGCTGTCGCAGTTCGACACGCAATACGCCATGGTGGAAAACACCGGCTTCAAGCTGCGGCTGCTCGACACGTCGGAGATTTCAAAGTTTCCCTCGAACGGCATCATTGCGCTCGACGAGACGCTGGCGGCGCGGCGCAAGGATGCGGTCGCGGTCGCCAAGGGCTACGCAATGGGATCGATGTTCGCGATCGCCAACCCCGAGGCCGCCGTCCGCATGTTCTGGGAGGTCTTCCCGCAGGCAAAGTCGCTCGGCAAGGACGAGGCGACCGCACTGAAAGACGACATCGCGGTGCTGTCGGCCCGCAGCCGCAACTGGAAGCTCGAAGCGGGCGGCGCCAGCAAGTGGGGCGAGAGCGTGCCGGCCAACTACCAGGCCTATCTCGATTGGCTGGTGAAAGCCGGCGTGCTGAAGGAAAATGCCAAGGCCACCGACCTCATCAGCAACGACCTCGTCGACGAGATCAACCAGTTCGACGTCGCAGCCGTCCAGGCAGCCGCCAAGAACTGGAAGCCGTAGGGGGCGGGGGCCTAGCGAATAGTGACGGCAGCGGACGTGCAGGTGCCAGAATCAGGTGCCGCCGAACGCTCGCCGATCGCGGGTGGCAAGCGACAAACCTGCGGCGCCGGCAGATTGCGCCGGCCCACTGCGCAATCAGTCACCCCCGACTTTCCCCTTGTGAACAACGCCGCCGGCGCCTTCATTCGCAGGCGCGCGAGTGGTACCAAGAGTGCCCAATCCACGAGGAGCCGGCGCCCCAATGACCCCCGTCACCGAAACCAAGATCGCCGCCCTGATCGCCCGGGAATTGGGTGTGCAGCTGGCCCAGGTGACGGCGACCGTCGAATTGCTGGCCGAGGGCTCGACGGTGCCGTTCATCGCGCGCTATCGCAAGGAAAAGACCGGCGGGCTCGACGACACGCAGCTGCGCAACCTCGACGAACGCCTCACCTATCTGCGCGAACTCGAAGACCGGCGCGCCACGGTTTTGAAGTCGATCGACGAGCAGGGCAAGCTGACGCCCGAACTGGCGCTGGCGATCAACGGTGCCGGCACCAAGGTCGACCTCGAGGATCTCTATGCGCCGCACAAGCCCAAGCGGCGCACGAAAGCGATGATCGCCCGCGAAGCCGGTCTCGAACCGCTGACCGACGCGCTGCTGGCCAACCCGGCGCTCAAGCCTGAATCCGAGGCGGCGACGTATGTGAACCCAGAGAAGGGCGTAGCCGACGTGAAGGTGGCGCTGGACGGCGCGCGCCACATCCTGATCGAACGCATCGGCGAGACGCCGAAGCTCGTCGGCGAGTTGCGCGACTGGCTTTGGAACACAGGGCTGGCGGTATCGAAGCTGATCGAGGGCAAGGCCACTGAAGGTGCCAAGTTCGCCGACTACTTCGATTTCTCGCAGAAGATGAAGGACCTGCCCTCGCATCGGGTTCTTGCCATGCTGCGCGGCCGCAATGAGGGGTTCCTTGATCTGGAACTCGACGTGGCCCGCGCCGACGACAAGCAGCCGCACCCGGCAGGCGGAAAAATCATGTCGGCGTTCGGGATCGCGGATCGCGGGCGCGCCGCCGACAAGTGGCTCGCCGATACGGTGCGGCTCGCCTGGAAGGCCAAGCTGCATCCCTCCCTGTCAGGCGATCTGATGACGCGGCTCAAGGAGCGCGCCGACGCGGAGGCGATCTCCGTGTTCTCGAAGAATCTGAAGGATCTGCTGCTGGCGGCGCCCGCCGGTCCGCGCGCCACCATGGGGCTCGATCCCGGCATTCGCACCGGCGTGAAGGTCGCCGTGGTCGACGCCACCGGCAAGGTGGTTGCAACCGACACGATCTATCCGCACGAGCCGCGCCGCGACTGGCAGGGATCGATGGCCGCCATTGCCACGCTGTGCCTGAAGCACAAAGTGGAGCTGGTGTCGGTCGGCAACGGCACCGCCAGCCGCGAGACCGACAAGTTGGTCGCCGATGTCATGGCGAAGATGCCTGAACTCAAGCTCACCAAGGTGATGGTGAGCGAGGCCGGTGCCTCGGTCTATTCGGCATCCGAAATCGCTGCATTGGAGTTCCCCGATCTTGACGTGAGCTTGCGCGGCGCCGTGTCGATCGCGCGCCGCCTGCAGGACCCACTCGCCGAACTCGTCAAGATCGAGCCGAAGGCGATCGGCGTCGGCCAGTACCAGCACGATGTGGACCAGTCGGGCCTCGCCCGCTCGCTCGATGCGGCGGTAGAGGACTGCGTGAACGCGGTCGGCGTCGATGTGAACACGGCGTCGGCGGCCCTGCTCGCCCGCGTCGCCGGGCTGAACACGACGATCAGCGGCAACATCGTCGCCTTCCGCAATGAGAACGGCGCGTTCAAGACCAGGGCTGCCATCAAGAAGGTGCCGCGCCTCGGGCCGAAGGCATTCGAGCAGTCGGCGGGCTTCCTGCGCATCATGAACGGGGCCAATCCGCTCGATGGCTCGGCCGTGCACCCGGAGGCCTACAGCCTCGTCGAAAAGATCGCCGAGGCGACCAAGAAACCGCTGAAGGCCATGATCGGCGACCGGGCGTTTTTGCAATCACTGCAGCCGAAGCAGTTCGCCGACGAAAAGTTCGGCATACCAACCATCACCGACATCCTGGCCGAGCTGGAAAAGCCTGGCCGTGACCCGCGGCCCGAGTTCAAGACCGCGACGTTCCAGGACGGCGTGGAAAAGATTTCCGATCTCAAGCCCGGCATGCAGCTGGAAGGCGTGGTGACCAACGTCGCAGCCTTCGGCGCCTTCGTCGACGTGGGCGTGCACCAGGACGGCCTCGTCCATATCTCGGAGTTGTCCGACCGCTTCGTGAAAGACCCGCGCGAGGTCGTGAAGGCCGGCGACGTGGTTAAGGTGCGCGTCAAGGAAGTGGATGCCGCCCGCAAGCGCATTGCACTGACGATGAAGTCAGGCGCGATTGCAGCCGGCCATGCAGCAGGCGCTCGGCCAGCGCAGGCACCGAGCGGTGGCGGAACGCACCGCCCGGGCGCGCCCATTCCGAAGAAGCCGGAACCGGCCGGCGAGAGCGCGCTGGCTGCGGCATTGCGGAAGGCACAGGGGCGACGGAGTTGATGTTTGAGTCGCGGCTTGCTCTGTCGCCAGTCGTCAACTATCGTATACCGAATGTCGCGAAGGGAGAGTGTCCATGCTGCGCGCTATCATTCTTGTTGCCTTTGTCGTTTCCGCATCGGCACAGGCTCATGCTCATTTTCTACCTGCACAATCATTGCTGCTTGCCAGCAGCGATCAGCAGACTGTCGATGCCAAGCGTGAGACCTGCTGGCGCACAAACCGGTCAACGGGCCAGCGTTTCAGAATTTGTTGACGGCTAGGTTGGACAGCAATCATCGCAGTCATCTCCGCCTGAATGCTAGGTGCCGACTTTGTATCCGCGGAGATGTCATTGTACAGGCGGCTTTGGTCCAATCGGTTCGGGGATCTGCGGCTCACTTGTTTTGCGCTTTGCTTCTCCGGCGGCGAAACTAACGGCCAGACCCAGCGAAGCAGCGAATTCCTTCACCCACGCACGGCCAGTGCATGTTGGCTGGACCGGCGCGCATTCTCGTGTGCAGCCCGCATGCGGCGGGGGGCCACAAACTGAAATGAACTGAGACCAGCCGATACAGCCTCGAGGTCCCCTGTATCCAGGCCCACCCTTGCAACCACATCCACTGCACGATACGACGCAGGCCCCTTGACCCTTTACCTTTTCTGCGACTTGTCGTGCGAGTTGAGGCGACATGATCGGACACAGGCGCTGCACGTCCTCATTTAACTCAGGCTCCTGCGCCAACGCCGCTGAACAGTTGACGAGCAACGCGATGGCCCAGGCCACTGCAAGGGTATTGCAAACCAATGGCACTACAGGTCTGATTGCAAGCCCTCCAATTTTGAAACTTTCAGCTCTGGAATGCAGCCCATCTGTAATTGTTTCGGTCTGAGTTAATACCTACCGTATACTGCTACTATCCAACGTGCCACAACTCAATCGCTGCTGTACTTGCTCTCATAGAGCTTGATCGCGTCGCGCTCGCTCGTGCCGCCGGCCATCTCACGCTCGACGAAGGCGCGCCTATGCATCTGGTTGAGCCGCACCACGCCATAGATGAGACCGACGGCAAGCACGGCCAGGGCCGGATAGGCGATGGAGCCCATGCGGCACAGGATGCCAGCGCCAGCGGTCGACAGGAACAGGAGAGCGCCGATGGCGAGATACGGGTAGCCGCGGACCGTCTGCCAACGCTGCTCCGCGTTCCCTACCGCGTCGACCTTCGAGATCTTGGGCCCGTTGCGGGCGAGATCCGTCAGCTCCGCCAGAAGCTGCTGATCCCGATCCTTGCTGAACCCGCCGCGCATGCAAACAACCGATACTGACCATCGTTGCGCCGCATAGTCTCCGCTGAGGTAAAAATTGCATGCTGGCACTCGGTACAGGCAACTGAAATGGTGAATAATTTGCAAACGCTCCGGACTGTGCCGAACCGGGTTCCGTTTGGTCTTGACGCCGCGGCTTATCCAGCCGTGCGGGGTGCGAGCCGCGTGATCGCGCTGCGACACCAGGCGGGCGCGGCCCGAAAGGTTTGCCGGGCCAGAGGCCGAAGACCGCCCATCGCGAATGCCGCGGCGGCGCCCTTCGCGGTCACAGCATGGAAACCCGAGGTGACCGTCGTCCCACCGGTCGCCCATTCCTCCTTGTAACCGTCGTTCGGCGCCAGGAAATCATAGGTGTCGAGCCCAAGGCTGGCGCAGTGGTCGAGCATATGGCCGATCAGCATGTGGCCCGGCGACCCTTCAGCGAACTCGGGATCATAACTGCCGATCAGCGAGCGATAGGTCGTGCCGCAGGTGAAACCGAGCTCGACAGCGGCGACGCGATCGCCAACGCGCAGGACTGCCACCTTCAGCAGCCCGCGCTCGGCCGCGGCCAGAACGAACGCGTGCGTTGCCTTGTGGGACAGCCCGAAACTGATCATGCCTTTGCTGGTCAGCCACACGTGCTTCAATCGCAAGGCGGTTTCGGCGGCCTCGAGGCGGTCGCTTGGATCATCCAGCAGCGCAAAGGAAACCTCGCCCATGGCATGCAGCCGCTTCATGCGCCGCCGCAGGCTCTTCTTGCGGTTACTGAGCCACCCGCCACCCGTCGCCGTCGAAAGCCGCACGAATGGCGCCACCTGCGTTTCCTGGTAGCGCGAATTCCTGACGATGTTGGCGTGACGCAGCGCCCCGTCATCGCGCAGACGGACAAAGCGCACGACGTCGATGTCGCGCCAGCGGGCAATTTCCTGTTGGGCTGCATCAAGCCACCGGGCGAAGTCTTCGTCCGGTTCGCACAGCGCATCGCCGTACTGGGCCAAGGGTTCGCCGAGCCAATGCAGAATGCGAGTGCCCCACGACCGCTCGATCGCCAGCGGCAGCAGCATGACCAGATCGTCGCCAACCCGCACCGTCAGAATTCGGAACTCTTCCGGCCGGCCGCATGCATCGCAAGCGTCGAGCCACGTGCTGCACCAATGATAGGACTGGAAGCCGGTCGCACCGGTCGCACGTCCGTCGAGCGCGGACCAGGCCGCGGCGATTGCGCCAAGCTCGGCGCGCGTGCGCGCAACCTCGACCCGAAGGACGCCACGGCTGGCCGGCATAACGTCACGCTCCGATTTGGACGGGTGCGATCGTGCGAAAACCCTCCGGGGCCTCGGGATCAACGCGGAAATCGATCGTCATGCGCTTGGCCTGCTTGGGCTCGGGCATCAGGGTCTTGTGGGCACCGGCGAGCGCCAGTCGTGCAAGGTAGCCCGGCCCCGAGGTCGATCGTGCCAACGGCCGATCGCCGACCAGATCGCGTAGCAGCGCGTTGGCATAGTTCACGACGTAGTGCGCACGCAATTCGTCGGTCCAGTGCTCGGTCGTGAATGAGACGTTGACGCAATCGGCATTGACCACCCGGTGTGGACAGTTGAGCGGCCACGTCGCCATCATGCCGGGCGTCAGATCGAGGATGCGCGCGCCGGCATCATAGCTCGGCTGGTAAACGAGATCGGTGTCCTTGGCCGTCTTGCGCACGATCTTCTCGATTGCGGTCTGGGGCAAATAGGGCGCTTGCGCCGGATAGATCCACACCCGTTTCTGCCCGCGCACCTGCCACAGACTCTGGCCCGGCACATCGGCATGGTAGGCGACGTTGAGGCGGGGCGACGAGATCAGCACGCTCATCGAGCGCTTGTAGCTCTTGAAGCCCGGCACCCGGGCATGCAGTTCCTCGAAAATCGTATCCAGCAGGCCGGCGAACGCGCCATCGGTTTCCTGAACGCGCTTCAGGTGCACCCAGATATTGCCGTGGTAGATCGACTGCAGAACCTGCCGGCCGGAAAGCCCGCCGAGATCGCCTTCGCGCCAGGCGCGAGGGTTTGTCTCATCATGGGGCGTCGTATTGACGTGATACCGGTCGCGGGGCGTCGCCTCGATCAATTGGGCGAGTTTGTCGTCCGAAAACAGATCACTCTGGTGCAGCCTATGCTTAAGCAGCAGCGGTTGCCGGCCGAACTCGGCTGCATTCTGGTCTTGCCACTCGTGGAAGATGCGGTCCATTGCCTGCTTCGCCTCTTGCTGTCTGACCGGACAGGTTCAAGAAGCGCGCCAGGGCACTCGACCATGGATGCGAGGGACCGCCGAAGGGGCCCGTCGCCTGAGACACAAATTCGTGATCGATAACAGCTGGACTACTTGCCGGCCAGCCCCAGCACGGTCGCCATCACCTTGAACACGCGGGTGTTGTGCATGTGTCCGCGGAACAACTCCGCGCCCGGACCCATGGCAGTCAGGATCACGTCGTCGCCGGAATGCACGCCCGACAGCGCTTCGAACGGCAGATTGCCGAACAGGCGCGCGGTGTTGGGTTTGCAGAAGGCTTCGTTTGCAACCTTGGTCTTGGGATCGGCACCGTCGACCGCTGGTTTGAACTCGCCGTCGAGATAGGGCTTGCCCGAGTAGCAGTGGTCGGGATAGGCGCCGAACATCACGGCAAGGCGGCGCGAAACGTCGACAGTCTCGGGGTACCCTTGCGCGTTCGCCGCGGGATAGTTCGGGAACTTGGCTTCGGCGTAAGTGCCGAGCTTGTCGCGCGGCAACTGACCGGGTCGGCTATCATCGAACGTACCGACGACGCTCACGGGATGCGCGTGGTCGGGGACCACGACGATCAACGTGTCGTTGCGCGTGCCGGCGAAGTCCTTGGCGACCTGCACGGCGTTGTCGAGCATGATCGTGTCGAACACCGCGCGTTCCCAGTCGAGCGAGTGCGAATACTTGTCGATGCGGGCAGACTCAACCATCAGGATGAAGCCGTTCTCGTTGCGCGACAGGATGGCGAGCGCCGCCTTGGTCTGGGCGACGAGATCGGGCTGGTCGGGATACTTCGGCACCGTGCCCTTCTTGAGCACGAACAGGTCGAGCGCGCCGTCGATGTTGCCGGGGTTGTAGAGCCCGAGCAGCTTCATGGTCGCCTTGTCGTTCGCCGCCGCCGTCATCTCGGTCGCAGTCGTCGCGTACTTGTAGCCGGCGTCCTGGAACTTCTTGATGTAGTCCTCTTCATCCGTGCGCTTCGAACCTGCGACCGACTTCGGGAAGAAGTTCGGCGAACCGCCGCCCATCATTACATCGGGCTTCACGTTGAAGAACATCTTGACGATGTCGTTGTAGTCCGAGCGCCGCCGGGTCTGGGCGACCATGCCGGCCGGCGTTGCATCCTCGATTTCCGAGTTGGTGACGATGCCGATCGCCATATTGTTGCGGCGTTGCACGAGCGTCGAAATGGTCTCGACCCGCGGGTGGGCAAGCGTCGCGCGATTGCGCGCGCAATAGACCCCCATCGCATTGACGCAGGATTTGTGGCCGGTGGTGTAGGCGCTCATGGAGTTTGCGCTGTCGGTGACGAGCGAATCCGAACCAGCGGTTGAGATCAGCGCCATGTTCGGCATGTCGTCCATGGCCAGTTCGCCGCCATAGAGACCTTCGGTGATGCCCTTCGACAGCATGCGAGCGGCCGTGCGATGGGCGACCGACAGGCCGTCGCCAACGAACAGGATGACGTTCTTCGCGCGGCGTGCGGGCGTGCCGAACACACCCCACGTCACTTTCGACGTCTTGTCGCCCGCCGACGCCTCGACCGTATAACTGCCGGGTTCAGTCAGCTGAATGTCGCGAAGCCAAAATGCAGTGTGTGCCTGGCCTTCTTCCTTGATCAAAACTTCGGGCGCCTTGCCCAGAACTTCGGCCGCTGGGCGGCCGTTGATCGTGACCTTTAGCGCATCGGCTGCCTGCCCCTCGAGGAACTCGACCTTCAGGTCGAACTTTGAGCCGGCGAGAATTTCAGCCCGATTGAGCGGATAAATCGTTTGTGCAGAAGCGGCCGACGCGCCGAACGCCAGCCCTCCGACGAGAGCTGCAAGCCATCTGTTCATAAGTTACCCCTTCGTTAAAAAAGCGTGCCCGTGAACTTAAAGTTTCTGTCCGCCACAGCCATAACACCTTCATGACAGATCGGCTGCGGCGCTCTGCGGTGTAGACCGTCCGGGTTGAGGTTGTTTTGCAACGCACGCCACCTCACGTGGCAGCGGACAGCTCCCCGCCTGCGTGCAAAGCGCGACGAAACAGGCTAGGCAGCCCCATGCCTTGGTTGATCAACATCCGCATTGCAGTTCTGCAAGTGCTCGTCGTCGCACTCACCTTGGGGGGCATCGCCGCACCTGGAAGTGCGGAAGGTGGGTCGCCCTTCATCTACGAAGCAAAGTTCGGCGTTCTTGCCCACGACGTGCCCGATCTGTGGAGCGGGTTCAGCCTGGAACGCGGCATTGGCATCAATGCCGAGATCCAATTCGCGCCGTCCCTGCCGTTCCTGTGGGGCGACATCCGTCCCGCGATCGGTGGAACGGTGAACACATCCAGGCACACCAGTCAGGCCTACGCAGGCGCCCGCTGGCAACTGGAAACGTCGTCAGGCATCTACTTCGGCCTGGGGCTGGGTGCTGCCATCCACGATGGCCGTCTTGGGCCCGATGCCATCGACCGCAAGGCGCTCGGCGCCCGCGTCCTGTTCCATATACCGGCTGAGATCGGTTACCGTTTCGACCAGCAACACAGCTTGTCGGTCTATTTCGAGCACATCTCGAACGGCTATACCGCGCGGTTCAACGAGGGCCTCGACAACCTCGGCCTGCGCTACGGCTATCGGTTCTGAGCCGGCAGACTCGACGATCTACGTCGCGATGTGTATGATTTTTAAAAATCATACACATGGACGCTGGCATGCGCACCAACATCGACATCGACGACGACCTCATGAAGGCCGCCATGGCGGCGACCGGCAAGAAGACCAAGAAGGAGACGGTCGAGGCGGCATTGCGTCTGGCGATTCGACGCCAACAGATCGCAGGCCTTCTTGAACTCCGCGGCATGGGCTGGGAGGGGGATCTTGAGGCCATGCGCACCGACAATCCGAAGCTCCACGACGAGCCGTGACCATGGGCCGCGTAATGGTCGATAGCTCGGTATGGATCGACTATCTGCGCAATAACGCCAGTCCTGAAACCAAGCTGCTAGAGCGCTTGTTCGATGCAGACGCGGCACAAATTGGTGATCTGATCCTGTTAGAGGTGCTACAAGGGTCGCACACAGATCAGCAGTTCGACAAGACCAAACGGCTTCTTGCAGTGCTGCCGGTTGCCGAACTTGGCGGCGAACGAATGGCCATCGCGGCGGCCGCCAACTACCGGGCATTGCGCGTCCGGGGCATTACCGTGCGCAAGACAATCGACGTGCTGATTGGCAGCTACTGCATCGCCCATCAGATTGCTCTGCTGCACAACGACCGCGACTTCGACCCCATGGAGCAGCATGTGGGGCTCAAGGTCTGGCGGGGCTGACTGGGCAACTGGGTCATGCTGCTTCCCCAGTGCCATCGCGTCCGCTATAAGCCCGGCACCGCAGCGAGGTTGCCGAAAAGGCCAGCGTTTTCATGAGCAAAGCACCGAAGGACAATCGACCGGGCGCACGCCTGCCGCGGGGCTTGCGCGACTATGCCGGCGACGACATCTCTGGCCAGCGCGAGATGCTGGACAAGCTGCGCGTGGTGTTCGAGCGCTACGGCTACGACGCGCTGGAGACACCGGCGATCGAGTACACCGACGCGCTCGGCAAGTTCCTGCCCGATACTGACCGGCCGAACGCCGGCGTGTTCTCGTTCCAGGACGAAGACGAGCAGTGGATGAGCTTGCGTTACGACATGACGGCGCCACTGGCCCGGCACGTGGCGGAGAACTTCGACAAGCTGCCGAAGCCCTATCGCCGCTATGCCATGGGCCCCGTGTGGCGCAACGAGAAGCCGGGTCCGGGCCGCTATCGCCAGTTCATGCAGTGCGATGCCGATACCGTCGGCACCGACAACGTGGCCGCCGACGCGGAAGCCTGCATGCTGATGGCGGACGCGATGGAAGCGCTCGGCATCCCGCGTGGCAGCTATGTGGTGAAGATGAACAATCGCAAGGTGCTGGATGGAGTGTTGGCTTCGATCGGCATCGACCCGGCATCGGAGGCGGATGCGGGCCGCCGGCTGACCGTGCTGCGCGCCGTCGACAAGCTCGACCGCCTGGGCGCCAAGGGCGTGGCGCTGCTGCTTGGGCCGGGCCGCAAGGATGAAAGCGGTGACTTCACCAAGGGCGCAGGGCTGGAGCAGGCGGCGATCGACAGGGTCTTGGCGTTCGTCGGCGCCAGCGCATCAGGCGCAGCCGACGTGTTCGGCGTCGTCGAAGGCATCCTCGCTGGCAACGAGGGCGGGCTTGCCGGCGTTGCCGAACTGCGCGCCATCGATGCGCTGGCAAAGGCGGCCGGCTATGGACCCGACCGCGTGACGTTCGACAGCTCCATCGTCCGCGGCCTCGACTACTACACCGGCCCCGTGTTCGAAGCCGAGCTCACCTTCGAGGTCACCGGCGACGACGGCAAGCCGGTGCGCTTCGGCTCGGTCGGCGGTGGCGGACGCTACGACGACCTTGTCGCGAGATTCACGGGCCAGCGCGTGCCGGCCACCGGCTTCTCGATCGGCGTGTCGCGGCTGCAGGCAGCCCTTGCCCACCTCGGCAAGGCGAAGTCCACAGCCACGCCCGGACCTGTCGTCGTGCTCGTCATGGATAAGGCCGAACTGCCACTCTATCAGAAAATGGCGCAGACGCTGCGCGACGCCGGCATCCGCGCCGAGATGTACCTCGGCACCGCCGGCATGAAACCGCAGATGAAATACGCCGACAAGCGCGGCGCACCGTGCGTCGTCATCCAGGGCAGCCAGGAGCGTGACAAGGGCGAGGTGCAGATCAAGGATCTGATCGAGGGCGCGAAACGCTCGGCCGAAATCACTGACTCGAAGGAATGGCGCGAAGGCCGCCCGGCGCAAGTCTCCGTGCCCGAAGCCCAGATGGTATCGACCGTCCGCGCCATCCTCGCCCGGCACAAGGGGTGAGTGATGATGCAGATCGGCGCGCCGTGCCCGGCTATCAGCCAACCCAAGGCTGACACCGTCTTTGCGGATGTCTGCCAGGGCCACACCTCATGACCTCCACCCTCGACCGCCACTCGGCGCGCTGGCTCGATGCCTTGGCGGCGCGCGCGGCCACCATCCTGCAGGTGTTCGACGGCGCCGGTTTCGAGATGGTGGCGCCGGCCCACATCCAGCCTGCAGCACTCCTGGTCGATCTCGTCGGCGAAGAAATGCGCGAGGCGACCTTCGGCGTCACCGACCGCGCGGCCGCAGAATTGTGCTTGCGCACCGACCTCACCGTGCCGATCTGCCGGCTCTTTCTGCAGCGCCACCCGGACGCGCGGGCGATCGCCAGGTATGCGGCGAGCGGCATGGTGTTTCGCCAGCCGACCGGCGCCGACACCGCCGAACTCGATGCCGGCGAGTTGCATCAGGTGGGTCTCGAACTGTTCAATGCGCGTGATCCCGCTCGAGCCGAGGTCGAAGCCTTGGATCTCGTGCTCACGGCACTGCGCCGCAGCGATCTGCGCGCGTTCCGCCTGCGCATCGGCGACGTCGGCGTGTTCCACGATCTCGTGGATGCAATCGACATGCCGGGCCGCTGGCGCGACCGCCTGAAACACCACTTCCGGCGGCCGAAGGCGTTCATGAGCTACCTGCGCCGCCTCACCGCCAGCCGAACCGCGAAGTTGCCGGACGAGGTGCGCCGGTTGCTCGATCCAGCCGACCCGCTGAAGAGCGAGCACGCCATCGCCCGTCACCTCGACGCGCAGGGCGTTGCGGTTCTCGGCACCCGCCGGCTGTCCGAGATCACAGCCCAGTTGCTGGAGCAGCTGGCTGATGAGACCGAGCCGCCGCTGGAACTGTCGGCTGCCTCCATCATCGACACGTATCTGAGCATCGAGGCAGCGCCGCATGAAGCCATGAAGCGGATCGCCGAGCTTGGCGGCCGGCAGCCGAACCTCGATCTGTCGCGCGCACTCACCACTTTCGAGAGGCGCCTGGCATTGTTCGCCGAAGCGCGCATCGACACCGCCGACATGACGTTCGCTGCCGATTTCGGACGCAACTTCGAATATTACACGGGCTTCGTGTTCGAGGTGACGCGGCCGGGCCCGGTGGCCGGTCGCGCCATTGCCGGCGGCGGGCGCTATGACCGTCTGCTGCAGGCGGTGGGGGCTCCGGTCCGCGTGCCGGCGGCAGGTGCGGCGATCTACACCGACCGCCTGCTGGCGGCGGCCTGGGGAGGTGCGCTGTGACACGCTTGATGGCCACTGTCAGCTGCCACGAACCGGCTGCTCCTTGCCGGGTGGCCGGCGCACGCAACGCATGTCGCCCGGCACATGTAAAGACCGGGGCGTTCCCATGACCGACACCCTCATTCTGGCGATCCCCTCCAAGGGGCGCCTCATGGAACAGAGCGCGCAGACGCTTGAACGATGTGGCCTCAAGTTGCGCAAGACAGGGCCTGAGCGCGGCTATCGAGGCGAGATCGAAGGTCTGCCCGGCGTGGAGGTGGCCTTCGTGTCGGCTTCCGAGATCGTGCGTCATTTGCGCAGCGGCGAAGCCCACCTCGGCATTACCGGCCGCGATCTCGTCGAAGAATACATCGACGACTGGCAATCGAAGGTCGAGTTCGTGCGCATCTTCGACTTTGGACCTGCCGACGTCGTGGTGGCGGTGCCATCATGCTGGCTCGACGTGCAGGCGATGGCCGACCTCGAGGAAATCGCGGTCGCATTCCGCCGCACGCATCGGCGGCGCCTGCGGGTCGCGACCAAGTACATGAACCTGACGCGGCGGTTCTTTGCCAGCCACGACGTGTCGAGCTATCGCGTGGTCGAGAGCCTCGGCGCCACCGAAGGCGCTCCCGCCGCCGGCAGTGCCGACCTGATCGTCGACATCACCACGACCGGCGAAACCCTGCGCGCCAACGGTCTGCACATCCTGGCAGACGGCGTCATCCTGAAGTCACGCGCGAGCCTGGTGCGGGCGCTTGCCGTGCCGCGCTCCGCCGCCGCCGCCGCGGCTGAAGTTGAGATCCTGGCGCGCCTCAGCGGTCCAGGCGACTGAGCTTGCCGGTAAATGCCGGGTGGTCCGTGAACGCGCTCCGGATGGCGTGGTCGAAGCGTTCGGCCACGCGACCAAAGCCATCGGTACTTGGATGTAACTCGTCATACCACTCGGTTGTCGGACCAACCGCACCGCGACAATCAACATAGTGGATGATGCCCGGGCGTTGGGCGGCAAAGTCTGCGAGCGCAGCGTTGAACCGATTGACGATAGCGGCCACGATCTCGGTTTGCAGTTTCATGCTTTCGATGCCGCGCTGATCGAACAGCGGTCGGCGCAGCCATTTGCCCTTGTTCTTCGGAAATGTCCGATCGTAGCCGTGTACGAAAAACTTCAGATCGCCTTTCCGTTCGATCGCGCCTTTGATCAGTTCGCGGAACTCGTCAAGGAGATCAGCGATCGTGCGATCGAGCCGTTCGGTCAGGTATCCAGCGGCCGGCAAGCCCTTCTCGAAGTCCTTCACGTAGCGAACGACCTGGCCATCACCGAGCAGATCGTTGCCGCCACCGCTGAGCAGCACGCCATCGGGCTTGAGGTCGCGGACTGCGGCAAAGAAGTCCTGTGCGTCGGCTGAGATCTTGCCGACCTCCATGCCCGCGATCGCCCGGCAGTGGATCGGATAGGTGAGGCTCAAGTGGTCGATGACGTCTTTCGGCCTCGGCAGGGGAAACTGGAACCAGCTGTCGCCTTCGGAAACGAACGTCAGCTGGGTTCGAGCCGGATCCCGTAGCGCAGCTCTGAAATTGCCGTTGCGTCGTTGCCGGAACGCCTTGCTGAGGACGACTGCTGCCGTGTACGTCAGCAGTTGGCTCACGTCGCGCCGCGCTTGGGGCACGAGGCCATTGTTGTCAGCGGGCGCCGCTTCGGGGTCGAGAAGGACTGCAACATCAGGTTCGGCGAACCAGGTCGAGATCGCTGCATCCGGCGTCGTGGGGTCGCCAACCGCAGCGGCCAGCGCTTCTAGCGTCGTGGGAGTGGCGCTCCGGCTCGAGGCCGGCGGCAGCGTCACAGTCACCGTGGCCCCGCGCGTCGTCCGCGCGACCTCGGCGGCGATTGATTTCAGCGACACGCCCTCGTTGGCCACGTAACGCTTGCCGGGTCGTTTCGACAGCGGCTCTATGCCCGTCCGTTTGCGACCTTCGGCAATGCCTGCCTGGTGCACACCAATCAAGTTCCATTGCTTGTCGTAGACCGGGCTTCCCGAGTTGCCGCCGAGCGTCGGCGTCGTGTAGCGCAGAAAAATGTCGTGCGGCCGATCGCTGCGTTTGAAGCCCGTATCGATCAGGCGGGAATTGGCGAGCGATACCGACAGCTCAAGTCCTTCCGGATGGCCGATGATGCTGCAGCCCCTTTGCGCATCGCTGAACCCCTCGATCGAGGCGGGGATGTCGCCAAAGTCTCGCACTGGTGCGGGTACGAGATCACTGGGCAAGCCTCTGACCCGCAGAATGCAGGCGTCGAGTTCGCGCGATTCGAACAGGGGCTCGTCGGCGCAGGCGAATTGCCGGCTGCCGCCCCGGCGATATTCCTCGAACTGCAGCCGCACGTGACGCGGCTGGATGCTGCCATTCAGGCGCGATGCCACATGGGCGGCAGTGACGGCGACGACTTCGTCGCCCCAAGGGTGGTGCAGATCTCCGCCGCGGATCAGGAACGCGGTGCCGCTGGCGTGGTCTTCGCCGGCTTCGTAGACTGCCGCAACCGATTGGGCGCGCGCGATGCCCGTCCGCAGCGACTTGAGCTTCACGGGCCAGTCCGCCCCCAGGATCGACTGGGGCACCAAACCATCCGCGCGATCGAGCAGCAGTTGGCTATTGTCGCTCAAAATGATGCCACCGCCTGGCTTGTCGGCGAGCCGCACCCGAAGCATCTGCACGAGGGACGCGCCGCCATCGTGTCCGTCCGGATCGATTCGCCAGACCTCGATCAACTGACGCACCGAACTGGCAATCTGGAAGGCATCGACGTAGGCACCGTCGGCATAGGCCGCATACCATTTGGCCGCGTCCTTCCATTCGCCGAGCGCCACGTAGGCTTCGCCGAGCGAGGCCAGCATCCAGGGATCGGCGGGCTGGTTCGCGGTTGCGCGCTCTGCAACCGGCAGCAGTGCCGCTATGGTCGATTTCGCCATGTCGACGGACCGGTTACTAACCGAGGTCGGCACGTTGTCCCATTCGGCGCGCGCGGTCATCGCCAGCATATTGACCCGAGGCCAGTGGTCGGCGATGGGCGAACCACCGGCATAGGCTGCATCATACCACATCAAGGAGGCTTGCAGCGGGCCCGCGGCCGGGCGGTGATCAGCCCGCGCCGCAGCTGAATCCATGTAGATCTGCTTGTGGGCACGGCCGAGCAGGCCCTGCATCTCACGCCGCTCGCGATCATGCCCCGCATAGGCATCGGCCGGCACCGATGCGATCAGGTTGAGCCCCGTCCGCAGCGTATCGATGGCCGCGTTGATCTGCCCGTTTTCGATGAGCGACTGCGCGTACTGCCGGCGCACGAGCGGATCAAACAGCGGACTGCCGGGATCGTCGTGACCATTGCGCATGAGGGCCTGGGCAAGGGCCGCCAGCAGATCGAATTGTCTCGCCCCACGCAGGGCACCCAGGATCGTCTTGCGCTGATCCTGGCTGAACTCAGCATCACCTTGGTCGATCGCCGCGATCGTTCGCTCCGTCACACGTGCGGCTTCGGGAAACTCAAATTTGTCGAGATGCTGGCGCAGGGTCTTGATCAGCGCGGCGGCGTCATTTGGCATTTCAATTCCTCGACAGCAACATTGAAAGATCACCCGGGGCCACAATTCCCACGCCGGCAACGGAATGCCCGTCTCCCTTTGCCAGCCCAATGAGCATATTACGGCGTTGAGGAACTGCACAGCATCCATACCACCGCTTCATGACCGACTGTGGCTGGCGCGTCCCAGCGCGGCGGTTAGCGTCGTGCGGGTCACACTTGCCATGGTCGGCCGATCCGACGCATTGTCCGGCCACCTGACCCACTGCTGGAAGTGCAAGACCCATGTCGGCTGCCAAATCCGCAATCATGAGTGCGCTCGGACGCGCGGTTGGCCCGCAGCGCGAGTCGCTGCGCAGGGTGCTGGCACGGCAGCAATCGCAGGCGCGCCGATCGACTGAGCGGCCAAAGCTCGTGCTGGCAAGCGCCTCGCCGCGACGATTGGCCTTGCTCGATCAGGTGGGCGTGACACCCGATGCGCTGCGTCCAGCTTCGATCGACGAGACGCCACGCCGGGCCGAGATGCCGCGTGCCCTGGTCTCGCGCTTGTCGCGAGCCAAGGCGGAAGCCGCGCGCGATCAGCTGGCCAACGATACGGGCCTCGCCGATTCCTACATTCTTGCAGCCGACACGGTGGTGACGGTCGGCCGCCGCATCCTCATGAAGCCGAAGTTCGTCGAGGAGGCGGTCGAATCGTTGCAGCTCCTATCGGGCCGCGCGCATCGCGTGTTGACCGGCATCTGCCTGATCACGCCCGACGACCGCCAGCGCGTGAAGATCATCGAGACGCGCGTGCGCTTCAAGCGGTTGTCGCGGGCCGAGATCGAGGCCTACATCGCCTCGCGCGAATGGCGCGACAAGGCGGGTGGCTATGCGATCCAGGGGCTCGCTGGCTGTTTCGTGCAGAAGGTCATCGGCTCCTACACCAATGTCGTCGGCCTGCCGCTGACCGAGGTGACGAGCTTGCTCGCCGGCGAAGGCTTTCCGGTGCATTTCAACTGGGTGAAGGCTGCCGACGTCGACCCGACCGAGTAGCGGGGCAGTGGCGGCAGACGTGCGGAATTGACGTGATGGCGGACGAAGCGAAAGTGGACGAGCGTATCGACGGCGGCAGATGTTCGATCTGCAAGCGGCCGACCGTGTTCGAATTTCGCCCCTTCTGTTCGAAGCGTTGCGCCGACGTCGATCTGGCGCGCTGGCTCGGCGGCGCCTATGCGATTGCCGGTGGCGGAGCGGACGCGGACGAAGATGGCGAGGGAATGGCGGATCTACCGCCGATCCCGGCCCCTGATCCAGATCAGCGTCGCTCCTGATCCGATATTTGCATCGCCCCAGTCGGCAGTGCTGGACAGGACCTGCCGCAGCACATATAACCCGCCGACTTCGTGAACGAACGCGCAGGCGGGCGATCAGCACGTCGAGAGATGCCCGGGTAGCTCAGTTGGTAGAGCATACGACTGAAAATCGTAGTGTCGGCAGTTCAATTCTGCCCCCGGGCACCAGCCCACCACTCCTTCGATATCGTGCGCTGACCGTCGCTTGACTGGCGCCTGCCGCGGCGGAACTCTTTGGTCACCTTGATGGTGCACACTCGGCGAACCTCCACACAGCCGTAGGAACGCCGTTGGACGAATTCGACTACATCGTCGTGGGTGCCGGCTCGGCCGGGTCGGTCGTGGCTGGGCGTCTTGCTGCCACCGAACGCTACCGTGTCCTTCTGCTCGAGGCCGGCCCGAGCGACTATGATCCGTGGATCCAGATCCCGATCGGCTACGGCAAGTCCTACTACAACCCGCGCGTCAACTGGATGTATCGCAGTGAGCCGGTGCCGGGCCTCAGGCACCGGTCGATCTACCAGCCGCGTGGCAAGGTGCTCGGCGGGTCGAGCTCGATCAATGCCATGGTGTATTCGCGCGGCCAGGCGTCGGACTATGATGCGTGGGCGGCCCTCGGCAATGGCGGCTGGGGCTCGGCCGACGCACTCGCAACTTTCAAGCGCATGGAGGATCACGCGCTCGGCGCCAGCGAGTGGCACGGCAGCGGCGGTCCGCTGCATGTGACCGACATCAAGGATGCCGTCCATCCCCTCACGCACGCCTACATGAAGGCCGGCCAGGAAGCAGGCTTGCCGTTCAATCCCGACCTCAACGGCGCGAGTTTGGAGGGCGTCGGCTACTACCAGATCAACACCCGCGACGGATTTCGCATGTCGGCATCGCGGGCGTATCTGTGGCCGGTCCTGCGTCGCGGCTTGATCGAGGTTGCCAAGAACGCTCTGGCGACCAAAATCCTGTTCGAAGGGCGCCGCGCGGTCGGGATCGCCTACAGCCAGGGCGGGCGGACGCGGCAGGCCCGCGCTAGCGCCGAAGTGATCGTTGCCGGCGGCGCATTCAACTCGCCGCAGCTGCTACAATTGTCCGGCGTCGGGCCGGGCGCCCTGCTGCACCGGCACGGCATTGCGGTCGTCCATGACAGTCCGGCGGTCGGCCAGAACCTGCAGGACCACATGTGCTATGACCATTCCTATCGATCGCGCCTGCCGACGCTGAACGAGGAACTGCTGCCGCTGTCGGGCAAGATCAAGGTGGCGCTGCGCTATCTGCTGTTCCGGCGCGGGCCGCTGTCACTCAGCGTCAACCAGGGCGGAGGCTTCTTGCGCTCACGGGCAGATGTCACGCATCCCGACATTCAGCTCTATTTCTCGCCCCTGTCCTACGAGCGGGCGCCGCCTGGCGTACGCGCGCTGATGCAGCCCGATCCCTTCCCTGGCTTTCTGATGAGCGTGTCGCCGTGCCGGCCGTCGAGCCGGGGCCAAGTGGCGATCACCTCACCCGATCCGAGGCAGCCGCCGGCAATCCAGCCGAACTATCTCGCAACCAACGACGACGTCGAGACGCTGCTGGCGGGCGCACGTTTCCTGCGGCGACTGGCTGCAACGCCGACGATGCGCGACATTATCGCCGAGGAGCTGCATCCGGGCCCAGCGCATGCCGATGACGCAGCCCTTGTCGCCGACATGCGGGCCCGCAGCTACTCGATCTTCCATCCCTGCGGCACCTGCCGAATGGGTCCGGACGCGGCGGCAGCCGTGGTCGATCCGCGCTTGAAGGTGTACGGCGTCGACGGATTGCGAGTCGTCGATGCGTCGATCTTTCCAACGATCACGTCGGGCAATACCAACGCACCGGCGATCATGGTCGGCGAGCGTGGCGCGGACTTCATCCTGGCCGATGCCCGGTGAGCGTGCTCAACCCTTGAAGACAGGCGGCCGCTTTTCGATGAAGGCTGCAACGCCCTCGGCGTAGTCGTCGCCGTAGCCCAATGTGCGTTGGACATCTCGTTCGTGGTCGAGCTGGGCGTCGAGCGTCGCCGTCGCGGCTGTCTGGATCGACTGCTTGATGGCTGCGAGCGCTGCCGGCGGCTGGGTCGCGAGACGAGTAGCCAGTCGATCAGCCTCGCCCTGCAGGTCCGCATCGTCGACGACCTTCCAGATCAAGCCCCACTCGGCGGCACGTTCGGCGGTGAGTGGCTCGGCCAGCATGGCAAGCGCCTTGGCACGGGCTTCGCCCAGCAGGTGGGTCAACGTCCACGTACCGCCCACGTCCGGGATCAGACCGATTTTGACGAACGACTGGATGAACTTCGCCGACCGGCCGGCAATCACAATGTCGCCGTGCAGCGCGAGATTGGCGCCGCCCCCTGCGGCAACGCCGTTGACCGCCACCACGATCGGCTTCGGCAAGGCGCGCAGCCGGCGCACCAGCGGATTGTAGCGAAGCTCCATGCTCTCGCCGAGGTCGCGGCGTGCGCTGCCCGGGGCAACCGCGCGGTCGGCCAGATCCTGGCCCGCGCAGAAGCCGCGGCCGGCTCCCGTCAGAACGACCACTCGGCACGTGGCGTCTGCCTCGATGACATCGAGTGCCGCCGCCAGGTCTGCGTGCATCTGCGTCGTGAAGCTGTTGAGCCGCGCCGGCCGGTTGAGGGTCAGTCGTGTCACAGCCCCGTCACGCGAGACAAGAATCGTAGGGGACATTGGCGGGTTTCCCATTGCTCACAATCCAGTCTACAGCGTTTCATTTGGGCGAAGTCCGATCAATGTAATTCTCAAATGACCGCGAAACGGTTGCGTACGAGGCACAACGCATGCAATCGCCGACGCTGTTGAACATCGACCTTGGCTCCGAGGGAGGCGGGGAACTGCTGGTTGCGATCGAGGCGCGGCATGGACCGGCATTCGCGCAACTTGCACACCTGCCGCGCCGCCTATTTGCGCTGCGCTCGGCCTGGGCTCCCGGCTTGCGGTTCATTGGTGGCGAGGCCCAAGCACCGAACGTG
Source organism: Hyphomicrobiaceae bacterium (assembly GCA_021730785.1). Lineage (GTDB taxonomy): Bacteria > Pseudomonadota > Alphaproteobacteria > Rhizobiales > Hyphomicrobiaceae > JAKFWF01. The sequence goes on from JAKFWF010000031.1 coordinate 30,982, forward strand.
GGCAGCGGGTCGGCGCCGGCACAGGTCTTCAATCTGGCCGGCGCAGGTCTCAGCCTGGAGGACGCGCTGTCCTCGTGCCTTGGCGAGGGGGTCGAGCGGATATCGCAGATCGAGTGCCCAGGCGACATCGCAGCCCGCTTGCCGATTGCCGGCGCCGACGACCGGTTGACCGCAGCCAGCCGTCGGCTGATCGAGACGCTGGCGATCGCCCCGGCGACGGTTGCCGATTGGGTCGACGCTGCCGATTTAGCCTCGGGGCAGGAAATCCTGGTGCCGGCCGACTGGTGTTTGCGCCGCTCCACTGCCGGCCCGCTGACGTTGCCTGATACGCCGCTCAGCACCGGCGCTGCTGCCGGGCCAACGCCAGAGGCGGCTGCGGCGCGGGCCTTACTCGAACTCATCGAGCGCGATGCGGCGGCGCTCTGGTGGATCGGCGGCCAGCGGGGCCGGCCCTTTGCGATCGAGGATCCCGCGATGACGGCTGCCGCCGATCTGCTGGCACAACTGCGCCAGGGCGAGACCGAGCGCCTGTCGTGGTATCTCGACCTGACCACTGATCTTGGCATCCCCTGCATCGCTGCCCTATCGGTGTCGCCCGCCGGCGACCAGCTGGCCTGCGGGCTCGCAGCGCGGCTGTCAGCCACCGAAGCGGTGCGGGCGGCGACATTCGAGATGTGCCAGATGGAACTCGGTCTCCAACTGGTCGAGCTGAAGCGCAGGCAGCGCGGCGACGCCGCGTTGAACGACGTCGATCGCCGCCATCTGGCGCGTGCGACCAATATCAATGCCGAAACCTGCATTCTGCTGCAGCCCTGCGGCATGCCCCGTCGCGCGACGGCGCCGGCACCCGCGGCGGATGAAGCGGCTCTCGCCATCCTGCAGAACGCGCTCACTGCCGCCTCGATCGAAGCGGCGCTGGTCGAGTTCACGCGACCCGCCTACGCCATTCCCGTGATGGTTGCGATCGCACCCGACTTGCAACGGCTGCCGTGCGGCGTGAGAGTGCCGCGTTTGACCGACACCATTGACAGAACGGGTGGTGGAGCACCGTCGACCGGCGGCGCGCCGTTATTGTGACGGCACCGGGGAGAACCCCCATTGCGCAACTTTATCGAAATCGTGTTCAGTAGTATGCGCGGTCGCCGTACGACTTGCCGATGCCACAGGACCATCGATGCCCGAGAGACCGCCCAACGCCACGTCGCCCGCATGGACGGGGCCGATATTGCGCGTCTCGCTGCTCGGCGGTTTTTCCGCGCGGATTGACGAGCAAGAGATCGCAATTTCGTCGGCCAAGGCACGCGCGCTGATCGCATTCCTGGCGTTCGCCTTAAATCACAAGGCGTCTCGCGGACAGATTGCCGGCACGTTGTGGAGCGAAAATGAAGAGAAGAACGCTCGCGTCAATCTCAGGCAAGACCTGAGCAAACTTACCCGACTGTTCGAAGCAGCCGGCTTTCACGGTTTTCTCACCCAGCACAGCGAGATCGTCGGCTTCGCGCCTGGGAGTGTCGAATTCGACGTCTTCAATGTCATTCGCAGCATCAGCCGACGTTGGCCCGACGATGCGTTGCTCGATACGCCCCATGTCGCCGAAACGCTGCTGATCGGCTTCGAGACTATCGATCCGGCCTATGACACGTGGCTCAGGGCGCAGCGCGAAACCTTGCATAAGAAGCTGCTGCGGCTGTTGCAGGACGAGTTCATCGTCGTGGCGGACAACCGCAACACTGAATCGAACCGGATTGCTCGCGCGCTCTGGCAACTCGACCGGACGCATGAGCCGACCTGCGGCTACCTCATGCGGTATCACGCCGACCATGGCGACAGTGCGACCGCCACGGACCTCTACAACGAGTTGTTCCGTGAGCTTGGCGACTTCCACGACACGGTGCCGTCGGATGCGACGCAGGCGCTGGCAGAGCAGATCAAGGCCGGGAGCTATCAACCGCGGCCGACACGCCGCGAGGTGATCACTTCGCCCGCTCTGGGGCATGCTCGTGCCAGGCCCGATGCGGCAGGTAGGCAAGGCCCAAACTCGATCCGCAACGGTGCGCTCGCGATTTCGTCTACTCTGCCATCGGTTGCCAAGCTCGTAATTTCGGTGCCGCCGTTCGATATCTCGGAGGCGTCGGAAAAGACCCACTATCTGGCGCAAGGATTTCGTCGCGAATTGATGGCGTCGCTCGTGCGCTTTCGCGAGTGGGTCGTGTGCGATCATGCACTCACGGTCGACCGGACGCGAGGCCGGCAGTACGAGGCCGAATATTCGATCGAAGCCAATGCGGTCGAGGCGGGGGGCGAACTGCGCCTCGTGCTCACGTTGCGCGAGTCAGGGTCTGATGCGTACCTCTGGAGCGAGCGCTTGAAGCTGTCGTTGAGCAATTGGTTCCAGGCGCAGGATACGATCGTGCGGCGTCTGGCCACCGCACTCAACGTCAATGTGTCGTTCGAGCGTATGGCGGCGGTGGTGCAGCAACCGCCCGAGGACTTGAACGCTTACGATCTCTGGCTACTGGGGCAGGCGACCCTTTTGCGATGGGATGTGAAGGGCTGGGATCAGGCAACGCGCATTTACCGCGAGGTCATAGATAAGGTGCCGGCCTTTGCCCCGGCCCATTCCAGCCTCGCTCAATTGAGCAATGGAATGCACATTGCAATGCCGGGAATTTTTCGCGATCGACAACGGACTGAGCAAGCGCTTGCTCTCTCACGCGAAGCGGTGCGGCTCGATCCGCTCGATTCGCGCAGCCAGCTGGCGCTTGGCTGGTCGTGCGCGCTGTCGAAGAAATACGAGCAAGCAGAAATCTATATGTCGCTCGCCAGCGAACTCAACGAGAACGATCCTTGGACCATGATCGCGTCGGCCAACTGCCTCGCTTTCTGCGGAGAACTCGATAAAGCCCGCGAACTTGCCAAGCAAGCCTTGCAGCTTCCCTTCGATCCCAGTCCGCTGCAATGGTCTTACCACACGGCAATCCGCTTTATGGACGGGGACTATCAAGGTTGCCTCGAAGCCGCTGTTGCCGCCGGCAACGACGTCAACCCCAATGTGCCTGGATGGAAAGCCGCCGCCCTTGCCCATCTCGGTCGACAGGGCGAGGCGGAGCAGCAGTTACAGGAGTTCTTCACTCTCACCCGTCGTCGCTGGGTGGGTGATCAACCGCCCAACGACGAAAACATCACCCGGTGGCTCTTGCACCTTTTCCCAATCAAAAGGCAGGATGACTGGCGGCGCCTCCGCGACGGCCTAGCGCTGGCTGGCGCGCCAGCAAGCGCTATGTGCCATCATGGCTGGTGAGGCGATGCCCGCTGCCAAGGTCAGGTACAATTGCTGATCGAGTAGTCGCCGACGCGGTGCTCGAAGAATTCCTTCTGGTTCTGATGTTTGCCGTGGGTGATGTACTCTTCATAGAACTTCGGCATGGGATACTTGCCGGTGGCCGTCTCGAGCCGCGTGAGGGTATCCTGTATCATCTCCGCCGGCGCGAGACGGATCAGGAGAACCTCCAGGTTCGGCTGCACGAATTGCACGGCCTTGATATAGGACGGCAACGGGTGCTCGATAATGCCATTCGTCTGCTGGACGAACTCGGCCAGCGACTTGGGCCGACTGTCAGGCTCCAGCGCCCACTTGATCACCTTTTTGCCCAGCTCACGATGCTGCAGTACGTTGATGCGGGGAATCGCCATTTATCGGTATCCTCATTTGGTTGCTACGGCAGAAAACAAACTCAGGCATTGGGCGCGGTGGGATCGAAAACGACGTCGGCCAATCCTCCTTTCGCTTTCATGAACTTGATTACCTGCGGCATGGCCGAGGGCACTTCAGTGCCAAACACCAGGCGCACGAGAGCCGGAACGGCTGGGTCCTGTTCGATCACGCCCGCGGTCTGGGCGAGCGCGCCGAAGAATACATCGGCAACGAGCGTCGAACCCAGGATGCCGAGGCGCTTGCCAGCCTGATCGTGCGCGGCTTCGAGCAGCACGAATAGCAGCAGCGGCGGGTTCTTTGACAATTCCACCAACTCGCCCGGCTTGAAGCCGACGTCCGGGCCGAACGTCAGCCAGCGGCCCACTTCCTGTTCCCGGTAACTCGCGTCCTTCAGCAGATCCGAGCGCTCGCGTTCGCCGGTGCGCAACTTGACAACCATGTCCGCCACCGAGGACACCTGTGCTTCGGCGCCGCGCACAAAATCACGGAAAAACAGCCCGCCGTCGCGGTTCATTTCGGCCGGCACAGCGGCCTCGAAGGACAGTGGCCCGAAGGCGACCGACGGGCTAATGCGCCGTGACGCGTTGATGAACTTGCCGTCGCCGAGATCGAAGAAGTGCGACCAGTCGATCAGCCAATTGCTGGCGAGCGGCAGAAGATCGCTGCGATGCGCTGACGACCGGTCGATGATGTCCTTGATCGAAGGATTGACTTCCAGCTGATCGTTGAGGCGGTAGCTGAAACGGGCCATCACGTGGCCGAAGCGGAACACGGAATGGGAGAAGGCAACCGGCACCTGATTGTCGTGCATCGGCTCCATCAAGTCAGCTGGAAACCGGCGCGCCGGATCGGTGTAGTAGGCCCACACGCCCGGCTCCAGCAATCGCTTCAGCAGATCGTGCACCACCACGCGTCGATAGACGAAGGCCATGACTTTGCGGATCTGCAGGAAGGCGGTTTCGGCCTGAGCCGTCAAAAATGCGGCATCCGTGACGTAGTGGTCGCGCTGCGGCAGGTTGAGATCCCTGATCTGGTCGGCAGTGGGTGCGTCCTGCACGCGGCGCACAGTTGCGAAGACGATGTTGTGCAACTCGAGAAACAGCGCGGTCAGCTGCGAGATGATCAGGTGCTGGTCATTGCGCACATCGGCGATCAGCACGTCGGGCGTCGCCCGCGGCCCAGCCACGTCGGTCAGAAACGGATAGGCGGCACGGGGCAGGTCGCGGGCGGGCTGCGCCAGCAGCGGCGGCTTCACGGGCTCGAACGGCGGTTGTTCATGTCCGCGCACGTGCCCGAGGCGAAACAGGCACCGCGTGGCGCTGCCATCGGTGCTGAGCGCGTAGGTCGTCGGCTCGCGCACGGGACCGCCGCCGTAGAGCGTGTCGAGAACCAGCCGTTGGGTGCGGTAGTCGCGCTGCAACTTGCCGGGAAAGGTGCTGATCAGCGGCAGCTGGGCGGTGTTCTCGACGAAATCGTGCGCCACCAGCTGCGCGAGATAGGTGTAGCCGGCCGGGATTGCGTCGTTGTCATCGGACGTCCACGCATCGGCGCCGTTGGCCGCCCAGGGAGATCCGCCCTGCCGCATGCGTGTGACCAAGCGCGACAGCATTTCCTCGAGCGCCTCGGCATTGGGCCCTGCCAGGGACTTGGTGCCGCGTGGCACCTGCTTGCGTGCCCGCGGAATGGGCCGGCAACTGAATCCACTCATCGAACGTCCTGAAATTTGTGCCGGACACTGAAAACTACGATCCATTGCGAAGCGTGAAACGATCGTGATTTGCGGTCTCGCGCAGACGCTTCTTGTTCAAAGAATGGACTCTATCACGCTGATTTCACGACAACTGTTGTTCATTGAAATGATAGTCATCCGCCGAGGAGTTGGCCATGGGCGCCCCATTGAAAAATCTCGATGCATCGGCACCAAGACAGCACGATGCGTCGCCGGCCCACTCAAGCACGGCAGATGTGAGCCATGCCTACGATTGGCAGCCGGCGGAGACCGCGTTCACGGTGTTCATGACCAATCACGTCACGTGCCCTGTGTGCTTGATCTCACGCACTGTCGGCGTCTCCGCACTCGCCACACGGCTCCATGTGCGCCGAGTAGGATTAATACTGACGATCACGGAGGCCGACGACCTACACAATCCCGGCCGCCTGTTGCAGGCGCAGTTTGCCACGGAACTACCGACGCAGACGATCTATCAATTGCTGAATTGTCCGGTCCGCGGCGTCGAACTGCAGCGCTTTCGCTCGGCGGCAGGGATGGTGACCGTTTCAGGTCGATTGGGCCGCCTACAATTGCGCGCCTGGGGTGTCGCCGAAAGCTTCTGCTGTCGTGAACAGCGCATCTTCGACGCAGTCGAGGACAGAAGCTAAGCGTCGCTGGCGTTGGCCAATCAATACGCACTACCCCTGGGCCTCACGTCAACGCACGTGGCCCAATCTTCCGCCTGCCTTCGGACCACCCACGCGCGCGCCTAAGCGAGGCACGGTCGGCGAAGGCTGCGTCACTGGGCGCGACGGTGGGCCAAACCTCACTTACAATTGACAATCATTTGCAACTGGGCTCTGGTATCGAAGTTCGCTGATCCGTCCTGGTAGCTATCGGACAGCCGCCGTCACTGTTCGGTCAAAGGTGAGCGGGATGAACCAATGAGTACGCCGGTCTTGGGAGATTCGAGTACGCGGGGCTGGCGCAGGGCGTCGGCAAATCCGCCGCTGGACGAAGTTTTCCGCACCATTCGCGTGCCGGCGACGGGCTCCGGCTTCAAGCGGCTGTTCGCCTTCCTGGGGCCGGGTTACCTCGTCGCCGTCGGCTACATGGACCCCGGCAACTGGGCGACCGCGCTCGCCGGCGGCTCGAAGTTCGGCTACGCGCTGCTGTTCGTCGCGCTTCTTTCGAACATCATGGCAATCGTCCTGCAGGCGCTGTGCGCCCGCCTCGGCATCGCCACGGGTCGTGACCTGTCGCAGGCCTGCCGGGATGCCTATCCCAGGCCCGTGGTGTGGGCACTGTGGCTGCTCGCCGAACTTGCCATATGCGCGACCGACCTGGCCGAAGTCATCGGCACCGCGATTGGCCTCAATTTGTTGTTCGGCATTCCGCTGGAACTCGGCGTACTGATCACCGCCCTCGACGTGTTTTTGATCCTGTGGATGCAGAAGCTCGGCTTCCGCTGGATCGAGGCGTTCGTGGTCGCCCTGCTGCTGGTGATCGCCGTGTGCTTCGCCGGCCAGATCATTCTTGCCAATCCGGAATGGGGGCCGCTGCTGCGCGGCTTCTGGCCGACAACCGACATCGTCTCCAACCCCGACATGCTGTTCCTGGCGCTCGGCATCATCGGCGCGACCGTGATGCCGCACAACCTCTACCTGCATTCGGCGATCGTGCAGACGCGGGCCTATGGCGACAGTGTCCCGGAAAAGCGTGAAGCGTTGCGCTATGCGACGATCGACTCGACACTGGCGCTGTGTTTTGCGCTGCTGGTCAATGCGTCGATCCTGATTTTGGCCGCAGCGACGTTCCATAAGGTCGGCCGCACCGACGTTGCCGAACTGGGCGATGCCCACAGCCTGCTTATGCCGTTGCTCGGGGCCTCGATCGCGCCGTCGCTGTTTGGCATCGCGCTGCTCGCCTGTGGGCTCAACTCCACCGTCACGGCAACGCTCGCCGGTCAGGCGGTGATGGAAGGCTTCATCGATTTCCGCATGAAGCCCTGGGCGCGCCGGCTGATCACGCGGCTGGTGGCGATCGTACCGGCCGCCGTTGTCACCATTCTGTTCGGGGCGAGCCAGACGGGAAGGCTTCTGATCCTGAGCCAGGTGGTGCTGAGTTTTCAGCTGCCCTTTGCCATCGTGCCGCTCGTGTTGTTCACGGCCGACAAGGCCAAGATGGGCGCGCTTGTTGCACCCCGCTGGCTGACTGCGACGGCATGGACTATCGCTGCCATCGTGATCGCCCTCAACATCAAGCTGCTGTTCGACACGTTCGCCGGCTAGGTCGGGAACGGGATCGGCATGGCGCCGATCACTTGCCGCGGTAGGCGACCAGTTCGATCTCGACGCGCGCGCCGAGCGGCAGGGCCGCGACGGCGACAGTCGAGCGCGCTGGGAACGGCGCCGGGAAGTACGTGGCATACACCGCGTTCATCGCCGCGAAGTCGCCCATGTTGGTGAGGAACACGTTGGCCTTGACGACGTGGGCGAACGTGAGTTCGGCGGCTTCCAGCACGTTCTTCAGGTTTTCGAGGCACTGCTTGGTCTCGGCACCGATGTCGGCCTGCACGAGCTTTCCCGTGGCCGGGTCCATCGGCGTCTGGCCCGACAGATAGACGTAGTCACCGGCCTCGATCGCCATGGAATAGGGACCGACGGCCTTTGCCTTAGGTGTCTCGATCGCGCGCTTGGGCATGGGGAAACTACCTTCTTGATAACCGGTATCGGCCACTGACACTTGCGGGTGACAGCCGCCCCTTCAGGACAGCCGTCGCCCGCGACCTTTAATCAAGCCAGGCTCGGTGCGATCTTCTTGCAGGCGTCGACCAGCACGTTGACGGCTGCGACCGACTTCTCGAACATGGCTTTTTCGCCCGCATCGAGTTGGAGGTCGATGATGCGCTCGACGCCCAGCGCGCCGATCACGCACGGCACGCCCACATACATGTCCTTCACACCGTACTGGCCGGTGAGGTGGGCTGCACACGGCAGCACGCGCTTCTTGTCGCGCAGGTAGCTCTCGGCCATGGCGATGGCAGAGGCTGCTGGCGCATAGAACGCCGAGCCATTGCCGAGCAGGCCGACGATCTCGCCGCCGCCACCGCGGGTGCGCTTGATCATGGCGTCCAGCTGCTCCTGGCTGAACATACCGAGCTTCACGCAGTCGGGCAGCGGCACGCCGCCGATTGTCGAGTAGCGCACCATCGGCACCATGTCGTCGCCGTGGCCACCCAACGTCATCGCCCGCACATCCTCGATCGACACGCGTGCGGCTTCGGCGAGGAAGCAGGCAAAGCGCGCGCTGTCGAGCACACCAGCCATGCCGACCACCATGTGGGGGGGCAGGCCCGAGAACTTCTGCAGCGCCCACACCATCGCGTCGAGCGGGTTGGTGATGCAGATGACGAATGCGCCCGGCGCGTACTTCTTGATGCCAGCGCCGACCTGTTCCATGACTTTCAGATTGATGCCGATCAGATCATCGCGGCTCATGCCGGGCTTACGCGGCACGCCGGCGGTGACGATGCAGACGTTGGCACCCGCAATCCCCTCATAGCTTTCGACGCCGGAGCCCGAAAGGCGAGCGTTGAAGCCCTCGATGGCGGCGGCCTGGGCAAGGTCGAGAGCCTTGCCCTTGGCGGTGCCCTCCATCACATCTGTCAGCACGATATCGCCCAATTCCTTGAGGCCGGCGAGCAGTGCCAGAGTGCCACCGATCTGGCCGGACCCGATGAGGGCAATTTTTGTGCGTGCCATGGTAATCTCTCCTGGGTATGGCGCCGGCAAACGCCCGGCGCACGCAGTTAAGTTCGGTTGGCTGCTGGGTTAGCTCGAATGCATGGGCCGATCAATGGGTGGCCTCAGCCCGCACTTTCGGTCAGCAGCTTATCGGCTTGCTTGCGAATGGCGGTCAGCAGTCCATCGGGTCCGCCGGATTTCAGGATCGACGTGAACTCGGCGCGGCGGCTCGCCAGCTCGCTGATCGTGCCGTCGAGGTAGACGTCGACGATCTTCCAATCGCCTTCGGTCGGCCGCATCACGTAGTTGATGGCGTAGGTCTTGCCGCCGTTCGCCACGATTCGCGTTTTCACCATCTTGTCCGCGCCCTGCTGGTCGACGGTCTGCTGGATTTCGAACTTCTCGCCCGAGTAGTCGTCGAACCGCTTGGCATAGGTCGCCACCAGCATGCGGGTGAACGCTTCCACCAGCGCGGTCTTTTGTGCGGGGGGCAGGCCCTCCCACGGTTGGCCGACGGCCGTCTTCGTCATGGTGGCGGCATCGTAGGACTTCGTCAGCAACGGCGCGAGGCTATCGTAGCGGCCTTTGACGCCGAGGCGCTTGGCCTGTTTCATCGTGTCGAGCAGCTTCGAATTCAGCGTTTCGATCACCTTCGACGGAGCAGCGGGTGCTTGCGCGAAGGCTGGCGCAAGTGCCGCCGCGAGGGCAACCACACCTGCAACCGTGGCCACGCGCAGCAGGGCCACAAACTTGATATTCGCCATGATCATTCCTCCCCAACGGATGTATTCCGACTGCACACGGTACAGCTCGCTTCCCCAGTGATAGCCTACTTGTCTTAGACGGTGCGGCAGGGATGTGACAAATCCTGTTCAAGCCCAGGACGCCGCTGCACACGAGTTGTTGAAGACCAACCCTGCAACGCTGCAATGCAGTGATGTCAACAATCAAGCCTCGAACGCGGCTCGAAAGGAAGTGAGGCGCGCCCCGATCGCTTCGACCTTGGTGCGTAATCTTGGGCTCACCAGGGCCGCGAACTCAGCTTCGGGATGATAGTCTGCTGGCAGATTGTCCGAACCACTCCAGCGCGCCGTTGCCGGGTGAAAATAGAGTTCCGTGACCCCGGGTCGAAGCTGTTCCAGGAACGTCGTCACCCGCGCTTCCACCATGGCGCCGCTGTCATTCAGCCCGAACACAACGTCGTTGACGGACGAACCCGCCGCCATCACACGGGCCCGCAGCTGGCGCGTCATGACGCCATAGAATGCCCGTGTGCACAGCCGAAACAGCCGGCGATCGGCGATCGCGCGAAACAGCGGCGGCTCGACCGGAATGCGCACCGGCGGGCTGGCGAACGCCGGCAACAGCTGCGCGATGGCGGCCGACACCACCGGGTGCATGTGGAAATGCTGGTGGCCGTTGACATGATCCATCTGCAATCCGGTCTGTCGGAAACGCTCGAACTGCGCGGCGATCTCGGCCTGGGCCTGCCGGCGCGCAGTGCTGGAAAAATACAGCGCGGCACCAAACTTCGCCGGATCATTGAAAAACCGGCCGTCGGGTCCAACGAGGTTCGGGATATGGGCTGGTGGTAGAACAGGTCGACCGTTGATCAGTGTCACATGCAGCCCGACGCCCAGCGACGGCATGGACCGGGCCCGTGCGACCGCGTCCTGCCACCGCGGCGCACCGGTCATCAGGCTTGCGGCCGTGAGAATGCCGTTGCGATGGGCGCGTTCGACAGCCTCGTTGACGGGCAGCGACAGTCCGAAGTCGTCGGCGGTGACAACCAGCGTTTTCAAGGCTTACCGTGCACTAGGCCTCAACGCTTCTGGCGCTGCTGGTTCGAAGCTTCCGACGCCGAGCCCGAGATCACGGCACGGCAGGCCGAACTCAGCTTCGCCTCGTTGCGCTTCAGGCAGGCGACGATGCGGTTTTCGTTCGGGATCGAGCCGGAGCACAGCTTGAACACGTCCGGCGTGCAGGCCTCCTGTTCCGCCTGCGTGCCGCTGTTGGCCGCGGTGGCGGCGCCCGTGTGGGCAACCTGTGCGGCCGACAGAAGCATGGCCAGTGCAACGCAGGCGGGTGCGGTGATTTTCAAGGCGGTCTCCTATGGTCGTGCGTCGGGGCACTTCCGGACTAACAAACATGCCGGATGGATAGATTGCACACGAATCAGGTGGTCATGTGGTTGCATGAAAGCGACGACGTCACCAAACAAACAAACGCCATGGGCTGTGGAATCATGTGTTTTTTACGTTTGCGTGACGATTTTCCAACGCATGCCACGCGAGCAGGCCGGGAATTCCAACCGCCAGGTCTCCCACCCGCTTGATCAGCGACAGAGCGAGGGCCGCTTGCGGGGGCACCCCGAACAAGCCGCACAAGATGATCAAGCCGCCTTCCTGCACGCCGATGGCACCAGGCACGGCGAAGGCCGCTCCTCGGATCGCCTGGGCCAGACTTTCGATCGCCACCGCTTCGGCGAGACCCACGGGATAGCCCATGAAGTGCAGCACGAAGTAGACCTCGAGGCTGGCAAATACCCACACGAACAGATGGATCGCCGCACTGGCAGCGAACGGACCGGTCCGCGCCTGGATCGCCGCCAGCTGTCGGTAAACACCCTCGGTCGCGCCGACCGCCTGCCACTGGCGGCCGGCGACAAACCGCGCCAGCGCCTTGCTGACCAGGCCATGGGCACCACCGAGCTGGACGATGAAGAACGCGGCCAGCAGCGGCACGGCGGTGATCAATCCCCATGTCACCGCTTCCACGATCGGACCGCTGCCACCGGCGTGCACCAACAGCCCAAGGCCGATGATCGTGAAGACGAACTGGGTCAGGGCCTGCACCAGCACGTCGGTAATTACGCTGGCAGTGGCGAGCGCCGTTGGCGTGCCCGAGAACGTCAACAGCCGGACGGCCAGGATATCGCCGCCGACCTGCAGCACCGGCAGCAGCGTATTCACAGCTTCCCGGATCAGCCGCAGTTTCACGCAGATGTGAAGCGGCACCGTCGGCGGGCCGGGCAGCACCAGCGACCAGGCGATGCCAGCCAGCACGACGACCCCGACCCGCACCAGAATTGTCAGCGGCGTGCCCCAGCTGGAGTGGGCGAGGGCTGCGCCGGTTTCTTGGAATCCGGTCTGCCCGATCAGCACCGCCGTCACGATCAAGCCGGCAATGAGTGCGACAGCGGGAGCAAACTTCATGGAGTGTCAACGTTCCTCGGGCGACGGCAGCGGGACAGGGCAAGCAAGGCATTCCGGCCACAGGTGTTGTTGCTAGGGCGAGACGCAGCGTTTATCAACCGCTGTGACATTTCGAGGTCTGCGACCTTGGGATAAAAAGTCGAAACTGCGCGAACAGCCGGACGGTAGGCATGGACATGAATTCGACCGCAACTGCGATGCGGGACAAGGTCTCGAAGGCCAGCGATATGCCGGCCGTGCGAGCGAACCCGAAGAGCCCGGTGATGGCCTACAACGAGTGGGACCCGCTGGAAGAAGTGATCGTCGGCCGCCTCGAAGGCGCGACCATCCCGTCGGCCCACGTCACCGTGACGTTCAACCTGCCGCAGACGGCTGCCAAGCTGTATCGGCTGGCGGCGGGCTACCGCTATCCCGGCTGGATGAAGAAGCTCGCCCAGAAGGAGCTCGACGGCTTCATCGCGATTCTGGAGGGCGAGGGCGTCAAGGTGCGCCGGCCCGACCTGATCAACCACAAGGCCTGGTATCGCAGCCCGAACTGGTCCTCGCGCGGCTTCTGCGTCGCCTGTCCCCGCGATGGCTTCATGGTGGTTGGCGATGAAATCATCGAAAGTCCCATGTGCTGGCGTTCGCGCTACTTCGAGGGCGACGCCTACCGGTCGCTGTTCAAGGAATACTTCAATGCGGGTGCACGCTGGACGTCGGCGCCGCGGCCCCAGCTCACCGATGATCTGTTCGACTACAAGTTCCGCATCCCCGAGAAGGGCGAACCGATCCGCTATGTCGTCAACGAGTTCGAGCCGGTGTTCGACGCCGCCGACTTCGTGCGCTGTGGGCGGGATATCTTCGTCACCCGCAGCAACGTCACCAATCTCGCCGGCATCGAGTGGCTGCGCCGGCACTTAGGCGACCAGTACCGCGTCACCGAGATCGAGAGCCGCTGCCGCCAGCCCATGCACATCGATTCGAGCTTCCTGCCGTTGGCGCCGGGCAAGGTGCTGGTCAACCCGGACTACATCGACGTCGAGCGCCTGCCGCCGATGTTCAAAAAGTGGGACGTGCTGATCGCACCGCGCCCCGATCCGGTCGAAGGCGTCATGAGCCAGATCTCCATGTGCAGCCCGTGGACCTCGATCAACGTGCTGTCGATCACGGAAAAGAAGATCATCGTCGAGCGCACCCAGCCGACGCTGATCAAGGCCTTCAAGGACTGGGGGTTCGAGCCAATCCCTTGCGACTTCCTCAGCTACGGCCCGTTCGGCGGCGCGTTCCATTGCGCCACTCTCGACGTGCGCCGCCGCGGGACACTGCAGTCGTACTTTTGAGGGAGGGGGC
>JAKFWF010000006.1 GCA_021730785.1 Hyphomicrobiaceae bacterium
CCGACCTCTCATGAGAGAGACAAAAAGTGATTTGGGACTCCTTGACTGACGACGACAGACTTGATCGAGCGCGATTTTCAAGCCGACGTGGCTCAACGGACTCTCATTAACTGACGACACGCCCTAGATGGCATTCACTGAAGCCTGCAGGTTGCCGACACTGCCGGGCGTCAATAAACTCCCTGCCGTTCAGTGGCGGCAGCAGAACCTCGACACGCTGAGCAAGCCTAAGCGGGCCGCGTTGATTGCCGAGCTGGAGCGGGTTTTGGGGGTGTGACCGATTGGCCTAGCGTTCGCTAAATGGTACCAGAAGTGGTATGAAATTCGTTGACAGTGAAAAAAATCAATGAAATCAACGAATTTTGGCTGGGGCGCCAGGATTCGAACCTGGGAATGGCGGAATCAAAATCCGCTGCCTTACCACTTGGCGACGCCCCATCGCGCTGCGGCGACATTGCTCACCGTGCGTGTGGCGCGGACCATAGTCGAGGCCGCCGCGGCCTGCAATGGCGCTGTGGACAGGCACAAATGTGCCTGCCGGGCCAATGCTGCCAGCATTTGCGGGGTGCGTCAGCTACCCCACCAAGCCCCAGCCTCACCGCGATCCGCCGAGCGCCTTCAGCATGCGCTGGAAGTCCTCGCTACCCTGCTCTCCCGCGCGCCGCAGCTGATCCGTGAACAGGGGGACGACGGCGGCCGGTTTCGCCTTTAGCGGCTGGATTTCGCCGGTGGTGGTGCGGATCTCGACGTCGCGTTCGATCGACGTGCCATCCGACAGGATGGCGATGACCCGCAGCTTGACGACTTCCACGTCGACAGGGTGCTCGCCCATCAGCACCTGCGTTCCCACGCGGTCGAGCCAGCCGGGCAGCGGACGGCCGTCGGCCTGCATCACCCGGTACTCGACCACGCGACTGTGCGAGGGGATCGACGTGCTCGACAGGTTCACGATCAGCGTGCGGTCGCGCACGATGCTGTCGAGGATCAGCTGGGCATGGTCCTGCGTCGCCGGATCGGTTGCGAACGTGTAGCGTAGCGAGAAGCCCGTGAGCCCCTCCGGCAGCCAGACCGCGCCGGGCCGGCCGAACTCGCGCTCGAGGATGCGTTCGAGACGCCAGACCGGATTGTTCGTGCGTGGGTCGAGTTCCGTCGCGCGACTGCCGCCAAGGGTTTGCGGGCTGCCGCCGAGATCGCTGATCTGGTTCGCGACCTTGAGGATGATGCCGGAGGCGTCGATGCCCTGGTCCGGTGCGGACAGGTCGAGCGTATCGCTGCTCAACGGAGCAATACCTTGCACCGCGTCCAGCACCGCACCTTCGACGGTGATGCCTGCGTTCAACGGCGGCAGCTCGCCGCCCGCATCGGGGAGCACCGTTACCGGCGCGATGACCGGGATGTCCGGTGTCACGATCACGGTTGCGGTGGCGGTCGCGGTGCCGCCCTGGCCATCGGAGATCGTGTAGGTGATGGTGGCGAGGCCGACGAAGCCCGGGGTCGGCACGTAGCCGAGCGTGCCATCGGCGTTGATCGTCACCGTGCCGGTGCTCGCGGTCGCGGCCACCACCGTCAGGCTGTCACGATCAAGCCCGCCGTCGCGATCGTTGCCGAGTACGGCGATCGTCACCGGTTGATCGGGCTCGGCGAAGGCCACGTCGTCGACCGCGACCGGCGGCACGTTGGTGAACGTGAAGGTGACGATGGTGGCGACCGTGCCACCCTGTCCGTCGCTGGCGGTGACGACCACCTCGTAGACGCCGTCGCCGTCCAGGCCGCCCGTCGAGGCATCGGCCGCGGGCGTGCCGACGAAGACGCCGGTGGTCGGGTTGAAGGTCAGGCCGGGCGGCAGCGTCGCCGGGTCGATCCTGTAGGTTAGCGTGTCGCCGCGGTCCGGGTCGAAAAAGGCGGTCGCAACCGAGATGGGGGCGATCGGCGTACCGTCATTGCCGGTCACATCCGGGATCACATGGTCTGGATCGACGGGTGGATCACCGGGACGTGCCGGGTCGATCACCACCGGCTGATCGTTCTCGCCAGCGATCGTGATCGTCACGGTGGTGGTTGCGAGGCCGCCGCGGCCGTCGCTGATCTGGTAGGTGAACGTATCGATTCCAGTCTGCCCGACCGATAGCCCGTTGAAGGCGCCGTTCGGATTGTAGACGTAGGTGCCATCGGCATTGAGCGTCACCACAGCGCCCGATGGCAACGTGAGCGGTTGGCCAAGTGCGGACGCAACTCCATTGATCTGAGTTGCGCTGATCGGGTCGGTGTCACCGGCGCCGTCTCGATCGTTGGTCAGAACGTTGCCGCCGCCGGCAGGGCCGTGCTCGGCGACGCGCAAACTGTCGGCGACCGCGACCGGCGGCGGGTTGGCTATTGCGAAGGTGATGAGGGTCGACACGGTGCCGCCATTGCCATCGCTGGCGGTGACGACGATTGGATAGACGCCAGTGCCGGCCGGTCCGCCTTCCGAAGCGGAACTGGTCGGCACGCCACTGAACGTGCCGGTTGCGGGGTCGAAGGTGATGCCGGGCGGCAGCGAAGCCAGCGGAACCGACAAGGTCAGCGTGTCGTGGGCGTCGGGGTCCCTGAAGAAACCGGTGACGGTGACGGGCGTGATCGCGCTGCCGTCACTGCCGGTCTGCACCGGGATGACGCGCAGCGGATCGGCCGGCGGCCTGCCGGGGTTCGCCGGGTCGATCACCACGGGCGCGTCGTTTTCGCCGGTGATGACGATTGTTACCGGAGCCGTGGCAACGCCGCCCTGGCCGTCCGAGACCTGGTAGATGAAACTATCGGTCGCCGTTTCGCCGACAGCAAGGCCGACGAACGCGCCGTTGGGATCATAAGCGTACGTTCCATCTGGCCGGATCATGAGGAGGGCGCCCGAGGGCAGCGTGATCGGCGTGCCGGGCACCGTGGGAAGCGCCGTGCCGTTGACCCCGCTCACAGTGAGCGTGTCACTATCGGCGCCACCGTCGCGATCGTTGGGGAGGACGTTGCCGCTGGTGGTGCCGTGCTCGAGCACGGCGGTGGCGTCGGCGGTTGCAACCGGCACCGGATTACTGACGCGGAACGTGACGATCGTCGACGTTGTCAGTCCGTTCGTGTCCGTCGCCGTGACCACGATCGGATAGACGCCGTTGCCGGCCGGTCCACCCTGGGATGCGGCCGACGTCAGCGTGCCGGTGAATGTGCCGGTGGCGGAATCGAATGCGATGCCTGGCGGCAAGGTGCCGGCCGGCACCGACAGTTGCACCGTGTCGCCACGATCTGGATCGGCAAAGTAAGCGGTGATGGTGAGCGGCGCGATCGGCGATCCGTCGAGGCCGGCCTGCGTCGGCACCACTTGCGTGCCGGGCGTACCGGGAACACCAGGATTTGCCGGGTCGATCACCACCGGCCGGTCGTTCTCACCGGTGATCGTGAGCGACACGGTGGCGGTCGCGGTGCCGCCCTGGCCATCGGAGATCTGATAAGTGAAGCTGTCGGTCGCGCTCTGGCCAAAGGGCAGGCCGTTGAAGCGGCCGTTGGGGTCGTAGGCATAGGTGCCGTCGCCGCTGATGGTGAGCCGTGCGCCGGACGGGAGTGTGAGCGGGCTGTTCGGTGTAAACGCTGCGCCGTTGATCATGGTGACGGTCAGCACATCGCTGTCGTTGCTGCCGTCGCGGTCATTGCCGGCGGTCGCAGGCGTGACATCGCCGCGACCGATCGCATGCTCGCCGACGGTGAGCGTATCGTTGACCGCGACCGGCGTCGGATTACCGACCGCCAGCGTGAAGGTCGTTGAGACTGCATTGCCGGCAAGATCCGTTGCCGTGAGCGTCACGACGTAGGGACCGGCATGCAGCGACGCGTCGGCTGGCAGCGCGCCTTCGATCGCGCCGGTCGCGGGATTGTACGTGAGGCCGGTCGGCAGGCCGGTCGCCGTGATGGTCAGGCTGTCACCGGGATTGGGATCCCGGAATACGCTCCTCACGTCGATGGTGACCGGGTTGCCATCCAGCGAGTTCTGCGCCGCTACTGGCTGATTGACGACCGGTGGCTGGTTCGAGAACGGCACAGTGATCGTCAAGGTCGTGGTCGAAGTGCCGCCACGGCCATCGCTGATGGTGTACGTGACGCTGGTCGAGTCGGTCGTGCCGGGCGCCAGGTCATCGAAGTCGGTGCCGGTCGCAAAGCTGTAGGAGCCGTCGGCATTGATCGTGAACGTGCCGCCGTTCGAGCCCGCTACCGGGACGCCGGCTGCGACCGTCGTCACGCCATTGGTGATCGTTGTTACCGCAAGTGGATCATTTTCCGGGTCGGTGTCGTTGGCGAGCACGCCGAGCGGCACTGTCACAGCGATCACGGTACGGGCCGGCGTGATGTTGACGTCCGGGTTGGCACGCGGGGCATCGTTCTCGCCGGTGACGACGATCGTCACCGTGGCGGTGGCAATCCCACCTTGGCCATCGCTGAGCTCATAGGTGAACGTGTCGGTCAGGCTCTGGCCGACCTGCAGGCCCGGGAACGCGCCGTTCGGATCGTAGGTGTACTGGCCGTTGGCTGCGATCGTCAGCTGGGCGCCGGACGGCAGCGCGATCGGCTGGCCCGGCGTGAAGGTCGCGCTGTTGATGCGCGTGACGCTCAGCGGGTCGCTGTCGCCACCGCCGTCGCGGTCGTTGGCAAGGAGGTTGCCGGTCGCCGTCGCATGTTCGGCAACGGTGCCGCTGTCGTTGGCGGCAACAGGCGCGGGGTTGGTGATGGCGAAGCGCACGATCGTGGTCACGGTGCCGCCGTTGCCGTCATTGGCGGTGACGACGACGTCATAGAGGCCAGGACCGGCATTGCCGCCCTGCGAGGCGACGGCCGTCGGCGTGCCCTGGAAGGTGCCCGTCGCAGCGTTGAAGGTCACGCCCGGCGGCAACGTCGTGGGATTGACCGACAGGGTCAGCCGGTCGCCCGTGTCGGGATCGGCAAAGTAGCCCGTCACGTTGAGCGGAATGAGTGCCGAGCCGTCGGCGCCGACCTGCGTCGGGATCACGCGCAGCGGATCGATCGGCGTGCCGGGACGGACCGGATCGACAATGACCGGCGCGTCGTTCTGCCCCGTGATCGTGAGGGTCACGGTTGCCGTCGCAAAGCCGCCCTGGCCGTCGGCCACCTGGTAGGTGAAGCTGTCGGTCGCGGTCTGGCCCACGGCTAAGCCGTTGAACGCGCCGTTCGGGCTGTAGCCATAGGTGCCGTTGGCATTGAGCGTCAGTGATGCGCCGGAGGGCAGCGTGATCGGGCGGCCGGCCGTGAAGGCTGCGCCGTTGACCTGGGTTGCGGTCAGCAGGTCGCGGTCCAAACCGCCATCGCGGTCGTTGGCGAGCACCGCTCCCGTGGTGCTGCCGTGTTCCGTCACCGCATTGGTATCGGCGACCGCGATCGGCACCGGGTTGCCGACACTCACGTCGAACGTCGACGTGACCGTGCCACCACGGCCATCGTTGGCGATCAACGTCACGACGTAGGGACCGGCATGCTGCGAGGCGTCGGGCGCCAGCGTGCCCTCGATGGCGCGCGTCACCGGATTGTAGGCGAGGCCCGGCGGCAGGCCGGTCGCCGATATCGTCAGGACGTCGCCGGGATTGGGGTCGGCGAACACACCGCCGATCGCGATCGATACCGTGTTGCCGTCGAGCGAGTTCTGCGCCGGGACGGGCGCCTGCACCTGTGGCGGCAGATTGATGAACGGCACCGTCACGGTCAGCGTCGTGCTCGACGTGCCGCCACGACCATCGCTGATCGCATAGGTGACGCTGGTTGCGCCGCTGGTGCCGGGCGCCAGAGTGTCGAAGGCGGTGCCCGGATCGAACGAATAGGAGCCGTCGGCGTTGATGCTGAACGTGCCGCCGTTGGTGCCGGCGATTGCCACGCCCGGCCCGACCGAGACGACGCCGTTCGACACGCCCGTCACCGCAAGGCGATCGCGTTCGGCATCGGTATCGTTGGCGAGTACGCCGCGGGCGGCATCGATGCTGATCGCCACCCGTGGCACCGTGGTGGTGCTATCGGCAACGGCGATGGGTGCGTCGTTCTGGCCCTGGATAACGATGGTGGCCGTGGCGGTGGCGATGCCGCCCTGTCCATCCGAGATCTGATAGGTGAACGTATCGGTGGCCGATTGTGCAGCCGCGAGGCTCGCGAATGCGCCGTTGGGGTTGTAGCTGTAGGTGCCGTTCGTCGCGATCACGAGCAGCGCGCCCGAAGGCAATGTGATCGTGGCGCCGGTCGTCACCGCGGCACCATTGACCTGGGTGAGCGTCAGCGGATCGGTATCGCCGCCCCCGTCGCGGTCATTGGACAGGACGTTGCCACTGGTGATGCCATGTTCCTGGACGATGTTGCTGTCGGCGCCGGCGGTCGGTGATGGATTGCTGATCGTGAACCTGACGAGCGTGGATGCAACGCCGCCGTGCCCATCATCGGCGACGACCTGCACCACGTAGACGCCATTTCCTGCCGGTCCGCCTTGCGAGGCGGCAGCCGTCGGCGTTCCAGAAAACGTGCCGGTCGCAGCATTGAAGGTGACGCCCGGCGGCAAGCCGCCGACGGTGGACAAACGCAGGGTGTCGCCGCCATCGGGATCTCTGAAATAGGCGCCAACATTGAGCGGGGCGATGGCCGAGCCATCGACGCCGGTCTGGGCGGGAATGACGGTGGTGGGGTCGAGCGGTGGCACGCTGGGGCGTGCTGGATCGATGACGACGGGCGTGTCGTTCTGGCCATTGATGGTGATCGTGACGACCGCCGTGGCGGTGCCGCCCTGGCCATCGGAGATCCGATAGCTGAACGTATCCGTGGCGGTCTGGCTGACGCCTAGGCCATTGAAGGCGCTGTTTGGATCATAGGAATAGGTGCCGGCGCTGGTTATCACCAGTGTAGCGCCCGACGGCAGGGTGATTGGCACGCCGGCTGCGATGCCGGCACCGTTGACCTCGGTGACCGACAGGAGATCGGTGTCGCCGCCACCGTCGCGATCGTTGGCGATTACGGTGCCGGTCGTCACCCCGTGTTCGGTCACCGTATTGGTGTCGTTGGCGGCAGTTGGCGCCACGTTGGCGACGCTGAAATTGAACGTCGACGTGACCGTGCCGCCATTGCCGTCGTCGGCCAACAGTGTGACGAGGTAGGGTCCGGCATGCTGCGACGCGTTTGCCGACAGTGTACCCTCGATGGCGCCGGTCACTGGATTGTAGACGAGACCCGGTGGCAGGCCGCTCGCGGTGATGATCAAGGTGTCGGCCGGATTCGGATCGGCGAACACACCGGTAACGGGAACCGAGATCGCGCCGCCGTCGACCGATGATTGCGCCGTGATCGGCTGGACGACTGCTGGCGGCAGGTTGCCGAAGGGCACCGTGATCGTCAGTGTCGAAGTCGAGACGCCGCCGCGGCCATCGGAAATCGTGTAGGTGACGGAGGTGTTTTCCGTGACGCCGATGCCGAGCGAGCCCGGGCTGAAGTCATAGTGGCCGTCGGCGTAGATCGTGAACGAACTACCTCTGTCGCCGGCGACCGTGATCTGGCCACCCACCAGAGTCGTGCCGTTGACGCTGGTGACGAAAAGTGCGCCGCCGTCCACATCGGTATCGTTCGCCAGCAGGCCGTCGGTCGCCGTAGTGTGCAGGTCGACCCTGGGCGACGTGCCGTTGTTGTCGGCATTGGCGATCGGATTGTCGTTCGCCCCGACAATGGTGATCGTCGCTGTCGCCGTGGCGAAGGCACCGTTGCCGTCGCTGACCCGATAGGTGAACGTGTCGCTACCGTTTACACCGGCGGCGAGTGCATTGAATGCCCCGTTCGGATCGTAGGCGAAGGTGCCGTCGCCGTTCAGCGTGAGGATGGCGCCCGAGGCAAGCGTGACAGGCGCACCGCTCGAGAGGGTGTTGCCGTTGACGTCCACCACCGCAAGCGCGCCGCCGTCGATATCGCTGTCGTTGGCGAGCAGGCCGGTACCGAGCGGCACGTTGAGAATGGCGTCTTCTCCCGTGACGTAGGCGTCGTTGGCGGCGACGGGTGCGTCGTTGACGGGCACGATCGTCAAGTTGACCGTCGCGGTCGATGTGCCGCCACGGCCGTCGGAAACCGAGTAGGTAAAGCTCGCCGGGCCGAAATAGTTGGCTGCGGGCGTGAACACGGGGTTGCCAGTGGCATCGAGCGACACCGTTCCGTTGACGGCGCTCTGCACCGACGTGATAGTCAGTGGGTCGCCGTCGATGTCGGTATCGTTGCCGAGCAAGGCGGTCGCGGGAATGGTGACCGGCGTATCCTCGTTCGTCGCCGCCGCGTCGTTGGCCGCAATGGGGGCGTCGTTCACCGGCGTGACAGTGATCGCAACTGTTCGCACCTCGGCGGGCAGTGGGCCGTTCGGCGTGGCGGCTCCGTTGTCGCGGCCATCGTCGAGGACGCCAACCGTCAGCAGATCGGGCCCATTGTAGTTGGCATCTCCCCGGTAGGTGAGGCCGTTCACCGCGGCGTTGATGTCGGCAAGTGTGCCGGTGAACGTCACGGTCCGCGAATTATTGCCGATGAGCCCGGTGATGCCGACCGTGGAGCCGAGTGTCAACGTTCCGCGCGTCACCGACAACGTGACCGTTTCCAGTCCGGCCGCGCCCGCGTCGATGTCGGACAGCGTGATGGCGTTGGCGCCCGAGAATACGAGCGTGGCGTCTTCGGCGACCGTCTGGCTACCTGGCACGGTCGATGCCGGCGCGTCGTTGACGGGCGTCACGGTGATGGTGACGATCGCGGTCGAGGTGAGGCCGGCGGCGTCGCAGATGGTGTAGGAGTAGCTCGCGGTGCCGGTGAAGTTGGCGTTCGGCGTGAACACGGGATTGCCGCCGGCATCGAGCGCGACGGTGCCGTTCACCGGGCTTTGCACCGACACGAGGGTGCGGGTGTCGCCGCTGTCGACGTCGGTGTCGTTGGCGAGCAGGGCCGCGGCCGTGATGGTGATCGCCGTGTCTTCGAGCGTGGTCGCCACATCGTTGGTGGCGACCGGCGCGTCGTTGACCGCGGCAATCGTGAAGCGGAACACGTTGGGCGTCGGGTCGAGGTCGACGCCGCCGTTGGCGATGCCGCCGCTGTCGCGCACCTGGAAGGTGAACTGGCCGACGCCCGTGCCGTTGACGTTGGCTGACGGCGTGAAGGTGAGGGATGCGATCTGGGCAACGGTCAGTTCCTGGCCCGCGGTGACGGCGACGCCGGCCACCCGCAAGATACCTTCGGCGGCCGGCGGCAACGTCGTGATGACCACCGACTGCAGGGCGTTGGCCGGGGTGTCGCTCGGATCGGTAAAGCCGAAGTCGGATGCGGCGAAAGAGTACGGTGTATCCTCGGTCGCAGCCACCGTGCGGTCGGTGCCGGCCGGCGCGTCGTTGACGGGGGTGACGGTGATGGAGACGGTCGCCGTCGAGGTGAGGCCGGCGGCGTCGCGGACGGTGTAGCTGTAGCTCGCGGTGCCGGTGAAGTTGGCGTTGGGCGTGAACACGGGATTGCCGCCGGCATCGAGCGCGACGGTGCCGTTGACCGGGCTTTGCACCGATACGAGGGTACGGGTGTCGCCCACATCGACGTCGGTGTCGTTGGCGAGCAAGGTCGCCGCCGTGATGGTGATCGCCGTGTCTTCGAGCGTGGTCGCCAGATCATTGACGGCGACCGGCGCGTCGTTGACCGGGGCGATCGTGAAGCGGAACACATTGGGCGTCGGGTCGAGGTCGACGCCGCCGTTCGCGATGCCGCCGCTGTCGCGCACCTGGAAGGTGAACGGGCCGACGCCCGTGCCGTTGCGATTCAACGCGGGAATGAATTGCAGCGACGCGATCTGCGCAACGGTCAGCTCTTGGCCCGCCGTGACGGCGACGCCGCTCAACGTCAACGTGCCATCGCTTGCGGGCGGCAAGGTGGTGATCACGACGGATCTGAACGTGTCGACCGGCCTGTCGATGGGATCGGTGAAGCCGAAGTCGGCGACAGCGAACGTATACGGCGCATCTTCTGTCAACGCCGATACGTGGTCGGTGCCGGCGGGTGCATCATTGAGGCCGTTGACCGTCACGCGCAGCGTGGCGCTGGCGGTCGAGCCCAGCGTGTCGGAAAGGGTGTAGGGGATGTTGTCGATCAGGGTCGCGCCGGCCGGCAGGGCCCTGACAGCCGCATTGTTAGGATCGACGTTGTAGGTATACGAGCCATCGGCCCGCACGGTAATCGAGCCATAGGTCGCCGGGACGGTGACACCGGTTGCAGTCACGGGTGTGGTCGTGCTTCCAGAAGTGATCTGCGTGATGCGCTCGCCGCCGGCGCTTTGCCACGACAGATCGGACAGCCCGACAACATGGTTGCCGAAAGTGCCCGTGGTGTAGCCGGTGGCGGCCGCGCCGTCGTTGTAGGCGATCTGGACGTTGTCCACGGGTCCATTGAAGACAACGTGGATGTTGCCTTCGGCGTCAGCGTTCGCGACGGTTATATTATTGCCGGCGAATGAATTGCCGCTGCGGGTGTCATAGCCCGAGAACTGCGCCGAGAATGCTACGGGCACGCCATTGCGCGTGCCGGTGATCGTGACCTGGTCGATCCAGCTCGACCCTGCGCCCGCCTGAACTTGCGCCAAGGTGCGCGCGGTGTCGACGTCGACTAGCGTGAATTCCAGATTGGTCACCGCCTGGCTGAAGCCCAGCGTGGTGACAGGTGCTGTGTATTCGAAGAACCCCGTCGTCGGGTTCCGGATCGCGTGGCCGGTGGGATTGATACTGAGTTGCAGGTAGCTTGGCTGGCCGCCAAATACGGCGTTCTGCACAATGCCGTTGGGATTTGCTGTGGGGGCCGCGACATTGACCCCGCTAGGGTCAGTGCTCGTAATGCCGACGGTGACGGCGTTGACGCCCGTGCCGATGGTCCGCGTCGTGCCGATCACGTTGGCGCCTGGAGTATACTGCGCGGTCCAGCCAAACAGCTGCTGCGGGCGGTCGATGTAGTCGGCCGGGTTGCCGGGGAAGTTGTCGGTGATCAGGTTGCCGCTGGCAGTTGGCGCTGCCACGGGCGTTACGGTCGTGTTGTTGTCGAAGGCAATTGGCGGATCGTTGATCCCGGTAATCGTGACGGTGATGTAGCCATAGTCCGGATTTGCGGTCGTGCCATCGCGGGCCGTGTAGGCGATGATGTCGGTGATCGTTTGCCCGGCTGTCAGGCTGCGAATGGTCGAATCGGCCGTATTCACCAGGTATGAATAGGTGCCGTTGGCGTTCAGCGTGATCGTGCCGTAGGACGAAGCATAGGCGGTGCCGACCGAGGTGGCGCGGCCATGCACTTCGATGACGGTTCTGGTGCCCGTGCCGGTGTCGTTGGTCAGCACGTTGCCGGTGACCGCGACCGTCGCGTTCGCCGCAATCGTGTTGGTGTCGTTGGTCGCGACCAGGACAAGCAAGTGGTCGTAATCGGGAGCAACGACGGTCGCGGCCTCGATCGAACCGGTGCTGGCCTCCAGCACCCAGTTGCCGCCGAGCGCCGTTGCTCCGGTGTCGTCGGCGGAGGCTGCCACATCG
This sequence comes from Hyphomicrobiaceae bacterium, assembly GCA_021730785.1. Lineage (GTDB taxonomy): Bacteria > Pseudomonadota > Alphaproteobacteria > Rhizobiales > Hyphomicrobiaceae > JAKFWF01. The sequence goes on from JAKFWF010000006.1 coordinate 11,568, forward strand.
GCGCCCGTCGCGCTGGCAAGCGCCGAGATGAACCGATTGCCTTCGGCGCCGCCCGCAACCCTGCACCCATAGAGCAAGATGTCGCCGTTGGCACTCAGCGCCTGGCCGATCCCCGTCAGCGCCGCCTGATGAGTTGCAAGATTGTTGTTGTCCAGGACATCGTTGCCCAGCAGCAGATGGGCTTCAGTACCGTGGGAGAAAATCTGGATGGCGGCGACGTCGTAATGACCCTGCAGGAACATCGCGATCTGTTCCAGACCACCCGTCTCTGAATTGAGCACCACCACTTGCGTGCCGGCCGGCAGGTTGGCCACGATCGACTGGAAATCTTGGACGCGGCTATCGACAAAGGCGAACGTCTCGCCCGTGGGGAGGGCAGACGGGACCGACAGCGCTTCGGCCAAAGCCACATGAGTATCTGCCATGGCAGTCATGGCGGCGGTGTGATCAGCGGTAGCGGCGGGGGGCGCCGTTTGCGCCGTCTCGGCAACTGTTGCCGCCATCGCCGCGTCGAACACCATGCGCGGCTCGAGCGCGCGGTAGACGAGGCGCAGACCATTGCCAAGCTCCAGCCTGGTCTCGGCTGGCAGGGTCGATTTGGAAACGGGACTCGCGTCAAGGCGCTGGGGCATCGACATGGATTATGCCTGAAAGTTTCATTGGTCATGCAACTGGAGGGAAATAGTTCCAGCTCAAACTTCATCCTGCACCTTAGAATTTAATCAGACCTATCCAAGCCATTGCTTAATGTATCGAATTACTAGCAACTGTTTCCACATACCGTGTGCGCCTGAGTCGCGCGGGACCCTCGACAGAAAAGCATTAACAATCCGTTGAAGTATTCTCGACACCACTTGACAGCTGTTGTTCGCATGAGCCGTCAATTCTGTTGATTGCGAATCAGATAGGCTCATCACGGATGGAAATGGAGCTGAGAACGGCAATGCTCGGTGTTTTTTCCATTGTTATCGTGCATCGAACAGCGTCTGCGCAATTACTTCACCTATTGACCTGGCATCGAGATGTTTTCGAAGCTCGCCCTTGCAGTGCTGCTGATGCCGCTGGTCGCCTTTGCGGCGGGCTGTGCCGTTTCGCCGGTGCCGCTGGATGACGCGCACCTGCTCAAGCTGACGACCTCCAATCTCGAGCGGGTGACGGCTGGCCAGGAGGAGATCAGGGGCTCGCTGTCATTGTATGAAGCCGTCGGTCGCGCCTTGAAGTACAATCTCGATGATCAGGTCGAGCTCATGAAGGTGGCGCTCGCGCACGACGAGGTCGGCCTTGCCACCGCGCAACTGCTGCCGACCCTGGCGGCAAGTGCCGGCTACTCGTCCCGCAACAACGATCTGCTGACGTCGGCCCTCGACACTCCCACCGGCGTCGCCATTCCGCCCCGCACCTTGCAGCAGGAACGAACCTTCAATTCGGGCGACGTCGGTACAACCTGGCACATTCTGGACTTCGCGCTGTCTTACGTGCGCGCCCAGCAGGCGGCAGACCGGCAACTGATTGCCGTCGAGGCCCGGCGCAAGGTGGCGCAGCGCATCATCGAGGATACCCGCGCCGCCTACTGGCGCGCCGTCAGCTGTGACCGGATGACCGACAAGCTCGCGCACCTGGAAAAGCGGGTGAAGAAGGCCATCGCCGGCACCCGCACTGCGGCTGCGGCCGGCGCTGAATCACCGATCACCGGCCTGACCTACGAGCGCGAACTCGTGCAGATCCACCAGCTGGCCGAGCGCTTGCAGCACGAGTTGACGCTGGCCAAGTCGCAGCTGGCATCGCTCATGAACGTGCCGCCCGGCACACCTTTGTCCTTCATCGGGGTCATCGACCGGCCCGATCCGCCGATCTGGAACCTGAGCGCCGGAGAAATGGTCGCCGAGGCGATTTTCAATCGACCCGAGATCCGCGATGTCGCCTACCAGCAGCGCATCACCGAGCGCGAGGCGACTGCGGCGCTGCTGGATGCCCTGCCCGGCATCAAGCTGACCGGCACCGCCTCCTTCAGCGACGACCGGTTCCTCCTGAACAACAACTGGCTCGACTGGGGCGCTGCCGCAGCCGGCAGTCTGGTCAAGATCGCGCAATTGCCGGCCCGGCGCGCGGCGATCGAAAACCAGGTCAAGGTTCTCGACCAGAAAGCGCTCGCCATCACAATGCTGGTCATGACGCAGGTCTACGTCAGCCGCATCCGCTATCAGCATCTGGGCGACCTCCAGGCAACGGCCAAAGAATACCTCGACGTGCAGAAGAAGCTCGTCGATCAACTGCGGGCCGAGAAGGCAGCCGATCTCGTGGGCGAACAGACGTTGATCCGCGAGGAAATGAACTTGCTGGTCGCCGAGGTGCAGTACGACATTGCAACCGGCAATCTCGATACCGCCAGTTCGAACATGATGACCACGCTCGGTTTCGACCTGCAGGGGCCGGCCCTCGATACCTCGCTCGATGTGAAATCGCTGACGGCACACCTGCGCAAGACGTGGGGAAGTAGGACCGCCGTTTCCGATCGCGGGCGCTATCTGCTCGAACTGGAAACAGCGCGGCAGGAGGCGCTGCGCAAGCAGGCCGAGGAGGAGCAACGTCGCAAGCAAGAAGCGCAGCGCATCGCCGACGAGGCCGCCCGCATCCGAGCAGAAGAGGTTCGTGTCGCACGCGAACAAGCACGGATCGCGGAAGATGAGGCCCGCAAGGCGCGCGATGCAAGCGCCCGCCAAGCCCAAAGTGAAGCCCGCCAGGCGAAAGCCGAAGCGCGCGCCGCAGCGCTGGAGGCGGCCACCGTCAAAGCCGAACATCTCCGCGTCATCAAGGAGAAGGCCCGCATCGCCGAGGAGGAGGACCGCAAGATCCGCGATGCTAGCGCCCGCCAGGCCAAGGCCGACAAACAGCGCCTGCAGCAGGAAGCCGCCGCCGCCCGGGAAACTGCGCGTCAATTGCGTCGGGGTATCAAGGTGAAGGCCAATTCGGAGCCTGAGCCAGCGCCACCCGCCGGCGGCTGGAAGTGGGTGTGGCCGTTCGAGGGGGCGCAGCCAAAACAAGAGGGCGGACTGAAGGACGAGGTGCCCCGAAAGAAACGAGCATCCGGGAGCTGGGCACCGCAGAAACAGGAAACGATCTACAGCGGCACCAAGTAGCAAAGTCGCAGAATAGTCATCGTCAGCGTCGTGCGTTTGTTCGCGTCAAAAAATAAAATCCGGCGAACGAGTTCGGCATGATGGTTGGGAATTTTCGATGTCATGGCAGGGCAGCATTCCTCGCGACCAGTCTCGCGGGGCTGGTTGCTTCTGCATGCACCATTACGCCCGTTCCCCTGTCGCACGAGCAATTGCAAGAGATAACCGTCACGAATACAGCCCGAGTGACCGCCGATCAGGAACCCGTTCAGCGCGCCATTTCCTTGCATGAAGCAATAGCGCGCGCCCTTAAATACAATCTCGACCATAAGGTCGAAATCCTGCAAACCCAGCTGCGTTCGACCGAGTTGCAGCTCGCGCATTACAGCATGCTGCCAAATGCGGCGGTCAATTCCGGATACGTCGCGCGCAACAACGAACAGGCAACCGGCCAGCGCAATCTGGTCACCGGCGTCGAGTCGCCGCCGCGCACCGTATCGCACGACCGGGCGACGACGGTCGCCGACCTGACGTTCAGCTGGAACATCCTCGACTTCGGGCTTTCTTATGTGCGCGCCCACCAGGCCGCCGACAAGGTGCTGATCGCCGAAGAGGCAAAGCGCAAGGTGATGAACCGCATCATCGAGGATACCCGCACGGCCTATTGGCGGGCGGTCAGCTCGGATCGCCTGGTGCAGAAGCTGAAAACCTTGGAAGTGCGCGCCAAGACGGCGCAAGCCAATGCGCGCAAGTTGACGTCAACCAAAGAAACGTCGCCGATCGCCTCGCTGACGTACGAGCGCGAGTTGATCGAGATCAAGCGCACCGCGCAGCAGTTGCAGAATGAATTGAGCGTCGCCAAGACCCAGCTCGCCGCATTGATGAACCTGGCGCCCGGCACGGAGTTTTCCCTCAGCGGCGACGACATCGGCGCCACGCCTCCCGTGTTCGACGTCAATTCCGCGGAAGCAATTGCAGTGGCCCTGCTCAATCGCTCCGAATTACGCGATATCGCCTATCAAAGCCGCATCAATCAGCGCGAGGCGCAGGCGGCATTACTCGAATTACTGCCAGGCCTGCAGATTTATGCCGGCGGCAATTACGACAGCAACTCGTTCAATGCCCATAAGGAATGGGTGTCGTGGGGGGCAAAGGCATCCTGGAACGTCATTCGCCTGTTCCAGTATCCAGCCAAGCGCGCCGTTATCCAAGGGCAGGATAAGCTGCTCGATGCACGTGCGCTGGCATTGACCCTGGCGGTCATGACGCAAGTCCATGTCAGCCGCGTCCGCTACCACAATATGGCGCAGGAATTGGCGACGGCGCGCGAATACCTGGACGTGCAGACGCGCCTCGTCACGCAAATGCGCCGGGAAGCCGCTGCCGATCGCATCAGCGAGCAGACACTGATCCGCGAGGAGTTGAACACACTGGTGGCGGAAGCTCGGCGGGATATCGCGTATTCGGCGTCGCAGACCGCGTTTGCCAACATCTTCGCCTCGATCGGCCTCGATCCGTATGCGAGCGATGTCGACCTGACCGTGAGCGTCAAAGACCTGACGGCGCAAATCAAAGCTCTGTGGTTCGAGCGGGGGGATTTCGGTGCACACCGCAAGATCATGGTCGCGCGCTAGTTTCGGTGGCTGGATCGCGGTTGCGATCCTTGTGGCGCTGGCGGCCCTTGCGCTTGGCCCGCAGGGCGGCGTGGCTCAGGCGCCGGTCAAACCCACTGCAGCCACGGGCAACAGTCCGGTGCGCGGCATCGTGCGCTCCATCGATCAGGCATCGATCTCGACCGAGCTCGCGATCCGCCTGATGGACGTGCACTTCCGCGAAGGTGAAGCCTTCACCGCCGGCGCCAAGCTGCTCGAGTTCGACTGTCGCCGGCAGCGCGCCGGCCTGGCCGCTGCCCAGGCACAACAACTGGAGATGCAGCTCAACGTCGACAAGTTCCGCGTGCTGCAGCGAACCCAGTCGGTCGGCAAGAACGATCTGGAGGTGGCCGAGGCCAGGCTTGCCAAGGCCGCAGCCGAGTCCGACGGCCTGCGCAGTCAACTCGACCAGTGCGTCGTGGTTGCCCCCTACGATGGCCGGGTGATGGAACTTGCCCTGCAGAAGTTCGAAACCACCCAGCCCGGCAAGCCGTTCATGAGTATCGTCTCGACCCGAAACCTCGAGGTCGATCTCGTCGTGCCGTCCGACTGGGTGCGCTGGATCAAGCCAGGGCTGGTGTTCACGTTCACGGTCGACGAGATCAATCGCCCGTTGCCGGCGTCCATCGTGCGGACGGGAGCTGCGGTGGAGCCGATCAGCCAGACGATCAAGATCACGGCTATCTTCACGGACGGCGCGGACGACGTGCTGCCCGGCATGAGCGGCACGGCGATGTTTCCTGTCGTGGGGCAGTAATATGGTGGCGCGCCAGGAGTCGAAAACACAGCCGACGGCAGCCGTCGAGGTCGCACCGGGACGCACGTCGGCGACGGGAAACCTGACGTCGACGCCGATCAAGGCCGCGTCCGTCGAGCAGTCTGCCGTGATGAATTTGCTGCGTGTCGAAGGCGAGGCGCGAGCTGCAGCCAGCCTGCCGGAACTCGCCCTGTTCATGGCCAACGAAACCGGCAAGATCGTCCGGACCCGCCAAACCCTGGTGTTCAAGACATCGATCGTCGGCGCGATGCAGCTGGAAGCGGCGTCCTCGCTCACCGAGGTGGATCGGCAGGTGCCCCTGTTCCAGGCCTTCGAGCGTTTGCTGGTGCGCCTCGCCAAGGATGCCGGCCTGCAGCAGGCGCGCGAGTTCGCAATTTCGGCCTACATCGATGCGGCTGACGGCGAGCACTCCCTGCAGGCCTATCCGCATCGCGAGGCGCTGTGGTTTCCCCTGGCCGACCGGCGCGGCGAGGTGTTTGCCGGCATGCTGCTGTTGCGTGATGACAGCTGGACATCGAACGAGGTGCTGCTGACCAAGCGTCTCAGCGCGTGCTACGCGCACGCCTGGTACTGGATCGCGACCCAGCGGTCGGTCGCCCTGCTGCCGAAAATCAGCCGCCGGCATGCCCTGTTCGCGGCCGTGGCGGTGCTCGCGGTTGGCCTATTTCCGGTCTCGTTGACCGCGCTGGCGCCGCTCGAAGTCGCGCCCCGCGACCCGTTGCTGGTGGCGGCTCCAATCGACGGCGTGATCGAAGATATTCCGGTCGCGCCCAATAGTGCCGTTGCGGTCGGCGATGTTCTGCTGCGGTTCGCCGATACGACGCTGCGCAACCGCTACGAAGTCGCCGAACGCGAGGCGACGGTGGCCGACCAGCGCGTGAAGAAGACCACGCTACTCGCAGTTGGCGATATCCGCAGCCGCCATGAGCTGGCACTCGACACCGCCGAATTCAAGGTCAAGATCGCCGAGCGCGACTATGCGCGCGAACTCCTCGCGCGCACGGTCGTAAAGGCGACGAGGCCCGGCCGCGTGATCTTCGGCGACAAGCGCGATCTGATCGGCAAGCCGACGAGTACCGGCGAGCGCATCATGGAAGTGGCCGATCCGGCCCATGTGGAAATCCGCATCGACGTCGCAACGAGTGATTCGATCATCTTGTCCGACGGCAAGCGGGTGAAGCTGTTCCTCGATTCAGATCCGCTCAATGCGCGGTCGGCAACCGTCCGCCGCACCGACTATCAGGCGAAGCCGACGGAAGCGGGCACGCTCGCCTTCCGGGTGATTGCCCAGATCGACGAAGATGGCCAGCCGCCGCCACGACTTGGCATTCGCGGCACCGCGCAGCTCTACGGCGAGCGCGTGCCCTTTGCCTATTACCTGTTGCGACGGCCAATCGCGTCGTTGCGCCAGTGGATCGGGCTGTGACGCCGGCCGCCACAGTGCCGCTGGGTGCCACCGTGCAGCCCGCCATGGGCGCCGCCACCGCGGATCGCCTGCCGCCGCTGCGCGAAGACCTCGTGTTGTCGCAAGGCGCCAAGGACCGGCAAGGGCGTGCCACCTGGCAGATCTATGACCCGCTGCGGCACCGGTTCATCGCCATCGACCATGCGACGTTCGTGATCCTGTCGCTGTGGCGCGACCAAACGACGGTGAGCGGATTGGCGAAGGCTGCGGTCCAGGCGCTCGGGCAAGCTGCACCCAGAGCGACCTTCGAGGGCCTGGTGCGGTTCCTCACCCACAACAATCTGCTGACCCAGGGTCCCGACCATGACTGGCGCGGCCAGGTGGCGTCCGCACGTGCCCATCACCACGGCTTCGTCATGTCGCTGGTGCACAACTACCTGTTCTTTCGAATCCCGCTGTTTGCGCCGGAGCTCTTTCTGCGCCGTACGCGCTGGTTCGCCGATCTCATGTTCACCCGCACCGCCGTTGCCCTCATCGCTGCGATCGGGGTGGCCGGCCTGTTCCTGGTGTCGCGGCAGTGGGACGAATTCCTCCGGGATGCCCGCGGGCTTGCATCGATCGAGGGCGCAGCGCAATCCGGCATTGCCCTGTTCCTGCTCAAGATCCTGCATGAATTCGGCCATGCCTACGCCGCCGATCGCTATGGCTGCCGCGTCCCCGTCATGGGGCTCGCCTTCATGATGATGGCGCCGATCCTCTATACCGACGTCACCGACGCCTGGCGGCTGCCGAACCGGCGGCAGCGGCTGGTGATCGACGCGGCCGGCGTCATGGTCGAACTGGCGGTCGCCTGCATCGCGACGTTCGTTTGGGTGTTCCTGCCCGAAGGCACGCCCCGGCAGATGGCGTTTTTGATCGCGACGACCAGTTGGGTCACGAGCATCGCGATCAACCTCAACCCGCTAATGCGGTTCGACGGCTACTATATCTTTGCCGATCTGCTCGGAATTGAGAACTTGCAGTCGCGCGCCTTTGCGGTTGGCACGTGGCGATTGCGCGAGGTGCTGTTCGGCTTGAAAGCGCCATCACCTGAGTCGCTGCGCCGTCCGATGCTGCTGCTGCTGATCGCCTATGCCTGGACCATCTGGATCTACCGCCTGGTACTGTTCACCGGCATCGCGGCGGCCGTCTATGCGTACTTCTTCAAGGCGTTGGGCGTCATCCTGTTCCTGTTCGAGATCGGCTATTTCATCGCCAGGCCCGTGGTCAAGGAAGTTGGCCACTGGTGGCAGAACCGGAGAGCAGTCATGGTCACGCCGCGTTCGCGCTGGACCCTCGGCATCGTGGTCGCTGGGCTCGTGCTGTTCTTCCTGCCGTGGTCGACGACGATCACCGTTCCAGCGATCCTGGAGGCGGCCGACGTCGCCCGCCTGTTTGCCCCGCGTCCGGCCCGCATCATCGCCATCGAAGTGCAGGTCGGGCAAGCCGTAAAGAAAGGCGACCGCCTCATGCGGCTCGAAGCGTTGGACCTCGAAAGCGAGCGGCTGACCACCGCGGCCAAGCTCGCGGTCATTGCGGTGCGGCTCGATCGCATGTCCGCCGACAAGACCGACCGCGAGGACAGCCAGGTTCTGGAGAGCCAGCGCGCCGCACTTCTAAGCCGCATGCAGGGGTTGGACCGGGAGCGGCAGGAACTCGTCATCCGCGCGCCGATCGATGGCATCGTCGGTGAACTCAGCCCGCAATTGCAGGCGGGCCGCTGGATCAGCCAAAAGGAGCAGCTGGCGCTGGTCCATGGCGATGGACAGGCGTTAATCAGCGGCTACGTCGCTGAGCCCGATCTCGGACGCATCGATACTGGTGCGAAAGGTCGTTTCATTCCCGATGCGCCGCTCGCCGCGTCCGTGCCCGTGACGCTGTCGATGATCGCGATTAGCAGCACGCGGCACCTCGAATTTGCCGAGCTGTCGTCCGTCCATGGCGGCCGGATCGATGCGTCGGCCGATGCGCGCCAGCGACTGGTGCCGAGCGGGGCGCAGTATGGCGCGACTTTCGCGGTTGCCGATCGGGTGCCGAACCTGGTGCTGCGGCAGCGCGGGCTCGTGCATGTAACCGGGCGTGCTGAAAGCTATTTCTCGGCCGTGTGGCGGCGCGTGCTCAAGGTCATCGTGCGCGAGTCGTCTGCATAGTTTCAGCCTGCGGCACCGTCAGCGCCCGCCGCCGATGTCGACCAGGCTGCCGGTGACGTAGGAGGCCTGCGGCGACAGCAGCCACAGCACGGTTTCGCCGACCTCCTCGGCCGTGCCGACACGGCCCTGGGGCACCAGCCCGACGAGCTTTTTCAAGCGCTCCTTGTCACCGGTCGCGTCGTGGATGTCGGTTGCGATCAGGCCGGGGCGGACCGCGTTGACGCGAATGCCCTGCGGCGCGGCTTCGATCGACAAGCCGTGCGTGAACGTATCGATGGCGCCCTTCGAGGCGCCGTAGGCCAGCATGCCGTTGGCACCGCCGATCACCGCTGCACGCGAACTCATGTTGACGATCGCGCCGCCCGTGCCGCCGCTCTTGGTCGACATGCGGCGGACCGCTTCGCCGGCGCACAGGAACTGGCTCGTGATATTGATGCGCCAGTGCTCGGCCAGCATGTCTTCGGTCATGTCGGTGATTGCGGTATAGGTGTGCACGATGCCGGCATTGTTGAAGAGACCCGTCACCGGGCCGAGCTGCCGGACGGTCTCGGCAAACAACAGGCGCGCGCCGGCTGCGGTCGAGACGTCGGCCTTAATCGCCACCGCCTTGCCACCGCTGGCGCCGATCGCGGCCACCACCTGCCCGGCTTGCTCCGCGCTCGCATTGTAGTTGACGGCAACCGCCCAGCCGCGGCTGCCAGCGAGTTTCGCGGTTGCAGCCCCAATGCCGCGGCTCGCCCCTGTAATGACCAAAACGCCACCCATAACTACACTCCGTTGCGACTTGGAACCGGAACCCGTTGAGATTACCGCAGTTGGTTGTGCGGCATGAAGTCTGCAAGTCGCATATCCGTCCGGCCCGACCGGCGATGACTTGGTATCGCCACGAAAAATCGGCTACCACGGATTGCGTCAGCCGCGGTAACTTCCGCAGCTGTCATGTCGAATGGGCAAGGGAAGGTGGATGTCGGATTTCGTTGTGGATCGACGGGTGCTACTGGCCTCAGCCCTTGCCCAGACGGTTGTCACGGGGCTGGCCGCCGGTCGCGTTGAAGCCCAGGCCCCAGCTGCGCCCGACGGATTGATGTTCACCGCTCCGGCACCATTTTCCTTCGACGCCCTGAAGGCGCGCGCACGCGAGATCAGCGCGAAACCCTACGTCCCGCCGCCAAGGCCCGCGCCCGAGATCGTCAACCGCATCGACTATGCGACCCACGGCGGCCTGCGGTTCAAGCCAGAGCTCGCCCTGTTCGGCCGCGGACCGGGCCAGTTTCCCGTCACGTTCTTCCATCTTGGCCAGTACTTCCAGAAATCGGTGCGCATTTTCGCGGTCGAGGGCGGGCAGGCGCGCGAGGTCGTCTATCGACCCGACTATTTCGACATGCCGATCGGCTCCATCGCGCGGCGGCTCCCGCAGGACGCCGGTTTCGCTGGATTCCGCTTCCAGGAGAGCCGCAACGGCCATCCGAGCCGGGGCGGGCGGGATGGTGGCAAACTCGATTGGCGCACCAACGACTGGGCAGCCTTCCTCGGCGCCTCCTATTTCCGCGCGATCGGCGACGACTACCAGTATGGCCTGTCGGCGCGCGGACTGGCGATCGATCCAGGCCTCCCCGGCATCCCTGAGGAATTCCCGGACTTCACGCAGTTCTACATCGAAGCACCGGCGCACGACGCGCCGACGGTCGTCGTCTATGCGCTTCTCGAGTCCTGGGGGGCGACCGGCGCCTATCGGTTCGCCATGACGCGGGGCACGGACGTCGTCATGGCGGTCGACTGCCAGCTGCACGTGCGCCACGACATCTCGCGGTTCTGCATCGCGCCGATCACCTCGATGTACTGGTATTCGGAGACCAACAAAGGCGCGACCAGCGACTGGCGGCCGGAGGTGCACGACAGCGACGGACTAGCCATCTGGACCGGCACCGGCGAGCGCATCTGGCGGCAGTTGAATAACCCGCCGCGGCCGATCACCTCCTCGTTCGTCGATGACAATCCGATGGGCTTCGGGCTGATGCAGCGCGACCGCGACTTCGCCCACTATCAGGACGGCGTCGCCTACGAGCGCCGCCCCTCGCTATGGGTCGAGCCGGTCGGCCGCTGGGGGCGCGGCGCCGTCCAGCTGATCGAACTGCCGACCGATGACGAGGTGCACGACAACATCGTCGCCGCCTGGGTGCCGGCCGAACCGGTCACTGCCGGCCGCACGTTCGATCTGGCCTACAAGCTGCACTGGCGCGGCGGCGAACCGGCGGCGGTGACGGAACGCACAAACCTCGCCCATGCGATCGCAACGAGACTCGGCATGGGCGGGGAGCCGGGACAGTCGACGCAGCGCGCCGGCCGGAAGTTCGTGGTCGAGTTCCTTGGGCCGCCACTCGCGGCACTGCCTCCGGGCGTGAAGCCGCAGGCGATTGTCACGGCGTCACGTGGTGAGATCGTCAACCCGTTCGTCGAGCCCGTGCCGAACGACATCGCTGGCCACTGGCGTGCGGTGTTTGATCTCAAGGTTGCCCCTGGCGACCCGGTCGAACTGCGGCTGTTCCTGCGCGCGGGCGCCCAGGTGCTGACCGAGACGTGGGCCTATCAGTATCAAGCACCTTGAGTGCCGCACGCGGCAACGTTCAACCGGCGGGCGGCAGCGGCACGCCGTCGTAGATTTCGGCAAGGCCGAGTACTGCGGACGTGCAGGCGATCATGATCACCTGTTCGGCCTGATCGAACCGCTCGTGCTGCCACTCGCCGGCCGCATCGCGGGTGTAGACGAGGACATCGACGACGTCAGGATCGACCAGGACGATCGCCTTCAGCGCCGGATGGCGCATGTACTCCGCCAGCTTGACATGGCGATCCGCCTTGCGCGTGGTCGGCGACAGGATTTCGAACACGGCAACCGGGTTATGGGCTTCGTAGGCCATTGCTTCCGGCGCAGCGCATTCGATCGTGACGTCGGGGCGGCGCACTTTCTTGATCGACGTGCGAACCGCCGTATCCGCCGTGGTCGGACGGCAACCCGAGCCACGCAATTGTCGATGCAGAGACGCGATGATGTTCACCGCGATCTGGTCATGAAAGTTGCTGGCGCCCGACATGGCGCGCAGCGGCACCGGGACCCCATCGACGAGTTCATAGCGCTCGGCTTGCGACAAATTCCAGATCAGGAACTCGTCGGCGGTCATTTCTTTGATCTGCGGTTGGGCCATGCCTTGACCTCGTTTCCTGTCGCAGGCGGCCGGCTCCTCGCCAGGGGAGCCGCCTGCGACCATGTTCAACTCCCGTCGCAGGCGGCCGGCTCCCCGCAAGGGGAGTCGCCTGCGACCATGCTCAATGATTATCCCGCGGCACGCCCTTGGTCTCAGCGATCCGCTGGTACTTGACGGCGGGCTTCAGCACCATGCCGTTCGACAATTCGTCGACCATGCCGCGCTGGATCTCCTGCCAGGGCGTCTGGTGGTCGGGATACTTGTAGCCGCCGGCAGCCTGCAGCTCGGCACGGCGCTTGTCGAGTTCGGCCGCCGAAATCAGAATATTGGCTGACCGCTTGCCCAGATCGATCCGCACCCTGTCGCCGGTCTTGAGCAGCGCGAGGTTACCGCCGGAAGCTGCCTCCGGCGACGCATTGAGAATTGACGGCGAGCCCGACGTGCCGGACTGCCGGCCATCGCCGATGCACGGCAGCGCGGTGACGCCCTTCTTCAAAAGATAGCTCGGCGCCCGCATGTTGACGACTTCGGCGGCTCCTGGATAGCCGATCGGGCCGACGCCGCGCATGAACAGCAGGCAGTGCTCGTCGATCTCGAGGGCTGGATCATCGATCCGCTTGTGATAGTCCTCCGGGCCGTCGAACACGATGGCTCGGCCCTCGAAGGCCATCAGGTCTTTCGGGTTCGACAAATAGCGCTTGCGGAATTCGTCGGTGATCACCGACGTCTTCATGATCGCGCTGTCGAACAGATTGCCCTTGAAGTTGAGGAAGCCGGCCTGCGCCTTCATCGGCGCGTCGTAGCTCTTGATGACCTTACGGTCGTCGGAAAACTTGGTTCTGCAATTGGCGAGCAGCGATTGGCCATTGACCGTGATGGCGTCGCCGCTGATCTTGCCCTTGGACGCGAGTTCGGCGACCACGGCCGGCACGCCGCCGGCGCGATAATATTCCTCGCCAAGATATTCGCCGGCCGGCTGCATGTTGACCAACAAGGGAATATCGTAGCCGACGCGCTCCCAGTCGTCGCAGGTGAGTTCCACGCCGATGTGGGCTGCGATCGCATTCAAGTGGATTGGCGCGTTGGTCGAGCCGCCGATCGCCGAGTTGACGACGATGGCGTTCTCGAAGGCGGCCTTGGTCAGGATCTTCGACGGTTTGAGATCTTCCCACACCATGTCGACGATGCGCCGTCCGGTCTCATACGCCATCTGCTGGCGGTCGCGGTGGGGGGCTGGGATCGCCGCGCAGCCGGGCAAACTCATGCCGAGCGCTTCGGCCAGCGAGTTCATCGTGCTGGCCGTGCCCATGGTGTTGCAATGGCCGGCCGATGGTGCCGACGAGGCGACGAGTTCGAGGAAGCCCTTGTAGTCGATTTCGCCGCGCGCCAGCATCTCGCGCGCCTTCCACACGATGGTGCCCGAGCCGGTGCGCTCGCCCTTGTGCCAGCCGTTCAGCATCGGCCCGCCCGACAGCACGATCGCCGGTATATCCACAGTTGCCGCGCCCATGATGAGCGCCGGTGTGGTCTTGTCGCAGCCGGTGGTCAGCACCAGCCCGTCCATGGGGTAGCCGTAGGCGATCTCGACCAGCGACAGGTACGTCAGGTTGCGGTCGAGCGAGGCGGTCGGCCGCTTGCAGGTCTCCTGCATGGGGTGGACGGGGAACTCGAACGGCACGCCACCGGCTTCGCGGATGCCGTCGCGCACGCGGTCGGCGAGGAAGATGTGATGCCGGTTGCACGGCGAGATGTCGGAACCGGTCTGCGCGATGCCGATGATGGGGCGGCCGGACTGCAGCTCTTCGAGCGTGAGCCCGAAGTTCATCGTGCGCTCCAGGTACAGCGCCGTCATATCGGGATTATCGGGATTGTCGAACCACTGGCGCGAGCGGAGCCGTTTGATCTGGGTGGCGGTTGGCTTTTTCATCGGCAATGGTCCTACTGAGGCATTAAGGTAACGTTGCACGGCAGTGTAGTCCTCGAACACCACGCGTCAACGTTGTCGTAACCCGATTGACACTGGTCACAGGCTGCACGCGAGCGCCCCATAATGCTTCTTGGTTTGTCTCCGGTAATCTTCCTAAGATAGGGACAGGAATCATCGAACGCCGTGCAACAGGACCTGCGTGCTCACAGCCAACGAAATTCTGGAATGGGACATGGACGGCGTACCGGTGGCAGTGCCGCCGCTGCTGACCGTCAACCATCTCGTCAAGCACTTCCCCGTTCGTCCCGGCCTGTTCGGGCGGCCGAGTGCCCATGTACGGGCCGTCGATGGGCTGTCATTCGGCGTCCAGGAAGGGGAGACGCTCGGCATCGTCGGTGAGTCTGGTTGTGGCAAGTCGACGGTCGCGCGCCTCCTGATGCACCTGCTCTCCGCCGACAGCGGCACGATCGAGTTCGGAGGCAGCAGGGTCGGCTCCTACGGGTTGCCCATGAAAAGCTTCCGCGCCCAGGTGCAGATGGTGTTCCAGGACAGCTACGCGTCGCTGAACCCCAGGCTGACGATCGAAAGCTCGATCGCGTTCGGGCCGACCGTGCATGGCATTTCGTGGAGCGAAGCGATTGCGCGCGCCCGTGCGCTGCTCGACCGCGTCGGTCTGGAGCCCAAGCGCTTCGCCGGTCGCTATCCGCACGAACTGTCGGGTGGTCAGCGCCAGCGGGTCAACATCGCCCGCGCCCTGGCCCTGCAGCCGAAGGTGCTCATCCTCGACGAAGCGGTATCGGCGCTCGACAAGTCGGTCGAGGCGCAGGTGCTGAACCTGCTGCTCGATCTTAAGGACGAGTTCGGGCTCACCTACATCTTCATCAGCCACGATCTCGAGGTCGTGCGCTTCATGGCCAACCGGGTGATGGTGATGTATCTCGGCAAAGTCGCCGAGATCGGCAAGACCGAGGCGGTCTATGGCGCAGCGCGGCATCCCTATACGCAGGCACTCCTCGCCTCCATGCTGTCGATGGATCCGGACCGGCGCTCGACGCAGGCGCCGCTGACCGGCGATCCGCCGAACCCGATCGACCCGCCGCCCGGCTGCCGGTTCCACACCCGTTGCGCGCATGCAAGCGACATCTGCCGCTCGAAGGTTCCGGCCCTGCTCGGCAGCGATCCAGGGCATCAGACCGCCTGCCATCTGGTCGATGCTGCGTCGGGCGCCTTGGTGTTTCGGTCGGAGGCCAGGGTGGCAGCGCCATGACGGGGGAGGGTGACACGGTCCTGGCGGTCGAGCAACTCAGTGTCACGTTCCGGGCCGGCGCGAAGCCCGTGCGTGCGGTTGACGGCGTCGATCTGACCGTGCGCCGCGGCGAGGTGGTGGCGCTGCTGGGCGAGTCCGGTTCCGGCAAGAGCGTGACATTGCGCTCGATTCTGCGCCTGCACGACGAGCGCCGCACCACCGTCGAGGGGCGCATCACGGTCGCCGGTGTCGATGTCATGGCGCTCAGCGGGCGCCGCCTCGCAAACTTCCGGGGGCAGACGGCTGCGATGATCTTCCAGGAGCCGATGCTGGCGCTCGACCCGGTCTACACGGTCGGTCGCCAGATCACCGAGGCGATCCGCCGCCACGAGGCCGTTTCGCAATCGCAGGCGCGCGAACGCGCACTCGAGCTGTTCCGCCGCGTGCGCATCCCGAGCCCCGAGAGCCGGCTCGACAATTATCCGCACGAGATGTCGGGCGGCATGCGCCAGCGGGCAATGATCGCGCTTGCGCTGTCGGCAAAGCCGGTTCTGCTGCTCGCCGACGAGCCGACCACGGCGCTCGACGCGACGGTGCAGGTGCAGATCCTGTTGCTGCTGCGGGAGTTGCAGCGCGAACTTGGGCTATCGGTCATTTTCGTCACCCATGACATCGGCGTCGCCGTCGAGATCGCCGACCGCGTGGCCGTAATGTATGCTGGCCGCATCGTCGAGATCGCGCCCGTGCGACCGCTGATCCGCACGCCACAGCATCCCTACACGATTGGGCTGCTGTCGACGCGGGCGAACGGCGGCCGGCTGATCGGCCGGCGGCTGCAGGCGATCCCTGGCAGTCCGCCCGATCTTGCCACTTTGCCGCCCGGCTGTGCGTTTGCGCCCCGGTGCACCCGGGTGATCGAAGCGTGCGGCGAGCGCAAGCCAGAGCCCATCGCGGCCGGCAACGGGCATCTGGTGCGGTGCGTGCACGCGCGCAGCCAAGTGGCAACAGCATGAGTTTGGCCGAGGACAGTGCGACGCGCACCGGGAGTCCGGCGCCGTCCTACTTCGATCCCACGGCGCTGCGGCGCGAGTTGACCACGCTCCACCTGACGCCGCCGCCGGGCATCGAGCCGCGTGCGGCCGTGGTCGAACGTCTGAAGCAGCTGGTGGCGGATGCGCGAGCGGCAACCCAAGCCCAGCTGCTGCGCGATGGCAGCGGTCGGCGCTGCGCCAGCGGGCTGTCGCGGTTCCAGGATGAACTCGTTAGCCTGGTGCTCGACTACACGATGGCGCACGTCTATCGCGCGCAGAATCCGTCTGACGCCGAACGCATGGCGATCGTTGCGACCGGCGGCTACGGCCGCGGCCTGCTGGCGCCCGGCTCCGACATCGATCTGTTGTTCCTGCTGCCCTACAAGCAGACGCCCTGGGGCGAGAGCGTCGCCGAGGCGGTGCTCTACCTGTTGTGGGATTTGGGCTTCAAGGTCGGACATGCGACCCGCAACGTCGACCAATGTCTGCGCTATGCCAAGTCGGACATGACGATCCGCACGTCGCTGCTCGACGTCCGCCTCGTGCACGGCGATGCGCAGATCTTCGAGGACTTAGCGCAGCGCTTGCGCAACGAAGTGGTTGCTGGCACCGCGCGCGCGTTCATCGACGCGAAGATGAGCGAACGCGACCAGCGCCACAAGCGCGCGGGCGAGAGCCGCTATCTGGTCGAGCCGAACGTGAAGGATGGCAAGGGCGGCCTGCGCGATCTGCACACGCTGCATTGGCTCGCGACCTACATCCACGGCGCCGGCGTCGGCGAGGCGACCCGGGATGCCGGGATCTTCACCCCCGATGAGATCGCGCTGTTCACGAAGTGCGAGAACTTCCTGTGGACCGTGCGCTGCCATTTGCATTTTCTCACCGGCCGGCCGGAGGAGCGCCTGTCGTTCGATGTGCAGGCCGAGATGGCCAAGCGCCTCGGCTACAAGGACCACCGGGGCTTGCGTTCGGTCGAGCGCTTCATGAAGCACTATTTCCTGGTCGCCAAGGACGTCGGCGACCTGACCGCAATCCTGTGTTCCTCGCTCGAGATGCAGCAGCTCAAAGCTGTGCCGCTGCTCAACCAGTTACTCAATCCGCTGAACTGGCGCACGCGACGCGAGATCCGCGTATTGACCGATTTCCGCGTCGATAACGACCGCCTCAACATCGCCGACCCGGAAGCCTTCACGCGCGACCCCGTCAATCTGATCCGCTTTTTCGCGCAAGCCGAAAAAACCGGCGCTTTCCTGCATCCCTCGGCGATCCGGCAACTGCGCCACGCCCATCGGCTGGTCGACGACAATCTGCGCAACAACCCGGAGGCCAACCGCATCTTCATCGAGCTGCTGACCTCGAAGGTCGGCCCGGAAATGGCGCTGCGGCGCATGAACGATGCCGGCATTCTCGGTCGCTTCATCCCCGACTTCGGCCGTGTCGTGTCGATGATGCAGTTCAACATGTATCACCACTTTACGGTCGATGAGCACCTGCTGCGCACCGTCGGTGAGCTGCGCGCCATCGAGGAAGGCGCACTCGCCGACACGCTGCCGTTGTCGACAGAGATCATCAAGTCGATCCAGAACCGCCGCGCGCTCTACGTGGCAGCCTTCCTGCACGACGTCGGCAAGGGACGCATCGAGGATCACTCGGTTGTTGGCGCGCGGATCGCCACCGGACTTGGCCCGCGCTTTGGCCTGTCGCCGGCTGAAACCGAGACTGTGCGGTGGCTGATCCAGGAGCACCTCACCATGAGCATGATCGCCCAGAGCCGCGACATCGGCGATCCAAAGACCATCCGCGATTTCGCGGACATCGTGCAGTCGCCAGAGCGGCTGAAGCTGCTGCTGCTGCTGACGGTCGCCGACATTCGCGCGGTCGGGCCCGGCACCTGGAACGGCTGGAAGGGACAATTGCTGCGCGAGCTGTATCACCAGACCGAACCGCTGGTGGCGGGCGGCCACACGCAGGCGGGTCGCCGCGAGCGGGTTGCGGAAGCACAGAAAGGGTTGCGTGCAGCCCTCGCGGACTGGTCAGCGGTCGAGCTCGATCGCTTCATCGACCGCCAGTATCCCGACTACTGGCTGAAGACGGAGACGGCGAGCCAGGTTGAGCATGCCCGCCTGATCCGCCGCGCAGAGACTGCCAACGAGAGCCTCGCGACCTCGTTCACCACCAACGATTTCACCGGCATCACCGAGCTGTCGGTGATGGCGCCGAACCATGCGCGACTGCTGGCCATTTTTGCCGGCTGCTGCGCCGCGGCCAGTGCCAACATCATCGGTGCTCAGGTCTCGACGACGCGCGACGGCATTGCACTCGACACGTTCCTGCTGCAGCGCGAATTCAGCGACGAGGTGGACGAGCGCCGCCGCATGACCCGCATCGGCCAGACCATCGCCCGCGTGCTGAAGGGCGAGGCGCGGCTCGCAGGTCTTCTCGCCAAGCGGCGTCCGACCGAGCGCCGGCTGCAGGCGTTCCAGGTGGTGCCCGAGGTCGTCATCAACAACTCGCTGTCGGACACCTTCACGGTGATCGAGGTGGCGGGGCTCGACCGGCCCGGCCTGTTGCACGAGCTAACCAACACCCTGTCGGATCTGAGCCTCGACATCACGTCGGCGCACATAACGACCTACGGCGAGAAGGCTGTCGACGTGTTTTACGTGACCGACCTCACGGGCAAGAAAGTGCTGAACGAGACGCGCCAGGCCGCCATCCGCGAGCGGCTGGCGCGCATTCTGGAGCCGGTACTCGCGGTGTGAGCGCCAACCGCTTGAAATCCTTGGTGAGCTCGGATGGGTTCGAACCATCGACATCCTGATTAAAAGTCAGGCGCTCTACCACTGAGCTACGAGCCCTCGCCGGGTCGCGCGGAACCTATGGGTGCGGGGGGCTGAGGTCAAGGCTTATGGCCACAGTCGGTTTCGAGTTGGAACCGCTGGCCAGGGAAGCGGCATCCAAGGACGCCATGCCCGAGGTCACGTCCATACCGCCTTCTTTGGTTTGCGCGCGGCGACTCCCGGTCCGGCGGCCGGCCGCCGCGCGCCGAAGTCTGCCCCCGGACTACGCCGCAGCAGCTGCCCGTCCCGCCACGGGGGTCCCGGAAAGCCCGTGCTCGGTGGCGTCACCGAATGGGATGTCATGGGCGGGCTTATCCGGCTTCAGCGCGGGTCGACGGAGCACGACGGTAGAACCGGGCGATGCTGCGGCGAGCGAAGATCCCAGCTCGCGCGCGGAATTGATTCTGTCCGCCACGCGTGGACGGACGGGGCCGCGGCCCTGCACCCGCGCCGAGGCGCAGCCTCGACACCACAGTTTTTTATCTGAAAGAAAGCGGGCGGGTTCGGGAGGGCGTCCCTCCCGAACGGGTGCGGGCGGCAGCCTGCTCGCGGGAGCGAGGTCGAGTGAGGCAACATTCATCGATTCGATACGTCATAAATTCAGATGAGTTCGCCGCCGCTTCGGTAACGCCATGTTCCCAAATGCATCGATGAATCGTCTCCGCAATCGCTCAATTTTGTGTCGGGTGACGCGTGTAAAATCCTCGCACCTTTCGATCGATGCCACTCCCATGATTTGGATCGCAGTTGCAGTGATCACTCAAATCGGTGCCGCAGCCGCCCTCAATTCTCATCCATCTTCAGCGCCGCGATGAACGCTTCCTGCGGGATTTCGACGCTCCCGAACTGGCGCATCTTCTTTTTGCCCTTCTTCTGCTTGTCGAGCAGCTTGCGCTTGCGGCTGATATCGCCGCCGTAGCACTTGGCCAGCACGTCCTTGCGCAACGCCTTGATGGTTTCGCGCGCGATCACCTTGCCGCCGATCGCCGCCTGGATCGGGATCTGGAACAAGTGCGGCGGGATCAGGTCCTTCAGCTTCTCACACATGGTGCGGCCGCGCGTTTCGGCACGCGTGCGGTGCACGATCATGGACAACGCATCCACCGCCTCGTTGTTGACCAACATCGACAGCTTCACGAGTTGCTCTTCCTCGTAGCCGATGATGGCGTAGTCGAACGAGGCGTAGCCCTTGCTGATCGACTTCAGGCGGTCGTAGAAATCAAACACCACTTCGTTGAGCGGCAGTTCGTAGACCACCATCGCGCGGGAACCGACATAGGTCAGCTCCTTCTGTCGGCCGCGACGGTCCTGGCAGAGTTTGAGGACCGAGCCCAGGTAATCGTCGGGCACCAGAATGGTCGCCTTGATCCACGGCTCCTCGATGCGCGCGATTTTCACCACGTCCGGCATGTCGGCCGGGTTGTGCATCTCCAACATCGTGCCGTCGTTCATGTGCACGTGATAGATCACGCTCGGCGCGGTGGTGATGAGGTCGAGGTTGAACTCGCGCTCCAGCCGCTCGGTGATGATCTCGAGGTGGAGGAGCCCGAGGAAGCCGCAGCGGAAGCCGAAGCCGAGGGCCGCCGAACTTTCCGTCTCGAACGAAAAACTCGCGTCGTTGAGGCGCAGGCGCCCCATCGCCTCGCGCAGGTCCTCGAACTCGGCCGCGTCCACCGGGAACAGACCGCAGAACACCACCGGTTGGGCCGGCTTGAAGCCCGGCAGCGCGACCGCGTTCAAATTCTTCTCGTCGATGATGGTGTCGCCGACGCGGGTGTCGGCCACCTGCTTGATGCTGGCCGTGAAGAAGCCGACTTCGCCGGGGCCCAGCTCCGCCAACATCTCCTGCTTGGGGCGGAAGATGCCGAGCCGCTCGATCTGGTAGTTGGCGTCGGTCGACATCAGCTTGATCTTCTGGCCCTTTTTCATCACGCCTTCGCGGATGCGCACCAGCACCACGACGCCGAGATAGGCGTCATACCAGCTGTCGATCAGCATCGCGATCAGCGGCTTTGTGCGGTCCCCCTTGGGCGCGGGCAGGCGCTCGACGATCGCTTCGAGGACGGCTGGCACATTGAGGCCGGTCTTGGCCGACACGCCGACCGCATCCGACGCATCGAGGCCGATCACATCCTCGATCTGCTGCTTGACGCGGTCGACGTCCGCGGCCGGCAAGTCGACCTTGTTCAGAACGGGTAGGATTTCGAGATTGTTATCAAGAGCTTGGTAGACGTTGGCGAGCGTCTGCGCTTCCACGCCCTGCGACGCGTCGACCACCAGAATCGCGCCCTCGCAGGCGGCGAGCGAGCGGGACACTTCGTAGGCGAAATCCACGTGGCCGGGCGTGTCCATCAGGTTGAGCTGATAGGTCTTGCCGTCCTTGTACTTGTAGTCGAGTCGCACGGTCTGCGCCTTGATGGTGATGCCGCGCTCCTTCTCGATGTCCATCGAATCGAGGATCTGCTCCTGCATGTCGCGCAGCGCAACGTTGCCGCACAGCTGGATGAGCCGGTCGGACAAGGTCGACTTGCCGTGGTCGATGTGGGCGATGATCGAGAAATTGCGGATCAGGGAGATGTCGGTCATGGCCGGGGTGTAGCACCGACCGGGGTGGCGCAAAAGGGTACTCAATGGCGCGGGGAATGGAATCGGCAGTTCAGGCGCCTGTGCCGTTCCCGTGTCTGGTCCGGCACGGCCGACCGACCGGCGCCACGCCGCCACCTTCGTTTTGATTTCCAAATTTTGGAACGATCCATCTCAATAACATTAGATACTGACGCTTGATGGAAGAGGGTAGGGGTTTCCTCGTCGGCCGGGGATAGACGCCCTGACAACGCTGACGGACCAAGCGAACGAGGGGGCCGCCACCTACTTCGACTTTCCCGCAGTCGCACCGCACATGGCGCTGTGAATTTCGGCTGGTCGGAGTTGTTGAACCTTTGAACCGGCGGCGCCCGGGGGTGCGATCGGTGTCAGGTGAAAGCCTGGGCACGGTCAACCCTAAACCCAACAGGAGACTAGACAATGAGCCTCAAGACCACATCTCTGATCGCCCTTGCCGTCGCGGGCCTCCTCGGCGCCGCGGCTCCAGTCTTGGCTGGGCCCGAAGTCAACACCTCGACCGGCATCGTGCTGGCCGATGGCAAGCCGGCTGCGGGCCTCGCCGTGCGTGGCCATGACGTCGTGGCCTACTTCACGGAAAGCAAGCCGGTGAAGGGCGATTCCAAGTTCTCCGTGGCGCATGGCGCCGCGACCTACCGTTTCGCGAGCCAGGCCAACCTCGACATGTTCAAGGCCAATCCGGCCAAGTTCGTGCCGGCCTACGGCGGCTACTGCGCCTACGGCGTGTCGGTCAACGCCAAGTTCGACGGCGATCCGAACAACTGGAAGATCGTCGACGGCCGCCTGTATCTGAACCTCGACGATGGAATTCAGGCGGTTTGGCTGAAGGATGTTGCCGGTAACATCAAGAAGGCCGAAACGGTCTGGCCGGGCATCAAGGACAAAGCGCCGAGCGAGATCAAGTAAGCTGACACGGTTCGACCGCACCGGCGTATTGGTGCGGTCGACACATCAAACGTCGAAGTCCCGTGCCGCGCTAAGCAGCATGGGGTATTTGATTTCAGGTGATCGCAAGGCGGGGCTACAGTCGATCATCCGCGACGTTCGAAGGCCATCGCCCAGGCGCGTGATCACGTGACCGTTACCCGACCGGCGGCGTGCCGTGGGTGTGGAAGCTCTCGATCGTCTTCAGGCCCCAGGCCTGGCCACGCTTGCGCTCCTGTTCGGTCCACGTCACCGGCTGCCAGTCGGGCGCGAGGATGAGGCGTGCGCCCGCATTGGCCACTTCGATGCGGTTTCCCGCCGGTTCCCACACGTAGAGGAAGAACGTCTGCTGAATCGCGTGCTTGTGCGGGCCGGTCTCGATGAACACGTTGTTTTCGAGGAAGATGTCGGCTGCCTGAAGGACATGCTCGCGCTGGTCGACGGCATAGGTGACGTGGTGGAAGCGGCCGCGGGTGCCGGTTGAATCGCGGGTGTAGGCGACATCGTAGGACTTGTTGTTGGTGGTGAACCAGCAGCCACCGACCGCACCGGTGTCGAGAACGATCTGCTCGGTGACGCGGGAGCCGAGCGCCTGGGGCAGGAAGTCGCGAATGGCGCCGACGTCGGTTGCCAACAGGTTGAAATGGTCAAGCCGGCGGGTGGCGACGCCGCGGCCATGGAAGCGCTGCGCCTGGTTCTTGAGCGATGGCCTCTCCGCGGTCGGCGGCTCGTAGCGGCGCGTGTCGTAGTAGACTTCGAAGATGTGGTCGTCGGGGTCGCGGAACTGGTAGGCGGGCCCGTGGCCCAGATCGCCGTCGCTCCAGCCGATGCCGGCGCCGAGTTGCTCGATCGCGGCCACCCGACGGGCGAGCGCCTGGGGACTGGCGCAGCGATAGCCCACGTGGCGCATGCCCGTGGTGTTGGACGCGGTGAGTTTCAACGTGTGGAACTCGTAGTCGTCGAAGGCGCGCAGGTAGACGCTGTCGCCTTCGCGCCCGCTCTCGGTCAAGCCGAAGACGTTGACGAAGAAGTCGAGGCTGGCCTGCGGTTTGTTGGTCAGCAACTCCACATGGCCCAAGTGGGCAACGTCGTAGCAGGGTTCGGCGGTGGACATGGCGGCTCGTGGCAAGCAGATTTCACCTCGATCGGGTGCTAGGCGATGGCCGGCGTCGCGTCAAGAACAAAGTGCGAACTTTTAGAAAGTAACAGTGGTGCGCGCAGCCCCGATCGATTCCCAGCCATCGGCGACGATGGCTTCATGCTGCCGCTATGCTGGCGGCGCGTGGCGGTCATTCGGGCGCGGTCCTTGCCGGCATAGGCGTTGCGTAGGAACCTATCGGCCCCTCAGTCCCCTTGCAGGAGACCGGCCATGACCGTTGCCATCCGCCAGATCCATCCCGTGTTCGTGGGTGAAGTCTCGGGCATCGATGCGTCAAAGCCCCTGTCACAGGCCGAAGTCGCGGCGATCGAAGCCGGCATGGACCGCTATGCCGTGCTCGTGCTCCGCGATCAGGTCATCGACGACGACCAGCAGATGACGTTCTCGCAGAACTTCGGCAAAATCGAGAACGCCCAGGGCGGCAACATCACGAAGCAGGACGAGTTGCGGCTCAAGCCCGGGATGGTCGACGTCTCAAACCTCGACAAGAACGGCCGCCCGCTGCAGCGCACCGATCGACGTCGCATGTTCAACCTCGGCAACCGGCTGTGGCACTCGGACAGCTCATTCCGCGCGATCCCGGCCAAGTATTCGCTACTGTCGGGGCGGGTAATCTCCGAAAGCGGGGGCAACACCGAGTTTGCCGACATGCGGGCCGCCTACGACATGCTCGATGACGCGACGCGGGCCAGCATTCAGGATCTGATCTGCGAGCACTCGCTGATCTATTCGCGCGGCTCCATGGGATTCTCCGATCTGACCGACGAGGAGCGCGCAATGTTCAAGCCGGTCTATCAGCGGCTGGTGCGCACGCACCCCGTGACGGGGCGCAAGTCGCTCTATCTGTCGTCGCACATCGGCACCATCGTCGGCTGGCCGATGCCCGAAGCGCGCGACTTCATTCGCGATCTGGCCGAGATGGCAACCCAGCGCGAGCTCGTTTATATCCACCGCTGGCGGCCGAACGACCTTGTCATCTGGGACAACCGCCAGACCATGCACCGCGTACGCCGCTTCGACGAGACGAAGCCGCGCGACATGCGCCGTACAACCATTGCCAGCGACGGGCCGACGGTCGATCAGGCAGCCGTTCTCGCCTCCACCGCCTGACCAGCGATGATCAGCCCGTCATCGCCGGCGGTGATTGCAACCACTTCGCCATCGGCGATGCGTCCGGACAGAATGGCGTCCGCCAACTGATCCTGCACGTGGCGCTGGATCACCCGCTTCAGGGGCCGTGCGCCGTAGGCCGGATCATAGCCCTGCTCGGCAAGCCAGGTGCGGGCGGCGTCATCGAGCGTGACCGTGATCTTGCGATCAGTCAGCAGTTTCGCGAGGCGGGCCATCTGGATATCGACGATCGCGCCCATCTGCTCCCGCTTCAGCCGGTGGAACAGGAGGATGTCATCGAGCCGGTTCAGGAACTCTGGCCGGAACTGACGGCGCACCTCGGCCAGCACCTGCGCTTCGACCAGCGCCACATCCTGCCCGTCCTTGAGGTTGACGAGATATTCAGCGCCGGTGTTCGACGTGAGGATAATCAGCGTATTCTTGAAGTCGACCGTGCGGCCCTGGCCGTCCGTCAACCGGCCGTCGTCCAGCACCTGCAGCAGGATGTTGAACACGTCCGGGTGTGCCTTCTCGATCTCATCGAACAGGATCACCTGATAGGGCCGCCGGCGAACAGCCTCGGTCAGCGCGCCGCCCTCGTCGTAGCCGATGTAGCCCGGCGGTGCGCCGATCAGGCGGGCGACCGAGTGCTTCTCCATGTACTCGCTCATATCCATGCGCAGCAGCGCCGCCTCGTCGTCGAACAGGAAGGCGGCGAGCGCCTTGGTCAGCTCGGTCTTGCCGACGCCGGTCGGGCCGAGGAACATGAACGAACCGATCGGCCGGTTCGGATCCTGCAAGCCGGCGCGGGCCCGACGCACGGCTGTTGCAACGGCAGCCACCGCTTCGTCCTGGCCGATCACGCGCTTTGCCAATGCCGCCTCCATCGTGAGCAGCTTTGCGCGCTCGCCCTCCAACATGCGGTCGACCGGAATGCCGGTCCAGCGCGAGACGACCTGGGCGATGTGGTCCGGCGTCACCGCCTCCTCCATCATCGGCGATGATTTGCCATCGCCCACTTCGAGCGCGCGCAGCTTCTTTTCGAGATCTGGAATGTCGCGATGCTGCAACTGGCCGGCGCGCTCATACATCTGCCGGCGCTTGGCCTGCTCGAGTTCGGTGCGCAGAACTTCCAGATCCTCCTTCAGCTTCTGGGCATCGCCGAGCTTTGCCTTCTCCGCCTGCCAGCGCGCGGTGAGCCCTTGGGACCGTTCGTCGAGGTCGGCTAAATCGCGCTCGAGCCGCTCGAGCCGATCCCGCGACGCGGTGTCCGTTTCCTTCTTCAGCGCCTCGCGCTCGATGCGCAACTGCATGAGCCGGCGGTCGATCTCATCCAGTTCCTCGGGCTTGCTGTCGACCTGCATGCGCAGGCGCGACGACGCTTCGTCGACAAGGTCGATCGCCTTGTCGGGCAGAAAGCGGTCGGAAATGTAGCGGTTCGACAAAGTGGCCGCCGCCACGATCGCCGAGTCGGTGATGCGCACGCCGTGGTGCAATTCGTACTTTTCCTTCAGGCCGCGCAGGATCGACACCGTGTCCTCGACCGTCGGTTCGTTGACGAAGATCGGCTGGAAGCGCCGCGCCAGGGCCGCATCCTTCTCCACATGACGGCGGTATTCATCGAGCGTGGTGGCGCCGACGCAGTGTAGTTCGCCGCGGGCAAGCGCGGGCTTCAGCAGGTTGCCGGCGTCCATCGAGCCTTCGGCCTTACCGGCACCGACGATGGTGTGCATCTCGTCGATGAACAGGATGATGCGGCCCGCCTCCGCCGTGATCTCGGACAACACGGCCTTCAGCCGTTCCTCGAACTCGCCGCGATACTTCGCGCCGGCGATCAGTGCGCCCATGTCGAGCGACAACAACCGCTTGTCCTTCAGGCTTTCCGGCACGTCGCCCTTGACGATGCGTTGGGCCAGGCCCTCCGCAATCGCGGTCTTGCCGACCCCCGGTTCGCCGATCAGCACGGGATTGTTCTTGGTGCGCCGCGACAGCACCTGGATGGTGCGGCGGATCTCCTCGTCGCGGCCAATGACCGGGTCGAGCTTGCCGTTGGCGGCGGCCTCGGTCAGATCCCGCGCATATCGCTTCAACGCATCGTAGGACTGTTCGGCCGAGGCGCTGTCGGCGGTCCGGCCCTTGCGAATGTCGTTGATTGCGCCGTTGAGCCCCTGCGCGGTGACACCGGCATCGGCCAGCGCCTTGCCGGCTTCGGTGGCCTTATCGAGTGCGATGGCGAGCAGGAGGCGCTCGGCGGTGACGAACTTGTCGCTGGCTTTTTCGGCGAGCTTTTCGGCCGCCTCGAACAGACGGGCAAGCTCGGGCGCGAGATAGACCTGTCCGGCGCCGCTGCCCGAAACCTTCGGGCGCTTGGCAAGCGCGCGTTCGACGCTGGCCAGCGCATCCTTCGGCCGGCCGCCGGCACGGGCAACGAGCCCGGCCGCGAGGCCTTCCTCATCGTCGAGCAGCACCTTCAATAGATGCTCGATCGAGACCTGCTGGTGGCCTTCACGCGTGGCGAGGCTCTGCGCCGACTGGATGAACCCCTTGGCGCGGTAGGTGTACCTGTCGAAATTCATCGCCTATCTCCCTTGGCAGCACTTCTCCACCCCGAAGGCATGGATCAAGCACCCGAACGTTACGACTGTACGCGAAACAGCCCCGTAGGCGCCGTCGCACGACTGTTATGTGGGGGGTCAAAGCCGTATTGAAAGACCTTTCGATCGCGAATACCTATGCGGGCAGGCGGTTCAACCAAATTCTGAAGGACAGCACCAAGCCATGCTCGGCGGTCGCTCGCACGATGTGCTGATGGCACAATTCATTGACGCGCATCAAAACGTCTGGAATCGGCGGCTGCATTTCGTCGGCATCCCGACGCTGGTGATCGCCGGGTTGCTGTGGGGACTTGCCGCCGTCGTCCCGGGATTGTGGATCTGGCCGGCTGTGCTGATGCCGCTCGGCTTCGGCTGCCAGTTTCTCGGGCATGCCATCGAGGGCAACCGGCCCGAAGTGTTCTCCGACTGGCGGTTCTTGTTCATCGGCCTGGAATGGTGGCTCAAACTTGTCCGCGGCCGGGTGTGAGCGCGCTGCAATTCTTGCATCCCCTCTGGCCCACTGCTTAGGTGGCGCTTCGAAGCAGGGGATGCCATGGCGGTTCTGAAGAGCACGATCAATACTTCGTCGGACGCGTTCCAGACCAACGTGCGAGCGATGCGCGCACTGGTCGAAGACCTCGCCGCCAAGCGTGCCGAGATCGCGGTCGGCGGGCCAGCCAAGCTGCGCGAGCGGCACGTGGCGCGCGGCAAGCTGTTGCCGCGCGACCGTGTACTCGGGCTGATCGACCCTGGCTCGCCGTTTCTCGAGTTGTCGCAGTTCGCAGCGTTCGGCCAGTACACAGGTGACATCCACGGCGCGGGCGTGATCACCGGCGTCGGCCGCGTTTCGGGCCGTGAGGTCATGATCGTGTGCAACGATGCCACCATCAAGGGCGGCACTTACTATCCGATGACGGTGAAGAAGCACGTGCGGGCCCAGGAAATCGCCTGGGAAAACCGGCTGCCCTGCGTCTATCTGGTCGACAGCGGCGGCGCCAACCTGCCGCATCACACCGACGTATTTCCCGACAAGGAGCACTTCGGCCGCATCTTCTACAACCAGGCGCGCATGTCAGCCGATGGCATTCCGCAGATCGCGGTCGTCATGGGCAGCTGCACGGCGGGCGGCGCCTATGTGCCGGCCATGTCGGACGAAAGCGTGATCGTGCGCAAGCAGGGCACGATCTTTCTCGGTGGGCCGCCGCTGGTGAAGGCTGCGACCGGCGAGACGGTATCGGCGGAGGATCTCGGCGGCGCCGATGTGCACACGCGGCTGTCGGGCGTCGCCGACCACTATGCACTGAACGACCACCATGCGCTCGAGATCGCCCGTTCGATCGTTGCCAACCTCAACACCGCGAAGGCACCCGGCGTGGTCATGCGCGCGCCCCGTCCGCCGAAATATGACGCCGACGAAATCGCGGGCGTCATTCCGGCATCGCTGATGACCCAGTATGATGTTCGCGAGGTCATCGCGCGGCTCGTCGATGGGTCCGAATTCGATGAGTTCAAGGCGCTTTATGCAACGACCATCGTCACCGGCTTTGCCCATGTCGAGGGCATTCCGGTCGGCATCCTGGCCAACAACGGCATCCTCTATTCGGAAACCGCGCAGAAGGCTGCCCACTTCATCGAGCTGTGCGGGCAACGGCGCATTCCGCTGCTGTTCCTTCAAAACATCACCGGCTTCATGGTCGGCCGCGACGCCGAAGCCGGCGGCATCGCACGCCATGGCGCCAAGATGGTGACGGCGGTCGCGACCGCCCGCGTGCCCAAGATCACCGTCATCATCGGCGGCTCCTACGGGGCTGGCAACTACGCCATGTGCGGGCGGGCCTACGGGCCCCGCTTCCTGTTCACCTGGCCCAATGCGCGCATCTCGGTAATGGGCGGGCCCCAGGCAGCAAGCGTGCTCGCGACCGTGCGGCGGGACAACATCGAAGCGGACGGCAAGAGCTGGACCACGGCGGAAGAAGCCGCCTTCAAGCAGCCGATCCTCGACCAGTTCGAGATCGAGGGGCACCCCTACTTTGCGTCATCGCGGATCTGGGACGATGGCATCATTGCGCCCGGCGAAACGCGCCGCGTCGTCGCGCTGGCGCTCAGCACCACGTTGAACGCGCCAATCGAAGCGCCCAAGTTCGGCGTGTTCCGCATGTGAGGCTTCGTCAGTTGTTTGCGGCGATGCCCGCCACGAAGTGAGTAATGGCGTCGAGCACGGCCGCTTCCTGGTCGCGATGGGGCGCATGTCCGCAGTCCCGCAGCACGAGCCGCGTCACCTGCGCGTGGCGCGCGGCTTCGAATGCATCGAGCTGGGCGAGCGTGCCGTAGGGGTCATCATCGCTCTGGATCAGCAGCGTGGGCGTCGCCAATCGCTCGACCTCTTCACCCAGCGACCACGAGGTGAACCGCGGGCTCAACCAGATGTCCGACCAGCCGTGGAAGGCATCATCGACATGCGCGTGGTGGTGGGCGAGCCGCGACCGCAGATCGGTTGTCTCATAGGTTTCCGCAATGCGGGCGATGCTGGCGAGCGTGCGGTGTTCGACGAACACGTGTGGCGCCATCAGGACGAGCCCGCGAACGGCATCGGCATGGTGCGCCGCATGGATCAGGGCAATCGAGGCGCCGTCGGAATGTCCGATCAGAATCGGCCGCTCCAGTCCGAGATGGGCCACCGCACGAAGTCGCTACGCGACAGCCCGCTGAGGCGGGGGCAGGAGCCGCGAGGGTGGCGCCCGGAATGGACAGTAACCAGTTGAGAGAACAGGCGTAACGGGGCGGGGAGCCCCAGCTTGAGGATCG
>JAKFWF010000001.1 GCA_021730785.1 Hyphomicrobiaceae bacterium
CCGCAAGGGGCGCGCAAGTGCAGTGCGCGTCCTTGACCGCCGCCCGTCGCGACGGCCGACGCTCTGCCAACAGGATCAAGCCGCCATCCGACCACCCAACCACCCACTCAGTTCAGCGAGGAGGCACAAAAAATGACACTATGTTATAACATCCAGCAGTGAAAACGGATATGTCTGCAGTCAACGGGGAGGCGCGTCTGTGGGATCGGATTTGAATGCGGCCAAGCGGTGGCTGCCGGTTCGGCTCGCCTTAGTGGCCTGTGTGCTGATGACGACCACGGCTGCGGCCACTGCCGAGGTGAGGGTCGTTGTCAGCAGCAAGCCGTTGCATGCGCTGGTCGCGTCCGTGATGGGGGACGTCGGCACGCCGACCGTGCTGGTTGCCGGTGCCGTGTCGCCGCATAGTTATGCCATGAAGCCTTCCGACGCGCGGACTGCCAATGGTGCCTCGGTATTCTTTCGTGTGGGCGAAAGCCTGGAGCCGTGGACCACCAAGCTCGTCAAGGCGTTGCCAAAAACGGTGCGCGTGGTTGCGATGCAGGATGCACCGGCGATCAAGACGCTTGCCCGGCGCGAGACAGGGGCATTCGAGGCGCACGACAAGGGGCATGGTCATGATCATGGCGCCGGCAAGGGGACGGGCGCTGCTGCCGCGGTCGAGGATGAGCGCGATCCCCATGTGTGGCTCGATCCAGCCAATGCCAGCGCCATGGTCGATACAATCGCCACGGTGCTCGGCGAACTCGAGCCTGCCAAGGCTGCCGTGTTCAGGGCCAATGGGCAGGCTACCAAAATGCGGCTCGATGTGCTGGCGGCCGACCTTGACCGCGAATTGAAGCCGCTCGCCGGCCGGCCGTTCGTGGTGCTGCACGACGCCTACCAGTATTTCGAGGCGCGCTTCGGCGTGATGGCCGTGGGCTCGATCGCGGTGTCGCCGGAAGCTGCCCCCAGTGCTCGGCAGTTGGCGGCCATCCGCCGGAAGATCGTCGCCAGCGGCGCCAGGTGCGTATTCGCCGAGCCCGGCATGCAGCCGAAGCTGGTGGCAGCCGTCGTCGAGGGGACCGCGGCCAAGATCGTGCTGCTCGATCCTGAAGCGACGCAACTGCCGCCTGGGTCGCAGGTCTACGACCTCCTGATGCGCAACCTCAGCGCCGGCATGCAGAAGTGTTTGGGCGGAAATTGATTTTGGGGCATTTTCCGGTTCACGCACGAAAAAGCAGGCGCCGCATGAACGGTCGCCTGCCGGTTTTGAGCTTGATGAATGCTACAGGCTCGGTGAGCTTCAGTTTATTGGGCCGGCAACGCCACCCGCTGCAATGCGCGATACTGCGTCCGGGATTGTGAAGTCCGCCGCTCAACCGGGCGTTTGCCGGTGTCGGAGTTGCTTGCGACAGGTTCGCCAGGGGCGCCGCCCTGGAACTGCTGCCAGGTGACCGTCACCTTGGTGCCGACCGACACTCGATCATAGAGCTCGATGACATCTTGATTGTACATGCGGATGCAACCCTTGGAGACGGGTTGGCCGATGGTCCAAGGTGCGTCGGTGCCATGGATACGATAGGCGCTGGAGCCGAGGTAGAGGCCACGAACACCAAGGGGGTTCAGCGGATGGCCGCCGGGAACCCACGACGGCAGTTTTGGATTTTCTGCGATCATGGTCGGCGTCGGTGTCCAGGACGGGTTGATGCGCTTCTGGGTAATCGACATTACGCCCTGCCAGCGGCTCTGCTCGCGCGGCACAGCAATCGGATAGCTATGGGCCTCGCCTGGACTCACGATATGATAGAGGCGCCGGTCGCCGAAGCTGACAACCACTTCGCCAGTCTTGAAGGACGGTGAAAAACGCACGCTCTGGCGACCACTGCCGCCCACGGTCTTGCCGCCACCCCAATCCCAGTTCTGTGCGGATGCCGTTGCCGACAGAGTCGCCAGTCCGACGAGACTTGCACTGGCGGCCAGGGCAAAGTGGCGAAAGAATTTGCGCAAGTTCATCTCGGAGTGCTCCGTTTTGTCTTGGGCGCACGCATGGGATCGCGCACGCGCATTCACTATAGGGCCCGTCGGGCATCGTGAAGCGATTTTATGAACGGACGGTATACGCCTGTGCCGGGCTGTAGATAGTGCCCCTGGGACACACCGGCGGTTGATTTGAACGAGATACGCGGTCCGCGATGTCACAGCTATGTGAAGTGGTCATGGCTGCGCGCCAAGCCGGCAGTGCGGGGAAATTATATTGACAAGAACAAGAAACATTATAAGAACATAAAACGAACATTAAAGTGAGAGGGCACGTCATGCCAATGGCCACCCCGGATATTATGGGTACTGTGGATGCAGCGGACACTGCGCGCAACTCCGTCATCGAAGGCTTGCGGGCGCACATCCGTCGCATCGAGGGGTCGGCGGATTTTGCCGGCGCCGGCGTGCCGTCCGGCGGCGACAGCTGGACGCTCGGGATCGAGGTGATCGACCGATTGCTCGGCCCCCGGGGGCTCGAAGCGGGTGGCGTTCACGAGATCAGGTCTGAGGCTGTGGCCAACGGCACGAGCGCGGCTGCCGCCACCGCATCCCGCCGTGCCTTCGCGCTCATGCTTGGGATTCGCCGGCTCCTGGTGCTGCCGCGCGCCAGGCCGATTGTGTGGTGCCTGCCGCTCGCCCTCCTGCAGGAGACCGGCGCGCCGTACAGCCGCGGGCTCGGCGCCCTCGGGCTCGATTGCAGCCACCTCGTGCTCGTCACCCCACGCAAGGCCCAGGATGTGCTGTGGGTGATCGAGGAGGCGGTGCGGACACCTTCGCTCGCGCTCGTACTGGGCGAGGTGGCAGGCGTCGGTGCCACTGCGGCGCGCCGCCTGTCGCTCGCCAGCGCTGGCAGTGGAACACCGTGTCTGCTGGTTAGTCCTGATGCGCGCGCGCCCGTGCTCGCGACGGCGACGCGCTGGCGCGTGGCGCCGCGGGCGAGCGCCGCCGATCCGCTCGATCCCCTGGCGCCGGGTGCGTCGGGGTTCCAGGTGGCGCTCGAGCGCTGTCGTGCCCGTCCCCTGGTCAGCTGTAGCAACGATTATGCCGTGGAGTGGTGTGATGGTGCGCGTTGTTTCCGTTTGGCTGCCCCAGTTTCCGATCGAGCGCTTGCGCCGGACGCGACGCGGCTCTCGCCGCCAGACGCCACAGCCTTGCGCAAGCGCACGGCTTGAGTCGCAGCTGCCAGGGGCTGGTCAAATGTTGCCGCTGGCGCTGGTCACGGGCGGAGCGAAGGGGCTCGTGATCACGGCGGTGAACAGTCTGGCTGCGGCGCACGGCGCCGTGCCGGGGCAATCGCTGGCCGACGCCCGGGCCGCTTACCCTGCCCTTCGCACCCGGCCCGCCGAGTTCACCTGCGATGTCGCAGCCCTGGTGGAGCTGGCGCGCTGGGCTGGCCGTTATGGTGCATCCCGCAACACGGAAGGCGCCGATGGACTGTGGATCGACATCACCGGCATCGCCCACCTGTTCGGCGGCGAAGCGGCCCTGCTGTCGGACCTGCACCAGCGTCTGTCGGCAGCTGGCTTCTCCCCGCGCCTCGGCCTCGCCGATACGGCGGCGGCGGCCTGGGCGCTGGCCCGCTTCGGCGCCGAAGATGCGATCACCATCGCCCCTCCCGGCGCGACTAAAGCTGCGCTCGACGCATTGCCCGTCGAGGCCCTGCGGTTGACGCAAGCAGCCGTTGTCTTGCTCAAGCGCCTCGGGCTCTACCGCATCAGCCAGCTCCACGGTCTGCCACGGGCGGCTCTGGCGCGCCGCTTCCGTGATCTAGGCACCACAGGCCGCGGACGCACGGCCGAGGCCTGTGCCGACACGGTGGTCCTGCGGCTCGACCAGGCATTGGGCGCCATCCGGGAACCGCGCCGGCCGCTGGGGGCGATCCCGGTGCGCCTCGTGCGTCATGTGTATACCGAGCCGCTCATCGTGGCAGCCGGCATCGAACGGGCGATGGCAACCGCGGTCGCCGAGCTGTGCGCTCTTTTGGAGGCAGCCGGCGAAGGCGCTCGCCAATTGTGCCTGACCCTCTACCGCACCGACGGCACCAGCGCCGAGGTCGCCATCGGCACTGCTGGCGCCACCCGCGATGGCCGCCATCTCACGCGGCTGCTGGCGGAAAAACTTGGTGCCGCAGCGCTCGATCTGGGCTTCGGCGTCGATGTGGTGACCCTGGAAGGGGCAGCCGTCGAGCCGCTGGCGGCCGTCCAGGGCGGTCTTGGCGCGAGGTCGAATACCCAAGATGGCAAAGGGGAGGGCATGGGGCTCGCCCAGCTGGTCGACCGGCTGTCGAACCGGCTTGGACCCGAGTGCGTCTATCGCATTGCACGCAATCCCAGCCACATCCCGGAGCAGGCCGACCGCAGGATCGCCGTGTTCGCGGCCGAAGCGTCGGCGGCACCGCTCGCAGGGCGGACAGCGCCGCGGCCTGCCTTCCTGCTGCCGATGCCCGAGCCGATCACGGTCACGGCCGAGGTTCCCGAAGGACCGCCGCGCCGCTTCCAGTGGCGCCGCAGCGGCCACCGCATCGTCAAGGCTGGCGGGCCGGAGCGGATCGAGCCGGCCTGGTGGCAGACGCTCGGGCGCACGCCGGCGCGGCTATCCTCCCGTCCGCGCGATTACTACCGCGTCGAGGATGACCGGGGTGGGCGCTACTGGGTGTTCCGCGAGGGTCTCTACGACCGCGATACGGACGAGGGCGCACCCACCTGGTACCTGCACGGATTGTTCGCCTGAGGAGGCCCAGCAGCCATGCCGATCATTCCGATGCAAGACGCAGGCGCACGGACCAAGCCGGTGGCAGCGGCAACCTATGCCGAGCTGCAGGTCACCAGCAATTTCACGTTTCTCGAAGGCGGCTCCCACCCGCAGGAACTGGTGGCGCAGGCCACGGCGCTCGGACTGGCCGCCATCGCCATCACCGATCGCAACACGCTCGCCGGCGTCGTGCGCGCACACGTGGCGGCCAAGCAGGCGGGCCTGCGCCTCATCATCGGCTGCCGTCTCGCGTTCGCCGACGGCACGCCGGATTTGCTCTGCCTGCCGACCGACCGGGCCGCCTATGGCCGCCTGTGCCGCCTGCTGTCCACCGGGCAGATGCGGGTCGAAAAAGGCGCATGCCATCTGACGCAGGACGATCTGGTGGCGGCGGCAGAAGGGCAGATTTTGATCGTTCTGCCGCCGGCCGACTGGGACTGGCGCAAAGGCATGGCGCAGCCGTCGGCCTGCGCCTTCGCGCAACACCTGCGCCGGCTGCGCGCGGCTCTTGAAGGCCCGCTGTATCTCGCGGCCAGCTGCCTCTATCATGGCTGCGACCGGGCACGCCTCACGGCGCTCGACCACCTCGCCCAGGCCCACGGGACCCTGCTGGTTGCGACCGGCGATGTGCTCTACCACGCCCCCCAGCGCCGGCCGCTGCAGGACATCCTCACCTGCATCCGCCATGGCGTGACCATTGCCGAAGCGGGTTTGCGCCTCGAAGCCAACGCCGAACGGCATCTGAAATCACCCGTCCAGATGGCCCGCCTGATGCACGGATGGGACGCAGCACTCGCCCGCACCATCGAGATCATGCAGGCCTGCCGCTTCACCCTCGACGACCTCGTCTACGAGTATCCCGACGAGCCGATCCCGAAAGGCGCGACAGCCCAGTCGCACCTCGAGGCGCTGACCGCCGAAGGCGCGCGCTGGCGCTTTCCCGAGGGTGTGCCGGCAAAGGTCGCAGCAACGATCGCGCGCGAACTCACCCTCATCGCCAGCCTCGACTACGCGCCCTACTTCCTCACCGTTCATGACATCGTGCAGTTTGCCCGTTCGCGCAACATCCTGGCCCAAGGCCGCGGCTCGGCCGCCAACTCGGCCGTGTGCTATTGCCTCGGCATCACCGCCGTGAACCCGACCGAAGTCGATCTGCTGTTCGAGCGCTTCGTCGCGCCTGAACGCCGCGAGCCGCCCGACATCGACGTCGACTTCGAGCACGAGCGGCGCGAGGAGGTGATCCAGTACATCTACCGCCGCTACGGCCGCGACCGGGCCGGGCTCGCCGCCACCGTCATCTCCTATCGCGCACGCTCGGCGGTGCGCGAAGTGGGCCGCGCCATGGGGCTGTCGGACGATACCGTTGCAACGCTTGCCGGCCAGGTCTGGGGCACGCGATCGGGCGGTGCGCTACCCGAAAAATACGTGCGCGAGGCCGGCCTCGATCCAAGCGATCCGCTGCTCGGCGCCACCCTCGAACTTGCCGACGAACTGATCGGCTTTCCCCGCCACCTGTCCCAGCACGTTGGCGGCTTCGTCCTCACCCGCGGGCCGCTGATCGAGGTGGTTCCGGTCGGCAACGCGGCCATGGCCGACCGCACCTTCATCGAGTGGGACAAGGACGACATCGGCGCGCTCGGCCTGCTGAAGGTCGATTGCCTGGCACTCGGCATGCTGTCCTGCATCCGCCGCGCCTTCGACCTGCTGGCGGGCTGCCACGGCCGCCCCATGACGCTCGCGGCGGTGCCGCGTGAAGATCCTGCCGTCTACGACATGCTGTGCCGCGCCGACTCGATCGGCGTGTTCCAGGTCGAAAGTCGCGCCCAGATGAACATGCTGCCGCGCCTCAAGCCGCGCACCTACTACGATCTCGTGATCGAGGTGGCGATCGTGCGTCCAGGTCCGATCCAGGGCGACATGGTGCATCCCTATCTGCGGCGGCGCGATGGGCTCGAAGCCGAGGAGTATCCTGCGCCCGCGCCCGCCCATGGGCCGCCCGACGAGTTGCGCCAGATCCTCGGCAAGACCCGGGGTGTGCCTCTGTTCCAGGAGCAGGCCATGCGGATCGCCATGGTGGCGGCGAAGTTCAACGGCGAGGAGATCAACGAACTGCGCCGGGCACTCGCGACCTTCCGCCGGCGCGGCACCATCGGGCTGCTGGAGGAAAAGATGGTCACGGCCATGGTGGCGCGCGGCTATGAGCCGGCGTTCGCCGCGCGCTGCTTCAACCAGATCAAGGGGTTTGGCGAATATGGCTTTCCTGAAAGCCACGCCGCGAGCTTCGCCCACCTCGTCTATGTGTCGTCCTGGCTCAAGTGCCACTATCCGGCCGCTTTCTGCTGTGCGCTGCTGAACTCCCAGCCCATGGGGTTCTATGCGCCGGCCCAGCTGGTGCGCGATGCGCGCGAGCACGCCGTCGAGGTGCGCGCGCCGGACGTGAACGTGAGCGCCTGGGATGCGACGCTGGAGGGGACGCGCGATCTGGACAAGCCCGCGCTTCGTCTGGGGCTCAGGCAGATCGAGGGGCTTGGCGAGCGCGATGGGGAAGCGCTGCTGGCGGCCCGTGCCGCGCGCCCCTTCAGTGATGTACGCGATCTGCAGCGGCGCGCCGGCATTTCCCGCGCGGCGATCGAACGCATCGCCACGGCCGATGCCATGCGGTCGCTTGATCTCGACCGGCGCCAGGCGCTGTGGGAGGTGCGGGCCTTGAGCATCGATGCGCCACTGCCGCTGTTTGCCCACGCCGGTTGCGACGAGATGGGGGAGGAAGCCGCCGTCGGGCTGCCGGCAATGGCACTCGCCGAGCACGTCGTCAACGACTACCAGACCTTGCGGCTGTCACTCAAAGCGCACCCGGTGAACTTCCTGCGGGCCCGGTTCAATGCCGAGCGGGCGGTTGCCTGCGGCGCTCTCGCGGGCATGAAAAACGGTGCCTGGGTCGCGGTCGCCGGCGTCATTCTCGTGCGCCAGCGGCCGGGCTCGGCCAAGGGCGTGGTGTTCATGACCCTCGAGGATGAGACCGGCGTTGCCAACGTGGTGGTGTGGCCAACGACACTCGAGCGCTTCCGCCGAATTGTCATGACGGCGCGACTGATCCTCGTTCGCGGCCGGATCCAACGCCATGGCAGCATCATCCACGTGGTGGCAGGAGCGCTCGAGGACCGCAGTTCCTGGCTCGGCGATCTATCGCCGGCATCCATCCACATGCCGATCCCGATCGCCAATGCCGACGAGGTGCTCCGCCCCGAGCCCGGATTGCAGCGTGTGAAGGGCGCGCCCGGCCAGTTGCGCCACCCGCGCAACGTAAGTGTCCTGCCGAAATCGAGGGATTTTCATTGATGGAAAAGTGGCGCACTCTGAGAACGGCCACCCCGCGCGCGAGGAACCTGCCGCATGCCGTCCCGCATCCGCCTCATCGTAGCCCTGCTGTTCGCGCTGTTGCTCGGCGCCGCGCCGGTCGCAGCCCAGCTTGCCCAGGCCGCGCCGGAGGCTGCGACGGGGCGCAACGACAAGCCGCTGCAACGGGCCAAAACGCACATGGTGGCGGCGGCCAATCCACTGGCCACGGCGGCTGGCCTCGAGATGCTGAACGCCGGCGGCAGCGCCGCCGATGCCGCGATCGCCGTGCAACTCGTCCTCAACCTCGTCGAGCCGCAATCGTCGGGCCTGGGCGGTGGCGCCTATCTGCTGCACTGGGACGCCAAAGGCGATACGCTGCTCACCTACGATGGCCGCGAAACGGCGCCGATGGCTGCGACGCCCGACCGCTTCCTGCGCGATGGCAAGCCGATCCCCTACGATCGCGCGGTGCACTCGGGCCTGAGCATCGGCACGCCGGGAACTCCGCGACTGCTGGAGGCCGTGCACAAGGCGCACGGACGCCTGCCCTGGGCGCATCTATTCGGGCCTGCGCTCAAGCTCGCCGTGCACGGATTTCCGATCTCGCCGCGACTGCATCTGCTGCTACAACTGATGGGCCCGGCGAATTTCGATCAAACCGCCCGCAGCTATTTTTTCGATCACGCCGGAGTGCCTCATCCCGTCGGCCACCTGCTGGCCAATCCGGCATTTGCCGCAACCCTCGAAGCCTTGCGCGATGGCGGTGCGGATGCCTTTTACGGTGGCCCAATAGCTGCCGCCATCGTGGCGGCCGCGGCCGCGGCGCCAAACCATCCTGGCGATCTTTCGCTGGCGGATATCGCAGGCTATCGAGTGGAGTTGCGCAGCCCGGTATGTGTCACCTACCGGGGGCATCGGGTTTGCGGCATGGGGCCATCCTCGTCGGGCGGACTTGCGGTTGCGCAGACGCTCCGGCTGCTCGAGGGCCAGGATCTGGGGCGGGGGCCGGCGGCAGCCCTCGATCCGCAGGCCCTGCACAAAATCGCCGAAGCCGAGAAACTCGCGTTCGCCGATCGCAACCGTTATGTCGGCGACCCAGCCTTCGTGAGGATCCCGCCAGGTATGCTCGATGCTGGCTACCTGACCTCGCGCGGCCGGCTGATCGATCCCGCCGCCGCAATGCCGCAGCCGGCCGCCGGCCGCCCGCCCGGCATCGACAGCCGCTTGCCGGGTCTCGATACGACGCGGGAGAGCGTGGGCACCAGCCACGTATCGATCGTGGATCGTGGCGGCAATGCGGTCTCAATGACCACCACGATCGAGGCAGCGTTCGGCGCGCGCGTCATGGCAGCAGGCTTCCTGCTCAACAACGAGTTGACGGATTTTGCGTTCACGCCGACCGACGCCGAAGGCCGCATGCTTGCCAACGCGGTGGCGCCGGCCAAGCGACCGCGCAGTTCCATGTCGCCGACGCTCATTTTCGATCCCGCCGGCCGCTTGATGGCCGTCGTCGGCTCGCCGGGCGGCAGCCGGATCATCCCTTATGTGGTGAAAGCGATCATCGCCCTGATCGACTGGGAACTCGATGCCCAGGCGGCCGCCGCCATGCCCAATTTCGGCTCCCGCGGCGGCCCCTTCGAGATCGAGAGCGATGCCGGATTTCCCACCGACGCGATCATTGCCGAACTGCGCCGCCTCGGTCACGCCATCGTGTCCGACCCGCTGACCTCCGGGCTGCACATCATCCGCGTTCGGGCAGATCACCTGGAGGGCGGCGCGGACCCGCGGCGCGAAGGCACGGCCGCGGGCGATTGACCGCAATCGGCGGGCGGCTCTCGCCGGGCGCAGGCAGCACGTGCTACGGCAGTTTGAATGACGTAGCAGGATGCATTCGCCATGGTGGCCAGGCGCATTACGATCGTGGGGGCCGGCATCATCGGCCTATGGCAGGCGCTGACCTTGGCGCGGGCTGGCCATGCCGTGCGGCTGATCGAAGCCAGTGTGACGCCGTTCGCGGATGCGGCCAGCCGCTGGGCCGGCGCTATGGTCGCACCAGACTGCGAAGCCGAAGCTGCGCCCGAGGTGGTGCGGGCGCTCGGCCACGAAGCGCTCGCGCTGTGGCGCGCAACCTATCCAGACCTGCTGTGCCGCGGCTCGCTTGTCGTGGCGGCACCGCGCGACCGCGGCGAACTTACCCGTTTCGCCCGCCTGACGCGGGGTGCGCAAGCGCTCGATGCGGCAGCGCTTGCCGAACTGGAACCGGCGCTCGGCGGCCGGTTCGCGACCGGGCTGTACTTCCCGCAGGAGGCGCACATGGAAACGCCGCGTGCGCTCGATTTCCTACTGGCGGCAGTGCGCAACTGCGGCGTCGAGGTGCACCTTGGTCGAACCTGGCAGCCGGACCAAGCCGTAGAACAGGGTGGGACTGGCCTCGTCATCGATTGCCGCGGACTGGCGGCGCGCACTGCCTTGCCGCAGCTGCGCGGCGTGCGTGGCGAACGGCTGCTGCTGCGTTCGTCCGAGGTGCGCCTCAGCCGGCCCGTCCGGCTGCTGCATCCTCGCGCCTCGTTCTACATCGTGCCATGGAGCGAGGGGAGATTCATGGTGGGCGCGACCGTGATCGAGAGCGCCGATACGGTGGCCGTGACCGTGCGCTCGGCGCTCGAACTGCTGGGGCTCGCCTACGCGCTGCACCCGGCCTTCGGCGAAGCGGAAATCCTCGAACTCGGAGCCGGCGTCCGGCCGGCGTTTCCCGACAATGTCCCCCGCATCGTCGTGCGCGGCCGTACGATCCACGTGAACGGCGCATATCGCCACGGGTTCCTGCTGGCACCAGTGTTGGCGCGCGCAGTCGCGGCCCACCTGAGCAACGGCCGTGTCGACGACCAGATCATGTCGATCGAGCAGCCAGCGACGGCCTGAGCGGCGTGCGGAATCTACGGCCGCAAGGCGCGCAAGCCGCAAGTCTCGCCCGGGACTGTCCCGGCATTGCTAGCGCCCGTGGCCCGCAGTATGGCGATCAGACGGCTGAACGCCCGGTTGTCGAGGAACGTGCGGCCGGTTGCGAAATCAGCGCAGGCGGCCAAGGCGTTCGAGAAGCGGATCAGGGTTGCCGCCGGGGTACTGGGCGTGGTCGCGCCCGTGCCGATCGGCAGACCGATATCGGCACCGGCCGCAGAGGTCGACGCAATCATCAGCAGATGATCGCTGGACTGCCTGGAAAGGGCGTCCACCGGGGTGTTGCCATCGGCCACGAGAATGACAATCAGGTCGCCAGCGCCAGCGACGGCACTCGCAGCGGCGCTGGCATAGGCGTGCCAGTCCGCGCCGGTGCCGGGTGTCATCGGCACGAGGACCACTCGCGCCGGCGTTCTGGCGGCAAACGTGATCGCCTGGGCGATGGCGGCCGGTGTACCTGCTGCGACGCGGATGGGCACCAGGCGTGTTTTGAACGGGAACGCCAGGTCGCGGGCGAAGTGCGTGCCGTCGCCGCCCGCGCTGCCCGGCGTGTCACTCGGGCTTGCCGCGTGCGGACGGTTGTCGCCATCGACCATGTCCCAGCCGATCAGTTCACCCTCGCCGTCGCGCGCCAGCCGGGCGGCGATGGCGGGCTGCGCATAGTCGATGCCGGTGGAGATGATGGCAATGGCAATGCCGCCCGGGTCGCGGCCTGGCGGCGGTTTCGGCTTGCGGGCCAGGGCGTCGGAACCAAGACCGCCGACGGCCATCGCAAGAATGGAAACGCCGGCCGCGATCCGTCTCATCGTGCCCGGCTCCGCGCCAGGATGAAATCGGCGATTGCGGTGATCGCGTCCAGGTCGAACACGGGGAGGCCCGAGTGCTGGCCCGAGCGCTGGACGGCGTGATCAGCTGCAATGGCGATGACGTGGGGATCGCTGTCGCACAGCGCTTCACGGCTCTGGCTTGTCGCCCGCCGCACTTCGATCTTTGCCAGGGGCGCCCGCTTGTAGCCCTCGACGATGATCAGGTCGCAAGGCTCGAGGCGGCCAATGATTTCTTCGAGACTCGGTTCCAGCCTGGCTGTCAGCTCGCGCACGATGGCCCAACGGCTGCTCGACACCACGGCCACCTGTTGGGCACCGGCGCGGCGGTGCCGGGCGCTGTCGGTTTCGCCATCGTCGATCTGGAAGGCGTGGTGGGCATGCTTGACGGTGGCAACGTCGAGGCCGCGGCCAGTGCACTCGGCAACGAGCCGGGTGACGAGCGTCGTCTTGCCGGAATTCTTCCAGCCGGCAACACCGATCAGCGGCGAATGGGACGCAATCATGGGCGGGTGCTTGTCGATCATTCAGCCCTGCAGGAGGCGGCGTGCTTCGTCGAGTTCGTCGGGGTGATTGGCATTGAAGAATGGGTCGATCTGGCGTCCGCCGATGGTGGTTGGGGGAAAGTCGACCGGCCGGGTGCCATGACGGTCGGTCCAGGCTAGAACCTTGCGCACGCCATCGCGCAGGGCCCGGTCGAGATCATCCGCCAGCGCCACCGGCCACAGCCCGATCACAGGATGCAGGTTGCCAGCCGAGCGCGCCATGGCGATGGCACCTGGTTCACTTGCAACAGCTGTGGCCAGGCGTGAGACGAGATCGCCGGGGAAAAAGGGCGCGTCGGTCGACACCGTCGCGATGTGGGTCGCCGTCGCTGCGTGCGCGCGGCTCCACCGCATGCCGGCAAGGATCCCGGCCAACGGTCCCACATAGCCCTCGATCGTGTCGGCAACGATTGCCAGTCCGAAGGCTGCAAAGCGGGTGGGATCGCCGTTGGCATTGATGACGAGCGACCCCGTCTGCGGTGCCAGCCGCTCGATCACGTGCGCCAGCATCGGCCGCCCGGCCAGATCGCGCAGCGCCTTGTCGCCGCCCGCGACCTGGTCCGGGAACATGCGGCGGGACTGGCCGCCCGCAAGAAGCACGCCGACGATGGATGTATGCAACAGGGTCATGACGGCAACGATAGGCCAAGTTGTGATTTCCCGCCACCGATCGCTCCAGCATAGGTGACTTGGATAGGTGATTGGCAGCGACGGCCGGGCGGTCTATGGGTTTTGCAACCCTGCCAGTTCCGCAATTCAAGGCTCCCCATGTCCGATACTGCCGACGCACCGCTACCAGCCCTGCCCGACCGCCTCTCGGTCAACCCGCGCAGCCCCTATTACGACGAGGCCCTCTTGGCTCGCGGTATCGGCATCAGGTTTCGCGGTCAGGAAAAGACCAACGTCGAGGAATACTGCGTCAGCGAGGGTTGGGTGAGGTTGGCGGCGGGCGTCGCCAAGGATCGGCACGGCAACCAGATGACGGTGAAGCTGACGGGCACGGTCGAGCCCTTCTTCAAGGAGCCGGCCAGCCAGGACAATGAGCCGCCTCAGTAGAAAATCTTGCCGCCGAGGGCGGCGATGGCGCCCAGAACGAAAAGCACCGCAACGGCAAGGCACACAAGTGCGCGCCGGATCGGCTGAGCGACCATAGTTGCCTCGGGGCCATCCTCGTAGGCGCCGGCCGGCTTGGTGCCGGTCACCATGGCGCGGATCAGCGGGTCCTTTTTCAAGGCGCCATAGAGCACGTTGGCGGTGATGTGGGCTGCCACCAGCGGCAGGATCAGATAATGCAGCAGCCGCACATGGTAGTAGGCGACCTGCTTGCCGGTCGCCTCGGATACAAGCTTGTAGAGCGGTCCCCAGGCGGTATCGTTGTGCTCGACCGTCATCAGCCCGAGCGTTGCCTGCACGCCGACCGCTGCCAGCAGGGCCAGGATCATGTAGGTGCCGAGCGGGTTGTGGCCAAGGAAATGGCGCTCCCGTCCGCGGACGAGGTCGATCAGATAGCCGGCGGCCACCCAGGGCCAGCGCACGAACGCCGACCAACGCGCGGTCGAGGAGCCGACGAACCCCCACAGCAGGCGCCACACCAGCAGGATC
Organism: Hyphomicrobiaceae bacterium; assembly: GCA_021730785.1. Classification (GTDB taxonomy): domain Bacteria; phylum Pseudomonadota; class Alphaproteobacteria; order Rhizobiales; family Hyphomicrobiaceae; genus JAKFWF01. The sequence continues at coordinate 14,039 of JAKFWF010000001.1, forward strand.
AGGACCGCATAGCCGTTGTAGCGATGCCATTTGAGAGTGGCGTCACCGAGTTTGTCCGCCAATTCGAAACTCGCCCACGAGCAGATGATCAGGGTGACGAACGACCAATGAAAAACGCGCGTGGGCAAGTCCCACGCGCGCACTTGTGACACTGTCGAAGGCACTCGCGTTGCCGGGATGCCGGGCATGCGCGCAGATTACTTCGGCTGCTCGCGGAAGGTCTTGTGGCAGGTGCCGCAGTTGGCGCCGATCTTGGGCCATTCGGCCTTGAACGAGGCTTCGTCCTTGATTGCGACAGCAGCAGCCTTGGCGTCGGCTTCGATCTTGGTGAAGATCGCCAGGAACTCGGCCTTTTTCTCCCAGATCACGGGCAGTGCCTTAGTCTCGCCGCCGGTCTTGCTGTCATCGGGGAACAGGCCTGCGAGCTTTGGTGCGCCTTCGGCGATCGTCTTCAGCGAGGCCTGCACCTTGGCCAGATCGAAGGCAGCTTCACCTTTGGCCATGGCGCCCGGGTCCTTCATGGCACCGCCCCACGACTTCAGAATCTCTTTGCGCTGGCCGATCGCCGCGCTCTGTGCGAAAGCGGCCGTCGCGCCGACAGCGAGGACGGCGAGCACGGAAAGAACACGCATCATGGGTGGGGTCTCCCTCGAGTGGTTTGATGTCTGCAAACGGGCGACGAAGCGGCGGTCGCGGAACGCCGGGCGGAAGCTCGCATCGCGCAGCGCGCAAGTCAATCGCCGGCTGGCCAAGGCGCGGCAAATGGCGCTGGTTTATGCAGGGAGACGCCGAACCAACCTTAGACGACGGCTCGGCGGACGATCGGTGGTCTGGCGACCAGCGGCTGCAGGCAGGAGCCTGATCGAACATGGCATCTAGACCACCCTGCACCCTGTGTCGCCTTTACCGCATCGGTTTTCTAGCCACAATCGCTGCGATCGGCTTGCTGTGGTGGATCGGCTGAAAGCAAATCCGCCCGGCAGGCGAACCTGGCGGGCGGCTTGCAAAGCAACGCTAAGGAGCAGAAACCGGCGTCAGCGCGAGTAGAACTCGACCACCAGGTTAGGTTCCATCTGGACGGGGAAGGGAATATCCGAAAGGCCCGGGATGCGGGTCAGCTTGGCGGTCATCTTGGTATGGTCGACTTCGAGATAATCAGGTGTGTCACGCTCGGAACTCTTGATCGCCTCCAGCAGAATGGTGAGCTGGCGCGAAGGCTCCTTCACTTCGACCACATCGCCGACGCGGCAGCGATAACTGCAGATATCGACCTTGTGGCCGTTGACGCTGACGTGGCCATGGCTGACGAACTGGCGTGAGGCGAACACGGTCGGCACGAACTTTGCGCGGTAGACGATGGCGTCGAGGCGGCGCTCGAGCAGGCCGACGAGGTGCTCCGAGGTCGACCCCTTGAGGCGTGACGCCTCGGTGTAGATCTTACGGAACTGGCGCTCGCTGATGTTGCCATAGTAGCCCTTGAGCTTCTGCTTGGCGCGCAGCTGCTGCCCGAAGTCGGACAGCTTGCTGACCCGGCGTTCGCCGTGCTGGCCGGGACGGCTCTCACGCTTGTTCAGAGGGCTCTTCGGGCGGCCCCAGATGTTTTCGCCGAGGCGGCGGTCGATCTTGTGCTTGGCGGTGGCACGTTTCGTCATATCTCAGCACTCCAAGAATGGGCATGCGCGCCGCGAGCGACGCGTCCCGTTGGCAGGTTTGGAGCGCCCCTTCCTCTGTCCCCGGCGGGGACCGACAGACGGCCGGATCAACCGGACATCACAGGCGCGCAAACGAAGCGCGGGCCCGAAGGCCCGCGCAAGACTTACCGCATAGCGTTGTTGCGTGCGGCGGTCAACGTGAAATTCGTGGTCGGCACCCGCGATGTCACGGCTTCTTTGCGGCCGCCGGCGTGGCCGCGGCAGGAGGGGCTGGAGCCTGTGTCGCAGTGGTCGCGGCTGCGGGCGTTGCTGCTGCTGGAGCTGTCGCGGTGGGGCCGGGCGCCGCTTCTGCCTCGTCCAAGGACACCGGCGGTCCAGCCTTGACGTAGGTGTCGATCAGCGTCTTCACCTTGCCACGCTGCTCTTCGGAGCAGGACTTGGCGTTATTGCTCGGTGCCTCTTCGACCACTGCCGGCGCCTTGCCGCCGCCCTCTTGCTCGACCAACTGGATCTTGCCCGTCAGCAGCATCACGGTCGTCAGATGCAGCTGATTGACGTAGATCATCTGCTGCTCGGACCACTTTTTCTTGTCGAACTCGCGTTTCATGAGCGAGCGAAAGTTCAGTACCTGCTCCTTGGGTAGGTCGCACAGCTGTGCATGCGCCGTCAGGCGGCCGGCACGGATGATCTCGCGGGCGGAGTCGACTGGCACGATGATCTGCTCGCGATCCTTCTTGTTGATCTCCACCACGGTGCCGCTCGGCTTTGTGAACTTGGTCGGCGTCATGGACCAGGCGTATTCCATGAACGCCTCGACCGATTTGTCACTGATATCCTGCGCTGCGGCCGACTGGGCCAGGGTCGCGATCAGGCCGGCCGTCACAAGCTTCAGTGCGATCGTGCTGCGCATGAAATTTCCAGTTGGCATCGTGTTCCTGCCCCCGCATTGTCGATGATGAAGTGCGCAGGCCCTGCAGTCAAAATATCGGGGCCGCGTCGGGTGGTCGAGCAGCACTCTCTCAGGTGTCGCTCGCGCCTCTGATACAGGCCCCGGCGTCGTCTGGAAAGTGGGCGTAATCAAGGCAGCAGTCAGCTAGCTTTTTCGGCCCATGCCTTTGCCCTTAGCCAGAGTGGCGACAATGCCACGCAACGTGCGCACCTCCTGCTCGGTTGCTGCCATGCGCGCAAACATAGTGTGGATATTGCGCATCACCCCATCACGTTTGTGTGGCGGATTGAAAAATCCCAGCCGATCGAGTTCGGCTTCGAGCTGACCCATCAAGCCAAGCAATTCGTCCTTGGTGGCGGGCTGCGACCCGCGCGTGCGTAACCCGCTTTCGAGCGGCTGCTCATAGGTGGTCACCCGACCGAGGGTTCCAGCCGCATTGGCTTTGATCCATTCGTAGCCAAACAACAGGGCCGCCTGGGCAAGGTTGAGGGAAGCGAATTTCGGATTGACCGGCGCCATGACGATGGCGTCCGCAACCGCCACCTCGTGGCCTTCGAGGCCGGTGCGCTCGGGCCCGAACAGGACGCCGCAGCGCTGGCCGTCCCGCTGCCGCCGGATGATCTCCGCGACCGCCTGTTCGGGCGTCAGGACCAACTTGGCCAAATCGCGCTGGCGGGCGGTGGTTGCGCACACGAAGTTGAGATCGCCGATCGCCTGGGCGAGGGTCTCGTGTGCTTCGGCCGCTTCGACGATGAAATCGGCGCCAGAGGCGGCCGAACGTGCCTTGTCGTTCGGCCAGCCGTCGCGCGGGGCGACGAGGCGCAACTCGTCGAGACCGAAGTTGGCCATGGCACGTGCCACCATGCCGATGTTGTCGGCGAGCTGCGGCCGCACCAGGATCATGGCTGGAATCATGGCCGATGCGGATCCGGCAGCCAGATCGCCGAGCATTGTTTTTGGGCGCGGCTCGATCTCGCGCTTGTTGCGGCGGACGATGCGGCGGGCGTAGTAGTAGAGCTCCTTTGGTCGCCAGGACTTGTGTACGGTGTCGAGCGAGGGTTCGCTGCGGGCCGGCAGCGGCCCGCCGGCGCGCAGTTCGAGGCCGCTGTCGGCAAAAGTGACGCTTGCATACCGGGCGAGATGGTCGTCGATCGTGCGGATGCCTTCGGCGTCGGTGCGCAGGCGACATCCGGTGCAGTAGGCGTGGGCCTGGTCGCAGGCTCGCGTCGCACAATAGCTGATCGCGGCCTCGACGAGGCTGCGCTTGAGCGGCGGACTGGCGAGGGCGCTCGCGCCATCCATGCCGGCGGCATAGGCACGTTCCACCACTGCTGCGACTGTAATGGCGCTTGCAGCGACCGTTGGTTCGCCGTCGTTCAGGGACTTGTCACTGACAATACTCACGCAGACTTGCTCGCTGTTGGGTTTGATTGTGGGTCGCCGGGACTATAGTGGATGACGTTGCCGTTCTGCAGGAGTGTTTTGCCCAAGTCATAGGCTCACCCCTTCGGCCAAGGCGTTCGTTGTCCGGCGCTTCCCAACGGCGGATTGCGACACTATGGTGCGCCGCATCATTGCAACCATCGCATCCGGCCGGCTTCGCGCCAGCGGGGTTTGCTGCAACATTCAACAGAGGTCCCTATCCCATGCAGAAAATCAAGGTCGCCAATCCGGTCGTTGAGATGGACGGCGATGAGATGACCCGAATCATCTGGCAACTCATCAAGGACAAGCTGATCCACCCCTACCTCGACGTGAAGCTCGAATATTACGACCTGGGTGTCGAGAACCGCGACAAGACCAACGACCAGGTGACGATCGATTCGGCGAACGCAACGAAGAAGCATGGCGTCGCCGTGAAGTGCGCCACGATTACGCCGGACGAGGGCCGGGTGAAGGAATTCAAGCTGAAGGAGATGTGGCGCTCGCCAAACGGGACCATCCGCAACATCCTGGGCGGCGTCATCTTCCGCGAGCCGATCATCTGCAAGAACGTGCCGCGCCTCGTGCCGGGCTGGACGCAGCCGATCGTGATCGGTCGCCATGCCTACGGCGACCAGTACCGCGCGACCGACTTCAAGTTTCCGACTGCCGGCACGCTGTCGATCAAGTTCGTCGGCACCGATGGCAAAGTCATCGAGAAGGAGGTGTTCAAGGCGCCCGAGTCCGGTGTGGCCATGGCCATGTACAACCTTGATGACAGCATCCGCGACTTCGCGCGCGCCTCGATGAACTATGCCCTCAACCGCAAGTTCCCACTGTACCTGTCGACCAAGAACACCATTCTGAAGCAGTACGACGGACGCTTCATGGAGATCTTCCAGGGCATCTTCGACGCCGAGTTCAAGGCCAAGTTCGACGCCGCCAAGATCACCTACGAACACCGCCTGATCGACGACATGGTGGCGGCTGCCATGAAGTGGTCGGGGGGCTACGTGTGGGCGTGCAAGAACTACGACGGCGACGTGCAGTCGGACACGGTGGCCCAGGGCTTCGGCTCGCTCGGCCTCATGACGTCCGTGCTGCTGACGCCCGACGGGCAGACGGTCGAGGCGGAGGCCGCCCACGGCACCGTGACGCGCCATTACCGCGAGCACCAGAAGGGGCGCGAGACGTCTACCAACTCGATCGCCTCGATCTTCGCCTGGACGCGCGGCCTCGCCCACCGCGCCAAGCTCGACAACAACACTGCACTGGCGAACTTCGCGCAGACGCTAGAAAAGGTCTGCGTCGACACCGTGGAAGCGGGCTTCATGACGAAGGACTTGGCTTTGCTGGTCGGCGACAAGCAGGCCTGGCTCTCCACCACCGGCTTCCTGGACAAGGTCGACGAGAATTTGAAGAAGGCGATGGCGTAAATCAACTCGGTCCAGGGACACCGTCCCTGGCGCAAGAGCACGAGAGGCGCGCAGCCTCTCGTACACGCGCCGAGGTCAAACAGCTGGAGCGAAGTTCCATGGCCACTGCCCCACTCTCTGTGATCGTCGGCGTCGGCGACGGCCTGTCGGCTTCGCTTGCCCGACAACTGGCCGCCCGCGGGCACTCGATCGTGCTGGCCGCGCGCAACGTCGACAAGTTCGCGCCCCTCGCGGCGGCAACCAAGGCCAAGTCCGTGCGCTGTGACGCGGCGAGCGAGGCCGATGTGGCGGCACTCTTCGCCGGCCTGGCGCAAGCACCCGACGTCGTCGTCTACAATCCGTCGTTCCGCGTGCGCGGGCCGCTCGTCGACCTCAAGCCGGCCGATGTGCGCAAGGCGCTCGAGGTGACGGCATTCGGCGCGTTCCTGGTCGCGCAACAAGCCGCCCGTCTGATGCTGCCGGCGAAGCGCGGCACGATTCTGTTCTCGGGCGCCTCGGCCGGGGTCAAAGGCTATCCCCAGTCGGCGCCGTTCGCCATGGGCAAGTTCGCGCTGCGTGGGCTCGCGCAGTCGATGGCGCGCGAGCTGCATCCAGCCGGCATCCACATCGCCCACGTGGTGATCGATGGCGGCATTCGATCGGCAATGCGCCCTGACAGCGGCGACAACATGCTCGATCCCGAGGCGATTGCTGCGAGCTATCTGCATCTGATCGACCAGCCGCGCAGTTCCTGGAGCTGGGAGATCGAAGTGCGGCCCTGGGTCGAGAAGTTCTGATCGCCATCGACTGTCCTTCGTCGAGCCGGCTGCCGGCGCTCTGTGGCATCCGGCCAGCTCGGCGAAACGCGGCTCAGATGCGACCAACACAGACCACTGGAGGGTCATGTCGCCGCGCACCATTATCAGTGAAGAGGAACTGGTTCAGCAGTTCCTGGCACCCCTGGCGGCGAGTGCGCCGGGAGCGTTCGAACTGAAGGACGATTGTGCGACCATCACTGCACCCGCCGGCCATGATCTCGTGATCACCACCGACGCGCTGACCTCCGGCTTGCATTTCTTCCCCGATGAGAAGCCTGAGACGATCGGGTGGCGGGCGCTCGCCATCAACATATCGGACCTTGCAGCCAAGGGCGCGACGCCGCTGCACTATCTGCTGGCACTGGCGCTGCCCGAGGCACCGACGGCCGATTGGATGATCCAGTTCGCCGGCGGGCTCAAGGATGCACAGGACCACTACGGGTTGACCCTGATCGGTGGCGACACCGACCGGCGCCCCGGTGTGCCGCTGTCGGTGACGATCACGGCCATGGGCCTCGTGCCGTCAGGGCGCATGGTGCGGCGCGGCACAGCCAAGGTCGGCGACCGCATCTTCGTATCCGGCACGCTCGGCGATGCGGCGCTCGGCCTCGCCTTGCGGCGCGCGCCCGAAGCCAAGCGCTTTCCCGAACTCGACAAGGACCAGCGCGCCTTTCTGGTGGGCCGGTTTCTGCGCCCCACGCCGCGCATCGAGCTGTCGGGCCTGCTGATCGATAGCGCATCGGCAGCCATGGACCTGTCGGATGGCCTGGCGAAGGATCTTGGCCGCATGTGCAAGGCATCGGGCGTGGGGGCACGTGTGTCACTTGGCAAACTGCCTCTCTCCGTCGCAGCAGCGGCGGTTCTGGCGGCTCATCCCGAATGGGCCGAGGCGCCCGCCAACGGCGGCGATGACTACGAGATTCTGGCGACCATTGCGCCGGCGAACGCGGCGGCATTCGAGGAGGCAGCCCTGGAACAAGGCGTTGCCGTCACCGACATCGGCGAGATCGTCAAGGGGGCGGGCGTGACGCTACTCGATGCCGCCGGCAAGCCGGCCGTTCTGGCCAAAACGGGATATGAGCATTTCTAGCGGCCAGCAGCTGAGTTCCCAGCGCGCCGCACGCACCGTCCCTCGACCGGCTCACAAGTTCCGCCCGCAGTCGACCACCAGCGTTTGGCCGGTGATGGCGCCATGGGCGGCAAGAAAGATCATCGCGTTGGCGATGTCGGCGGGCTCCACCAGCTTTTTAAGCGCGGTATTCTCGACCGACCGCGCCTTGCGCTCGGCCGGCCACGGGTCGGTCCACGGTGTGCGAATGAGGCCCGGCGCCACCGCATTGACGCGCACGTCGGGTCCGAACGCCTTGGCAAGGTTGCGGGTCAGGTTGATCAGTCCGGCCTTGCTGGTCGCGTAGGCGATGGACGATGCCTGCCCGCCCAAGCCCGCGATCGATGCCGTGTTGACGATCACGCCCTTCGATGCCCGCAGTGCCGTGGCGGCCGCCTTGGCGCAGCGGAACGGGCCGATCAGGTTGGTCGACAGGATGCCCGCCCACTTGTCCTCGGTCATGGCGTCGAAATCGTCGAACGGGATCGGCTCGATGGTCATCGGCGTGCCGGCGTTGTTGATCAGGATGTCGAGGCCGCCGAGGTCGGCGATCGCGGTTGTGACCATGCGGGCCGCGTCCTTCCCATCGCCAACGTCGCCGGGTGCCGCGATGACGCGCCCGTTGGGGCCGCTGCCACTTTCGCGCGCGAGCCTGGCCACGGTCTCGATCGACCGTGCATCCGCTGGCAGGTGATTGACCGCGACGCTTGCCCCGCAACGCAACAGGGCTTCGACGGTGGCCAGCCCGATGCCCGATGCGCCGCCGGTGACGATGGCGCGCTTGCCGGTGAGGTCGGCGGTGATCATGCGGCGGCTCCCAGCTTGAAGATCGTCCGCGCCTCGGCCGCACTCGCAATGTCGCCGCCGATCAGGCGGATGATCTCGACCGCCTTTTCGACGAGTGCGGCGTTCGAGGGCGCGAGCGTGCCTCGTGACAGGTACAGATTGTCCTCGAGCCCGACACGGACGTGGCCGCCATACAACACGGTCTGGGCGACGAAGGGGAACTGGGCACGGCCGATGCCGAACGCCGACCACAGCGCGCCCGGCGGCAGGTTGTTGCGCATGGCGAGCATCGTCTCAGGCGTCGCGGGCGCGCCGAAGGAGATACCGAGGCAAAGCTGGAACAGCGGCGGCGACGGGATCAGCCCATCGGCGACGAGCTTCTTGCCCAATTCGATGTGACCCATCTCGAACACTTCGATCTCGGGCTTGGTGCCGACCGCCTTGGCGCGGGCTGCCATGTCAGCCAGATGCGATGGCGTGTTGATGAACACGTGCGGCCCGAAGTTCATGCTGCCGCAATCGAGGGTGCAGATGTCGGGACGCAGTTTCTCCACGTGGCGCATGCGGATCGCGGGCGTGGTCAGCGTCGTGCCGGCCGCTGGCTTCTGTGGGTCGTCGGCGCCTGGAACGAAGCGTCCACCGGCGCCGGTCGTCAGATTGAGGATCAGGTGGCGATTGACGGCGCGGATGCGTTCAACGGTCTCTTGGTACAGTTCGAGCGCCATCGACGGTTTCGTCGTCTTGGGGTCGCGCACATGGATGTGGACGATGGCGGCGCCAGCAGCTGCCGCATCCAGTGCGGATCTCGCGATCTGCTCGGGCGAGACGGGAAGCGCCGGGTTCTTGTCTGCGTTGTCGAAGCCCCCGGTCAGGGCGCAGGTGATGACGGTTTTTGTGGCCATGGGCTTGCTCCGCGAATTTTCGCTTGCTGGGATGCGCGTCATCATTGGACAAGGGCAGCGTCCGCGCTACATCAAATGTAACGGCGCAAGGCAGGGCTGCAATGGATGTAATCGGTGCGTGTCGAAGGGCAGTCGAGGGACGCGGGCTGCGCGTTGCCTTGCCGGAAGCCGACGACGAGCGGATCTTGCGGGCAGCCGTCGCCTTGCGCGACCAGGATTTGGCGGTGCCGGTCCTGATGGGGGATCGCGGGAGCGTCGAGCGCCAGCTGGCGGCATTGGGTCTTGCGGTCACCGGGATTTCGATCCGCGATCCGGCAGCCGAGCCCGCCATCGAGCGGTTGTGCGAGGTGGTGATCGCGGCCCGGCCCTCGCTGACGACCAAGACCGCGCGCCGGCTGATCGCAAAGCCGCTGGCGTTTGCCGGCGCGCTACTGGCGGCTGGCGAAGTAGATGCGGTCGTCGCAGGGGCGGCCAACCCGACACGCCGGGTGATCGAAGCCGGCCTCATGACGGTCGGGCTGGCGGACGGCATCGACACGCCGTCGAGCTTCTTCGTCATGCTGGTGCCAGCCGTCGGGCCAAAAATAGCACGCACGCTGATCTTCGCCGACTGTGCTGTCAATGCCGATCCAACTGCAGGCGAGTTGGCCGACATCGCAATTGCCTCTGCTGCGAGCGCAATGTCGCTGGGGCTCGATCCGCGCATCGCGCTGCTGTCGTTTTCGACCAAGGGCAGCGCCCAGCATGCGCGCGTCGAAAAAGTGCGCGCAGCACTCGGCCAGGTTCAGGCGCGGGCGCCCGAGCTTTTGATCGACGGTGAGCTGCAGGCCGACGCCGCGCTGTCGCTGAGCGTGGCTGCAAAAAAGATGGCAGCGGTCGGCAGCGTCGCTGGCGCGGCCAATGTCCTGATCTTCCCCGATTTGGACTCTGGCAACATCGCCTACAAGCTGGTGCAGGAACTGGCCGGCGCGCAAGCGATCGGTCCCTTCCTGCAGGGTTTCCGGCGGCCGATTTCGGACTTGTCACGGGGGGCAACCGTCGCCGACATCGTGGCGACCGTGGTGGTGACGCTGGCGCGAGCAAAGGCGTAACGTCGATGGACGCAACGATCGCGCCGTATCTCGCCCAGCACCTGTCGGCCCTCCAGGTGGCGCAACTCAACGACATTTTCTTTTCATCGAGCGCGACCCAGTCGTTCGCTGGTCCAGCAGCGCGAGCCGCTTTCCACGAGCGTTGGCTCGGGCTCTATGTGCAACACGATGCCGCGCATGCCTTTCTCGCATTCGATGCCGAAAGCCACGTGATTGGCTACGTCGTCGGCACCATTGAGGATCTGGCGATGTTGCCGCGGTTTGCCGATCTGGCGAGTGCACGTGCATTCGCGGCTCTAAGTCGGATCTACCCTGCACATCTGCACATCAATTTGGCAGCAAGGGCCCGCAATCAGGGGATCGGCGCGCGTTTGATCGAGACGTTCGCCGCCCACGCGCAGGCCCAGGGTGCTGGCGGTGTGCACGTCGTGACCAGCGCGTCGAGCCGCAACGTGCGCTTCTACAACCGGTGCGGTTTCCATGAAGCGGGTCGGGCGGCGGCCGGCAGCGGCGAGATGGTGTTTCTCGCACGAGCCTTTGCGGATTGCGCTCCGGCCGCTATCACGGACCTGGCACCGAAAGCACACGGAACCAAGACATGAGCCGGGATCTGGGGACGTTCGATTACGTGATCGTGGGGGCAGGCACGGCGGGCTGCCTGCTGGCGAACCGCCTGTCGGCCGATCCGGCAAACCGCGTTGCGCTTCTGGAAGCTGGCGGTCGCGACACTTACCCCTGGATCCACATCCCCGTCGGTTATCTCTATCTGATGGGCAATCCGCGCACCGACTGGGGCTACAAGACCGCGCCCGCAGCCGGCCTCAACGGCCGTGAACTCAACTATCCGCGCGGCCGCGTGCTCGGTGGCTGCTCGTCGATCAACGGCATGATCTACATGCGTGGGCAGGCGCGCGACTACGACCAGTGGCGGCAGATGGGGAACGCTGGATGGTCCTGGGACGATTGCCTGCCCTATTTCCTGCGCCACCAGGACCAGTGGGCGATGGCGGAAGACGAGATGGGCCCAACCAATGCGCGGGGCGGCGAATGGCGGATCGAGGAACCGCGCGTGCGCTGGGACATTCTCGATGCCTTCGCCGATGCTGCTGCTGAGGCCGGCATCCCCAAGATTGCCGACTTCAATGCAGGAGATAATGAAGGCTCATCCTACTTCCAGGTCAACCAGCGGTCGGGGTTGCGGTGGAACACGTCGAAAGCGTTCCTGCGGCCGGTGCAGGGCCGCGGCAATCTCGTGGTCATCACCAACGCCCAGGTCGAGCGCCTCACCCTAGAGGGCAAGCGGATCACCGGCGCCGCGGTGCGGATCGGCGCGGAAGCCGCGACCATAGGCGCCGGGCGCGAAGTGATCCTTGCGGCCGGCTCGATCGGCAGCCCACAGATCCTGCAGGTGTCGGGGATCGGGCCAGGGCAGGTGCTGCAGGATCTTGGCATTCCGGTGCGCCATGACCTGAAGGGCGTTGGCGAAAACCTGCAGGACCATCTGCAGATCCGCTGCGCCTACAAGGTGCACGGCGTGAAGACCCTGAACGAGACCTCGCAAAAGCTGTGGCAGAAGGCCGGGATTGCACTCGAATATGCACTGAAGCGCACCGGGCCGATGTCAATGGCGCCCTCGCAACTGGGCGCGTTCGCGAAGTCGGATGCCTCGCGGGAGACCGCCAACCTGCAGTACCACGTCCAGCCGCTGACGCTGCCAAAGTTCGGCGAACCGCTCGATCCGTTCCCGGCCTTCACCGCGAGCGTCTGCAACGTGCGCCCGACCAGCCGCGGCCACGTGCGGATCGCCTCGCCCGATCCGCGCGTGTCCCCGATTATCGCGCCGAACTATCTGGCAACCGTGGATGACCGGCAGGTCGCCGCTGCCAGCATCCGCCTGACCCGCCGCATCATTTCGCAACCCGCCCTGCAGCGGTACCGCCCCGAGGAGTTTCGCCCCGGCCCCTTAATCGAGAGTGACGAGGACCTCGCCAAGGCTGCCGGCGATATTTCGACGACGATTTTCCATCCGGTCGGTACGGCGCGCATGGGTACGGACGAGCTGGCGGTGGTGGACCCGCGGTTGCGCGTGCGGGGGCTCCAAGGTCTGCGCGTGATTGATGCCTCGGTGATGCCGACGATCACCAGCGGCAACACCAACTCACCAACCCTGATGATCGCCGAGAAGGGTGCCGAAATGATCCTGTCCGACCACCGGGGCTAAGATGTGGTTCTGGCACGACACGATTGTGCCTGATCTTCATGCGGGCGCAGCATTAATTTTCGTCATGCAGACCCGTTGCGCCTGTCCTGCGTCTCGTGCATAGTTTTGCGGCACGCTCATGAAGCGCGTTGTCGCCTGTGCACCAATGTTTTCCGGGTAAGAGGTCCAATGGCTCAATCAGCCGCAATGGCAAACAGTGCCGCCAGCGCGCCAGCGATCCAGATGTCGGGCGTCAACAAGTGGTATGGTGAGTTCCATGTCCTGCGCAACGTCAATCTGAACGTCGCCCGCGGCGAGAAAATCGTGGTGTGTGGGCCATCGGGCTCCGGCAAGTCGACGCTGATCCGGTGCATCAACCGACTCGAGGAGCACCAGCAGGGCTCGATCGTGGTCGACGGCACCGAATTGACCAACGACGTGCGCAACGTCGACAAGATCCGCTCCGAAGTCGGCATGGTGTTTCAGAGCTTCAATCTGTTCCCGCATCTGACGATCCTGGACAATCTCTGTCTGGCACCGACCTGGGTGCGCAAGATGCCGCGCGCCGAAGCTGAGAAACTCGCCATGCAATATCTCACCCGAGTGCGCATCCCTGAGCAGGCAAACAAGTATCCCGGTCAGCTGTCGGGCGGCCAGCAGCAGCGTGTGGCGATCGCGCGTGCGCTGTGCATGCAGCCGCGCATCATGCTGTTCGACGAGCCGACGTCGGCGCTAGACCCGGAGATGGTGAAGGAAGTGCTCGACACCATGATCGAGCTGGCCCGTTCCGGCATGACCATGATTTGCGTGACCCACGAGATGGGCTTTGCCAAGTCGGTCGCTGACCGCGTCATCTTCATGGACCGTGGTGAGATCGTGGAACAGGGGCCGCCATCCTCGTTCTTCGCCAACCCGAAATCCGATCGCACGAAGCTGTTTTTATCGCAGATCCTCAACCACTAGTGGAGTTGGCCGAGGATTATCGACGGGTTTGACCAGTTGGATGCGCGGTGTGGGTTTGACAGCCGAGCAACCGCAATCCAACTATCAAGGCATTCGCTGTTGGTGGGCAAAAGGCCGGCTGGCGGCGGGTGAGACGGAGAAACGTCAGTGGACGTAAAATGTCTAGTGTGGATGGGAGAAGGTACCTTATGAAGAGTATAAAAATTGTCGGGCTCGCAGCCCTCGTCGCACTTGGCGGCGCAACCGGCGCATTGGCTCAGGCCAAGACCCTCGAAGCAGTCAAAGCCCGCGGCACGTTGCTGTGCGGTGTTGGCCCTGCGGCACCGGGGTTCTCGAACCCGGATGACAAGGGCAACTGGGTCGGTTTCGACGTCGATTATTGCCGTGCACTTGCCGTTGCGATCTTCAACGATCCTGCCAAGGTGACGTTCAAACCGCTGACCTCGAAGGAGCGCTTCACCGCCCTCCAGTCCGGCGAAGTCGATCTGCTGTCGCGCACCACGACCTGGACCATGAGCCGCGACAGCTCATTGGGCCTGACCTTTGCCGGCACCATGTTCTACGACGGCCAGGGCTTCATGGTGAAGAAGTCGCTCGGCGTGAAAGCAGCGAAGGAGCTGAACGGCGCCTCGATCTGCCTGCAGACCGGCACCACCACCGAACTCAACGTGTCGGACTTCTTCCGCACCAACAAGATCACCTACAAGCCGGTGCTGTTCGAGAAGTCGGACGAAGTCACTGCGGCTTATGACAGTGGCCGCTGCGACGCCATAACCAACGATCGTTCGGGCCTTGCCTCCGACCAGGTCAAGCTGAAGGCGCCGGCCGACAGCGTGCTGCTGCCCGACATCATCTCGAAGGAGCCGCTCGGCCCCGTCGTGCGCCAGGGTGACTCGCAATTCTTTACCGTCACCAAGTGGGTCTACTTCGCGCTGCTCAATGCCGAAGAGCTCGGCGTAACGTCGGCCAATGCCGATGAGATGGCCAAGTCGACCAACCCCGAGATCAAGCGTCTGCTCGGCACCGAAGGTGACTTCGGCAAGGGCATCGGCATCGCCAACGACTGGGCCCTCCAGATCGTCAAGAAGGTCGGCAACTATGCCGAGATCTACGACCGCAACTTTGGTGCGAAGTCGCCGGTGCAGATCGCCCGCGGCGCCAACGAACTGTGGACCAAGGGTGGTCTGCAATACGCGCCACCGATCCGTTGATCTGAGATCGGCGTCGGCAGCGACACAAACGCAGCCGGCGCCGCCTTTCAATCGAACTGGAACGAGGGTGCCCAGATGGCGGTAACAACGGCCGGACAGACGAGCAGCCAGGAGGCGGCGAAAGCGAGTTTCCTGTATCGGCCGGAAGTGCGTGCCGTCATCTATCAGTTGATCCTGTTGGCCGGCATCGTCGCTTTCTTTTGGTACATCATCTCGAACACGATCATCAATCTGCGACGCCTGGGCATTGCCTCAGGTTTCGAGTTCATGTCTCGCACGGCGAGCTTCGACATATCCCAGACACTGATCCCCTATTCGGCCGGCTCCACGTATTTCACGGCCTTCATGGTCGGTCTCTGGAACACGGTGCTGGTGTCTGTCATCGGCATCGTTTTGGCCACGATCTTGGGCTTCATCATGGGCATCGCCCGGTTGTCGAGCAACTGGCTGATTGCCCGTATCGGAACCATCTTCGTCGAGGTTCTGCGCAACATTCCGCTGCTGCTTTTGCTGCTGTTCATGTACTTCGCGGTGCTCAAATCCGACCTGTTGCCCCAGGTGCGGAATGCACGTGAGTTGTGGTTTGGCAGTTACATCAGCAATCGGGGTATCAATCTTCCGGCGCCGATCTTCGAGCCAGGCTTCGGCTATGTGATGTTAGCTGCGATCCTGGGACTGGCGCTGGCGGTCGGCATCGGCATTTGGGCGCGGCGTCGGCGGTTGCTCACTGGTCAGCCGTTCCCGGCGTTCTGGGTGGGCGTTGCCGTTACGGTTGCAATTCCGCTGGTGGTGGCCGTGCTGATGGGCCGGCCGATGTCATTCGACTATCCCGTGAAGGGCACGTTCAACTTCACGGGTGGTTTCGTTCTGTCGCCAGAATTCCTGGCACTGCTGGCCGGTCTCAGTGTCTATACCGCGAGCTTCATTGCCGAGGCGGTCCGCGCCGGCATCCTGGCGGTAAGCAAAGGGCAGAAGGAGGCGGCGGCCGCCCTCGGACTGGCACCAAACCAGGCGCTGCGGCTCGTTGTTCTGCCGCAGGCGGCGCGTGTTATGATCCCGCCGCTGACCAGCAACTACCTCAGTCTGACCAAGAACTCGTCCCTGGCCCTGGCGATCGCGTATCCCGATCTCGTGGCCGTGACCGGCACCATGCTCAACAATACTGGGCAGGCGGTCGAGATCATTCTGCTGACCATGGCGGTCTACCTGACGCTGAGTCTGCTGACGTCGTTGCTCATGAACTGGTTCAATGCGCGCATCGCGCTGGTCGAGCGCTAGGAGCGGCAGCATGGACACCCAAGTCGCACAGGGCACCATCGTCACGCCGAATGCCGGCATGAATGAGCCGTTGCCACCGCCAGCCAGTCTGGTTGGCCCGTTGGCGTGGCTGCGGCAGAATCTGTTCTCGTCGATCGGCAATACCGTTCTGACGATCCTTGGGCTGCTACTGATCTATGCGATTCTGAAGCCGTTTCTAGACTGGGCAATTTTCTCGGCCGTCTGGTCGGGACCTGATGGGTCTGTGTGCCGCGTCGAGGGAACCGGGGCCTGTTGGCCGTTCGTATTCGCCAAGTTCGGGCAGTTCATGTACGGCCGCTTCCCCGATGCCGAGCGCTGGCGGGTGAACCTCACGTATGCGCTCGCCTTGGCTGGCGTCGTGCCGCTGATGATCCCGTCGGTCCCGGGCAAGATGTGGAACGCCGTCTACGTGTTCATAATCTTCCCCATCATGGCCTATTGGCTTCTGACCGGCGGCATCTTCGGGTTGCCGATCGTCGAGACCCAGTATTGGGGCGGCCTGTTGATCACCCTCGTCGTCGCCACCGTCGGCATCACCATGTCGTTTCCGATCGGCATCATTCTGGCCCTCGGGCGGCGCTCCAAGATGCCGTTGGTGAAATGGTGCTCGATTGCGTTCATTGAATTCGTGCGCGGCGTGCCGCTGATCACCATCCTGTTCATGTCGTCGGTGATGTTGCCGCTGTTCCTCGAACATGGCACCAATCCCGACAAGCTGCTGCGCGCCTTGATCGGCGTGTCGCTGTTCGCCGGGGCCTACATGGCCGAGACCGTGCGTGGCGGCCTGCAGGCGATCCCGCGCGGGCAGGTCGAGGCGGCCGAGGCGCTTGGACTATCCTACGGCAAGACCATGGGGCTCGTCGTGCTGCCGCAGGCGCTCAAGCACGTCATCCCGAACATCGTGTCCGAGTTCATCGGCCTGTTCAAGGATACCAGCCTCGTGCTGATCATCGGCCTGTTCGACCTGCTCGGTATCGTGCAGCAGAACATGCAGGGCGACGCCAAGTGGTTCGCGCCCTCCACGCCCATGACCGGTTACGTGTTCGCCGGGCTGATCTTCTGGGTGTTCTGCTTTGGCATGTCACGCTACTCACAGTTCATGGAGCGCAAGCTCAACACGTCGCACCGGTGAGACGCTAACCGTCGCTGCCGGTCGGCGCGCAGAACGCGTGTCGGGCAGCGACCAGCAAGTGTTGGTTACTTCTCTTTCGCCTTTTCCTTGGCCTTGGCATCCAGCTCGATCGAACGGCGGTCGATGTAGTCGCCGACGCCGGCCTTGAGTGCGGCGAGTTTATCCTCGCCTTCGAAGAAGTGGTTGGCGCCGGGGATGATCTGGTGCTCGATCTTGATGCCGCGCTGCGTCTTGGTCTTGACTGCCATCTCGGCGACCGAGGCGGAGGGCACCACACGATCCTTCTCGCCATTGATGACGAGGCCCGACGACGGGCAGGGCGCAAGGAACGAGAAGTCGTACATGTTGGCAGGTGGTGCAACGCAAACGAATGCATCGATCTCGGGTCGCCGCATCAGCAGCTGCATCGCGATCCAGGTGCCAAACGACACGCCGACAATCCAGCAGTTGCGCGATTCCGGCTTGGCGATCTGCAGCCAGTCGAGCGCGGATGCCGCATCCGACAATTCGCCGGGACCATTGTCGAAGATGCCCTGGCTGCGACCGACGCCGCGGAAATTGAACCGCAGGACCGAGAAGCCGCGCTCCGCAAACGCATAGTACAGATTGTAGACCACCTGATTGTTCATGGTGCCGCCGAACAACGGGTGCGGATGCAGGATCAAGGCGATCGGCGCGTCGGCAGCGCTCTCGTGATGATAGCGGGCTTCGAGGCGGCCGGCGGGGCCGGTCAGGATCAATTCAGGCATGGACGTTCCAAGCTTTCTGGCTCGAGTTCACGGGAGCGGTCGCCCTGCCGCGATCAATCGGCGACCGAGAGACTGCAACAGCCGAAGACCAATCTTGACTTCCAGGCTAGGAATTCCCATACCTGTTTTGCGAATTAGAATAGTTCGAAGATGGCAGCGTCGGCCAATGCCTATGTGCCGTGTCGGGCCGTTCTCATAGCATGAGGCAGGGTGGCTTTTGCAAGCAATTGCGCACGGCAAGGCTGTGACACCGCGTGCGTTGGCCAGGAAGAGAGAATGGCGTGGAGTTGAACACACGAGGTCGGTATGCGGTGATGGCCATGGCCGATCTCGGCAAGCATGGCGCCGATAGTGCTGTGTCTTTGTCGGCCATCGCCGAGCGCCAGCACCTTTCGATCGCTTATCTCGAGCAGATTTTCGCGCAAGTGCGCCGAGCGGGCCTCGTCGACAGCGTGCGCGGCCGCAGCGGCGGCTACCACCTCGCCAGGCCCGCATCCGATATCTCGATCGCGGAAATCATGATCGCGGTCGAAGAGGAAACACGGATGACGCGCTGCCTCGACATCGACGGCGATAAGGCCGGCTGTCTCGGCGATACCAAATGCCTGACGCATGGACTGTGGCGGGCGTTGGGCGGTCACATCCGCGCGTTCCTCAACGGCGTGAGCCTGCAGGACGTGATCGATGGCACGCCGATTCAGCCCCGCGGCCAAGCCATCATGCCAACCAAGATGGCCGCCGAATGAACGGCCATCGCTTCTATCTCGACCACAATGCCACGGCGCCGCTGCGGCCAGAGGCGAGGGCTGCCATGATCGCGGCCCTCGATGTGGGCGGCAATCCGTCGTCGGTGCACTTCGAGGGGCGTCGCGCACGTGCGCTTGTTGAAACGGCACGCGAGCAGGTTGCAGCCCTGATCAATGCAAAGCCGCTGGAGATCGTGTTCACCAGCGGTGCAACGGAAGCCAATGCCTGGGTCGCTAGCGGCGGCTGGGACACGATCCTCTCGAGCGGCATCGAGCACGACTCGGTGCGCGGACCGGTTGCGGCAACGACTGCGCGGCAAGTGGCGCTGCCGGTTGCAACCGACGGCGTGGTGGCGGTCGAAGAGATTGCGAACTTTGCCCTGCGCGACGCGAGTGCTGCCGGCCGCACCCTCGTCATGCTGCAGATGGCCAACAACGAGACGGGCATCGTCCAGCCGGTGGCCGAGGTTGCGCACTTCTGCCGGGCGCATGGCTTGGCGATCCACACCGATGCGGTGCAAGCTGCCGGCCGGCTGCCGATTGATTTCACCAACCTCGGCGTTGATACGCTCAGTTTGTCCGCACACAAGATCGGCGGCCCAACTGGCGTCGGCGTGCTCGTCATTCGCGACGGCACCAAGCTCGCGACATTGCTCGCGGGCGGGGGACAGGAGCGCCGGCGGCGTGCCGGTACCGAAAATGTGATCGGCATCGCGGGCTTCGGTGCCGCCGCCGCCGCGGCGCGTGATCTGGCCGATGTGCCGCGGATCACTGCCTTGCGCGACCGGCTCGAAGCCGGCATTGCGCAGTTGACACCACAGGCCATGGTGATTGGCCGCACAGGCGTCCGGCTGCCCAATACGACGGCGCTCGCCGTGCCAGGACTGGCTGCCGAGACGCTGGTCATCAAACTGGATCTCGCTGGCGTTGCCGTCAGTGCGGGCGCTGCCTGCTCGTCCGGCAAGGTCGGCGTCAGTCACACACTGGCGGCGATGAACCTGCCGGCCGATGTCGCACGAAGTGCAATTCGTCTCAGCTTGGGCTGGAATTCATCGCCGGCTGATGTCACAGCGTTCCTGGAGATATGGGCGACTGTCGCCCGGCCGCGCGCCCTTTGCGCGGCTGCTTGAGTTGAAGAGAGGCAAGACCAATGGCAGCCGTTGAAGCAACCATCGAGCACGTGAAGCGGATCGATGTCGACCAGTACAAGTACGGTTTCACGACCGATATCGAGTCGATCAAGGCCCCGAAAGGCCACTCCGAAGACATCGTGCGCTACATCTCGGAACGCAAGAACGAGCCGGCGTGGATGCTGGAGTGGCGGCTTGATGCCTATCGCCGCTGGCTGGTGATGAGCGAGCCGGAGTGGGCCAAGGTCCACTACCCCAAGATCGACTATCAGGACCTCTATTACTACTCGGCACCGAAGGGCACAGAAGGGCCAAAGACGATCGACGACGTCGATCCGCAGCTGCTCGAAACCTACAAGAAGCTCGGCATTCCGCTGCGCGAGCAGGAAATGCTCGCCGGCGTGCAGACGTCGAAGATCGCTGTCGACGCGGTGTTCGACAGCGTGTCGGTGGTGACGACCTTCAAGAAGGAACTGCGTCAGGCTGGCGTCATCTTCTGCTCGATCTCGGAGGCGCTGCAGGAGCACCCGGAGCTTGTGCGCCAGTATCTCGGCACTGTGGTGCCGCAGACCGACAACTACTACGCTTGCATGAACTCGGCCGTGTTCTCGGACGGCTCGTTCGTCTATGTCCCGCCGGGCGTGCGCTGCCCGATGGAGCTGTCAACCTATTTCCGCATCAACGAGAAGAACACCGGCCAGTTCGAGCGCACGCTCATCATCGCCGACAAGGGCAGTTATGTGAGCTATCTCGAAGGCTGCACCGCGCCCATGCGCGATGAGAACCAGTTGCATGCGGCGGTGGTCGAGTTGATCGCGCTCGACGATGCCGAGATCAAGTATTCGACGGTTCAGAACTGGTATCCGGGCGACAAGAACGGCAAGGGCGGAATCTACAACTTCGTGACCAAGCGCGGCGATTGCCGCGGCCATAACTCCAAGATCAGCTGGACCCAGGTCGAGACCGGCTCGGCGATCACCTGGAAGTATCCGTCGTGCATCCTGCGCGGCGACAACTCGCGCGGCGAGTTCTATTCGATCGCAGTGTCGAACGGGCATCAGCAGGTCGACAGCGGCACCAAGATGATCCACCTCGGCAAGAATACGTCGAGCCGGATCATCTCGAAGGGCATCGCGGCGGGCTTCTCGCAGAACACCTATCGCGGCCTCGTCACCGCACACCGCAAGGCGACGGGCGCGAGGAACTTCACCAACTGCGATTCACTGCTGATCGGCAACGCGTGCGGGGCCCATACCGTGCCCTACATCGAGGCGAAAAATTCGAGCTGCCACTTCGAGCACGAGGCGACCACGTCAAAGATCTCCGACGACCAGTTGTTTTATTGCATGCAGCGTGGCCTGTCGTCGGAGGAAGCGGTGGCGCTGATCGTCAACGGCTTTGTCCGCGACGTCCTCCAGCAGCTGCCGATGGAGTTCATGGCCGAAAGCCAGAAGCTGATCGGTATCTCGCTGGAAGGCAGCGTGGGGTGATGGCGCGCGCGACCAGCGATCCTGAACTCTGTGCAACGTCATTTCCTGGCGTTGATGTTTTGGATCGCTGCGATGTCAGCGAGGCCAGCTTTTTCGTCGACCACCCGCCATTCGAAGTACTGGCGGTGAAGGGCTCGAATATACGTGGTTTTGCCGGCGGGAAATGTCGTTATGGGGAGTGCGAAATCGAGCAACCCGGTGTTAAACAGACCACTGCCGATTTTGAGTTTGTGACCGCCAGCTGTTATCGGAAAACTCTTGAACGCACACGCGTCGACTGTACCGACTTCCTGGCCATCAAGGTAGATATAGGCCGTCGCTCCAACTTTCCAGCCGGTGAGGGCAGTGATGTCGGCGCACACGTTGTAGACGAGGATGCGCGTACCCGCCTGTGTGTCCAGTTTGCGGGGCGATGCTATGGCAGCGGTCTTGGGCGCGATAGCGCTGGTCGGTGGCGACTGGTTTTCAGCGCAGGCAGTGAAAGTAAATGCCACTGTGACAAGGGCGATCATCGTGGACATTTGAACCGTGCGCATGTGAACCTCTCCATTCAGTTGCATAACGCCATTCTAGGAGATCAGCAGGTGATGCCAATGGACGTAGGTATCGTGCAAAGAGGATTTTCTGGGACGAGCGGCCATTTTGCAGCATCGAACCCGGCAGTCAGGCAGCACGGGGCACCACAAACATGACCAACGCCTCAACCCACCTCGACTACATCGCCGCCCGGCTTGCCGACGAACCCGTACTTGCGCGCTTCGCCTCGCGGTTGAGCATCGCTGGTGGCGCCGACGAGATCGTGGTGACGCTGGCGG
This sequence comes from Hyphomicrobiaceae bacterium, assembly GCA_021730785.1. Taxonomy (GTDB): domain Bacteria; phylum Pseudomonadota; class Alphaproteobacteria; order Rhizobiales; family Hyphomicrobiaceae; genus JAKFWF01. The sequence continues at coordinate 35,917 of JAKFWF010000001.1, forward strand.
GCCGCTCGTTAAGCATACGCCCGAGCGGGCAAGGACTTGTCATTGGCGGCGACGAAATCGGCTTAGGTGCGGCTCCGTCGGACACTTTGGCGCACGTCGTCAATCGGCTCGCCATTCGGCTTTCACAGATGGACGGATGAACGGATTTGGGTCTAGGATGAGCTATACTGTCGCACCTGAATATGACGGCCGGGCGTCGGCCGTGGGGCAACAGTCGGGCAGTCCAACTGCTCGAGCGTAAAACAGGGACCAAAGCACATTGATGGTGCGAAGCGTCCTGGTGCATTTGCGGAGGAAGTCATGTCGTTGGAAGTGGAAGTTCTGGAGCAGGCCTGGTTGAAGGCCGAAACCATCGTCGATCGCACCCGCTGTGAGGCGATGCGGGCGTCGGAGCGACTGAGTGATACGCGGGAGAAAGTGGCACATGGCGCCAACAAGGAAATCGTGGTGCTTCTGACCAAGGTCGAAACCACGGCCGAGAAGTTGAAGGCCCGTCACGAGGCCGCCGAGCGCCAGGCGAATGACCTGTTCGACCGGCTGCTGGAAGCAAAGTCACAGGGCGGCGCGCACGTTTGACGCCGCCTGTTGCGGATAAGGGAAGTACAACCTGATGCTCGAGATCAAGAACCTGCACGTGAAGCTCGCCGACGAGGAAAAGGTGATCCTCGACGGCCTGACGCTGTCAGTGCCGAAGGGCGAAGTGCACGCGATCATGGGCCCGAACGGCTCCGGAAAGTCGACGCTCGCCTACGTGCTCGCTGGTCGCCCCGGCTACGAAGTGACGGATGGTGACATTCTTTGGAACGGCGAAAGCGTTCTGGAAATGGCGCCGGACGAGCGGGCGGCGGCCGGCATCTTCCTCGCCTTCCAGTATCCGATGGAGATCCCGGGCGTCGCCGGCCTCACGTTCCTGCGCACGGCTGTCAATGCGGTTGCCAAGAAGCGCGGCACGAAGGAACTTACGACGCCGGAGTTCATGAAGCTCGTGAAAGCCAAGGGCGCCGAACTCAACATCGACGTCGAGATGCTGAAACGCCCGGTCAATGTCGGCTTTTCAGGCGGCGAAAAGAAGCGTTCCGAGATCCTGCAGATGGCGCTGCTGGCGCCATCGCTGTGTGTCCTCGATGAAACCGACAGCGGCCTCGACATCGATGCGCTGAAAGTCGTGTCGGATGGCGTCAACGCGTTGCGCTCGAAGGACCGGGCCATGCTGGTGATCACCCATTACCAGCGCCTGCTGAACCACATCGTGCCGGATCGCGTGCACGTGCTGGCGCACGGCCATATCCAGAAATCGGGCGGCAAGGAGCTGGCACTGGAGCTGGAGAAATCGGGCTACGCCGAATACAAAAGCAAGGCCGCGTGATCCGGCAGACATAAAGCGCCCCTATACATGATAAGCAGGAGCAAGCGGCAGCCGCATAGCAGCGGTTGACCGAGGACCATTCCATGAGCATGACACCGGCCACTCCAACGCAGCTGAAGACCAAGGCGGAAGCTGCCTACGCCGAGCAGTTCGAATCGGCGCTCGCCGGTTTGCCGGGGGCAGCCGACGCACGCCGCGCAGCATTCGGGCGGTTTACCGCGCAAGGCCTGCCGCACCGGCGGCTCGAGGAGTGGAAATATACCGATCTGCGGGCGGCAGTGAAGGAAGCGCTGCCGCCGGCGCCGGCTGCTAAAGCGGTTGTGGCGGCGAATGAAGTGACTGCGGCGCTCGGTCCGTTGGCCGTGATCGATGGTCCGAGGCTGGTTTTCATCGATGGTCATTTCTCGGCCGAGCATTCGGTTGCCAGCGCCATCGCTGGCCTGTCGATCGCGACACTTGCCAACGCAGCGGGTGCATCTGCGCCAGCAGGCGATGTCCCAGCCACGGTTGCGCTCAATCACGCGTTTGCAAGTGACGGCGCCGTTGTCGAAGTCATGGCCGGAGCCAAGCCGACCGGCAGCCTCGTCATCGTTTTCCTCAGCACGGCAGTGCGCCCGGCCACCATCACGACGCGGAACATCATCATCGTGGGGGCCGATGCGGCGGCCTCCGTCGTCGAAATCCACGCGCAGATCGGCACAGCCTCCACCCACACCAACACATCGACCAAGCTGCAGATCGGCGATCGTGCGGTGGTCGATCATGCCAAGGTGATCATAGGTGCCTCCGGCGCAATACACCTGGCCAATTGGGACGTTTCGATCGGCATCGACGCCCTCTATCGCCCCGCCCAGCTCACCCCCTCGTGCGGCCTCGCCCGCCACGACGTGAACGTGACGCTCAATGGCCGCAACGGGAAGCTCGATTTCTCCGGTATCGCGCTCGGCCGCGGGTCGGACCACATCGACACCACCATGGTCATCCACCACGTGGCGCCGGGCTGCGAGAGCCGGGAGCTGTTCAAGACCATCCTCGATGGCAACGCGCGCGCCGTGTTCCAGGGCAAGGTGATCGTCGACAAGGACGCGCAGAAAACCGACGGCAAGCAGATGGCAAAGGCCCTCATGCTGTCACCCAACGCCGAGTTCGATAGTAAGCCCGAGCTCGAAATCTATGCCGATGATGTCGCCTGCGGGCATGGTTCCACGTGCGCTGAAATCGACCCCGACCTCATCTTCTATTGCCGGTCGCGTGGCATCCCCGAGGCGCAAGCCCGCGCGTTGCTGCTTGAAAGTTTCGTTGGCGATGCGATCGACATGATCGACAGGCCGGACATTCGCCGCGCGTTCACCGAGATCGCGCAGGCGTGGCTCACGCATAAGTCGGCCTGAACAGAGAGGGTGCCAATCATGTCAGCAGTGACAGCCAAGAGCCCCCGCTCAGCGATGGGCGCCCGCGCCTTCGACGTGGAGGCGATCCGTGGCGACTTCCCGATCCTGTTTCGCGAAATCCACGGCAAGCCGCTGGTCTATCTCGATAACGCTTCGTCGGCGCAGAAGCCGAAGGCCGTCATCGAGGCGATGGATCACGCGTTGCGCTTCGAATACGCCAACGTGCATCGCGGCATCCACCATCTTTCGAACGCCACCACGCAGAAGTACGAGGATGCGCGCGAAACCACGCGCCGCTTCCTCAACGCGCGGGCACCGGAAGAGATCATCTTTGCCAAGAACGCGACGGAAGCCGTCAACATCGTCGCCCAGAGCTGGGGCATGGCCAACATCAAGGCCGGCGACGAGATCATCCTGTCGATCATGGAGCACCACTCCAACATAGTGCCGTGGAATTTCCTGCGCGAGCGACTCGGCGCGGTGATCAAGTGGGCCCCGATCTCGGATACCGGCGAGTTCCTGCTCGACCAGTTCGAGAAACTGCTGTCGCCGCGCACCAAGATGATCGCGCTGACCCACATGTCGAACGTCACCGGCACCCTCGTGCCGGTGGAGGACGTGTGCCGCATGGCCAAGGCGCGCGGGATCCCGGTGTTCCTGGACGGCAGCCAGGCCGCAGTCCACCTGCCGGTCGACGTTCAGGCAATCGACTGCGACTTCTACTGTTTCACCGGTCACAAGGTATATGGGCCGTCCGGCATCGGCGTGCTCTATGGCCGCCGGGCACTGCTCGATGCCATGCCCCCGTTCCTGGGCGGCGGCTCGATGATCGAAACAGTCACTGTTGATGGCATCACCTATGCGCCCTCGCCCAACCGCTTCGAAGCGGGCACGCCGCCGATCGTCGAAGCGATCGGGCTCGCAGCTGCCCTCAACTACATGATGCAGATCGGCCGTGCCGAGATCGCGGCCCATGAAGCCGAGATCGGCGCCTATGCGCACCAGCGGCTCGGCGAGTTGAACTGGTTGAGTTTGCACGGCACGGCGCCGGGCAAGGGCGCAATCCTGTCGTTCAACGTCGATGGGCTGCATCCCCATGACGTATCGACCATCATCGACCGCTCGGGCGTCGCCATCCGTGCCGGTCACCACTGCGCTCAGCCCCTGATGGAGCGGTTCGGCGTGCCGGCCATGTGCCGCGCTTCATTCGGCGTGTACAACACAAAAGCCGAGGTCGACGCACTGACCGAGGCGTTGATCAAGGCGCACGAGTTCTTCGTTTGAAACGAGAGTTGGTGTAGACTGCCGCCATGGATGAGACCCAACACGATCGCCTGGACTTGAGCAGTGCTGCCCACGCCGGCAGTACGCCCGAGATTCCGCAGCCGCCCGCCGCACCGTCGGTCGCGCAAGGTGGCACGCCGGTGCCTGGCTCGAAACTTTCGGCGGAGGAGCTCGAGCAGCTGACGGCGGACATCGTTGCCGCGCTCAAGACCGTGTATGACCCTGAAATTCCTTGCGATATCTACGAACTCGGCCTGATCTACAAGATCGACATCGAGGATGACCGCAACGTTCTCGTCGACATGACGTTGACCGCGCCCGGCTGCCCGGTTGCCGGCGAAATGCCGATCTGGGTCGAGAATGCGATCAATTCGGTGCCGGGTGTATCTGGCGCCAAGGCTAAAATCGTGTTCGATCCGCCATGGGACAAGAGCCGCATGAGCGACGAAGCCCGTCTCGCCCTCAACATGTTTTGAGGCCGTGGCCGCGTCCGCCGCTGGTGCCCCTCGCAATTCCGCCAAATCGCGCTATATTGATGCATCAGGGGCACGGCGCCTCGCTGGAACTAATGCAATGGCATCTACACCTCGACTTCGCCCTAAAGTCATGACGCTCACCGATGCGGCGGCTGCCCGCGTGCAGGCCATCATGGCATCGAAGCCCGGCGTCGTCGGCTTGCGCATAGGCGTCAAGAAGGGTGGTTGCGCGGGCATGGAATACACCATGACCTGGGCCGAATCGCAGGAGCGCTTCGACGAGGTGGTCGAGGACAAGGGCGCCAAGGTGCTGATCGATCCCAAGGCCCTGCTTTATCTGCTCGGCACTGAGATGGACTATAAGACCGAGAAGCTGAAATCAGAGTTCGTGTTCAAGAACCCGAACCAGGTCAGCGCCTGCGGTTGCGGCGAGAGCGTGAACCTTGCTCCGGCCGCCAAGGACAAGCTCGAACCGGTGTGACGTGGCGATCGACGAGGGCACAGCGGAGTTCCTGAAGGATACGCTGGCGCCCCTCGGCCGCATCACGGTGCGTCGCATGTTCGGCGGCGCCGGCATCTATGCGGACGGCGTGATCTTCGGATTGTTCCTGAGCGACGCGCTCTACCTCAAGGTCGACGCGGGCAGCATCCCGGCGTTCGAAGCCGAGGGCATGGCGCCGTTCGCCTACGAAACCAAGACCGGCACACGCAACATCATGTCTTACTGGCAGGCGCCCGACCGACTGTTCGACGAGCCCGACGAGTTTGTGGCCTGGGCGCGCCGGGCGCTGGCTGTATCGCACGCGACGCCTGCAACGAAGAAGAAGGTGCGAGGGAGGGCTGTAACCAACGTCGTGTAGCGCCTGCCACTGACTGGAATTGAGCTCGCCCCGGTATTGCAGTGCGCCCTGACAACCGTCGGAATTTCCCTCAGTTTCGTGCGTGTCTCGAGCGCGAAGGGATTGTCGGTGTGGGGCAGGTGTGGACACTGCGGCGTGATAGTGCGCAGACTACAGGTGCTCTTGCAGCGACTTTGACTAATTCTTTCTGGCTTACTAGTGTTCCGTCACTGACTCTGGATTCCCATGGCTTGGCAAATCAGGCAAGCTGTGGGCATGAAAACAGCGATCACAGTTACGGCGGAAGACCGGGCGCGGCTCGAGCGAGCGATTGCGGATCGC
>JAKFWF010000038.1 GCA_021730785.1 Hyphomicrobiaceae bacterium
GGGGGGGGGCGGGGCGCGGTTAGCCGTGGCGCGCGGCGACCCGTGGTCCTGCCGCGCTGCTCAGTCCTCGTCGTAGAACAGTCCGGACACGCTTTCCTCGCGTGCCGTGCGGGCGATCGCCTTTGCCAGCAGCGGCGCGACCGACAGGACGCGGATGTTCTTGGCCGCTTTCACCACCTCGGTGGGCTGGATTGAATCGGTGATGACCAGCGACTTCAGAGACGAATTCTGGATCTTTGTGACCGCCCCGCCCGAAAGCACACCGTGCGTGATGTAAGCCATGACTTCCGTTGCGCCATTTTTCAACAGGGCTTCGGCGGCGTTGCACAGCGTGCCGCCCGAATCGACGATGTCGTCGACCAGAATGCAGCGCTTGCCGCGCACGTCGCCGATCACGTTCATGATTTCGGCTTCGCCGGCGCGCTCGCGACGCTTGTCGCAGATGGCGATCGGCGCCTCGATGCGCTTGGCAAGCGCGCGGGCGCGCACCACGCCGCCGACGTCGGGCGAGACGACCATCAGGTTCGACAACTCGAAGCGCGCCTTGATGTCCTTCACCATGGTGGGGGCGGCAAACAGGTTGTCGGTCGGGATGTCGAAGAAGCCCTGGATCTGTCCGGCATGCAGATCGAGCGTCAGAACGCGGTCGGCACCGGCCCGCTCGATCATGTTGGCGACGAGCTTCGCCGAGATCGGCGCGCGGGGCCCCGGTTTGCGATCCTGCCGCGCATAGCCGAAATAGGGCATCACCGCATTGATGCGCCGCGCCGACGCCCGCTTCAAGGCATCGATCAGGATCAGCAGCTCCATCAGGTTGTCGTTGGCGGGGAACGAGGTCGGCTGGATGATGAAAACATCCGCACCGCGCACGTTCTCCTGGATCTCAACGAACACCTCCATGTCGGCGAAGCGACGGCACACACCCTTGGTCAGCGGTGTTTTCAAGATGCGCGCGATGTCGTCGGCGAGGACGCGGTTGCTGTTGCCGGCAACCAACTCGATCTGCACGCCGCCCAGCAGGTCCGGCCCGTCTGCCGTGGCCGCCGCGCTATCTTTGGACGGGTCCTTGCTTGCTTCTTTGGACATCGGCAGCCCTTCATGACGGCGCGGCTGAGAGGGCGATCGGGTAGAGCGCCGTTCGCCCGGGTACTAGCAAGGGGGGCGGATGCTGTAAACGCCTTGGCGTGCCGAGCAGTGCTCGCATCCGGGAAAATGACAATGACGCAACAGTCAAATTACCTGTTCGGGATAACGAAACGCCCCACCGATGGATCATCGGTGGGGCACTTGCCTTGGAAATTCGCCGGATCGACGATCAGTTGACCTTGCGATCGCCGGCAGACCCGGTCGAAGACTGGATCTGCTTGCCCTGGCGGTGGTCGGCGATCACCTGCTTGATTTGCACCGAGGCAGCCTTGGCTGCGTCTTCCGCGCTCTGCCCCCAGGTCTTGTCGAGCAAGCCAGCCTGCACCTCATTGTTTTGCGTGATCTTGGCGACTTCCGCTCCTTTCGGATCGTTGACGGTCCAATTGATCGAAATCGCCTGCAGGCCATCCTTGGCCGGTTTCATCTTCACGTCGGCGACGACGCGGTAGACGTTCTGGCCAGCTTCGGATACCTGCACGCCTTTTTCTTCGAGCTCCCGTCGCATGGCCGCCGCAAGTGATGCATTGCCATCGCCAGGTGCGCCATTGACGCGCGGCGCCGTAGCAAGCAGCGCCGACCCGATGCTGCCGGTCGCGCCGGCTCCGGACTGGAGCGACGCCGGCGAAGCACCCGGTAAGGCACCTTGCGCTACGGCCGGTGTGGCGCCACCGGCACCCGCAACCTGGGCGCCGCCTTGGGTCGACAGCCAGGCCGCCAGAGACGTCATGGTCTTGTCCGAGATCGACTGCATCAGCTGTGGCGTGATGGCGGCCCACGCATCTCCGCCCGCCGACGGAGCCAGTGCCTCCTCGCCGGTGATGCGATTGACCGGCTTCCCGGCAGGATCGGACACGTCCCAGATATAGGACAGTTTGGTGCCATTTTTCGACTTGGCTGACACGGTCAGAAAGCCGCGCAGTGTATAGTTGGTGGCTTCACCTTGGGTGCGAACGAGGGTTATGCGTTGACGGTCGGCCGCATCCGACAACTGCGCCGACAGCGACTTCGAAATCGCCTCCGGTGGACCGACGATGGGCGCGAGGGCAACCCGCGACAACGGTTGCGCAGGTGCCTGCGCCACGGGCGGCGGCGCGATACTGGATGATGCGCCCGGACCATTGCTCGAGCCGAACAGGCTGCTGCTGGTTTCGCAGCCTGCAAGGCCGACTGTGGCCAAGCATGCCAGTGCCGCCCAGGAAAACTTCCGATGACAATTCTTTGCCGCAGCAGTGCCGATGGTCGTCACGATGACGTCCCCCTGATCTTTTGACCCGCTGGTCCCGGTGACCGACGTACTGACGTGGCGGCCTTCCCTCGTACGCTCCGGTGTACCGTGCTTGATTTACGCTAGCAGCGCACGCATGCGGGCGCCACCCGTTCGGCTGGTATCCGACAGAATCGCCCCCCAGGGCTAACGGCGAAATGCCAGGCCCCTACGAATCCTGTGAATTGTGCAGTTAAGCCACGACAATGGCGGAGATTTGGCGGCCGTAATCGGGCTCGCCGAGGTGGGTCGACCGGCGGTAGCTGTAGAAGTGATCAGCCGCCCGATAGGTGCAGGCGGACGAGGGGGTGATGGCGCCGATGCCGCTGGCAGCCAAGCGAAAGTGCACGTAGCCCGGCAGGTCGAAGTGGGCGCGTGATTTGCCTGGCGGAACCGCAAAAAATCGAGAGTTTTCGGGGGCGACCGAGAGAAATTGCGCTTCGAACTCGGCGCCGACTTCGTAGCTGTCCTGGTGAATGCACGGCCCGATCGCGGCGCGGATGTCGGCCCGCCTGGCCCCCAGCCGCTCCATGGCGACGAGTGTCGCCTCGATGATGCCGCCGAGCGCACCGCGCCAGCCGGCATGGGCGGCTGCTACTACACGGGTGTGCGGGTCGGCGAACAGTACGGGCGTGCAGTCGGCGGCCAGGGCTGCGACAACGAGTCCGGGTGTTCGCGTAACCAATGCGTCGGCCCTCGGCGGACCTTCGGCACCGAAGCAACGGTCCACCGTTAGGGCAATGGCGCTGTGGACCTGATGCACGGTCAGCAGCTGGCCAGGCTGGGCGCCCAGGTGGCCGGCGACGCGGCTGCGGTTTTCGTTCACGCTCGCGCGTTCGTCTTGCGAGCCGAGGCCGCAGTTGAGCGACTCGTACAGGCCGGTCGAGGCGCCGCCGCGGCGTGTGAAAAAGCCGTGCCTGATGCCGGGGAGACCGGCAAGCACGGTTGAGGTGATGGGGTGCAGCATGGCGTCCCTCGATATCGATCGATGGCCTATCGCCTACGCCCTGGCGGCAGCCCCGGCAATGGCGGTAGATCGGCCGAGCGCAGGCCCAACGCCTTGAACCGGCCGCCCATACCCGCAGGCGACATCAAGCGCGCAACCGCGGTCTCGATCTCCATTGCCTTGGCCGGGTTAGCCGCCATCAGTGTGGATGCCCGTTCGACGATGCCGAGCGCGCCCAAGAACTCCGCCTGCGTCACCGGCCCGTCGACCGCGATGTTGCTGCTGCTCAGGCTCTCGGTCGCCTGCTGGAAATCGACCTGGGCCGTCACGTCGGCTTCCCCCGGTGAGGTCAGGGGATGCTCGTGCACATGGCCGCGCACCGCTTGCAGCGTATCGCCTGGGGAAGAGCGCATATGGCCATAGTCAAGGATCAGTGTCGCAACGCGCGCTGGCAGCTGCAGGATGGCGACCGCGAAGTCGTGGTCGAAGGAATAAAGCTCGCAGACCTCGCCTTGCCGTGCGGTCGGGAACCGTTGCTCCAGCTGACGCGCTGCAGGGGCGGGGCAATCCGCCGAGGTGGTGAAGGCCAAGGCCCCGTCACAATCGAGCCCGACGCGGCGGGTTGCCCAGCCATTCGCGGTGCGCACGAACTGCTCGATCGGGGTGGTATCGAGAAACTCATTGGCGATGATGATGGCCGGCAGGGTCGGGTCGGCCGCATGGACGAGCTTGCCCGGCCAGGCGATCGGCACTGGCAGGTCGGCCAATGCCGCGCGTTGCTGGGCAGTGAACGCCGCGCTGGTATCGAGCAGGTTCACGCGAACCGCCGCCAGGATCGCCGGCCGCAGCCGCATGGCCCGCAGCGCATCCCGCATCAAGGTGCCGCGACCGGGACCGAATTCGACGAGGTTGAAGGGCGTCGGCCGGCCCATCTCATCCCACACGGCGACACACCACAGGCCGATCAACTCGCCGAAGATCTGGCTGATCTCCGGCGCCGTGATGAAGTCGCCTCGAGCCCCGATCGCCTCGCGGTTGACGTAGTAGCCGTGCGATGCGTCATAGAGGCAGGCTTCGATGTACTCGTCGACCCGGATCGGGCCATGGGCAGTGATCCGGGCTTTCAGTTTCAGCGCCAGGGCCGTGTCGCGACGCGCGGCGGGATCGTAGCTCAAGCGAGCGCCTGCTGCTGCCGGCGCGCCCGCAAGATGAACCAGATGCCGAGCGCGATCATCGGGATCGAATAGGCGATGCCGGGCGTCAGGATGCCGACCGTGAACTTGTGCAGTGGATCAGGCTCGCGGAACAGCTCGCAGAATGAGCGGGCCAATCCATAGCCGGCGAGGAAAACGCCGGTGACGAGGCCCGGATGCTTGAGGGCGAGGCGGTTGTGCGTCAGAAAACGCAGGACCAGAAACAGCGCGAGGCCTTCGAGCGCTGCCTCGTACAGTTGGCTTGGATGGCGCGGCACCGGCCCGGCTTCGGTGCCCGGAAACACCATCGCCCAGGGGACGTTTGACACGCGGCCCCACAGCTCGCCATTGATGAAGTTGGCGAGCCGCCCGAAGAACAGGCCGAGCGGCACGGATGCAGCACACAAGTCCATCGTGCTCCAGGGCGAGACCTTATAGGTCCGCGCGAACAGCCAGATGGCGACGCCAGTGCCGATCAGCGCGCCGTGAAAGGCCATGCCGCCCCTCCACACCTGCAGGATTTCGAGCGGCCTATGGATGTAGTAGCCCGGCTCGTAGAACAGTACCGAGCCTAGTCGGCCGCCAATGATCACGCCGGCCGTCATGAACAGCAGCAGATCATCGGCGCGCACCGTGGCAAAGGGCGCCGCGTTCGCCGGCCACAGTCCCGGCGTGTCGAGCAAGCGGCGGATGTACAACCAGCCGAGCAGCAGCCCGGCCATGTAAGCTAGGCCGTACCACTTGATTTCGATCGGACCGAGCCCGAACAGCGGCCCCAATCTGAGCGCCACCGGATCGATGCTCGGGAAAGAGAGGGACAGCAACAGGCTCATGGGCAGGCCTCGCAAGGGTCTCGAGTCATGGGTACGAGCTTGATCGCCGACCCCGGTTGGGCGCATATCAACCACAGATGATGACGGGAGTGCCACCGATGACGCAGACGAACAACCGGTTTCTCGACGATTTCGCCCGTCTCATGACCGATGCGGCAGGCGCTGCCCAAGGCGTAAAGCGCGAAGTGGAAACGATCGTGAAGGCGCAGGGCGAGCGCGTGCTCAACGGCATGGATGTGGTCCGGCGCGAGGAATTCGAAGTGGTCAAGGCGATGGCGGAGAAAGCCCGCCTCGAAAACGAGCGCCTGGAGCAGCGCATCGCGGCGCTTGAAGCCAAGCTCGGTACGTAGGCAGCGAATGTGCGACCGGTGGACCCCATGAGCCAGATCGACAGGGCCAATGCCGAGGCCGTGCGCCGCATTCTATCGGGTGACCCGGTCCTCGTCGACGTGGTGCCGGCTGGCGACGCCATCCCCGCCCTGAAGGACGGCCGCAAGATCCTGCATGCTGGTCCGCCGATCGGCTGGGACCGCATGTGCGGACCCATGCGCGGGGCGGTCCAGGGCATCGCCGTTTTCGAGGGCTGGGCTCGCGATCTCGAGGACGCCGCGGGCAAGGCGGACCAGGGTGCTTTTGCGTTCCACCCCAACCATGCGTTCGGCGCGGTCGGCCCCATGACCGGCATGACGACGCTCAGCCAGCCGCTGCTGGTGGTCGAGAACCGCGCCTTCGGCAACCGGGCCTACTGCGCGATCAACGAAGGCCTCGGCAAGGTGATGCGGTTCGGCGGCAACGATGCCGAGGTCCTGACGCGCCTCGCGTGGCTGCGCGATCAGCTTGGTCCGGCGCTGGGCCTGGCCCTGCGCGACATGGGCGGCATCCCACTGAAGACGCTCGTTGCGCGCGGGCTGACCATGGGCGACGAGATGCACCAGCGCAATGTCGCCTGCTCATCGCTGCTGCTCCGGCTGCTCGCGCCCGCGCTCGCCCGCACGACAACCGACACCGCCGATCTCGCCCGCTGTCTCGACTTCATCGGCCGCAACGACCAGTTCTTTCTCAATGTGGCCATGGCCATGGGCAAGGCAATGACCGATCCGGCGCGCGGCATCGCAGCCTCGTCGATCGTGACCGCCATGTGCCGCAACGGCACCGACTTCGGCATCCGCGTCGCCGGCACAGGCGACCAATGGTTCACCGCACCCGTGGAAATGCCGGTCGGCATGTACTTTCCAGGCTACTCGGAAGCCGATGCCAACCCCGACATGGGCGACAGCGCCATCGTCGAGACGATCGGGCTCGGCGGTTTCGCCATGGGAGCAGCACCGGCCGTGGTCGGCTTCATCGGTGCCGGTACGGCGTCCGATGCTGCCAACTTCACCCGCGCCATGGCCGAGATCACCCTGGGCCCGAACCCCGAGTGGACGATCCCGGCCATGGACTACGCCGGCGTGCCGACGGGCATCGACATCCGCCGCGTGGTCGAGAGCGGTATCGCGCCGACGATCAACACCGGCATTGCGCATCGCAAGCCGGGCGTCGGCCAGGTCGGTGCCGGCACCGTGAAGGCGCCGCTCAAGTGCTTCGAAGACGCGCTCGAAGCGTTCGCAGCCGGGATGGGGATCACATGACGACGATCCTCAACGAAGTGCGGATGAGCGCCTATCTCGACTCGGTCGCCCTCATGGCCATCGCGCAGCGCCTGCAGGCCCTTGCCGGCGTCGAGGTGGCGGGCCTGATGATCGGCACGCCGGCCAACCTGCAGATCCTGCGCGAAGCGGGCGTGCTATCGAGTGAAGGCGCGGCAGCCGGTCCCGGCGATATCGTAATTGCACTGCGGGCGACGAGCGAAGCTGCGGCCCAGGCAGCACTCGCCCACGCACGGCAGTTGCTGGATCGCCCCCGTGCGGCAGCTGCATCAAGCGCATCCTGGCAGCCGCGCACGCTGCACGCGGCACTCGCCCAGTCGCCCATGGCCAACCTCGCGTTGATCTCCGTGCCCGGTGATTTCGCCGTTGCCGAAGCCCGCAAGGCCCTGCATGCGGGGCTGCACACGATGATCTTCAGCGACAATGTCTCGATCGCCGACGAGGTCAGCCTGAAGCGCGAGGCGCGCGACCTCGGTCTGCTGGTGATGGGGCCCGACTGCGGCACCGCGATCATCGGCGGCGCACCGCTGGCGTTCGCCAATATCGTGCCGCGCGGCGACATCGGCATCATCGGTGCGTCGGGCACGGGAATACAGGAAATCTCCTGCCTCATTGCGCGGGCGGGGCGCGGCGTGTCGCATGCGATCGGCACCGGCGGGCGCGATCTGAAGGCCGAGGTCGGCGGCATTACGACGCTGATGGCGATTGATCTCTTCGACGCAGATCCCGCAACGACGCACATCGTCATCGTGTCGAAGCCGCCGGCCGACGAGGTGGCGGCACTCATTCTGGAGCGGGTCGGGCGCAGCCCGAAGCCCTTCACCATCTGCTTCCTTGGCGATGGTGAGCGGGCAATCCCTAAGAATGCGCACGCGGTTCCTGTGCTGGAAGCCGCCGCGCGTTCGGCATGTGGTGGCGGCAAGCCCTGGGTCGTTACCACACAATTGCCGGCGCGGCGCGGGGCTGTGCGCGGGCTTTTTGCCGGCGGCACGCTCGCGGCCGAAGCGCAGATCGTGCTTCGCGGGCACAACTTCGCGGTTGCCTCGAACGCCCCGGTGCCGGGCGCCACAAGAGTGGGCAAGGTCCTTGAAGGCCATGTGATGATCGATCTCGGCGCCGACGAATATACGCGCGGCCGCCCGCATCCCATGATCGAGCCGGCGGTGCGGGACGAGGCGCTGGCTGCGGCACTGGCCGACCGCCGCGTCGCCGTCGTTCTGCTCGACTGTGTGCTGGGCTTCGGTGGGCACATGGACCCGGCCGGGCACCTGGCAGCCGCCGTGACTGCAGGACGCGGCAAGGACGGGCCGCTCGTCATTGCGAGCGTCACCGGCACAGACGCCGATCCGCAAAATCGCCAACTGCAAGTGGCGAAGCTCGAGGCTGCCGGCATCGTAGTGGCGCCGTCCAACGCCGCGGCGGCCGAACTCGCAGCATCTAAGGTCCGCAGTGCCGGTTGAAGCGGCCATCGTCTCGATCGGCGCACGGGCTGCAAGCGCGCTTCGCCGGCACCAGCGTTGGACCGCCGTCGCCCAGTTCGAACGATCGCTCTACCTGCGCCACGGCGACGCGTTCGTGTGCATCGGCGATCCCAGCATCGGCGATGGACCGCTGAACGTGATCGTTGAAGAGGGCGTGATGCCGGCGTTCGCCGCCGGGAGCCTGTTCGAGCAAGCGGCCGCCCCTCACCCTAACCCTTTCCCCCTGCAAGGGGAACGCAGGGGGAGAGGGAATTGTGCGACATCCTGCAGTCTGTCGCTGCTAATGCCCGACGGCACCGTGCTGTCGGCGGAACTTGCCAGCTTGTGGCAGCCTCCCGCCTGGCCCGACGCCGTCCATGCGGCGCTTGCGAGGGAGCGCATCAGTGCTGTGCTCGATGCGGGACGTACAGCAGCGCCCGCGGCGAGCTTCATTCATGCCGTGCGGCCCGAGACCGCCACTGGCGATTTCCTCACGCGGCGCGCCGCCGAAGGGCTGCGGCGCCTACGGCGGGCACTGGTCCCTCAGACGGCGCCCGACTTCACCACGGCCGCGACCACTCTGCTCGGCCTTGGGCATGGCCTTACGCCCAGCGGCGATGACGTTCTGTCGGGTGCCGTTATCATGTTGCACGCGCTCGGCGCCACTGAGACCGCCACGGCCTTGGCAGAAGCGATCCGCCGGCACATGCGTACGCTCACCTCGCCGCTCAGCTGCGCGTTGCTCGATGCGGCCTGCGACGGTGAACCGAATGCCGCGATGTTTCAAGCGATCGAGGCACTGATCGAAGGAGTTGCCATCACGGATGTCATCGCTCCGCTTGCAACGATCGGCCACGCGAGCGGCTTCGATATTCTCGCTGGCATTCTACTCGTGGTCGAGGCGACGGCAAATTGAACCAGCTACTGCCCGGCCGCGAGCAACCGCGCTTTTTCGATTGCTTCCTGGCGGCTCTGCGCCGCCACGATCGCATGTTGGCGCACAGTGCCGTAAGCCGCAAAGGCACGGTGCGGCTGCCCTTTAGGACTGGCCATGACGATGCGGGTGCCGCGCTTGGCACACAGGCCCGCCAATTCCTCGAGCGCTGCCATCGCCGTCGCATCGATCAATTGCACGTCGACCAGATCGAGAATGACGACCGACGGCCAGGGCTCGGCGTCGGCGAGGGCAAGCGAGATGTTGTCCGACACGCCATAGAACAGCGGCCCACTGAAGCGGAAGAGGCGCACGCCCTTCGGCAAGGTGTCGAGCGCGTCGGTGCTGCTGGCATCGCTGGCGGTCGCATCGTTGCCATCTGCCATGCGGTGCACGAACAGCAGGCTGGCCATCGCCACGCCGACCGCGATCGCCACGTCCAGGCTGATGAAAATCGTCAGCAGCAGGGTCGCCAACAGCACCACGACATCATCACGCGGCGCGCGTCTGAGGAAGCTCCAGAGTTCACCGACGTCGAGCAGCCGCCACGCGACATTGAGCAGGACGGCGGCGAGACAGGGCAACGCCATGTGCGCTGCGAGCGGCCCGAGGGCTACCATCGCGATCAGCACGAAGACGGCATGTAGCAAGCCCGACACGGGCGTCTGTCCGCCGGCCGATATGTTCGTTGCGGTGCGTGCCAGCACACCCGTAGCCGGCAGTCCGCCAAACAGCGGTGACGCTGCATTGGCGACCCCTTGTGCCAGGATTTCGGTATTGGAATGGTGGCGGCAGCCGGTGATCGTGTCGGCTGCGACCGCCGACAACAGGCTCTCGACCCCGATCAGAAACGCCAAGGTGAGCGCGCTGGGAACGACGGCCTCGAACATGTGCCACGACAGGTCAGGCAGCCGTGGCGTGGGCAGGCTGATGCCGATGCCGCCGAACCGGCTGCCAATCGTCTCGACCGGCAGGCCGAGGAGCGCGACCGCTGCCGACGCGCCGACCACGGCGATCAACAGGCCGGGCCATCTGGGGGCAAAGCGCTTCAGCAAGATGATCATGGCAAGGGTCGCGATGCCGACCGCGAAGGCACTCGGGTTGAACGTACCCTTGAGGTTCCACAGCGCGGCGATCCGGTGTGCTGTGTCGGCTGGAACCACCCCGCGCAGCCCGAGCATATCCTTGATCTGGCCGAGCATTACCAAGGCGCCGACGCCGCTCGTGAACCCCAGGATCACCGGCCCCGGTACATACTTGACGTAAGTGCCGAGCTTCAAGAAAGCCGCGATGATCAGCAGCAGCCCGGCCAGGAACGTCGCGGTCAGCAGGCCGGCCTGCCCGTGCTTGTCGACGATGCCGACGATCACGACGATGAAGGCTGCCGCTGGTCCGCCGATCTGGTGCCGGCTGCCGCCGAGCGCGGAAATGAGGAAGCCGGCGACGATCGTGGTGATGAGGCCCGTTTCCGGCGGCAGGCCAGCACCGATGGCGATCGCCATCGACAGCGGCAGGGCGAGAATGGCAACGGTCAATCCGGCGACGGCGTCCTGCCCGAGCCGGCCGAAGGAGTAGCCTTCCCGCAGGGTGATGATCAGTTTCGGTGTGAAGCCGCGCGCGATGGCGGCAACGTCATTCCGCTGGCGCGCGGGGCGAATGGCAGTTTCGTCCATGTCAGTCCTTGCGCCCTGGTTGCAATACAGTCGCTTAATCAAGGTAGGGCATGGTGCGCCGGCCTGTCACTGGGGAACGTCACTGGGGAACGGCGCTGTCGCCGCATAATCGACAGATTGGACCTGTCGGTTCGTGGCACGTCGTAAGCAGGAGGGCAGATGAACATGGCTGGGGCTGGAGGCAGACTAGCAGGATCGGCAGCCGCTAGCATCGGCTTGTTGCTCGCAACCGCCGCGACTTGTTCGGCCCAGGACAGGCTTGGCGTCGAACCTTGCGATACTTTCCTCGCCAAGTATGAGACGTGCCTCGCGACCAAAGTCTGGCCAACCTCGCAGGCCCCCGCCAAGGCGACGCTGAACGATCTGCGCGCGATGTGGAAATTCATCGCCGCCGACCCAACAATCAAGGACCGTCTCGCCGAAATCTGCCGGCAGTCGATCGAGGCGATCAAGCCGCAGATCGAGACGGTTGGCTGCACATGGTGACGGGTGGGCGGGGCGCACCAACGTAAAAGCCGCCGAACCTGAGGCTCGGCGGCTGAATGTCGCAATCTTGGGTCGTCGTCGCGTCAGCGCTGGCCGAAACCGCCGCCGCCACCAAATCCGCCGCCGCCACCGAAACCACCACCACCCGTGCCGCCGGTACCACCGCCAAAGCCGCCGCCTTCCGACGAGCGACCGCCGCCTGGGCCGCCACGGCCACCACGACCGCCGGTCAACGGCTTCTTCACGGCCTTGTTCGGCAACAGGCCTTCACGCTGCAGCTTCTTGCGGGCGAGTTTGCGGGCGCGGCGCACGGCTTCCGCCTTTTCACGCGCTTTCTTTTCCGACGGCTTCTCGAAGTAGTTCCGGAGCTTCATTTCCCGGAACACGCCTTCGCGCTGCAGCTTTTTCTTGAGCGCCTTGAGCGCCTGGTCGACGTTGTTGTCGCGAACGAGAACCTGCACTGGGGGAGTTATCCTCGGTTGTTGATGGATCAGACGGCCATAAAAGCCACATGCCGCGATCGCTATCCGATCATCGGCAGCAGCCCTGATATTCAGTTGGGCGGACGCTTAGCAAACCCAGGTAAAGAAGTCCACTCACGTTGTGCCAGGAGCTGTCGCGCAATGGCGTGGTCACCAGCACATCAAGGCAAGCGGGGTGTCAGGCGGATGATGTGCCCCATTTTGCGGCCCGCACGCGCCTCACGCTTGCCGTAGAGATGCAGCGACATGCCGGGCTCAGCGGCAAGCGCGGCCCAGTCGGCAGCCTCCGACCCGATCAGATTGAGCATTTCGGCATTTGCATGCCGAGCCGTCGCGCCGAGCGGCCAGCCGGCCACTGCGCGGATGTGGTTCTCGAATTGGCTGCACAGGCACGCATCCATCGTCCAATGCCCACTGTTGTGCACCCGCGGAGCGATCTCATTGACCAGAAGGACTTCGCCACCGGAAAAATCGAGGGCAAAGAATTCGACGGCAAAGACGCCGACATAGTCCAGCGCCTCGGCGATGCGCCGGGCGGTGTCCACGGCATCGCGCGCGGCTTTCGGGGCGATTCTGGCGGGCACGGTCGACCGATGCAGGATATGGTCCCGGTGCTCATTCTCCGTCACGTCGTAGGCGGCGAAGGCGCCGTCAGTGCCGCGCACGGCGACGACGGAGACTTCGGCGCTGAAGTTCACGAAGGCTTCCAGAATGGCTGGCTTCTGGCCGATCGCTTGCCAGGCGGCTTTGGCATCGGCCGGGCCCAAGATCTTCGCTTGTCCCTTGCCGTCATAACCGAACCGCCGGGTCTTCAGCACGCACGGGGGAGTGATGCTGCCGGCCAGCGCAGAGGCAAGGTCGTCCAGGCCATCGATGGCGGCGAAGTCGGCGGTGCGTGCGCCGAGCGTGCGGGCGAGTTGCTTTTCGTTCAACCGGTCCTGCGCGCAGGCGAGCGCCTTGGCACCGGGCCGCACGGTCGCGAGGTTTTCCAGCAAGCGCACGGTGTCGAGCGGAATGTTCTCGAATTCGTAGGTGATGGCCTGCACGTCGGCGGCAAAGCGGGCGAGCGCCGCTCGATCGTCGAAGGCAGCGGTCGTGCGGACGGTCGCGACATCGAAGGCCGGGCCGCTGGCATCGCAATAGACGTGCGTCTTCAGGCCGAGTTTTCCGGCCGCCAGCGCCAGCATGCGGCCGAGCTGTCCCGAGCCCAGAATACCGATGGTTGCGCCGGGCGGGAGTGGTGTTGCTGTGCGGGCCAGGGCTCAATCCTTCGGAGTTTCGGCGACGGCTGCGGTTTGGGCCGCGCGGTGCGCTTCGATGCGAACGGCGAGTGCGGGGTCGGCGAGCGCCAGGATCTGCGCGGCGAGCAAACCGGCATTGGTGGCACCCGCGTCACCGATCGCGAGCGTGCCGACCGGCACGCCCGCCGGCATCTGCACGATCGACAGCAGGCTGTCCTGGCCTTTGAGAATGCGGCTCTCGACCGGCACGCCGAGCACCGGCAAGGGGGTCAGCGCGGCGGCCATGCCTGGCAGGTGCGCAGCACCGCCGGCGCCGGCGATGATCACGTGCAGGCCGCGCGCCTTGGCGGTTTTGGCATACTCGAACAGGCGGTCCGGCGTGCGGTGTGCGGAGACGATGCGGGTCTCGAAGCCGACCCCCAGCTTGGCCAGAACTTCGGCCGCGTGACGCATCGTCGCCCAGTCGGACTGGCTGCCCATGATGATGCCGACCAACGGCTGAGCGGCATTCATGTGAGATTCCGCCTCATGCGATGATGTCCGGCAGCAGACGGTCTTCCAGCGCCGTGATCTGGTCCTTGATCTGCAGCTTCTTCTTCTTCAGGCGCTTGATCATCAGCTGGTCGGCGTGGGCGGCGGCCTCGAACAGGGCGATCTCGTGATCAAGCTCGCGGTGTTCGGCACGCAACTTGGCCAGCTCTTCCCTGATGTCAC
This sequence comes from Hyphomicrobiaceae bacterium, assembly GCA_021730785.1. Lineage (GTDB taxonomy): Bacteria > Pseudomonadota > Alphaproteobacteria > Rhizobiales > Hyphomicrobiaceae > JAKFWF01. Next base: position 14,022 of record JAKFWF010000038.1, read on the forward strand.
GGTCATCCAGGCGCGCCATCGATCAGATCCCGTGTGTTGCACCGCAGCATTTGCCTAACGGTCCAGGCAGCGGCGCACACTATTGTCGAAAAAGCGCGGCTTTCGCAAGCGGTTGAGCAGACTTGTTGGACTGAAAATCTGGTGGACGCAGTGGCGCGAGCAATTCATCGATTCGGAACGGCTATCAATACTGTGCCAACCAAATCCGGGAGGTGGAAATAGACACCCCGTCGCACTTCTGTCATAGTGCTTAACGGTTGGAAGGCAACGCTGGAGGACATGATGGCGCGTTCGGCTCATCTTTCAGAACTTGCGGAAAAGCACAAAACCTTGGATCGCCGAATCACCGAGGAACTTGCCCGCCCCGCATCAGATGGTGCCAAGGTCAACAAGCTCAAATTGCAGAAACTGAAGTTGAAAGATCAGATTGCGCGTCTGGAACAGACGCAACACTGAAGCTGCTTGCCTTAGCTTTGGTGCGGACTATGCGGCTTGTGGTTTGCGCTGGGCGAGCCATGCGCCGGCGGCGATGAGCGTCGCGCCGGCAAGAGTTGCAACTGTCGGCACTTCGGCAAACATAAGGTAGCCGAAGGCCAGTCCCCACACGAGGCTGGTGTAGTGCAGGGGCGCGAGCCGAGCGGCTTCTGCCCGCGCGAACGCTTGCGCCAGCAGGTAATGTCCGGCGACGGCGAGTGCCCCGACCAGGGCGAACATCGCGGTATCGGCCCATGTCAGCGGCAGCCACACGGCCCATGCCGGTATGGCAAGCAAGACGGCGGGCACCGCACTCTGGAACCAGACGATGGTGAGTGCCGGGTCGCGCTGCGCGCGCGTGCGCAGCACGATGATGTTGAGCGCGTAGGTGACGGTCGACACACAGAGTGCTGCGACGCCCCAGAGGGCGCCCGTGTCGTAAGACGTGGCGCCGAGCCGCGGCGAGATGATCAGCAACATGCCGGCAAGGCCGGCTGCGAGCGCTATCGCTATGGCACGGTCGAGCTTTTCGCCCAGCAGCAGATTGCCAAACAGCGCCATCAGCAGCGGCGAGATGAACGACAGTGCCACGGTTTCGGCGAGCGGCAGGCGGCTCAGGGCGAAGAAGAAGCAGGTCGCGGTCACCACCACCAGGAATGAACGCGAGAGGTTGGCGCGGATCGTTTCGGCCGACGGCCAGCCAGGCCGGAACGCGACCAGCAGCGCCGTCGCCCACAGTGCGCCGAAGGCGAACCGCAGGCAGGCGACTTCGAATGTGGGGTAGCGCGCGCTCAGTCCCTTGATGAGCGCATCCATGAACGTCAGCAGGGCTTCGGCTGCGAGCGCGCACAGGGCAGCATCGACGGCCGTGCGCCGGGGCGAAACTTCGACGGCCATGCGTGTTCGCTCTCAAGGTTCGATCGGGCGCAAGAGGCGGGGATGTAGCAGTCGCCAGCGCAAAGCACGACTCGTTGCTTCGGCACGTCATGGGTTTTGAAATGCAGTGGCGACGTCAGTGGCGCTTGCTGGTGCCGGTTCTGGTGTGCGATTTCAGAAAATCAATAAAGGCGCGCACCTTGCGCGGCACGTAGGCCCGCGACGGATACAGCAGCCAGGCGGCGGTATCGAAGTCGGTGGCGGTTGCCTCATGCTTCGGAAATGGGTCGACCAAGTTGCCGCGCTGCTGATCCTGCCCGACCAGCCAATCAGGCAGCAGCACCGGACCCAGTCCAGCGCGCGCAGCACTGAGCAGCGCCAAGGCGTTCGAGATGGTCACCGCGCCGTGGACGGGCACTTCTGTCGTCTCGCCATTCCTCGCCCGGAAGCGCCAAAGCGACCGATACCCCGGATAGGGAAACAGCAGGCAGTCGTGGACCGACAGATCGGCCGGAGAGCGCAGTCGTGGCGCTACATTGAGATAGGCCGGGCTCGCACAAACCCGATAGCGCGTGCGCAGCAACTGCGTGCCGATGAGGCCGGTGTCGATGCGCGGACCAAGACGCACCGCGACATCGATCTTCTCGGCGATCAGGTCGACGATGGTGTCCGTCAATAGAAGATCAATTGCCAGCTCGGGATAGGCGGCCCGCAGCCGCGGCAGCAGTGGCACCAGGATCGTGTGGCCGAACGAAACCGATGCGGTCACGCGCAAGCGGCCGGCCGGCTCGGCGACGATATCGCGCGCCTCCTGCCCCGCCCTGTCCAATTCGTCGACGATCGGCTGCATACGCTCGAAATAGAGCGCGCCGGCTTCGGTCGCAGCCAGGCGCCGGGTGGTGCGCTGGAACAGGCGAAAGCCAAGCTCGCCTTCCAGCATCGCGATCGTGCGCGAAATGGACGACGGGTCCACCTGATGTACACGGGCGACCGCAGCAAAGCTGCCGGCCCGCATCACTTCCACGAATACCTTGAGGGCTGCGAGTTCCATCCGTGCGGAATTAGCACGAATGTCGGGCAGATTGCCATGTTTTCTACCGCATCAGGCTCGGCCAAGGTGGCGCCACTGCAACCGTCACACCGAGGGGCCCATGAGCCGCATCCTGCGCATCGACACCAGTTCCCGCACCGACGGGTCGTTTTCCCGCGACCTGACCGACGCCTTCATGGAGAAGTGGCTGCAGCGCCGCCCCAATGATCAAGTGGTGGTGCGCGATCTTGCTGCGGCGCCCCTTCCCCACATCGCCGACGTCACCATCAAGGGCTACTACACCCCGGCCGATCAGATGGACGCTTCGCTGCGCGCCGCCACCGCCCTGTCGGATCTGCTCATCCACGAACTGCGCGCGGCCGACATCCTGGTGCTGAGCGTGCCGATGTACAATTTCTCGATCCCCTCGGCCCTCAAAGCCTGGATCGACCAGATCGTCCGCATCGGGCACACCTTTTCCTACGACGGCAAAGGGTTCAACGGCTTGCTGCCCGGCAAGCGCGCCTACGTCCTCATTGCCTATGGCGCGGGCGGCTATCTCGACGGCGGGCCATTCGCGGGCGCGGACTTCGTGCAGCCCTATCTGAAGTTCCTGCTGAACTTCCTCGGCATCGCGGACGTGACATTCATCCCGATCGAGGCGACCACCGCCGATCCAGCGACGATCGCAGCCAATGCCCGCAAGGCCCGCGCCCTGATCGATGCGGCTGTTGCCGCCGCCTCCCTGCGGGCTGCCGCCTAGGCCAACGATCAACCAAGCATGGTGGAAGCAACAATATGGCAAGCGTTTCGGTACTCGGCCTCGGCGCAATGGGCTCGCGGATGGCAGTCAATCTGACCAAGGCTGGACATGCGGTGACCGTGTGGAGCCGCGACCCCGACAAAGCCGGACGGCTCTCGGCGAGCGGCGCGACACGCGCGTCCTCGCCACGTGCCGCGGCAACGGGGGCAGATGTGGTCATTGCCATGGTGCGCGATGACATTGCTTCGCGCGCCGTTTGGCTCGAAGCGTCGACGGGTGCACTCGCCGGCATGTCGCGAGATGCCATCGCCATCGAAAGTTCTACCCTCTCGGTCAACTGGGTCCGTACGCTTGGCATGGCGGCCGCGAACTCGGGCATCGCCTTTCTCGATGCCCCGGTTGCAGGCTCGCGACCGCAAGCCGAAGCTGGGCAACTCATCTATTTCGTGGGGGGTGATGCGTCGGTCCTTGCTAGAGCACTGCCGGTACTGAATGCCATGGGCAGCGCTGTTCACCACGCTGGCGCGCCGGGCAGCGGTGCCGGCGTGAAGCTCTTGGTCAATGCCATGTTCGGGATTCAGCTGGCAGCCCTGGGGGAACTGATCGGGCTCGCCAAGAACATGGGACTCGATACGGCGAATGTCATCGACATTCTTGAATCCACGCCTGTATGCAGTCCTGCCGCGAAACTTGCCGCCAGTGCGATGCTGGCCGGCAACTTCGCACCATTGTTCCCGATCGAACTGGTGGTAAAGGATTTCGGCTACGTGGTCGAAGGTGCGCGGGCGGTTGGGGCAAGGATCCCGACATCAACCGCCGCACACCGCATCTTTGCGGAAGCAGTTTCGAGCGGTCTTGGCGACGACCACATCACCGGCGTAGCGAAGTTGTTCGCAGAAGTGAGGTTCGAGGCGGCGGGCGGCGACAGTGTCTCATCATTGACAGAAGGTTCTTGACTTGAGCCGGCTGGCTCCCTGCATGGTCGCCTGCCTGCCGTCCCCGGCAGCTTGTGGGAGCAGGCCGAGTCGGTACCGCGACCGAGGGCGCGGCCCCAACCGTCACCCAATGGCATCACCGCCGTCGCATACAGCGTTCATGTGACGTCGGCAGGATTGGCTGGGTTGCCGCCCTCCGTCTCGCCCCTTAAAAGGCCCGTGCGGGATTGAGTATTTTGAGGGCAATGGTGTGCGTATACTGTTGAGAACAGTGGCTGTTCTGGTGGCAGGTGTGGCGATGGCCGGGTGCGCGACGACATCGCGCATCGACGACGCTTCGTTGGCCACGGGCTCCACCACGCGCACGACCAAGGGCATTGCGCTCGTCAAGATCGGCGCCGCCGTCAACAGCTGCACCACGGCCTCGGTCAACCTCGGCACGCGCGACGGTACGCGCTTCAAGGACGTGACGACGCTCAGCGTTGCCGGCCTCAATTCGCCGACGCAGCCTGCGGTCGCCGAAGTCGAACTGGCGCCGGGCGAGTATCACGTGACGGGCTACACCTGCGTCACGCCGCGCGGCGAGGTCATGCGCATCGTGCCGAAGCCGCAGCTGTCGGGCCGGGCGGAAAGCTTTGCGTCGTTCTCGATCGCCGCCGGCGAGGTCGTCAACGCGGGCTTTCTGATGTTGGCTCCGGTGCGTGCGATCCCCATTGGCGCCGGCCCGGTCGTCGACTGGCAGATCCTGGTGCGCGATTGGCCGATTGATGAGGTCAACCGCTTCAAGGCCCAGCGGCCGCAACTCTATGCGACTATGCAGGCGCGACTGATGACGGTGACGAAGGTGCCGCCGGTGACGGCCGCTCAGGTGGCGTCGGCGTGTGAGCCGCATAAGAAATTGCAGGCTGAAGGCAAGATCCAGGAATTGCCGCCGCTGTGCCGGCCGGGCGCAGTGATCCCGGGCGCTGCCGCACCCGCCTCGCCTTCCGCGCCGGCCCGCGGCAACACCCAGCCGGCGGGTGCCAAGCCAAAGCCCAGGGGCGTGGATGCGTGATTTTGCCGGTGATCCGGAATTGATCGTGCACTGACCTCGGCAAGCTCCTAGGCGCTGATGCGCCACTCGTGCTGCAAACTCGTGTCCGCAATGGCACGGGGAGGGGCAGGTGACGTGGAAGCGGTGGCGTAGTCCTATCTACATGCTGGGCAGCCTCGCCGTCGCGGGCTGCGTGCAGACCTCGAGGGTCCGCGACGATGTCACGCCGACCCACCTCGCACAAAAGCAGACGGCGGTGGCATTGATGCGGCTCGGTTCGGCGAGCCCTGCCTGTACGCATGTCGCGGTGTTGCTGGGCCAGCGCCAGGGCGAAGGCTACCGGCGCGGCCAGGTGATCAAGGTCATCAACGAAAAATCGCTGAACGACGTCGCGGTCGCCGAGGTCGAGCTGGAGCCCGGCGAGCACCATGTGATCGGCTATGCCTGCAGCCACGGGCGCACCGTTACCACGGTCATGGACAAGGCCGATTTGGCGACCTACCGCACCAGTTATGCCGCGTTCACCGTTCAGGCGGGCGAGATCGTCAATGTGGGCTACCTGCATTTCGGTGCGACGCGCGTCGGCAGGTCGACGTTCGGTCGGCCGCTTCGCGTCGACGTGTCGGTAACGGATTGGCCATTGAATGAACTCGACCGGTTCAAGGCGAAACGGCCGACGCTGTTCGCGCAAATGACGACCCGGCTGATGGTGGTCACGGATCGCAGGCCCCATGCGCCGACGGACGATGAATGCGTGCGCATGCGCGAGCTTCTGGCGCAGGGGAAATTGCAGACCTTGGCCCCCCAGTGTGCCGCGCCGGCGTCGGCCCCCGCTCTGACCGGCAAGCCGCGCAGTACTTGAACTGGACGGTATTGCCCCTGTAAGGACGGGCGATGAGTTAACCGTCGCCAGCTGGCCATTTTGCCTCTTAGCGCTGGCGGCGACCGTCGAGGAAAGCGATGCCCCCCATGCCGCCGCGCGCGCCAGCCGATTGCCCAACCATGACCGAGGTCCGCGCCGAGATCGATCGGCTGGATGCCGCCCTCGTCGCCCTCATCGCCGAGCGCTTCGGCTATGTGGAACGCGCCTGGCAGATCAAGCTCGCCGAGAAGGCTGCCGCCAATGTGCCCTGGCGCAACCAGCAGGTGATCGACAAGGTGCGTGGCCTCGCCGTCGAACATGGTGTCTCGCCTGATCTGTGCGAGGCGCTGTGGCGGCAGATGATCGGCTGGTTCATCCAGTACGAGGAAGAAAAGTTGCGCGCCGATCTCGAGAGCAAGAAATGATCCCGGCGCGCCGTTTCTGAATCACGCTTTGCCGATCTTGTCCTGTGTCTTCGTCGCGAAGTCGCTTGCATCGTGGCGCTCGTGCAGCTGGCTCGACGGTTCGCCGGCGATGCGGTTGACCATGCGGCCACGCTTCACAGCGGGACGTTCCGCGATCGCGTTGGTCCAGCGGTTGACGTGCTTGTAGTCCTGCACGGCCAGGAATTCGGCCGATGTCCCGTACAGCAGGCCCTTCACCAGTGCGCCATACCAGGGCCAGATCGCCATGTCCGCGATCGTGTAGTCGTTGCCCGCCATGAACTCGTGGCCCGCCAGGTGCCGGTCGAGCACATCGAGCTGGCGCTTCACTTCCATGCTGAAGCGGTTGATCGGGTACTCGAACTTGGCCGGTGCATAGGCGTAGAAGTGGCCAAAGCCGCCGCCGAGATAGGGCGCGCTGCCCATCTGCCAGAACAGCCAATTGAGGGCTTCCGTCCGCTTATCCGGATCGGTCGGCAGGAAGGCGCCGAACTTCTCGGCCAGATAGAGCAAAATCGCGCCCGATTCGAATACGCGGCGCGGCTTGGCGCCGCTGCGGTCCATGAGGGCTGGGATCTTCGAGTTCGGGTTGACGCCGACGAAGCCGCTGCCGAACTGACCTCCATCGCTGATGCGGACGAGCCAGGCGTCGTACTCGGCGCCGCTGTGGCCGAGCGCGAGCAACTCTTCGAGCATCACCGTCACTTTCACGCCATTGGGCGTGCCTTGCGAATAGAGTTGCAGCGGGTGCTTGCCGACAGGCAAGTCCTTCTCGTGCGTCGCGCCTGCAATGGGGCGGTTGATGTTGGCGAACTTGCCGCCATTCTCCTTGTCCCAGGTCCACACTTTCGGCGGCGTGTAGTCGGCTTGGTCGGTCATGGTCAGCATCCTGTTTGTGTTGGGAACTTTGCAGCGCTTCTACCGATTGCAGGGTTCATTTACCACGCGATTGGCCTGCGGTTCTCGAAGAAACCACCGGTTGGGCCATCGTCAGGCAGGGTGGCGAGCCAGAGTGCAGTTGCAGTATCAGCGCCCTCCGGAGCAGCACCTCGTGCTTCTGGTCCGCGCATGTCGGTCCTGACCCAGCCGGGGCTTGCGGCGTTGCGTCAGCCGCGCCCGGAAAACACGAAGGCCGCGCCGGCGGCAATCAAGGCGAAACCGACCGCATGGTTCCACGTCAGCGCTTCCTTCAGATAGACTACCGAGAAGCCGGCGAACACCAGGAGCGTGATGACTTCCTGGATGGTTTTCAACTCGGCCGCCGAGTAGACGCCGTGGCCGATGCGGTTGGCCGGCACCGCCATGCAGTACTCGACGAAGGCGATAGCCCAGGACACGAGGATGACGAGGAGCAGCGGCGCGCTCTTGAACTTCAGGTGCCCATACCAGGCGAGCGTCATGAAGATGTTGGAGCCGGCCAGCAGCAGGATCGGCGCAAGGTGGGGCCAGGAGAGGGCGGGCATGGCGGAGGCGTCCAGCGTTGGGGGTGGGTGCGGCACGCAGGCGAGCTATGCCGCCGCACTCCCCTACCAGAGTTCAGCCGCCCGTGGGCGCGATCAGATGTAGCGAACGCCGAGCCGCGACGTGCCGCGGCGCACGACCATGACGCGGCGCATGTGGCCGGTCGATGCCTGGAGGTTGAATTCCGACGGAATGCCCAGGATCGTCGGCACGATCAGCAGGGCACCTGATCGCGAAAAGTCCCGCACGACGCAGCCGATCCGCTCGCCATTGTCGAGAATGATCACGGCGCTCAGGTTACTGGGATGGCGCGGCGAGCGGCGCTGTTCCACCCCGCCGGCCGGGCCGCCGGGTTTTCGTGAATTGAAGTTCATCTTGTCGTTGTGCTTGCGCCATAAAGTGAATTGATTTTGGTCGCTGAACCCTTGCGATCACCGCCCTAACGATCCGTAAGCGTTTACGACCTCCTTCACAAAACACGAAATTTGCTGAAAAACCACTTAAGCCGTATCTTGGTTTTGTAGTGATATTGATGAGTATTTGATCGAGGCTGCGCTGGCGCCGCTGGTCTTTTGTCACGCCCGGTTGCCGCCCAGCACCTTACGGCTGATGACGACGCGCATGATCTCGTTGGTGCCTTCCAGGATCTGGTGCACGCGCAAATCGCGCACGAGCTTTTCCAGGCCATAGTCCTTCAGATAACCATAACCGCCGTGGATCTGCAGTGCCTCGTTGACGATCTCGAAGCCGAGGTCGGTGGCGTACCGCTTGGCCATGGCCGAATACATCGTCGCCTGCGGATCGGCGTGATCGAGCGCGTCTGCCGCGCGGTAGATCATCAGTCGCGCGGCTTCCAGGTTTGTTGCCATGTCGGCGATCTTAAACTGCAGGGCCTGGAACTGGCCGATCTCACGGCCGAAGGCGCGGCGCTCGAACAGGTAGTCGCGTGCCTTGTCCAAGGCCTGCCACGCCGCGCCGAGCGAGCAGGCGCCAATATTGATACGTCCGCCATCGAGGCCCGACATGGCGAACTTGAATCCGTGGTTCTCTTCACCGATCCGGTTGGCGACGGGGACACGCACATTGTCCATGATCACCTGGCGCGTCGGCTGGGCGTTCCAGCCCATCTTGCGTTCGTTGGCGCCGAATGAGAGGCCCGGCATCCCCTTGTGCAGCACGAAGGCTGAAATGCCGTGCGCACCCTCGCCGCCGCTGCGGGCAAACACGAAATAGAAATCGGTGGCGCCGGCGCCTGAAATGAACTGCTTGGTGCCGTTGAGAATATAATGGTCGCCGCTGCGTTCGGCCCTTGTTGCCATGGCGGCTGCGTCCGAGCCCGAGCCGGGTTCGGTCAGGCAGTAGCTCGCGAGCCACTCCATGGAATTGAGCTTCGGCATCCAGTCAGCGACTTGTCCGCTCGAGCCATAGCGGGCGAGCATCCAGGCCACCATGTTATGGATCGAGATGTAAGCGGCGATCGACGGGCAGCCATAGGACAGCGCCTCCATGATCAGCGCCCCGTCCATGCGGGTGAGGCCCGAGCCGCCCTTCTCCTCCGGCACATAGATCGTTGCCATGCCGAGGGCTGCGGTCTCGCGGATCACATCGACGGGGAAGTGGCAGGTTTCGTCCCATTCGCCGGCCTTGGGCGCAAGGCGGTCCCGCGCGAAGGCAAGCGCGGTCTCCTGGATCGCGCGCTGGTCGTCGGTCAGCGAAAAGTTCATTGGTCGCGCTTTCCGATCAGGGCTTCTTTTCGCAGGGCGGGCTGTCGAGGAAAGTCAGATCGCGCAGCGCACCACGGATCGAGAAGTCGCCGTAATCGATGAACAAGCGCTGGCTCACGCCATTTTCGAAGAACAGGAACGCCAGTTCATAGGACGGGCCGCTGTCGGATTTGTCGTTGTTCTTGTCGAAATAGCTGAGCGATACCGGCCAGGAGGCCAGTTTGTCGAGCCGTTCGGCATTCTTGACGACCGGCAGCGCGGGCGTCTTGCCGGGCGCGAACTTGCCGCCGATCACAGCCGTCGTGGCGTAGACTTTCTCGCCCTTCTCCGAGCCATCATAGAGGTCGGCCGCGAAGATGGACTGGCCGGCGCGGGCCGCCGCCAACATGGCGATCGAGTGCTGCACCGGAAACAGCGTCTTCGATCCGACCGTCTTGGTCGACTTGAGCGGCTTCGTCACTTCGACCTTGATCGCACCGTCACTGCCGTCGCGCTTGGCGTTGCCGGCCGTGGCCTCGGTCTGCTGGTCGTCGCGGTACTGGCTGGAGCTGAACTTGAAGGTGGTGGCGGCCTGATCCTCGAAGGTCGATGAGCGCAGATCATTTACCGTCGCATCGCCGTCCGAACTCGTCATGCGGGTGACGAACCGCATGGTCTGGGTGAAGCCCTCGCAGCTGCTGCCCGTCAACTCATAGACCATGCGGCCGGACAGATCCGACACTCCGGCGCCCGATTTGGCCTTGTCGAGGGTGATGTCGTAGACAGCGCGATGGGGGGCGAGACCATCCAATTCGGCAGCAGAACCGGCCGATGCGGCCATCACTGCCAGGGCTGCGGCCGGCAGGGCTGTGCGCAACAGTTGCGTCGGGTGGGCCATGGTCGGGTGTCCTTCGGCGGTGCGGGCGTGGCGTGCGGTTTCGACCGAGGTTAGAGTGGCCGCCAGCGCTTGCAAAGGCTCGTCGCGGTGTGCGGCCCCGACGCGCTGGCGCCTGGGCGACAGCGGTTGGTATTTTCTGTAACCGGTTCAAGGCGGTAACACCTCGATGCTCGACCGGCTAACTTTTCTGCGACCCATCGCTCACCGGGGGCTCCACGACCTTGCGAAGGGCGTGATCGAGAACACGGACGCCGCATTCGCCGCGGCAATCGCAGCTGGCTATGGCATCGAATGCGATCTGCAACCCTTGGCCGATGGAACGCCGGTCGTGTTCCACGACGAAACCGTTGACCGGCTGCTCGACACGACGGGGCGCATCGACCGGCTGTCTCAGCACGAGCTTGCCAAGCTGCGCTATCGTGGCTCGGACACGCGCGTCCAGTCGTTCGCCGAATTGCTCGACCAGGTGAGCGGGCGCGTGCCGCTGTTCGTCGAGGTCAAGAGTGAGTGGGGGCCGCTTAAGAGCGGGTTCCTTGAGGGCGTTGCCGAACTGGCCATTGGCTACCGCGGCCCTTTGGCCTTGATGTCGTTTGACCCTGTCGTCATGGCGCGCCTGCGGGAGCTTGCGCCCAAGGTGCCGCGTGGCATCGTGTCCGGCCTCTACCAGGGCCCTGGCTGGTGGCTCGATCAGTTGACCGCGGACCGTGCCTACCGCCTCAGCCATTTGCTGGAGTGCGGTCCGGTGCAACCCTCGTTCATCAGTTATCACGTCAAGGCGCTACCGACGCCGGTCACGCGGTTCCTGCGCGAGGGGTTGGAAATACCGCTGATCTGCTGGACGGTACGCACGACAAGCGACCGCGCGATTGCCAGCGAATGGGCCGATGCGCCGACATTCGAGGGCTATTTGCCGTGAATGGCGCGGCGCATTGGTCCAGTTGTGGTCCAGTTGTGCTTGCGGCCGGCGCGTCAAATGCTTAGCTTCCGCGACCCAAGGCGACCGCACAAACATAGACCAAGCCCGACTCGGGTCGCAGGCAGCAGGATGGAACGCCAATGTTCAAGGGATCCAACACGGCACTCGTCACGCCATTCAAGAACGGCAAGGTCGACGAAGCGGCTTTCGAGCGCTTCGTCGAATGGCAGATTGCGCAAGGCTCGAACGGCTTGGTGCCCGTCGGCACCACCGGCGAGAGCCCGACGCTCAGCCACGATGAGCACAAGCGCGTCGTTGAAATCTGCATCCAGGTGGCAAAGAAGCGTGTCCCCGTGATTGCCGGCGCGGGGTCGAACTCAACGGCCGAGGCGATCGAACTCACCCAGTTCGCCAAGAAGGCGGGCGCCCAGGCCACCCTGCATTCGACCGGCTATTACAACAAGCCGACCCAGGAGGGGCTTTACCTGCACTTCAAGGCGATCAGCGATGCGGTTGACCTGCCGATCATCGTCTACAACGTGCCGGGCCGCACCGTGGTCGACATTTCAGCGGCCACCATCGCGCGCATTGCGACGTTGAAGAACGTGGTTGGCATCAAGGATGCGACCGCCAATCTTGCGCGCATGTCCCAGCACCGGCAGCTGATCACCAAGCCGTTTGCCTACCTGACCGGCGAAGACGCGGTGGCGCTCGGCTTCATGGCGCACGGCGGCCACGGCTGCATCTCGGTGACGGCAAACGTTGCGCCGGCGCTCTGCGCGGAGTTCCAGGCGGCCTGCGCCAAGGGCGATTTCGCCCATGCGCTGAAGCTGCAGGACCAGCTGATGCCGCTGCACGATGCACTGTTCGTCGAAACCAATCCGGGTCCGGTGAAGTATGCGACCTCGAAGCTTGGCTTCGGCACGGCCGAGTGCCGTTTGCCGCTGGCGCCCGTGACGGATGCGACCCGCAAAGCCGTCGACGCCGCCATGGTGCATGCCGGCCTGATGCAGGTGAAGGCAGCGGAGTAGTTTCCGTCGCAGGCGGCCGGCTCCGCGTAAGCGGAACAGCCTGCGACCACTAAGGAGCAAACCTAATGGCCGCCAAGAAAGACGACGGCCGCAAGACCGTGGCCGAGAACCGCAAGGCGCGGTTCGAATACTTCATCACCGATACCTGGGAGGCCGGCATCATGCTGACCGGCACCGAGGTCAAGTCGCTGCGCAAGGGCAATAGCACGATCGGGGAAAGCTATGCCTCGGTCGAGCCCGAAGGTCTGATGCTGCTCAACGCCTACATCCCCGAATACCAGCTGGCCGGGCCGTTCTATCAGCACAGCCCCCGCCGGCCGCGCAAACTGCTGATGCACAAGCGCGAGATCCACAAGATCAGGATCGCGACCGAGCGCCAGGGGATGACCTTGGTGCCGCTCGAGCTCTATTTCAACGAGAAGGGCATGGCGAAGCTGAAGCTCGGCCTGGCCCAGGGCAAAAAGCTGCACGACAAGCGCGAAACGGAAAAGAAGCGCGACTGGAACCGCGAGAAATCCCGCATCATGCGCGACAAGGGGTGATCGCTGGTCGCGTTGACCTGGCCCGATCCTCAAGCCATGCCAGCCGCCGTCATGCCGCCGTCGACCACGATCTCGGTGCCGGTGATGTAGCGCGCCTCCTCCGAGACCAGGAACAGCACGGCGTGCGCGATGTCCCAGGCGGTGCCCATGTGGCCCATGGGGACGGCCGCATTGCGCTTGGCGATGAGGGCTGCCAGATCGCCGCCGGCGATGGTCTTGGCCAGCCGGTGTTCGACGAGCGGCGTATGCATCAGGCCCGGGATCACCGTATTGCAGCGGATGCCTTTCTTGGCATAGGCAATGGCCGTTGATTTGGTGAAGGCGAGCACACCGAACTTGGCCGTCGAATAGGCGATGTGCGGGCGGTCCGCGCTCATGCGCAGGGCTGCGATCGACGATAGATTGACGATGGCGCCCTGGCCCTGCTTCTCCATGACAGGCAGCACGTGCTTGCAGCCCATGAAGACCGTCTTCAGGTTGTGATCGAACTGCAGGTCCCAGTCTTCTTCGCTCATGCTGGCGGCACTGCCGGGCGACGAGCCCCCCACATTGTTGATCAGAATGTCGATGCGGCCGTGCCGGATGAGGCAATCGGCGACCGTCTCGGCAACTTCAGTAGAACGCGCGGCATTGCAGGCGCGCACGTCGCAGATGCCGCCTTCCTGGCGAATGATGCCGCGGGTCTCGTCTGCGGCGTCGAGGCGGATATCGGTGCCGAAGATCTTGGCACCTTGGCGGGCGAGCAGCGTGGCCGTGGCTTTGCCGTTGCCCCAGCCTTCGCCGACCGAACCTGCGCCCATGACCAGTGCAACCTTGCCGTCGAGCCTCAGCATTGCGTTTCCCCATTCCCTGCGCGGCCTTTCGGGCCCGATATGACCGTCACGGGCAACGATGGCACGCCGGCTTCGGGCCGCACAAGCAACCTCACTTCCGCCTCAGGATCTGGCTCCAGCGGTTGGTTGTGTGGCATTGGGCGCAGTCGGGGCGGCGGCCACGATGGACGTCGTCCTTCTCGTGGCAGGCGACGCACTCGCGCGCGGTGTTTTCGAGCGTCTTGGTGTGGCAGCTCGCGCACTCGACTTTCACGTGCTTGCCGGTCAGTGCAAAGCGCGTCTTGTTGTGGTCGAAGTTCTGCACCTTCAGCTCGGCGATGCGCTGGGCGAGTGAGTGCCCTCTGCCAGCCCCCAAGGCCATCTTGCCGTCGGCCTCGACCTTGCGGCTCAATGCGTCGTAGAGCGCGCCGTTGTCGGCGGGCGGGGCGGGCTTCGGCGCAGCCAGTGGCGCCTGCGGCGGCAGGATCGCCTGGGCATTGCGCTGCTCCGACGTGGTTTCCTGTGATTTGACCGCCGCTTGCGACTGCGGGGCTGGCGCCGGCCGCTTCGCCGGCTGCGGCACTGGCACACCCGCCGGGCGGTTGTCCGCGCCCTGTTGCTCCGGCGCGATCTCGATCGTCTTGCGTTTCACCTGCGCAAGGGGGCCCGACGAAACGGGGCCGGGCGATTGCGCCGCCGCCGTCGTGCGCACCGCAGCGTCGTTCGCGGGCGCTGGCACCGCTGGCGGGTCAAGATCCCATACGGCTGCCACGTGCAGGATCACGGCCACCATCATGATCAGGAACACCGGCAGGTGGAACAGTCGCCAGTACGCCCACAGCTCTTCGCGCATGGCCTGGTTGGACGCCGCCCGCACGCTCACCAGATAGTGCGCCAGATGCGCATCGACGAGGCGGAACTGGCCGACGAGCTGTTCGCGGCTCCAGCGCTGGGCCTGCGCGTGGCGTTGCATGATCTGGGCAAGGTCATGGCGCACTTGCCGCTGGTGGGCGAAGATCGATACCCGGGCGCGCAAGCTCGCTGCGATGCCGGGTCGCGGCGCCAGCATGCGCGCTTCGAAGGCCTCCAGCCGGTCGATCAGCCCGGCACTCGCTGGCTCGGCCGCAGCGAACCCGCGCAGCATCGTCACCAGGTGGTCGAGGTGGGTGCGCACGCGTTGTCTGTCGCCGTAGAAGCCTGCGCTCACCCGGGAATACACGAAATGTCCGACGATGCCGCTGCTGGCAACGACCAGCATCGCCACCAAAGCGACGTTGCTGTTGAGCGCACCCCAGCCGAAATTGCTGTGGTAGGCGACGAGTACCGGCCCGAGCAAACCGAATACCATGTGGATGTGGAACCAGGCGCCGATGCTGCCGAGCCAGCGCGCGCCGGCGAAGGCCTTGCGGATCGGATAGAGCAGCAGCAGGGCCATGAGCGCGGCGCCGGCGACGCCGAGCCAGAAGCGCAGGCCACTGCCGAACTTGATGTCGATCAGCGCGGCCGCCAGCTGCCTTTGGACGTCGCCAAGGACGCTGCCGAGTTCGATGCGGAACGCGCCGAGCAGCCCCGGCAGCAGCGCAATCGCGGCGATTGCCATGTAGACCTGGAAGGTCCGGTTGTGCACGACCGGGCGTGTGCTGGCCCGCTCCGCCATCAGGCGTTCGGCCATTGCCGCGGCAGACGGCGCAGCTGCGTTGCGCGCATCACCAGCTGGGTCAGCAGACCTTGTCACGGGTCGATCAATCCTTCGAATTGAGTGCTCAGAAGTGAGGTGTCATGCGGATAAGGCGCCGCTGCGGCGGCAGCGCGCCGATCCTGGCTGGGACTACGGTGCGACAAATCCTCGGAGGACGTAGCAGCGCCCCGATGTGGCCCAACTCTCCTGCGAGCTGAACGACATGTCAGCACTTGTTTCGGGTTTCGGTGGCTATGCGGTCTACGCCCTGGCGCTGGTCGCCCTGTGGGGGGCGTTCGGGCTTGCGCGTTCGTTCAGCGAGAAGCGCAATTCCGCAATTCATCAAAAATCGGTCGAAGGGGGCGGTGAGGTGCCGGTGTCCCTGCATCCGGTGATCGACCCTGGGCTTTGCGTCGGCTGCGGTGCCTGTGCCAGTGCCTGCCCGGAGGGCGATGTCATCGGGCTGATCGCCGGCAAGGCGCAATTGCTCGATCCGATGTCCTGCATCGGCCACGGTGCCTGCAAGACCGCCTGTCCGGTCGGCGCGATCGATCTCGTGTTCGGCTCGGCCCGACGCGGCGTAGACATTCCCGTCGTGTCGCCGCGCTTCGAGACGAACGTGCCGAATTTGTTCATCGCCGGGGAACTCGGCGGTATGGGTTTGATCGCCAATGCCATCGAGCAGGGCAAGCAGGCGATCGATGCGATCGCGCAGATCGAGGGCCTGGGCCAAAAAGACCTCTACGACGTGATCATCATCGGTGGCGGGCCGGCCGGCATCTCGGCATCCTTGGCGGCCAAGGCCCGGGGCCTCAATGCGCTGACCTTCGAGCAGAACGCGCTCGGCGGCACGGTCGCGCACTATCCGCGCGCCAAGCTCGTGATGACGCGGCCGGCGCGGCTTCCGCTGTACGGGCAAGTCAAGTTGCGTCGGGTCCGCAAGGAAAAGTTACTCGGATTGTGGCAGTCGGTACTGGCAAAGACCGCGGTTGAAATCTATCACGGCATTCGCGTGCAGCGCATCTCGACGCAGCCGTGGGGCTTCGAAGTGGAAACCCCCGACGGCGTCTATGGGTCCCGCGCCGTACTGCTGGCCACCGGTCGCCGCGGCTCGCCCCGGCGGCTTGGCGTTCCGGGCGAGAATTCGTCGAAGGTCGTCTACAGTCTTGCCGATGCGGCCCAGTACCGCGGCCAACATGTCCTGATCGTCGGCGGCGGCGACAGCGCGCTCGAGGCGGCAGCCGTCCTCGCCCGCCAGCCACTCGCGAGCCTCACCTTGTCCTATCGCGGCGACAGCTTCACCCGGGCCAAGCCTGCGATCCGCCGCAACGTGGAGGAAGCCCGGCTCAAGGGCCGTTTGCGCGTGCTGCTTCAATCGAACGTGACGGCGATCGAAGATCACCGCGTGATGATCGAGCAGGCCGGCCGCCCCTATGCACTGCCGAACACCACCGTGATCGTCTGTATCGGTGGGCTGCTGCCCACATCCTTGCTCACCGATGTCGGGGTGCGGGTCGTCACCAAGTATGGAACCGCTTGAGCGGCGCTTCCGACGCGCAACACGAGTTGATTCCTGGCCACAATCAGCTATGTGACAGGTGCGTCGTGCCGCGCTGGCGCTGCGCTTTCGCTGGAGAAGCAACAATGGGTTACAAAATCGCCGTCGTCGGCGCCACGGGCAACGTGGGCCGGGAAATGCTGTCGATCCTTGATGAGCGGAAATTTCCCGCTTCCGAAGTGCACGCCATTGCGTCACGCCGCTCGGTCGGCACCAGCGTTTCCTTCGGCGATAAGAACCTTAAATGCCAGGATCTTGAAACCTTCGATTTCTCCAAGGTCGACTTCGTCGTGATGTCGGCCGGCGGCACGGTGTCGAAGGAGTGGAGCCCGAAAATCGGCGCGGCCGGCGCGCTCGTCATCGATAACTCGTCTGCCTGGCGCTACGATATCGACGTGCCCCTCGTCGTGCCGGAAGTGAACGCGCACGTGCTCGAGCCGTATATGAAGAAGAACAACCGCAAGAACATCATCGCCAATCCGAACTGCTCGACGGCGCAGATGGTGGTCGCGCTGAAGCCGCTGCACGACGAGGCGACCGTCAAGCGCGTGGTGGTTGCGACCTACCAGTCCGTGTCGGGGGCCGGCAAGGAGGGCATGGACGAGCTGTGGTCGCAGACCAAGGGCAAGTATGTGCCGGGCCAGGAAGTGACGCCTAAGAAGTTCCAGAAGGAAATCGCCTTCAACTGCATTCCCCACATCGACGTCTTCATGGAAGACGGCTTCACGAAAGAGGAATGGAAAATGATGGCGGAGACCAAGAAGATCCTCGATCCGAAGATCAAGGTAGTCGCTACCTGCGTGCGCGTGCCGGTGTTCGTCGGCCACTGCGAAGTGATCAACGTCGAGTTCGAGCGCCCACTCTCGGCCGAGTTCGCCCGCTCGATCCTGCGCGAGGCGCCGGGCTGTCTCGTGATCGATAAGCACGAGGCCGGCGGCTACATCACGCCGCAGGAGTGTGCCGGCGAGGACGCGACATTCATTTCGCGGATTCGCGCCGATGCGACGGTTGAGAATGGGCTGGTGATGTGGGTCGTCTCCGACAACTTGCGCAAGGGCGCGGCGTTGAACGCGATCCAGATCGTCGAAACGCTGATCAACCGCAACCTGATGAAAAAGGCTGCGTGAAGTAGCAAGGGCTGCCGCCCTTGACCCGCTCGAGGGGACCCGTCCCCTCGAACTCCCCGGCTTACGAATAGCAGGCGGGCGGTCTGGAGGGTGGCCCTCCCGTGGGGTGCGGGGTAAGCCCCGCTCGCGGAACGCGAAACAACCGAGCGAGGAAAATGCCACCATGGTCACCTACGTCATCGACCCGCCACCGCAGGCGGCATTGCCGGTCGCCGGGTCAACCCACGTCTTCCCCGTGCGCCGGCTCTACTGCGTCGGTCGCAATTACGCCGAGCACACCCGCGAGATGGGCTTTGATCCGGACAAGGAACCGCCGTTCTTCTTTATGAAGACGCCGGATGCGCTACGCACCGACGGCAAGTTTCCCTATCCGCCCGGAACGAGCGACGTGCACTGGGAGATCGAACTCGTCGTCGCGCTGAAGTCGGGCGGCCGCAACATCAACAAAGCCGACGCGCTCGGCCACATCTACGGCTATGCGGTGGCGCTCGACATGACGCGGCGCGATCTGCAAGGCGTTTCGAAGAAAATGGGACGCCCGTGGGAAATCGGCAAGGCGTTCGATGACGCAGCTCCCTGCACTGCGATCCACCCGGCGTCGGCGATCGGCCATCCGGCCAAGGGTGCCATTTGGCTAGATCTCAACGGCGTGCGCAAGCAGACGGGCGACCTCGCCGACATGATCTGGGATATCCCCTCGCAGATCGAATATCTGTCGGGCCTGTGGGAGCTCAAGGCCGGTGATCTGATCTTCACCGGCACGCCGGCCGGTGTCGGCGCCGTGAAAAAAGGCGATCGCCTGAAGGGCCATGTCGCCGGCGTCGCCGATCTCGACGTGACGGTGGTGTAATTCCGGCCATTGGTTGGGGTTCCAAGGGCGTCTAGCCCTTGGCGGGTCAAGGACACAGTGCCTCGTCTATCGTGCCAGCGCCTGGTCGAGGTCGGCGATGATGTCGGCCTTGTCCTCGAGGCCGATCGACAGGCGCACCACCTCGTTGCCGGCGCCGGCTGTCTTGCGCTGTTCGTCGGTCAGCTGGCGGTGCGTGGTGGAAGCTGGATGGATCACCAGCGAGCGAGTGTCGCCGATGTTGGCGAGATGTGAGACCATCTTCAGGCCCTGCACGAACTTGACGCCGGCGTCATAACCGCCTTTCAGGCCAATCGTGAATACAGCGCCGGCGCCCTTCGGGCAGATCTTCTTGTGCAACTGGTGGTACTTGTTGTCGGGTAAGCCGGCATACTGCACCCAGGCGATCGCTGGATGCTGCTCCAGATGCCGGGCCACGGCGAGCGCATTCTCGCAGTGCCGCTGCATGCGCAGCGGTAAGGTCTCGATGCCGTTCAGGATCAGAAACGCGTTCATCGGGGCGATCGCTGGTCCCATGTCGCGCAGGCCCATGACCCGGCACGCGATCGCGAACGCGAAGTTGCCGAAAGTTTCGGCGAGCTTCATGCCGTTGTAGGACGCGTTCGGCTCGACCAGCGTCTTGTAGCGGTGCTTCGAGCCCAGCCAGTCGTAGGTGCCGCAGTCGACGATGGCGCCGCCGATCGAGTTGCCGTGACCGGCCATGAACTTGGTCAGCGAATGCACGACGATGTCGGCGCCGAACTCGCGCGGACGACACAGGTAGGGCGAGGCCATGGTGTTGTCGACGATCAAGGGCAGATTGTGCTTCTTGGCGATGGCGCCGATCGCGGCCAGATCGACGATGATGCCGCCTGGATTGGCGATCGACTCGCAGTAGATCGCCCGCGTCTTCGGCGTGATCGCCGTCTCGAAGCTCGCCGGATCGGTCGAATCCGCCCAGGCGACGTTCCAGTTGAACTTCTTGAAGGCGTGGTTAAACTGGTTCACCGAACCGCCGTAGAGCTGCCGGCCGGCGACGAACTCGTCGCCCGTTTCGAGCAGGGTGTGGAACACCAGGAACTGCGCGGCATGGCCCGAGGCGACCGCGAGCGCCGCCGTACCGCCCTCGAGTGCTGCCACCCGGCCTTCGAGCACGCTTTGAGTCGGATTGCCGATGCGGGTGTAGATGTTGCCGAATGCTTCCAGGCCGAACAGGCTGGCAGCATGGTCGGCGTCGTTGAACACGAACGAGGTGGTCTGGTAGATCGGCGTCACCCGCGCGCCGGTCGAGGGATCGGGGGTCGCGCCGGCGTGGATCGCGAGCGTATCGAACCGTGGGCCAGAAACCGGCTTTTCCTGCATGGCGCAAACTCCTGTGGTGAACGGTCGGATCGTTGTTCCAGGGACCGAAAAGTGGAAGTTAAGTCAACGCCTTTTGTGTGTTAAGGGGTTTTGGCCAGGCGAATCTGTCGGCGGCATTGGCCCTGAACGGCAATTGGCGAGCCGAACTCGCCGGGTTGTGGCGAAGGATTTCATCCAGCCGACACGTTGCACAAGTCAATGGGCGCGTTGATTGTGCGCTCGAGGCGAAGGCTCTGGAAGGGTTCAATGATCCGATCGATCCTGACTGGCGGACTGGCAGCCCTTGCGTTGATGCTCGGCGGCAGCGCTTGGGCGCAATCTGGTGCGCAATCGGGCCCCATCTGCACGCAAGCCGATATCGCAGCTGTGATCGCCGGCATGAGCGAAACACTCAAGAAGGCCAACGCCGACAGTCAGGCGCGCCTGCAGTCGAAGCTGCGCGAACTGGCCAAGCTGAAGGGCTGGTCGGAGGCCGAGACCGAGGAAAAAGGGCTCGAACTGCTCGAAGATGACGAAACCCGCATCCAGGACGAAACGGCGAGCCACCTGCTCGGCATGGTCGACAAGCTCGGCCAGTCGGGTGACACAGCGCCGGCCTGCACCCAGATCGGGGAACTGAAGGCCGTCGCGACGCAGCTCGTCGAAGTCACCGGCGCGCGGTCGGCACATATGTCGGCCAAGCTCGACAACGAGCTGAAGTCCGCCCGCCCCGCGGTTGCCGCGCAAGTGCCGCTGGAGCCCAAGAAGGTGACGCCGCCGCCCCGCGCGACGGCACGTCCGGCATGGGAGACGCAAACGACATCGCGAGTGCCGCAGCCGAATGAAGCCTATACGCCGCCTGAACCCGCGCCCGTCCCCCCGCCGGCCGCCGTGGTCGAACCTATCGCGTTGGAGTTCACGCCCGACGACATCCGCGCTGCCGGCAGCGGCTTTTTCGGCACGATCTCGGCAGAGTTCGCAGCCCTCGTCGAGTATCTGTTCAAGAGTTATGGCCGCCCGACCGGCTATATCCTGGGCACCGAGGGGGGCGCCGCACTGCTTGCCGGCCTGCGCTACGGGGAAGGCACGTTCGTTACCAAACGAGGCGGCGAGCGCAAAATCTACTGGCAAGGCCCCTCGGTCGGCTCCGACCTCGGCCTGACCGGCTCGCGCACCATGATCCTGATTTACAATCTGGCGTCTTCCGACGACATCCTGCAACGCTTTATCGGTGTCGACGGATCGGCCTATTTTGTCGGCGGTGCCGGCGTGACGGTCCTGAAGAAAGGACCAATCATCCTCGCGCCGATCCGTACGGGTCTTGGCCTGCGGCTTGGCGCCAGCATCGGCTACCTTAGGTTCACGGCCAGTCCGCGCTTCAGTCCGTTCTGATCGAGCAGCCGTTTGGAGTGGCGGCGCCAGGCGGTTTCGGTGTAGTGACCACGCCGCAGAGGCAGATGCGGGGCGGACACTCACATGGATTTGATCGACATCGTGCGCCTGGCACAGGGCGGCAACGCCATCGCCAACATGGCGCGCACCTTCAATATCACGCCGGAACAGGCCGAAGCCGCTGTCCAGGCGCTTATTCCCGAACTCGCCCGTGGCATCGAACGTAACACGCTGTCGCGTGGTGGCATCGCCGATCTCATGGAGACGGTCGGCCGCCACAGTGGCACGCTGCAAGATCCGGCGATGTTCGGCAACGCGAACGTTCACGCTCAGGGCAATGAAATCCTTGGCCAGATCCTTGGCACCAAGGATGCGAGCCGGTCGGCCGCCTATCGCGCGTCGCTGTCCTCTGGTCTCGGCGAAGGCCTGCTCAAGATGCTGTTGCCGTACATTGCGCAAATGCTCATGGGGGCGATCGCCGGCAAGGCGCAAGGCGGGCTCGGCGACATCCTGTCGAAGATCCCGGGCATGCCGGGCGCGCCCGGTGGCGGCAGGACGGGCGGGGGCGGCATGTCGTTTCCGCAACAGAGCCCGCCGATGCCGCGGGGCAACGACAATCCCTTCGGCACCATGCCCTCGATGCCGGGGGGCGGCGGCTTCGGCAATCAGGCGCCGCTGCCAGTTCCCGACGGCACTGTGCCGCAGCAGGGTGGGCAAAACCCCTACGGCGATTTATCCGACATCATCCGTGGCGGGCGGACCGCGGTTCCAGGCGGCGGTGGCTCGCTCGCCGGCGTCATCCGTGACCTGTTGGGTGGCGCGCTCGGCTTTTCAACCAAGGGCGGCGTCATGGGCTGGATTTTTCGCGCGATCGTCCTGCGCTACGGCTGGACCATCCTACGCTCGATCCTCGGCGGCGTGCTCGGTCGCCGCTGAGGTCGCACTCGGGTCGCACCGCCGTCAGCGGCGACAGGGGCGCGCTTCGAAATCGCAAGCGTGCGTCGCACCCTTCCTGCTGCAGCTGAACGACTTGCTGCCGGCGATCGCTGCGTTTCCCCAGTGGCTGCCATATTCCCAGGCCGTGAACGAGGCCCAATCGCGCAGGGCCGCAAGCTCGGCGGCCTTGCGGCTCGGCTGCGCCGTGCTCGAGCCGGTGTGGGTGTGCTCGGCCATGCACACGAGCCCGCGTTCGCTACGCAGCGCATGCAGGCCGACGAGGGTGCCATCCTGCTGCGCGGACTGTCCGGCGCGCTTCGGGGCCGCATGGACGCCCGCTGGTCCAAACATCGCGGCAATCAGCACGATCGAGGGTATCGTTAAGCCAATTCTGTAGTTCATGGGAGAGCGTCCTGGCTTGTTTGATGTTCTCTGGAAAACTATGTGCGCCTTGCCTACAGGTGAACGATTAAATGCAGGTAACAGCCATCGGGCAGCCGTGGTCATGTCCTAGTGGACACACGATGTGGCTGCGTTACCACAGTGTGGCCTTGAGTTTGGAACACGGGCAGCCGAACTGGAGCCGAGGTGTGCGCTCGGGCCGCTAGAACTAGCGGGGGTCGGCCTTGGTCGGGATCGCCGAGATGATGACGATGGCCTGGGCCCAGGGATGATCGTCCGTGAGGGTTAGATCAATGCGCGCTTCGAACCCTGGCGGCGTCAACTGAGACAGCCGGCTGGCTGCCCCCCCGGTCAGTCGCAAGGTCGGGCGGCCGGTCGGCAAATTCACCACGCCCATGTCGCGCCAGAACACGCCCTGGCGCAGCCCGGTGCCGAGGGCCTTGGCACACGCCTCCTTGGCCGCGAACCGCTTGGCGTAGGAGGCGGCCGGCGCCACCCGCCGGTCGGACTTCGCCCGTTCGGTGGCGGTGAAGACGCGGCTTAAAAACCGATCTCCGAACCGCTCGATCGAGGCCTCGATGCGGCGGATGTCGATCATGTCGTTGCCGAGCCCTAGGATCATGGCGCGCGCCTCCGCCTCACGCCGAACGCCGACTGCTGCCCGCCAGGCGAGCTTCCTCCATCAGCGCGCGCATGCGACGCACCGCACCATGCAGGCCGCCGAAGATCGCCTCGCCGATGAGGAAGTGGCCGATGTTCAGCTCCACGATCTCCGCCATGCGGGCGACCGCGCCGACGGTGTTGAACGTCAGGCCATGGCCGGCATGCACTTCGAGCCCGGCGGCGGCGGCGAGCTTGGCGCCAGCGGCGAGCTTGGCGATCTCGGCCGCAACGCCCGCCGCATCGTCGTCGAGCGCGCGTTCGCAATAGGCGCCGGTGTGCAACTCGACGATGTCGGCGCCGAGGCGGGCGGACGCCTCGATCTGGCGCGGATCGGCCTCGATGAACAGCGACACGCGGATGCCGGCGCCTTTCAAGCGCTCCACATAGGGCAGCAGCGTGTTGTGCAGGCCTGCAATATCGAGCCCGCCTTCGGTGGTGCGCTCCTCGCGCTTTTCCGGCACGAGGCAGCAGGCGTTGGGTACGTGGCGCAGGGCGATCTGCAGCATCTCGTCGGTGGCCGCCATTTCGAGGTTGAGCGGGCGGGTCAACTCGGCCTTCAGGCGGGCGATGTCGGCGTCCGAAATGTGCCGGCGATCTTCCCGCAAGTGCGCCGTGATGCCGTCGGCACCGGCTTCGATCGCGAGGTGGGCCGCGCGCAGCGGATCGGGATGGCGCCCGCCACGCGCATTGCGGATGGTCGCCACGTGGTCGATGTTGATGCCGAGGCGCTGCAGAGGAGACGAGGAGAGCATGGGGTGCGTCCAGATCCAGGAAATACCGGTCAGTTCAGGATGATAGCAGAGGCGACGCCAGTTGTGCGAGACGCCTCGCATGTCATCTTGTAGGCGTCGTGCCTTGCCGATGACGGAAATATTCGCTTATTGTGATCCCAAGCGATGGTTTGGCTCAATTGATTTTCTTTTGCCCCCGTATTGACGCTTTCGGCAGGTGCACATGAATGATGCTTCGCTGTTCATATTCATGGTGGTATCGCCATGCCCGAGAGTGGATCGACCAGCGATCCGATCGTGCTTTCAGTCCCTGCTCGATTGAGGCGCACCGGGATCGGCAAGCGGATGGTGATCGAGGCCGCGCGTGCCGGCGCGCCCGACGATACGCTGATCAAGCTGGTCGTGAAGGCGTTCGCGCTGCGCGACAAGTTGCTCTCTGGCGACGGCATCAGCATCGACGCACTTTCGGCGCGGGAAAAGCTGACCGACTCGTTATGCGACCCGCCTTCTTCGCCTGACCTTCCTCGCCCCCGATCTCGTCCGCGACGTCCTTGACGGACGCCATCCACCAACGCTCACCACCTACACTCTGATGGCGGATACGCGGCTGTCATTGGCTTGGCGCGAACAGCGGTTGCGGCTCGCAGCCGGCCGGCCCTGATCGCCCCGCACGCCCCATGTTCGACACCCACACCCGGAACGGGTGATCCGGCGTCGGCCTACACACTCCCGCTTCGGCCGCACGTACCCGCGAGAGACGGTCTCATCCTGCGATGAATGGCGCAATTGTGTCCCAGCCGGCCGGCGATCACATCGCCCAAGTCGTACTACTATTGGGACGCAAAGAGACACGGGCCCAAAACCGCTCGCAGCAGCCGCACCGAAACCGTCTCGGTCGACCACTCATCGGTTTCGCGACCACGCAACCCGCGGACACCACGGGCGAAGTTGGAATCCGGCCTCAAAACACGTTTTTGCAAGCGATATCAAATTTTTAGCTGGCGGACAGGGTGTCTTTCACGAATTGAGCAAGATCAATAACTTGCTGATTTTATTAAATTTTACCCCACTCATTACCCACCCACGATTTACGGTCTCGGACGGTACAACAGGTAGCACCATGTAACAAAAACCAGTGGCCGCGACCACTACGATTTGGGTTTTCGTGTGCGCTTCTTGATCTTTGGCGTTGGAATATCATCGCGCGGTTTGAGGCGATCTTTCAGCAGCGCCGCCATTGCGGCGTGATCGGAATCGACGAAGCCAAGGCGCGAGGCCTCGTTCCACCGCTCACGGTCGACCTCTTCGAGCGTCAGATCAAATCCTGCATTGTCGGCAAGCATACGAAGCCAGAAGCGTTGCGTGCGCCCGTTGCCATCGACGAAGGGATGCGCGGCGTTGATCTCGTTCACGTACTTCGCGGCAATGGCGGCGAATTCATCAAGGGGCAGGCCTGCGAGGTAGCCAACACTGGCCAGTTCGCCGAGCTGCTTTTCCATCCATGGGCCGATGTGTTCGGGCACTGCGAACGGGATCGTGCCTCGTCCGGTCGTGTAGCGGCGTTCCTCACCTGCCCACTCGTAAAGGTCTTGGAACAGATGGCGATGGATAGCCTTGAAGCCGTCATAGGTCCGATGGTGCGCCTTGGCCGGAAAGCCCTGCTTTGCACGCCGGTCGGTCAAGGCCCGCTCTGTCGCTTCGAGCAACACGGCGTCACGAATGTCGAGCTTGTTCACATAGACTTCGGAATCGCCATAGACGATCCGGCTATAGGCCACCCGTTCGTGTGCGGAACGGATATAGCTCACGACACCGCTGGCTTGGGTTCTTTCATAGCGACGAAGTGGGCCTTTAGCCGCTCGATCTGATCCTCGATGGCAACGCCCGAGGCGTCCATCTCGGCCATAAGCCTGTCAGCCCGCGCGTCACGTGAGAGCCCTTCGATATCGGCATCAACTTGGGCTTGCTGGGAGCGCCAAGCAGCATCCTCGGCATGATGCGAATGGAGACGGCTCAATCGTTTGGTGCTCTGTCTGGACATGATGGAAGCGTATCACAAACACCGACAACCTTCCAGCTTCGCCCTAGTGTTCCGTCAGGGCAATTCAATTCACGACCTCATGACCAGGCGGATCGCAGTCCATTTGCTTTCGGCGAACGCTTCGCGGGCGTCGCGGGGCTTGTGGCCTCGACGCCGGATGAGGTTCAGGGTTGCGTTGCGAATGTCGGCGAGGGCTTCGGGGG
>JAKFWF010000054.1 GCA_021730785.1 Hyphomicrobiaceae bacterium
CAAAAGGCGACCTGAGCAAGTGCAGGACGGTGCAACCGTCCGTGAGTGCTGCGCCGCGAAAGCGGACATGGCAGGAGGGCGGATAAATGCATCGGGAGGTCCGGGACGGCACGTCGTCAATTCAGACCAGAGCGGACTTGCCGTTCACTTTTGATCGTGATGCGCTAGCGGATGTTGTGGCAAGAAGGGATCGGCCTGCGCGCCGACAGCACGACAGTTGACCGCATTTGGCTGGGAGCGCGGTAGATTGCCCTCATCCCTTGGCGGTGGCACGTCTCCGGTAGGACAAGAGAGACAAGAATGTCGATCACTAAGTACGAGATGCCGGAAGACCTCGCGGCGACGGCCTACTGCCTCTTCCCGCAAGACCTGGAGGATCACCCGCTCGTCCTGTTCCACGCCACGCCCATGAAGAACTTTGATGCGATCGATGCCGATGGCTTCAAGATCCCCAATCCCGGCGCGGTCGTCCCGGGTGCAGGATTGCCATCGGTATCGTTCGCCAAGCGCAGCAGCGCATCCCTCACGCACGCGGTGACGAAGCGCCATACGTGTCCGGGCGACTACTGCGTCTTTGCCGTGCGGTATGAGAATCTAGATCGGCACGGCATCAAGGTCAACACGAGCGATATTCACGATTACACGCTCGAACCGCCGCCTGAGATCATCGGCTACTGCATCATCCCCTCGACATACGTGCATCGATAGGGTTTTAGGCGGTGATGCAGCTGACGGCCGTCAGAAAGCCCTTGAGCGCGGCGCGGCGTTTCGCCTTGGGCCGCAAAGGTAGGGGCTTTGCCCGTCGATGACGACGGCCGCGCTCCGGATCGCCGGTGCTTGTACAGCCCTTCTGCAGCACGCGTGTCAGGGCATCGAACCGGCAGCAGGCCAAACGCCAAGCGCGTCATCCAGGCGAATTTCCCAACGTCGATGTGATCGGTTCTTCCTGGCGCGCCGCGCACTCCCCGATCCGGCGTCGTCTATTGGACATCATCGACGAGTTCCAGGGGCGTTACGCTCACTCGGCATCGTTTGGCGGAGGGCCTTGGCCGATATAGATGACGCTGTACGGCTCGGTTGGGCGTGTAATGTCGAAGCCTACAACGAGGCAGTCGCTAGTCTTGGCCATCTCCATCGTTTGCATGGCATGAGCGCGGACGCGTCGGTTGCGCTCCTCGCGATCTGCGCATCGATACCAGACAAAGGCGAGAGCCTGCCGGCGCTGTGGCGGGCCGACGGCGAGCTGCGCGCTCCAACTCATGTTGGCGTCGCGTGACTGCGTCACCTTCGCGATCGAAGGCTTGATATTCTGCTCAATGACTTCTTGCTCCTCACTTCCCACGCTCAATAGTCGACCGGTCAGCTCCAACCAGTGGTCCGGCCGACGGGCTTCAAGGGCAGACAGAAGTCGATCGAACAGCGGAGAGCGTTTGGGTTTGGGCAGTTTACGGGGGCCATCATCGGATGCGCTCCGCCGGTAGTGCTGGTCGATGTCGCTTGACAGGCCATAGATCATGAGATTGGTGCCGTCGAATTCGGTTTCCCCGATGTTGAAGCCGTTGCGGAGGTAGAACGCCAGCAGGTCGTACTCGTCCGCGACATAGGACGCGTTTGCCTCGAACGTACTGCGGCGATCGAGATAGTGAACGATCGTCGCCTGGTCCTTCAAAACCTCACACACGATATCGAGATCGCTGAGGCTCATTGTGGGGATCTGAATGGCGTCGGCATCGACGATTTCGGCCTCGACAAGCTCCGGCCAATGCGAAGACAACGCGCCGATGATGTTGAAGGTGATGTTTGTCCGAATGAAGCGATCGATACGCGAGGAGTCGATGGTCTCGACGTCCGTCGCCGTTTGAAAGGTGTAGTTGCGCCGGTCGCTTCGGAGCAGGTCCATCAAGCGCTTGGACTGCACGGCGGGCTCGACCATGAGCTTTTCAATTTCACGTTGCAGACGGCGATCGGCGCCGCGCTTGGCCGCATCTGAGACTTTGCCCGACTTGGCCTCGAATAGCAGCGCGGTACGATCGATCAACACGACAAAATCATTCTCGTACCGCCTGCCATCGCTGGGATCAGTCCAGTGCAAGCCTCTTAGGATGCGCGCATTAGGAAATGACCGCTTCAACAGCGTTTCAATTTCGTCTTCCAGAACGACTGCGCGGGCATCTTCGTACTTCTTCAGCAGCACGGGATGATCAGCCATAAGCAACTCGAACATTTCAAAGGTAAACGAGAGGCTGCTGGCGGGGCTTGGCCAGAAGGTGTTGCCGTCGGATAACAGAATGAATGGACGGTCCCAGACAGGATTTGCCAGATAGAAATGCTCTAACCGTCGGTCTTTCAAGTCTCCGAAGGCAAGCGACCACGCGCGGATCGCCTGGCTGACGGCCGCAGCGTCCGCGCCCTCTGGAACAGCCGCGACAATGTCGGATGGCGCCAAAGTGTAGACGGCTGGAAGAAATGCTTCTGCCTGCTCGACCAGATAGTGGCGCGTGTGTTCTGGTCTCACGATACTGGCGATTTCAGACAGGATCTCCTCTTGGCGGCTTGCATCCTGCGGGAACGCCGCGAAGTAGGCTTTGATGGCTTTGTTCGGCTTGTGGCACCGGAACACACGGTGCGCCAGACGACGATGATTGTTGAGGCGGTCCTCAACAAGCCGCAGCAAATTCTGCAACGTATCAAACAGCGACGTGGCCGTGACGCCGTGCTGCTCGGCAAAAGCGGTATCAATCCGCTTCAAGACCAAGCGCAGATAGCGATCGAGCTGATGCGGGTGGAACTCTCCTCGTACGGCCTGGGTAATGCCGCGCATCTGATCAAGAAGCAATAGTCGGCGTGTGGCCTTCTCCTCAGTGCCGGGTGGCGGCGCCTTGGTGTCGCGGAACCGGAAAGCGTCAGCGTTCTTTTCGAGCAACTCGACGACGCGCTCCACCACGTCCGACACTCGACCGGGGTTTGATGCCGTCGGCAGCTGGTTCACGAGTGCGTGGGCTTGCAGCAGCTCCAGATGATGTTGCTGAGCGGCGGGCCAGTGTTGATCATTTGACGGCGTCGCCTGCGCCGCAAAGAAGCGCGAGCCAAATCGGGCGAGGATAGCGACGGCGTCATGCTCGCGAAGAATGCTTTGCAGTTCGTTCGTGGTCTCGTCGTAAACCGCGCTGGCCTTGGCCCCGATGTCGTTCAGCGCGGTGGTAATCTCCTCAGGCGATAGTCTTTCGGCAAGCGCCGGGATCACTACGAAATCATCATTGTCCGCCATATCGAGGCCGCGCGTTGCTGTTAATGGCGGTCGTGCCTGGAACGAATATTCTTGGCATAGATCGGTGTCTGCGAGCGGCCCTGCATTACGCTCTTCCACAATCATGTGGAGCCGTGAGACGATGACTTGCGTGGAAGCGAATCAACTAGACATTCTGAGGGACGACGCTGGCGGGCTTTCCGGCCCTGCCAGCCGCCTCTCCCGGCGGGTTCACCTCCACAAGCGGAACCGGTAAGCGTTCATTTCACGAGGCGCTGACCACATAGAACGAAATGGCTGCTATTGTGACGATGCTTCATTGCGCGGGGCAGCATCGTCTGCATCCTCTTCGGCAGCTTTCTCTGCACCTCGACCCTCCCGCCGACGGACCCCGCCCTACCTCCCCACCCCACCCTCGCCTACCACCACGAACGGTGCCCAGACGGACGGGTGCCAGGCGGGCACCCAGCTGGCCGGGCGCGAGGTGTCGGCCATCACGGCGAGCATGGCGCGGCGCATCGCCTCGGCGCGGCCGATCGACTTGTCCTTGGCCAGCTCGGCCATGGCCGTGGTGATGAGCTGTACCGTCGCGGCGCTGTCGACTTCCCAGTGCGAGACGAGCAGCGCCCGCGCGCCGGCATAGAAGAACACGCGCGCGAGACCCGAGAGCGCCTCGGCCGCCTCGCCCTCACCAGCGCCGCCGGCTGTGTTGCAGGCCGACAGGATCACCCAATCGGCGTCGAGCTTGAGGCTCGCGATCTCGCTGCCCGAGAGATAGCCATCGTCCTTGTCGGTGGCCGTCTTCGGCGGCGTCAGGATGAGCCCCGGCTCGCTCGTGCCCTTGAGCTGGCCGGCCAGCGTGCCGTGCGTGGCGAAGTGCAAGATCCTGTATTTCGCCAGCTCGCCGGACGACGACAGCCGCTTCACCTCGGCCTCGGTCGCTCGCGCGCCGATCCGCACATCCGCGACGCTGCCACCGACACTGCGGGCCACCTCGCACAGCTCATCGGCCGTCTCGGGTAGTGGCGTTTGCATCCGCAGATGATTGAGGTCTGCCGTGCGACCGGACACCGGCAGCGGTGCCAGAGACCGCGCGACGACACGGAGCGACGAAGTGCGCTGCTGTGGAGACTTGGCGCAACCGGTCTGGGCGCGCGCGATCTGCGCCTGCTGCTTGAAATAGGCCCCATTCTGCGGATGCGCCTGATCGCCGTCGAGCAGCGGGTTGCCGAAACCGATCATGGGATTTGGCGCGGCGCTCGGCTTGCCGGTGCGCCGAACGGCCTTCAGCGAGGCGACCGACGACAGCACGGTGATGGCGCGATCGCGCGCGAGCCACCGGACCGACTTCAGGTCGCCCGACTTGGGGGGCTCGGTGACAAGCACCTGGAACGGCAGCGTAGTGAGCGCGCCGGACGGCACGATGAGCAGGTGCTTGCCCTTGATGAGGTTGCCCGCCTCGCCGAGAAGGCTCTTGTAGAGTGCGTGCGCGCGTGCGGCGTCGAAGGGGAGTGCCTGCCCGCCCTTCGGCACCTGCCCGGGCGACAACTTCAACAGATCGGCGCACCGTTTCGTGCCTTCTCCCTGCCAAGCAGTGGCGTCGAGCCCGCAGCGAAGCGACGCAACCTCGTGGTTCAGAGAAGCCGTGCCGAGATTGGATCGCAACCAGCGCACGTCAAGTGACGATGAGGGAGAGAAGCTAAACAGAAAAAGATCTCCACCGTCACCCTCCAAGCGCTTCCGGTAAAAAAATCTCAAAAGAATTTCGTCACTTTCAATATTCTGCTTTATATCATCTGCTGCTGATGTCTCGCGGCCGATCAGCGGATCGATCTCGTTCCCTTTCCACGCCGCATTGATCTTCCCGAACAACTGCAAGTCCCCCACTCCAAATCCTTTTTCTTGCCATGCTTGTTTCCAGCGAGGCTTGATGATATCCGCCGTGGGTGTAGCGTCTGAAATTGACAACGCCCTTGCTTCCATTGCTGATTTGTACTGAAGCGCACGGTCCTGCGATCTGCGCACGTTAACTTCGTCAGCAGAAGTACTTGCAACGCTTCTTGCTGCAAACGCGCTCACTGCATAGGACGTATCGGCCCGTTCAATATGCTCCGCAATCGACAAGGCTTCACTTATTGTTTCTCTTGCCTGGCTGTCTGGAGCAGAAATTAGCGCATCGAGAAGATAGCCCGAAATAGTCTTGTAGTCTTCTGGAATGGCAACAAAGTACCAATTTGATGGATAGGTTTGCAAGACTATCGCGGCATGGGCTCGTCGTAGCTCAGCCAGCGCTCGCTTTGACTCCCCCAATTTCAGGAGATTTACACCTCTCCAGCCCGTTAGTCGCGGGTCTCTGATGCTGGGCACACCTCCCGTATACTTATCAACCAGGGCCTCGGCAGCGGCAAATGCGGCCTCGGCCTCCTGGTATCGGTTCAATTGAAAGAGCGTACGCCCTGCGTAGGTGCGCTCTACAGATTCAAAGATCCCGAATGCGCGGCCTTTCGTGGTGTCCAATGCTTTTTCATGATGAGTGAAGGCCGACTTCCAATCGCCCGAGGCTGCAGCGATCCTCGCCCGTGCGTATTCAACAGAATGCCGACCAGAAAAATCATCGCTCGCCGTCAACGTTTCAGCTTGTTGAATTGCTGCTTTGGCTCCTCCGAGGTCGCCTGCAGCGGAAAGTGCAACGGCAATCTCAGACATTGCAGAGATTGCGGATGGGGAACTTGCACCATGCGACGCCACTAGTAGATCAAATTTATATTTTGAAGCTGCGATCAACGCGTTGGGCAGCTGGAGTATAGTCAATTCGTAAATCAGTTGATCTAGACGGCGGACGCGTTCATACAGCATCTGTTGTCTTCGAGCGTCGGCCGCTATTGTGGCGCACGCACACAACCCCACCGCGACTATCGACAAGGGGAATGATGATCGGATTGACATGAGAGAGGGCCAATAGTTTGCTCGTCCTGCGAGTTCGTTTGTGTCAATTAGGCGAAAGACTTGAGCGACAGGGAGTGACCAGCCCCCACCGAGTGGTCCGGGTAGAAGTTTAGTTCAGGCCTAATCGGCGCACCAGAGGGAGCGCGGCTGGCGGAGCGCTTCCATCACTCGGATGCGGCAGCGCGGTGAGGCCGGTCACGAACAACTTGTGCGCCGGCGGCTTTTAGCCGAACACCGCGTGCGGCCGCACGGCATTGGAATGCTGGCGCCGGCCGATTGCTTTTCTCTCCTCATATCCATCAAACACCGACTGCGTCAGGATCTGGTCGGGACGCTTTCAGACTTCAGTAACCTATTGGGCGAAATGCCGTTTTTCGGCCGCGGACCAACCCTATTTCGAGCCCCTTGCGACTGGACTTGACGGCCCGTTCGAGCGGTAGTGTCGGCGAGCGCGGCGCCGATCGGCCGCGGGTTCCGCCTCGGGTGAACAATCCCGGGGCTTCAGGTGGTGCCGGCATCGCGATTGGCGCGATGCCCGAACCCTGGAGCCCACATCATGACCTCGACGAGCCGCAAGTCTGCCGAACCAACCGCCGTGCCCGCGAAGCGCGCCACGCCGGCCGAGAAGCCGGTCGCCGCCAAGGGCGCGCGCCGCTCGAAAATTCCCGAGCGCACTGCCGAGCCCGCGAGCACGAGCAAGCAGCAGCAGTGCCTGGATCTCCTCGCCCGCCGCGATGGCGCGACCCTGTCGGAGCTGATCGCGGCGACCGACTGGCAGCCGCACAGCGTCCGCGGATTCCTGTCCGGCACCGTGAAGAAAAAGCTCGGCCTCACGCTCGTCTCGTCGCGCGACGACAGCGGCGCCCGGCGTTATGCGCTGGATCTCGCCGGACGGGGGCGTTAATACGCAAGCATAGCTCGACCCGTCAGGTTGACCTGGGCATGGACCTCGATTCCGCGATCGCCGCACTCGCGACCGTGCCCTACAACGAGCTGCGGGAAGATTGGCAACGCCTCTATCGTTCCCATCCGCCGAGAAAGCTGAGCCGGGATCTGCTCGAGCTGGGCGTCGCCTGGAAGTTGCAGGAACGGGCGCTCGGCGGCCTCTCCGCAACGACCAGACGCCAGCTCGGCGAGTTGGCGCAGGCGATGGAGGCGAAGGCCGATCTGGCCAAGGCGCGCACCTTGAGCCTGAGGCCCGGCGCGCGCCTTATCCGCGAATGGAATGGCGAGACGCACGAGGTGGTGGTCGTCGAGGGCGGCTTCCTGTGGCGGGGCAAGACGTGGCGCTCGCTCTCTGTGATCGCGCGCGAGATGACCGGCACCCAATGGTCGGGCCCGCGTTTCTTCGGGATCGGCAGAGCGAAGGCCGCGCGCTCCACTGGCAACGATGATGCTGATGCGAGAGCCGATGACTAGAAAGCCGCCGCCCTCCAGCGGCCCCAATGGCGCAGCGGTCGTCCGCTGCGCCATCTACACGCGCAAGTCGAGCGAGGAGGGGCTGGAGCAGGAGTTCAATTCCCTCGATGCGCAGCGCGAGGCGTGCGAAGCCTACATAAAGAGTCAGAAGAGCACCGGCTGGGTCGCTCTGCCCGACCTGTATGATGACGGCGGCATCTCGGGCGGCACCATGGAGCGGCCCGCGTTGCGCCGCCTGTTGTCCGACATCGCCGCCGGCTGCGTCGACACGGTGGTCGTCTACAAGGTCGATCGCCTGACGCGCTCGCTCAGCGACTTCGCCAAGATCGTCGATGCCTTCGATGCCAAGGGCGTGTCGTTCGTCTCGGTGACGCAGCAGTTCAATACGACCACGTCGATGGGGCGGCTGACACTGAACATGCTTCTGTCTTTCGCCCAGTTCGAGCGAGAGGTTACAGGGGAGCGCATCCGCGACAAGATCGCCGCCTCGAAGCAGAAGGGCATGTGGATGGGCGGCCTGCCGCCGCTCGGCTACGATGTGGCCGATCGCAAGCTTGTCGTGAATACCGATGAGGCGGAGACGGTCCGCCACATATTCAGCCGCTACATCGCGCTGCGATCGGTGCACGCGCTCAAGCTGGAGCTGGATTCGACCGGCGTCGTGAGCAAGGCGCGACGGAATCGGAACGGCGATCCGAAAGGCTCCCTGCCGATCGCAGTCGGCGCGCTCTATCACATCCTGCAGAACCGACTGTATCGCGGCGAGATCGTCCACAAGGGCAAGCCCTACCCCGGACAGCATCATGCCATCATTGAAGGGGAGCTGTGGGATGAGGCGCAGACCATCCTCGCCGGCAACCGCATCGAGCGCGCGATCCGCTCGAATGCCGCCGACCCCAGCCTGCTCGCTGGGCTCGTCTATGACGCGAATGGCGAGCGGATGTCGCCGACGCACGCGATCAAGAACGGGACGCGCTACCGCTATTATGTCAGCCAGTCGCTGATCAAGCGCGGCCGGGCGAGGCCTTCCGAGGGAGCTTGCCGTGTGCCGGCTTCCGATCTCGAGGCCCTCGTCGAGGATCGGATCCGTGCGATGCTGAAAGAGCCCGCAGCCATTCTGGAGTTCGCCGGGTCGACGACGGTCGCGGCACGCAGGGGGCTGATCGAGCGCGCGGCCGCCCTCAACCGGCGCTGGCCCGCTCTCTCCGCATCCGAGAGACGCGGCTTCCTTGGTGCGTGCCTTTCGCGGATCGAAGTCAAAGCCGAGACCATCGAGATCACGGTCCGTGCATCGAGGCTCATCGAAGCAGTCCGTGGAAACCAGAACCAGGGCCGGCCAGACGAGGTGGACAAAGGTCCGACTACTGTCCTGACGGTCCGAGCGCGCGTCAAACGAACGGGGATGTCGACCAAGCTGTTGATCGAGGGACAATCCGGAACCGCGGGCAAGCCGGATCGCAGCTTGTTGCGGCTGATAGCACTCGCGCGGCAGCTCAATGATCTGGTGATGAGCGGCAACGGCAAGCCGATCCAGGACCTCGCGGCGGCAGCGGGCCTCAGCCGATCCTACTTCACCCGCGTGTTCCGCCTGAGCTTTCTGGCACCGGAGATCACCAAGGCGATCGTCCAAGGGCGTCAGCCGGTCGAGTTCACCGCGATCAAGCT
This sequence comes from Hyphomicrobiaceae bacterium, assembly GCA_021730785.1. Taxonomy (GTDB): domain Bacteria; phylum Pseudomonadota; class Alphaproteobacteria; order Rhizobiales; family Hyphomicrobiaceae; genus JAKFWF01. The sequence continues at coordinate 9,278 of JAKFWF010000054.1, forward strand.
GATGCGTGCAGGCCAGTTCCCGCTGATGTGGCCCGACCAGCTCCGCGACCTTGGATTCGACTGACCACGTTGGAGACACGCCGTTCCAGTCGTCACTCGCCGCCGAATCTCGACGGCGGTCGTCATTTCCGGCAAAGCGATTGACCGAAGTCCGACCCTCGGCCGCAAACAGCGGTACCACCAAAAACCCGATAGGAGACTTTGGCCCGCCGCGGGCGCCAGAACCGGCACCAGGACGGTCTCTCGGTCGCTGATCGGAGGGCGGCAGGCCGCTAACCCGCGGACAATGCGGACGAATTCCGGCAGCGACAGGAATTCTCGTTTTATCTATTGATATCAATAGGTTAAGTGGCGGAGAGAGAGGGATTCGAACCCTCGAGACCCTTGCGAGCCTACACGCGTTCCAGGCGTGCGCCTTCAACCACTCGGCCACCTCTCCCTGCGAACCGCTCTCTATCTGGCCGGGAGCCCATGCGCAAGCCGCATGACAGGCCTTCGTGCTGCGATCGTGAACCGCTTGTGACAGCCACTGCGGCAATGGCAGCGCGTGCATCCGTTCGTCGGCCGGAGTATCCCCGGACGCATGATCGGCATCTTCGATTCCGGCCTCGGCGGCCTCACCATCCTGCGTGCGCTCGTGCCGCGATTTTCCCGGCAGCGGTTCGTCTATGTCGGCGACCAGGCGCATGTGCCCTACGGCAACCGCCCGGCCGAGGACGTGGTGGCGCTGACGCGGGCTGGCATTACATACCTGTTCGAGGCGCAGTGCTCGCTCGTCCTGCTCGGCTGTAACACTGCGACCGCGGTTGCCGCACGCACCCTGCAGCGCGACTGGTTGCCAACGTCGCGGTTCGCGGACCGCAAGGTTCTCGGCATCGTCGCGCCGACCGTGGAGGCTGCGACCCAGACGCCCTGGGCTGTCACCACGCCGCAATACCCGCAGAAGAACAACACCGATCTGATCGCCATTTTCGGCACCACGCGGACCATCTCATCCAACGTCTATCCGGAGGAGATCCTCAAGCGTTGTCCGCGCGCGCGGGTCGCACAGCAGACCTGCGCGGAACTTGCCGGCGCCATCGAAACGGGCGCGCCGGAAGAGGAACTCGACGCGATCGTAGCAAGAGACGTCGCAAAGCTGCTGCGGTCGACCGGCGGCACGGCGCCTGACCGTGCGATTCTGGGGTGCACTCATTTCCCGCTGGTCGAGCCGCTGTTTCGCCGCCACCTGCCGGCTGGCACGCGCCTGCTGTCGCAGCCCGAGATCGTCGCCGACAGCCTGGAGGATTACCTCGCGCGGCATCCGCGATTGGCCACGTGCAGCGAGGGCCCGCGCCTCGACCTGCGCACCAGCGGCAACCCGGTCGAGGTCGATCGCCTGGCCCGCATCTTCTGGCCCGATTGCCCGCCGTTCAAGGCTGCCACGGCTGGGTTTGCACCGGGCTGAGCCCATGGCAGGCCGTGCGAAAGCAGAACGCGTGCATCTTGCATTGGTCGCCATGTCATATCAGTTAAGGTCAGGAATGGCTGGCGCTGGGGCACCATGGACGCAACTTATGAAATCAAAGGCATGCACTGCGGCGCCTGCGTTGGGCGCGTGCAGAAGGCGCTGGCCGCGGCCGGTCACACGGCGCACGTGACGCTCGATCCGCCACAGGTCCGGCTCAGCGGCGCGGCAATCCCGGCGAAAGACGTGTTGGCGGCGGCGGTGGCATCGGCCGGCAAATATGCGCTGGGGCCAGTCGTCACAGATCGAGGCACGCCAGTTGCGACCGTGCCGCCGGTCACGCTCGACGCAGCGGGCTGGTTCTCGACCTACCGGCCGCTGTTGCTGATCGTCGGCTACATCGCGGTCGCAGCCTTTGCCGGCACGGTGACGACGGGGGGCATCGCCTGGTCGGCTTGGATGGTCAACTTCATGGCCGGCTTCTTCCTGGTGTTCTCGTTCTTCAAGTTCCTCGATCTCGCCGGCTTCGCCGATGCCTACAGTACCTACGACCTGCTGGCCGCCCGCTGGCGTCCCTGGGGTTTCATTTATCCGTTCCTGGAGTTGGCGCTCGGCCTCGCCTACCTGTTCCGCGTCGCGCCGACCGCGACCAATATAGCGGCCATCCTGCTTATGGGCTTTAGTTCGCTTGGCGTGATCGCAGCCCTGCGGCGGCGCCAGCAGATCCGCTGCGCCTGCCTCGGCACGGTGCTCAAATTGCCGATGTCGACGATCACGCTGGTCGAGGATTTAGGCATGGTCGCCATGGCGGCGATGGCCATCGTCACACACGCGTAACAAGGAAGTGAAACGACCGCCGGGTCGGCGGCAACCAAGCGTTCAGGCCGCCCCACCGCGAAACGGAGACACCGCATGACGGCTCGTCGCTTAAGCGTGCTATCGGCTCTGGCGTTCGGATTGATCTCGACCAGCGCCTTGGCCCAGGCCCCGATCAAGTTCGATTACTGGTATGGCCTGACCGGTCAGCTTGGCGATGTGATGGCCGAGCACTGCAAGCGCTTCAACGCCTCACAGTCGAAGTTCGAGGCGGTATGCGCCGGGCAGGGCGGCTACGACAAGGCCGAGCAGAACACCATTGCGGCCTTCCGCGCCAAGCAGCACCCGACCATCGTTCAGATCTATGACGCCGGCACCGTGAACTTTTTGCTTTCGGGCGCCATAAAGCCAGCGACCGAACTGGTCAAAGAATTCAACATGAAGGTCGACTGGAAGGACTATTTCGAAGGCGTGTCGAACTACTACGCGACGTCAAAGGGCGAGATGTGGTCGTTCCCCTACAATTCCTCGACTGCACTCCTGTATTTCAACAAGGACCACTTCGCCAAGATCGGCAAGACCGAGGGTCCAAAGACCGTCGAAGAGTGGTTTGCCGACATCCGCAAGATCAAGGCCGGCGGCCACGCTGCTTGCGGCTTTGGCTTCGACTTCGACACATGGATGCCGCTGGAACAGTTCTCCGCCATCCACAACCTGCCAATCGCCAGCAGGAACAACGGCTATGACGGCCTCGACGCCGAACTGGTGTTCAACAAGACCAAGTTCGCCGACTATATGAAGGACTGGAAGAAGCTGCTCGATGAGGGCGTTGCCAGTATTCAGACCTCGCAGACCGGCAAGACCATTCTGCAGGCGTTCACCGACGGCAGCTGCTCGACCGTGCTGTCGTCGGTCGCCAACCACGGCGTCGTCGCCTCGACCATCAAGCCCGGCACCAACTGGGGTGTGGTCATGCTCCCGGTCTACGAGGGCACCCAGCGGCACAACTCGTTGGTGGGCGGCGCCTCACTGTGGGTGATGGCGGGCAAGTCAAAGGATGAGTACGCGGGCGCGGCTGCCTTCCTCGACTTTATTGCTTCGGCGCCGGAAGTGAAGTGGATGCCGAACGCCACGGGGTACATCCCGATCACCAAGACCGCCTTCAACCAGATGACGGCGGAAGGCTTCTACAAGGACCCAAAGTATGCCGGACGCGAGATCGCGATGCAGTCGCTGACCTTCACACCGCCAAACGAAATCACCCGCGGCATCCGCCTCGGCAACTTCACTTCGATCCGCGCCGAGGTGCGCTCGGAGCTTGAAGCCGCGTTCACCGGCAAGAAAGACGTGCAGACGGCGCTCAATGATGCGGTCGCCCGCGGCAACCAGATCCTGCGCCGTTTCGAACAGACGTTCAAAGGCAAGACGCTGCCGTAGGTTGGGTTAGCGCCGCCATTTCGGCGCGTAACCCAACAGTCCACGGGTGGTGTTAACCAAGGTGTTGGGTTACGGCGCAAGGGGGCGGCTAAGCCAGAACCTACGAGTGCTGCATCGGCCGCAGGCACGGAGCGCGTTCCCGGCAAGGCGCGATACGCACGAGGGCTCTTGTGCCTTTATGATGCTACGTCTTTTGCAGTTCACGAGTCCCCATGGGCAAACGCGTCACCTTCGGCAATACGTTTATCGGCATCGCGCTGATCGTGCCGCAGCTGTTGCTGGTGTTCACGTTCTTCTACTGGCCGACGGGCGAGGCGCTGTATTGGGCATTCACGCTGGAGCCGCCGTTCGGCGGGGGCAACCAGTGGGTCGGCTGGCAGAATTTCGAAACCGTCTTCAGCGATCCGAAATACTATAACTCGGTCAAGGTCTCGCTGATCTTTGCCGTGGGCACGACGACGATGTCGATTTCGTTTGCCCTGCTGCTGGCCCTGTTCGTCGACCGGCAGCTGCCCGGCTACCGCGTCTACCGCTTCGCGTACTTCTGGCCCTATGCGCTGGCCGCACCCGCTGTTGGCCTCGCCTTCCGCTTCATCTTTGCCCCGCAGGCGGGCTTCGTTTCGGCGATCAACACCTATTTTCCAGGCGCCTGGAACCCCGCAACCAACGGCAACGATGCCATGCTGCTGATCATGCTGGCCAACGCCTGGAAGATGGTTGGCTATAATTTCATCTTCCTGCTGGCCGGCCTGCAGTCGATGCCGCGAGCCTTGCTGGAGGCGGCAGCCCTGGACGGTGCCGGCGCACTGCGCCGCATCCGCGACTTCCAGTTGCCGCTGCTGGCGCCGACGCTGTTCTTCGTGCTCGTCATCAACCTGACCGAGAGCTTCGTCGATAGTTTTGGCATCGTCGAGATTGTTACCAACGGCGGGCCGGCCAACGCCACCGACCTCATGGTGTTCAAAATCTATACGGATGGCTTCGTCGGCAAGGACTACTCGCTGGCGGCTGCCCAATCGATCATCCTGATGCTGCTGGTGGTGGCGCTCACGGTCGTGCAGTTCCGCTTCATCGAGCGCCGAGTGCAGTACACATGATCGAACGCACGCCGATCCTGAACTTCGTGACGCACGCCATACTGCTGTCGGGCCTCGTAATCCTGCTGCTGCCGATCTTCATCGTGCTGATCGCCACGACGCACGACTTGCCGACTGTGAATACGGTGCCGATGCCGCTGTGGCCGGGCTCACACATGCTTGAGAACTGGTCGGCCGCCTGGACCAAGGGCGACTTTGCCCGCGCGCTGGTGAACAGTCTCGTGGTCGCGGTCGGCGTCACGGTCGGCAAGATCACGATCGCGGCGCTATCGGCATTCTCGATCGTGTATTTTCGATATCCAGGGCGCACGGTGCTGTTCTGGCTGATCTTCATTACGCTCATGCTGCCGCTGGAAGTGCGCATCGTGCCGACCTACGCGGTCGCGGCCGACGCGCTGCGCCCGATCAAGGCGCTGTTCAGCCTCGGCAACATCGACATCGGCCTGCCCGAGTGGAACTTGCTCAATTCCTACACCGGTTTGATCCTGCCCTTGATCGCCACCGCCACGGGAACATTCCTCTATCGCCAATTCTTCCTGACCGTGCCGGAAGAACTGTGCGAGAGCGCCAAGATGGACGGCGCCGGGCCCTTGCGCTTTTTCTGGGACATCCTGATCCCGCTGTCGGCGACCAACATGGCGGCCCTCGCCGTCATCATGTTCGTCTACGCCTGGAACCAGTTTTTGTGGCCGCTGCTCGTCGTCAACAAGCCGCACATGATGACCGCGACCGTCCAGCTCGACCGCATCGTACCGGGTCCCCTGTTCGGCCAGCCGCCGATCTGGAACGAGGCGATGGCCGCGACCCTCATCGTGATGATCCCGCCGTTGATCGTCGTCATCATGCTGCAGCGCTGGTTCATCCGCGGTCTCATCCAGTCGGATAAATAGACGAGAGAGCTTCGCACCATGGCCGATGTTTCGATCCGCAATGTGAGGAAGAGCTACGGAAAAACCGAAGTCGTGCATGGGGTGAGCCTCGACATCCCGGACGGTACGTTCGTCGCGATCCTGGGTCCCTCCGGCTGCGGCAAGTCGACCGTGCTGCGCATGATCGCCGGGCTCGAAACGATTACCGCGGGCGAGATCGCGATTGGCGGCCAAGTGGTCAACGCGCTCGAACCGCGCGAGCGTGGCTGCGCCATGGTGTTCCAGAACTACGCGCTCTATCCGCACATGACGGTCGCCGACAACATCGGCTATGCGCTGAAGGTCGCAGGCGTGGCCAAAGCGGAGCGGCGCCGGCGGGTGGAAGAGGCCGCCCGCACGGTGGAGCTCACCGAGTTCCTCGATCGCCGCCCCGGCCAGCTGTCCGGTGGGCAGCGCCAGCGCGTCGCCATGGCCCGCGCCATCGTGCGCGAGCCCAAGGTGTTCCTGTTCGACGAGCCACTGTCAAACCTCGACGCGAAACTGCGTGCCGCCATGCGCCTCGAAATCCGCCGCCTGCACAATCGGCTGAAGGCGACCTCGGTGTTCGTCACGCACGACCAGGCCGAGGCGCTCACCCTCGCCGATCTCGTCGTGGTCATGAACGCCGGCACCATCGAGCAGATCGCATCCCCGCGCGACCTCTATCGGCATCCAGCAAGCCGGTTCGTCGCGGGCTTCATCGGTTCACCGCCCATGAACATGATGCCGGGTGTCATTACTGCCGGCGGCGGCGTTGAGATTGCCGGTGGCGGACGACTTGCGATCGATCTCGATGACTTCGACATCGAGATCGGCCGCGCTGTCGACGTGGGTATGCGGCCGGAAGACGTGATCCTCGACTCACGCATGCAGGACGCAGCTGCGACCGGTCAGCCGGCTCTTGCCTTCACGGCGGAGTTGACCGAGGAACTGGGCGCCACGCGGTTGATCTATGGCAAGTCGGGGGCTCGCGACTTCGCGATCGCCATGCCGGCTTCATCGCCGCAGCTGCCGCACGGCCAGGTGACGCGCGTGCATGCGGCACCCGCCCGGATCCATCTGTTCGATCAAACGACGGGCCTCAGCCTGCGCAACGTGGCGCGTGCGCAGGCGCAGTAACACTGGCAACAAGCCGGTCATCGACCTTGCCGGCATGAGACTTTGGATGGTTCAATGGCGCCGACCATTCAAGGAGCCCCTCATGCACGCCGCCGCCCCCCCCGTACCTCCAGGTCCAATCGCAGTCCCGTCCGCCTGGCGCGGCGAGGCGATGGCAGCCGACCCTGGCCGCTGGCTCTCGCAACTGTCCGCTGCCGACATCGCCGAACTGGAACAGGCGGCCCACGCCTATCTTGCCCGCACAAAAGAGATCGGCGAGATCGGCGCCCAGGCGTTTCCCCTGCCACGGCTCGGTGTGCGGCTTGCGAAACTGCGAGAGACGCTGATCCACGGCATCGGCTTCGAACTATTGCGCGGGTTACCGGTTGCTACCTACACGCCGGAGATGACCGCCACCATTTTTTGCGGCATCGGCGCGCACCTGGGCTCGGCCCGCTCGCAGAACGCCGTGGGGCACATCCTCGGCCACGTCCGCGACATCGGTGCAGATGCGAACAACCCGAACACGCGCATCTACCAGACGGCGCAGCGCCAGACCTTCCACACCGATTCAACGGACGTCGTTGGCCTGCTGTGCATCCGCGAGGCGATGGAGGGCGGCAAGTCGCTGCTGGTCAGCACCACGACGCTCTACAACGAGATGCTGCAGCGCCGGCCCGATCTGTTGCCGCTGCTGTTCGAGCCGATCGCCACTGACCGCCGCGGCGAAGTTCCTGAAGGGCAAAAACCGTACTTCGAAATTCCAGTCCTTAACTGGCACGCGGGCTTCCTCACCGGCATCTACCAGCGCCAGTATGTCGACAGTGCCCAACGCTTTGCAGATGCGCCTCGGCTGACGCGGCAGCACATCGAGGCGCTCGATCTGTTCGATACGCTGGCGAACGATCCGAAGTTGCATCTCGCCATGCAGCTGCAGCCTGGCGACATGCAGTTCGTCCATAACCACGGCTTGCTGCACGATCGCACGGCGTTTCGCGACTGGCCCAATGCCGATCAAAAGCGGCATCTGCTGCGGCTGTGGCTGTCCGTGCCCGGCGACCGGCCCCTGCCCGATTGCTTCAAGCAGCGCTACGGCTCGATCGAGATCGGCAATCGCGGCGGCATCATCGTCAAAGGCACCCGATTGCACGTGGCGCTTTAAGCGGGCGTGTCTGGCTTCGCGCGACGCCATCCCAAATTGCGACAGCCGGCACGGACAGCAACGCTTTCTTCATTGTTGTCGGGCACTCTTCCCCCTGTTGAGTGAGTTGCCGATTACTGAGTGTGCGAAGACGGATCACCTGTCGATCCCGCCTGCGCCCCCGGCCCGGCACGTATCCGTTGCGTCAGTCCCGAGTGCACCATGACCAAGCGCGTTCTTGTTGTCGATGACGATCCCGTCCAGCGCCGCCTGCTGGAAGAAACCATCAAGCGCCTCGGCTTCGATGTCCGCACCGCGGCATCGGGCGAACAGGCCGTTGCCATACTCGAGGGCCCCGAGCGTACCTCGATCGCCCTCGTCCTGCTCGATCTCGTGATGTCCGGCCTCGACGGCATGGGCGTACTCGATCGCCTGGGCACAAAACCCAACATGCCGCCCATCATCGTGCAGACGGCACACGGCTCGATCGATACCGCCATCCAAGCCATGCGAGCGGGAGCTGCCGACTTCGTCGTCAAGCCGGCAAGCCCCGAACGCCTTGAAGTGTCGATCCGCTCGGCGCTCAAGATCGAAGCGCTCGCCGTTGAAATCGTGCGCATCAAGAAGAAGGTCGAAGGCACGCTGACCTTCGCCGACCTGATCGTGCAGGGCGATGCCATGGCCCGCGTCATCCAGCTCGGCAAGCGGGCGGCCGCCTCCAACATTCCCGTGCTGATCGAAGGCGAAAGCGGCGTCGGCAAGGAGCTGATCGCACGCGCCATCCAGGGCGAAAGCGAGCGCGCCGGACGTCCGTTCATCACGGTCAACTGCGGCGCGATCCCGGAGAACCTGGTCGAATCGATCCTGTTCGGCCACGAGAAGGGTTCCTTCACCGGCGCGACCGACAAGCGCATCGGCAAGTTCCAGGAAGCCGACGGCGGCACGCTGTTTCTGGATGAAGTCGGCGAACTGCCGCTCGAAGCCCAGGTCAAGCTGCTGCGCGCACTGCAGGAAGGCGAGATCGATCCGGTTGGCTCGAAAAAGCCGGTCAAGGTCAACTTCCGCCTGATCTCGGCGACCAATCGCGACATGATCCAGCAGGTCAAGGACGGCAAGTTCCGCGAGGACCTCTATTACCGCCTCAACGTGTTCCCGATCTGGGTGCCGCCGCTGCGCGAGCGCATCGGCGATGTGCCGGAACTGGCTGCCCACTTCCTCGCCCGCTTTGCCGCGGAAGAAGGCAAGCGCGTCGGCTCGCTCAGCGATGACGCGATCCGCCTGCTCACGAGTTACAGCTGGCCCGGCAACGTGCGCCAGCTCGAGAACGCCGTGTTCCGCAGCGTGGTGCTGGCCGATGGTCCAGTGATCGGCATCGACGAGTTTCCGCAGATCGCAGCCCACGTCGAAGGTTTCCAGGCAGCGATCCCGGCGGCTCCAAGCACCCTGCAGAAGCAGCCGGCCTATACCGGTCCAGCCCTGCTGGGGGCCGAGGCCACGGTGCCGCAGACCGTATCGGTTGCCAGCGGTACCGCCGGCGCGCGTAACAGCCTCGGCATCTCGGCGATCGACGAAGCCGGTGAAATCCGCACACTCGAAGCGATGGAAGCCGACATGATCCGCTTGGCGCTCGGGCGCTACCGCGGGCACATGACGGAAGTCGCCAAACGCCTCAAGATCGGCCGTTCGACGCTGTACCGCAAGATGCAAGACTACGGCCTCGAGCCGCACGCGAGTTGAACGGCAAACACGGAAAATTGCCGTGGAAAAGACGGCGCGGGACTTGACCTGGCGCCGTCTGTTCAACATTTGCGCCACAATGGACTGCAAAAGCATAACGTCCAGCACGCCCGGCACGGCCGGCGGGCTTGTTGCAACCCTGTCCGTTCGGCTAGCGTCCTGGCGGAAAATTGGAGGGCGTTATGGGTGTGCTTCACTGGATTGCTGCGACCTCGGTTGTGGCCCTGGCTGCTGTGGGCGTGATGGCTCTGCCGGCGGCAGCACAGCAGGAGACTGCGTCCGAAGCGGCGACCCTTGCGCGCATCGCTCCGGTTTCCGACGAGGTCGCATCCGTAAAGCCTGAATCCACCGCCGCGGCCGAACTCGCCCCCGCTTCCACACGCAGCGAACCGGCAGCCGAAGCCACGTCGGCTGCGGCGGCCGAACCTCCCAAGGCCGAGCCGGAGGTAGAAGCCACACCCGTCGTTGCCGAACCCGAGCCTCGGCCTGCCGTGGCACCGGCAACGATCATCGCCGACCCGCTCATGCCCGAGGTGCGCACGCGCCTCGGCAAGGCAGTGTCGGCGCTCGGCAAGGACGAGCGCACCGCCCTGCAGCAGCTCTATGCCGTGGAGGGTATCAAGCCGCTGTGGGTTGCCGATGGCGCACTGTCCCCGCGCGGCGCCGCATTGCGCGCCGAACTGCAGAACGCCGGCGACTGGGGCCTGCGCGCCTCTGATTTCGACGTCGGGCCCGATCTGACAGCCGACGCGACGCCAGCATCCCTGGCCGAAGCCGAAATCAAGCTCAGCATGGCTGCACTCAAGTATGCGCGCCACGCCCGCGGTGGTCGCGCCGACCCGGCACAGATCTCGACCTACCTCGATCGCAAGCCGCAATTCATGGCGCCCAAGCGCATCCTCGAAGAGCTGGCCGGGGGTGCGGCACCCGACGCCTATCTGCGCCGCCTGCACCCGCAGCATCCGCAGTTCGAGAAGTTGCGTCAGGCCTACCTCACGATGCGCGCCGCGCGAGCACCCACCCCAATCGACGCGGCAACGTTGATCCCGACCGCAGCTGGCGACGTACCCGCGACCACCAAAGCCAACCCCAAAGTGAAGATCGCGGCCGCGGCGCTGCCCGAGCGCGGCAGCGCCGCCAAGCTGATCGCCAACATGGAAATGTGGCGCTGGATGCCGGCCGACCTCGGCGCGACGCATCTGTTGGTGAACGTGCCGGAATTCCAATTCCGCTTCACGCGCAATGGCCAAGTGGTCCACACCGAACGGGTGATCACCGGCAAGCCCGAAACACAGACGCCGATCTTCTCCGACATCATGGAGACGGTGGTGTTCAAGCCGACGTGGAACGTGCCCGACTCGATCAAAGTCAAGGAACTGCTGCCGGCCCTGTCGAAGAACCCGCAGGCGCTGGCCCGCCAGGGCCTACGCGTCGTCTACAACGGCAAGGAGATCGACCCGACCACGATTGACTGGTCGACGACGGACATCCGCGCCCTGCACGTGTTCCAGCCGCCGAGCGGCGACAATGCGCTCGGCATCGTCAAGTTCCTGTTCCCCAACAAGCACGCCGTATACCTGCACGATACACCGACCAAGGCGCTGTTCGGGCAGACGCGACGCACGTTCAGCCACGGCTGCATCCGCGTGCGCAACCCAGTGCGCCTTGCCGAAGTGATCATGGAGGGCGAGCGCAACTGGTCGCCGGCCCAGGTCGCAGCCCAGTTGGCGCCCGGCGCGGCTGACAACAACCACACAACTCTCACCCGCAAGTTCCCGGTCCACATCGCCTATTTCACGGCGTGGGCGAACGAGACCGGCGAGGTGCAGTACTTCCCGGATGCGTACGGCTACGACACCAACATCAACCTTGCCATCGACGGCAAGGCGCACCTGATCGCGCTGAAGAAGGAGGAAAAGCTCGATCCCCCGGTGGTGCGGACGGTGAGCACCACGTCCTCCGCAGTGACGTCAAGGTCGAAGTCCAGCGTCAGCGAGTGGTCGCAGAAGGCGTTCGGCAACGGACATTGACGAAGGCGCACGGCGGAAGACCGAAGGGCCTCGCCTAGCCCTTCAAGTCCATCGCCGAGCGCAGGCCGTCGGTCAGCATGTTGAAGGCGATCGAGGTGATGAAGATCATCAGGCCCGGCAGGGCACACAGCAGCGGCTGCGTATAGATCGCGGTGCGCAGCGTGTTCAGCATCAAACCCCACTCGGGCTCCGGCGGCTTCACGCCGAGGCCGAGGAACGACAGGCCCGACGCGAGAATCATCGACACCGCGATCAGGCTCATGGCGTAGACGAAGATCGGCCCCAACACATTGCCGAGAATGTGATAGCGGATGATGGACAACGCACCGGCACCACTCGCTCTCGCCGCCTCAACGAAGTCCCGGGCGCGAATGCCGGTCGTCACGCTCTCCGCCACCCGCGCGATCGGGGGGATGAACACGATCGTCAGCGAGATCAGGCCGTTGGCGATGCCGGCACCCAGCGCCCCCGACAAGGCGATCGCCAACAGCACCGAGGGGAATGCAAAGAACACGTCGATGGTACGCATCAGAATTGTGTTGACCCAGCCGCCCACATAGCCCGCGACGACGCCAATCGCCCCGCCGAGAAAGAGCGCGATGAACACCGGCGTCACGCCCATGAACAGTGACAGCCGGGCGCCCATGATCAGGCGTGAGAGCATATCGCGGCCAAGCTCGTCGGTGCCGAGGATGAACCCATCGGTGCCGACCGGCTTCAGGCGCCGCAGCGACAGCCCCTTGTAGGGGTCCTGGGGCACGATCCAGGGGGCAAAAATCGCCATCAAAAGCAGCGCCAGCACGATCGCTGCAGCTAGCATCGCCACCGGATCGCGGCGGAAGCGGATCAGGACGGTCTGCCAATAGGACGGTGAACGCTCCACCGGCTCGGCCACGAAACGATCGTGTGTCACAACCGCCATCAGCGCCGCTCCACGCGTGGGTCGAGCGCCGTCTGCAGGACATCGACGGCAAGGTTGAGGGCGACGAAGAACAGCGCGAGCACCAGGATCGTGCCCTGCAACAGCGGCAGGTCACGCTGGAAGATCGCCGAGTTCAGCAGCAACCCCGTGCCGGGCCAGGCGAACACCGTCTCGATCAGAATCGAACCGCCCAGCAGGTAGCCGAGCTGCACCCCCATGACCGCGAGCGCGGTCGGTGCGACGTTCTTCACCACGTGGCCAAAAATCCCGATGCGGGTCAGTCCCTTGGCCTTGAGGCCGGCGATGAATTCCTGGCCCATGATCTCGGCGACCAGCGCCCGCACCGTGCGCGCGATGATGCCCATCGGGATCACGCTCATGGTGATCGCCGGCAGGATCATGTGGCGCACGTGCGCCCACTCCCAAGTCCAATCGCCCGAACCGCCGGGACCAGCACCGGTCGGCGGCAACCAACCGAGCGTCGCCGAGAAGATGATCACCAGCACCATCCCCAGCCAGTAGTGCGGCACCGAGACCCCGATCACCGAAACCAGCGAAGCTGCTTTGTCGATCCAGGTGTCGCGGAACGTGCCGGCAATGAAGCCCAGGAACGCGCCGAGTACGAAGCCGATGACAGTCGCCAACGCCGCCAGCATCAGCGTGTTGCCAACCGCCCGCGTCACCTCAGCCGTCACCGGCCGGCTGGTCGCAACCGACGTACCAAGATCACCCTGCAAGGCGCGACCGCTCCAGCGCAAAAATTGCTCCGGATAGGAACGATCAAAGCCGTAGATCGCCATCAACTGGGCTTTGAGGTCTTGGCTGGCATCAGGCGGCAGCACGGAATCAAGAGGTGAACCCGGGGCAATGTGCACCAGCACGAAGCACACGACCGCGACGCCCAGCACGATCGGGATGGTGTAGATCAGCCGCTTGAAGAGATAGAGGAGCATTGCCTTGCCGCCCAAACGTCGCTCACGCGAGCGGGGCTAAGCCCCGCGCCCCACTGGAGGGACACCCTCCAGACCACCCGCTGCTTATGTACTACAAGCGGGGGGGTCGAGGAAACGCGTCCCCTCGAGCGGGTGAAGGGCGGCAGCCCTTCCCGCAGCCCCCTCTACTCCACACTCATGGTCGCGATGTCGATGAACCAGCTCTTAGGCTGCACCACGCCCTTCACTTTCGGGCTCATAGCGCGTGGGCCGACGTCGTGGGCGACCCACAGGAAGGGCGCTTCCTCGACGATTTTGGCGTGCAGCTTGGCGAGCGCCGCATCGCGCGCGGTGGCATCGAACGACGTGCGGGCGGCGGCGATCAACCCGTCCAATTCGGGCGACGTGAAATAGCCCCAGTTGTTCGATGTCGGCGGCACCGTCTTCGACGACGTGAAGCGCACCATGGCGAAGAACGGGTCCATGGCCGCGAACGTGACGTTGGTCGCGTGCGCGCCGCGGGACGAGGCGTCCTTGGCGCCGGCCCGCCAGTTCGTGAACAGCGCGTTCCACTCGATGACATCCAACTCGACATCGAAATGGCAGTCCTTCAGCGCCTGCTGCAGGAACTCGTTCATGGGGATCGGCTGCATCTGGCCCGAGCCCGATGCCGACGTGATGGTCTTGACCTTCAGCCGCTTCGTGGCCGAGAAGCCCGCCTCCTCCATCAGCTTCTTGGCAGCCGCAAGATCATACTTGATCTCGAACTTCGGGCTGCCCCACCACGGATGACCCGGCGGCACGGTGCCCTTCGGCACTTCCATGAAGCCGCCGAGCGCGCTCTTCAGATCCTCGCGGTTGATGCACAAATTGGCGGCGTGGCGCACGCGCTTGTCGAGCCAGGGCGAGCCCTCCGCGAACGAAAACTGCCACGGCCACACGTGCGGCTGGGCGTTGGCGTAGATGGTGAAGCCCTTCGACTTGATCTGCGGCACGGCGTCCGGCGCTGGCGCCTCGATCCAGTCGACCTGGCCTGAGAGCAGGGCAGCTGTCCGCGCATTGGCTTCAGGCAGCGGCAGCAGCACCACGCGGTCGATCTTCGAGACACGCTTTGGATCCCAATAGTCCGCGTTCTTCACGTATTCGACGCGCTCGCGGGCGGCGAACTTCGCCATCTTGAAAGGGCCTGAGCCTGACGCGTCGGCTGCGAACGCGGTCCACGCCTGCTTCGCCCGTTCGGCCGGGTCGGCGACCGTGCTGAGCGCATCGAACTTCTTCTGCCAGTGGGCGGGAGAGGCGATGAACAGGTTGGTCAGATTGATCGGCAGAAAGCTATCGGGCTCCTTGGTGGTGAGTTCGACGGTCAGATCGTCGATCTTCCTGGCCGAAGCGAGCGTCGGCATGCGGCTGACGGTGACACCGATCTGGTCCGGCGCAAAGTGAGGCGCCTCCTTCTTCAAGACCTTCTCTACGTTCCACACGATGGCATCCGCAGTCAGCGCCGAGCCGTCGTGGAACTTGACGCCCGGCCGCAGCTTGAAGATCCACTTGGTCCGGTCAGTTGCGTCCGCCGCCCATTCCGATGCGAGGCCCGGGATCACGACGCTCGCCTTGTCGGCCGACGACAGATCCCAATGGGTCAGCGCGTCGAACAGCGGGATGCCGGTAAAGCGGTTGCCCTCGAAACCCTGGTCGGGCTGACCTGTGGTCTTTGGAATGTCGGCTGCCGTCATGCCGATGCGCAAGACTTTTTCCTGCGCCGTGGCGGGTGCTGCAATCGCCATCACTACCGCCATTGCGGTCACGGCAAGCCCTGGAAAGTACCATCTGAACTGCATCATGAGTAGGTGTGTCCCCGAAAAGTGTGCAAGCGCACGGCCGGGCCCGTGCGACGACGAATTGCCCCCGGCGAAAACCCTGGCAAAAAAAGCACGTTCCCCCGAACTGCACAAGTACGCGCCGGTGCACAATCGTCAGTCGAAACGCCAGGATTTCAGGCACACAACCTGCGAGACTACAGCCCAACAGTTGGCTCCGCAGGGGCGATATGAAACCTCCACGTCGGAAAATCCATTTCCGCTGCCTCCACCGTATGCTTAGCTACCGTGCAAGACCGAGCATGTCCGAACACCAGGGAGATCATCGATGCTGTTCACCAGATCCACACTGAGCCTCGCCCTTGCAGCTGCCGTGGCGATTGGCTCAGCCACCGTTGCTACAAGTCCAGTGCTCGCCAAGGGCGAACCCGTCGACTGCACCAAGAAGGCCAACAAGGACAAGCGCGAGTGCAAGAAAAATCGTGAGGATCTCGGCGACAACGATCTGTACTACGCCGGCTACTGGCTGGCGCGCGCCGGCAAGTACGAGCAGGCGCTCACCTACCTGACACAGGCCAAGAACCAGAACGACCCGCGCTTCCTCACCTACATCGGCTTTGCCACCCGCAAATTGGGCGATCACGACAAGGCCATGGGCTACTATGATCGTGCTCTGGCGATCGATGCCGACTTCGTCATCGCCCGCGCCTATCTGGGCGAAGCCTACCTGGACAAGGGCGAGCTATCGAAGGCCAGCGATCAACTGTTCGAGATCGAGAAGCGTTGCGGCACGGCCTGCGTCGAACATCAGGAGTTGTCGGCGCAGATCGACAGCTACAAAGCCAAGGTTGACCTGAAGGGGTGACAAGGTAGCCCTTCCGCAGGATTACGCGGCGCCATCGCCATTAACTTGCAGCGGTGCCAGCCGACCGGCACCGCTTTTCGTTGTGCTCGGACCATCAGGTTGCAGTCACACTTCAATCAGGCCGTCATGAATGGTTAACGAAATCGGTGAATATCGTGCGATTTTTTGCGCGCCACGGCCACATTTCTGCTGAATTGTAAAGCCAGTTTGAACCTTATCCCAGCTATACACAGCCTGTACTGGGTCGCTTTTGATCGGGCGGTGGGTTGAGTTTGGGGCGTGCGTGATGAGTGCAGCAGTCGTCGATTTGTCCGAGTTCGCAGCCCGTCGTCGGCCCAAGGCCGCGCGTGTGGCAGTGACATCGTCGGCGCCGCAGCGCCACCTCTACGACGCGCTCGCCGTTTCCGACACTTCACCCGTCGATTTCTGCTTCTGGCAGGGCGCCAGCGGCCAGCGCTACGTGCACCACGTCTACAGCCTGATCGGCTGCCCGCAGTTGCCGGCCGTCAACTACGTCATGTTCGCCCGCGACAGCAACGGCCAGCGCAAGGTTCTGCGCGTCGGCCGCACGAAGCATGACAGCGCCACCCTCAACCTCGCCGAGATCCGCCATCGCGGCGCGAAGCTCGGCGCCACCGAGGTGCACGTCCACTTTATTGCCGGCACCAACGCCGAACGCCGCGTCATAGAGCTAGACCTCTGCGCCGGACTGCTCGCCGCCAAGGATCAGCGCTCAGTCAACGTATGATATAGCCTCGCGCCGAACCCACCAGTCGTGGTCACGCCATGTCGTGGCCAATGCAAGTACGCGCCATCAGCACATCGCGCGACGCTCACCGCTTGACTTCCAGCAGCAGCGCACCAATCCGCTCGACCGCTTTTCTGATGTTGTCGAGCGAGTTCGCATAGCTGAACCGGATGTAGCCTTCGCCGTGGATGCCGAACGACGTGCCGGCGACGGTCGCGACGCCGGCCTTTTCGAGCATCAAATTCTGCAACTCCTTGGCTGACAGGCCCGTGCCTGAAATGTTGGGGAAGGCATAGAACGCCCCGCCAGGTTCAATACAGCTGATGCCCGGCAACTGGTTCAGCATCGGCACGATCGCGCGGCGCCGCTCGTCGAAGGCCCTCACCATCGCTTGCACGGCGTCCTGCGGGCCTTCCAGGGCCGCGATGCCGGCGAACTGGGCCGGCGCATTGACGCAAGAGTGCGAGTTGACGCACAGCCGCGTCACCTTCTCCACGAGGCGGTCCGGCCAGATCGAATAGCCAAGCCGCCAGCCGGTCATCGCGTAGGTCTTCGACCAGCCATCGAGGATGATCAGCCGATCGCGGATTTCGGGGAAGCCCAGGAACGTCGTGTGGCTACGGCCATCATAGAGCATCTGGCTGTAGATCTCGTCGGAAAGGACCGCGACGTGCGGGTGCTTGGCCAAGCCAGCCACCAGCTTCCGCACTTCGATCTCAGGCACCGCGCCGCCGGTCGGGTTGCCCGGCGAATTGACGATGATCAGCCGCGTGCGGGGCGTGATCTGGGCCAGCACTTCATCTGCGCTGAAGGAAAAGCCGTTCGTCTCGCGCAGCTGCATGGCGATGGGCGTTGCCCCCGCGTACTCGATCATCGAGCGATAGATCGGGAAGCCCGGATCGGGATAAATGATCTCGTTGCCCGGCGCCCCGAACATCAGAATCGCGAAAAACATGGTCGGCTTGCCGCCCGGCATGATGACGACGTTGTCCGGATTGACCTCGACCTTGTGCCGCTTGTGCAAGTCGGCCGCCACCGCCATGCGCAAAGGCAGAATGCCGTTCGCCGGCGTGTAGCCGTGATGCCCGTCGCGCAGAGCTTTGATCGCGGCCTCGACGATGTGCGGCGGCGTCTTGAAGTCGGGCTGGCCGATGCCGAGCGAAATGATATCGCGGCCCTGGGCCTGGAGTGCGGCTGCCCGCGCGAGCACGTCGAAAGCAGTTTCTGTACCGAGACGGTCCATTCCGGGGGCAAGCTGCGGCATGGCACAGTTCCTGTCGCGTTGTAGTCACTATTTCAATTGCATCAGCGCGCCGCAAAGGCAAAGGGCAGGCTGACAAACAGGCTGGCAGCAGGACTGCACCAGACAACCTTGCACGATCCTGATCATAACTTGTGGCCGAACATCGTTTCTCATGCAAACGCCCTCGCGGCGCCTGATTTTCGTCCCATCGCGCGGTCGATCTGGCCTGGCGTGGCTTGGCCAAATATCGCCGGCTCAGCTCAACTGCCCTTGCCGACCGCGACGATGTAGAGGTGTGCGTATGAATAAGCAGATCATGCCCGCCGCCGTAATGGTGATGTGTTCACTGGCGGCCATGGCGCTCAGTACCACAGGCGAAGCCCGCGCGCCGCGGCCGCCCGAGGTCCGTTGGCGCAGCATCCTCGACTTCATGCCGTTCGGCACCTCGCTCGGCTGCCTGAATACCGCGGCACTGCGTCTGTTGGACCGCATCGAGACGGAGTTCGGCGCGGTGCAGATCATCTCGACCTGCCGGCCTGGAGCGAGCATCGCCGGAACCAGCAAGCCGTCCTTGCATGGCAGCGGCAATGCTATTGATTTCCACGCCGGCGATCGCAAGGCAGCGATCGTCAAATGGCTGATCGAGCATCACCGCGACGGCGGCACCATGACCTATGCCGACATGGACCACATCCACGTCGACATTGGCCGGCGCTTCGTCGCTCTCGCCGCGCCGAGCCGCACTGGAGCAGCTGGTCGGGGAACCCAAGGCAACGGCGCAACCGACAGTCGCAAGGCGCAAACGTGGAAGCACGACTGGCAGCAGTAGGTGCCGGCGCCGACCGTTAGGCCTTGGTGAAGCTCAGTTTTTTCGTTGTAGCGCACTCAACGAGGGCCGCGCCGTTAACCATTTCTTCATCGTTAATTAGCTGTGCATGCCACCATCCTGCACACGGCACTTGTGGTGTGACCAGCGTCAGCAACCGACGCGGCCAGAACCATCGCTCGAGGCTTGTTCGACGCCCAAGTCGAACGGCTCGAGCGAACCGTAGGGGCCCCCGCCAGAGGTCGATCAAGCGATCGGCAGCACCGCTGCCGTGCGGGCGCCATGTTGCAATGGAGTTATTCAAATGTTCACGCGTATCGCGGCTATGGCCGCAACTTTCCTGGTGGCACTGCTCGTCTCCGGCTTTAGCCTGGTCTCCACAGCGCAAGCGGCGCGCGGCGATGGCGGCGGCGGCACATCGCGCAGTTGCCTGACGAGCGCGGCGCGCAACCTGCTCGACCGCATCGAAAGCCGGTTCGGTGCCATGCAAATCATCTCCACGTGCCGCCCTGGGGCCACCATCGCCGGTTCGGGTCGGGTCTCGAAGCATGCGAGCGGCAACGCCATCGATTTTGATGCCGGCGGCCGCAAGGGCGACGTCGTGCGCTGGCTGGTCGCCAATCACGGCAACGGCGGCACCATGACCTACTCTGGCATGAGCCATATCCACATCGACATCGGACCGCACTTCGTTTCACTGTCCGGCGGGAGCCGTTCCGCAAGCAGCGAGGGCCGATCCTCGCGCAAGAGAACCGCGGCGACCAGCACCCCATCCCGCCGAACCGCGCTGCGATCCGAGGCCTCCGGCTACGCCGGTTTAGGCGCGTCATCGATCTTTGACGCCCGATGAAAGTGCAAGTGAGGTTCGAGAGTTCCTGAATGGTGAGGCGTGAGGCCGAACTGGAATCGGCCCCTCACAGATCATGCCCCGCACGCCACGCACTGTCCAAGCGCCTCGCAACGGGAGCCGGCGGAAGCCTCGTGCCCTGTTTGATCTGGCCGAGCACCGGCGGCATCCCGACGCTGTCTGGGACCTGCTGCCTTAGTTTACGTGCCCACAGTCTCCGAGAGGTCCAGTCTCTCGCGGACCAGCGTCACGATCAATCACTGCAGGATCGTCAGGAACTACGGTCTCGACGGCTGCCGGCAGAAGCCGTGGCTGCTCGATCTTCCAGGGCCAACAGTGCGTGCTCATGCCCCAGGGAAACAACAGGCGCGCATCGCCAGTGCGAGCGACTACCTGGGCGGACTCCAAGTTCCAAGTGTTGTGCCTCTGATGGACGATTCCCGACCCGCTGCACGTGCCCCATGCGCGCCAACGTCAGTACCCCGAACCCGTCCACTTGCCTCCCCGACCGCGCCTGCACTGTCTTGGCTGTGCACCGTCGAGCAAGAGCCAGATGGTACAATCACTCGAGGGCGGTATCGTTCTGGAAATGAACGTTCGCGAGGGAGATATCGTCAGCGCAGGGCAAAGCCTGGCGACGCTTGATCCTGTCCTCGCCCGTTCGACGGTGGAGGAGACGACCGTGCGGATTGGCGCCATGAGCGCCACCGCAGCGCGACTCGAGGCTGAGATCAATGCAGAGCCGGACATCTCGTTTCCTGCCGACGTCGACACTGTGCCATCGATCGCCTCGCGCGAACGGGCTCTGTTCGCATCGCGGCGGAAATCCTTGAACGAACGTCTGATACCGGCCAACGGAACACATGACCCTTTTCCTTATCCGCTGGCCGCCGGCGCGAGCGCCGGACGCAAAAGCTCTTGACCTCATTCCGGTCAAGAGCTTTTGCACGAGGGTATGACGGGAGTGATCGACTTGCTCGACCTTGCCAAGCGAGAGACCGGGCGGAGTGCTGATGGAAATCGTGCCGATCGAGGATCAACTGCTCATCGAGGCACACCTGAGCCCGCGCGACATCGCCTTCATCCGTCCCGGGCAGCAAGCGGTCGTCAAGCTGACCGCTTACGACCCGGCGATCTACGGCACGCTTGCGGCCGCAGTCGATCGAGTGTCGCCCGACACGATCGAGGACAAATTCAATGGCGGACAGTTCAATTATCGCATCTACGTGCGCACCCAGGATGCGTTCCTCACCACCCGGGACGGCAAGCGTCATCCCATCATCCCCGGCATGATCGCAACAACCGAGATCCGCAGTGGCAGCAAAACCATCATGGACCATCTGCTGAAGCCGCTCAACAAAGCCAGCGAGGCGCTGCGCGAGCGCTGACCGTTCCAGTGACTTCGACGGTTCTATAGCGTCGGCCCGTAGTGCCTGCGTCGACGGCGGTCCGGTTGGGAAAGACCGTCGACGCCGATCAAAACGTCACGGCAAGCCGCGTGGCTTGATCGATGGCTCGTCGGGCATCGAGTTCGGCTGCGACGTCGGCACCGCCGATCAGGTGGGCCTGGACGCCGCGCGCGGTTAGTCCGTCGTAGAGCGCGCGGCTGGGAACCTGCCCCGCGCACAGCACGATGGTGTCGGCGTCGATCACGCGACGCTCGCCGTTGACCGTGATGTGCAGGCCCTGGTCGTCGATGCGGTCATAGCTCGCGCCCGCCGTCTGGGTCACCTGCGCCTTGCGCAGCTTGGCTTTGAGGATCCAGCCCGTCGATTTGCCGAGGTTTTTGCCGAGCGACTCGGTCCTGCGCTGGAACATGTGCACGGAGCGCTTCGGCACGTGCTTGGAGGGCGCCTTCAACCCGCCGGGCGCGGCAAGTGTCGTGTCGACGCCCCAGGCGGCCATGAATGCGTTGGGGTCGAGCGTCTCCTGCGTGCTGCCGACCAGATACTCGGCGACGTCGAAGCCGATGCCGCCGGCCCCAATGATCGCCACTTTCTCTCCTATGGCGCCGCCCCGCCCGCCGGCGCCTTGGCCGAGCACGTCGATGTAGGTCACGACCTTGCGATGGTCTTGCCCTTGGATGCCTGGATCACGTGGAACGACACCCGTCGCGAGCACGACCTCGTCGAACTCGCCGGTTTTGACGCTGTTCGCCAGATCGTCCGCGGTCGCGGTCGTGCCAAGCAGCACCGTCACGTCCGCACGCTCGAGGGCCACCCGGAAATAGCGCAGCATCTCGTTGAACTCGGCCTTGCCGGGCACCTTCTTGGCCATGTTGAGCTGGCCGCCCAGTTCCCGTGCCGAATCAAAGAGCGTGACGCGGTGCCCGCGCCTGGCGGCTTCGATCGCGAACGTCATGCCGGCTGGACCGCCCCCGACGACGGCGAAGCGGCGCACCGTCGGGCTTGGCGCATCGACGAAATCGATCTCGCGACCGGCGCGCGGGTTGACGAGGCACGTGGCGACGCGATCGGTGAAAATGTAGTCCAGGCACGCCTGGTTACAGGCGATGCACGTGTTGATCTCGTCGGCATTGCCGAGACGGGCCTTCTTCGCGAAGTCGGGATCGGCGAGCAGCGGCCGCGCCATCGAAACAAGGTCGGCTGCGCCGGACGCGATGATCTCTTCCGCGATTTCGGGTGTATTGATCCGGTTCGACGCCATCACCGGGATCGACACCGCACGCTTGACGTTGCGGATGGCGTCGAGCCACGCCGCGCGCGGGACGGGGGCCGCCATCGTCGGCACCGCGGCCTCGTGCCAGCCGATGCCGGTATTGATCATGTCGGCGCCGGCGGTCTCAACGCGACGGGCAAGCTCGGCGACCTCGGCCCCGGTCATGCCGCCGTCCATCAGATCGATGGTCGAAATGCGGTAGATCACCATGAACGCGCGTCCGACGCGCGCGCGGACGGCCTTGACGACCTCCACCGGCAGCTTGATGCGGCCTTCGACGTTGCCGCCGAACGCGTCGGTGCGCTGGTTCGTCAGCGCGGCGGTGAACTCGTTGATCAGATAGCCCTCGGAGCCCATGATTTCGACGCCGGCATACCCGGCCTGCTCCGCAAGCGCTGCGGTATTGGCGAACGCATCGATCGTCTTCCAGACTTCATCGGTTGTGAGTGCGCGCGGCCCGAATGCATTGATGCGCGCCTTGATGGCGGAGGGCGCGACGCAGCTTGCCGTTCTCGCGTAGCGACCGGCGTGCAGAATCTGCAACACGATCCGACCGCCGGCTTTCGCCACCGCCTCGGTGATGGGCCGATGCTCGCCGAGTTGCTCTGGCCTGTCGAGGACCAATCCGCCGTCGTCCATCACGCCTTCCGGCACGGGCGCATATCCCCCGGTCAGGATCAACGCGATTTCGCCGCGCGCGCGCGAGGCATAAAAGGCAGCCAGCCGCTCGATCGGCCGGTCCATGGTTTCGAGCCGCGTGTGCATCGCGCCCATCACCATGCGGTTCGGCAACGTCACGCCCGCGACCTGTAACGGACTGAGAAGTCGCGGATAGCTCGTCATCGGCGTTTCCTGAGTTGGTTTCGTTGAAGTGGACGCCTAGTGTGGCGTTTCGCAAGTTTCACTCCGCCTGCCAGGAACTTGCGAAACAAGGCCGCATTGGCAAGCCGATCAGTCCAGCGTCCCTTGTGTCGCCGAAGGTCGCTGACAGTCCAGTGACTTCGCGTCGCCGAGCAGGTCAAAATTGCATGCCGGATTACGGACTTCCTGCGATCAGTTTGCCGGCCAGCTGGGTGTCGCCCTGACTGACGCCTTGTTCGTACACGGGAATGTCGAGTTGACCAGCGATGCAGGCAACCTGACGCAGACCGGCATGACGTTTTTGAGCGGGGTCGGGATCGATATCGAGCCGATACTCGCGCCGCGGACAAAGCGATCTAGTTGCATGCTGTGTCGACCATGCCTCGATTGGAGCGAGCGGCGCCTGCATCTCGCCGGAGCGGTCGATGCGGCGATCTGCGCACACAGCTTAAACCAGGGCTGGACAAGGCGGTTGGACGATATCAGCACCGTCCCAATAACGCCCATGGGGGCATGCATCTTCCGCGAGAAATTCGGGCTCGGCGTCTGACCGACACAGTGGCGGCCGGAGTTCATTGTGGAAATTGCGGCATGCGTCATGTCGCGAAACCGCACGCCATAATCTTCCAATCAGGCAACTTGGCGCACTCGACAGGATAAATGTGCGAACACCTATGTGATTGAGATTGCTTCATAGTCTTGCAGACCGCGGTCAAGTCAACTCCAGCCTGAGCGTCTTGCCGAGGGACGGCGGCCCACCCGCCATCGCAGCCTACCACGGGGAAAGCGGTAGGGAAGCCACGGCCCCGAGGCGCTTGGCAACTTGATCGCGGTAAGCCGAGTTCGCTGTTTTCGCAGGTCGGTAGCCGGGACCGGCTTCACAAGTCCTAACTTGTCGACGATTCCACCGCGACCAGCGCTTCTGCGGTCTACTCGTGGCGCAGAACCCTAGTGCACAACGCCCAAACCCCTTTCCGACTAGAAATCACTTGCGGCAAGTATTGCAAGTACATCACTTACGGCCTATACTGTTAGGTGAGGAGATGCACATGCCACACCCCACCACTACCCCGATCACCACCGAAACCGCCGCTTTCGTGCGCTTAGTGCTTGCCAAATTGGGCACCGATGCTCCCATGACCATCGGCAACGCCGCCACTGGGGAAGCCCTGCCGCTGCCGCCTCATATCGCCGATTTGATCCGGCAGGTGCTCTCCAGCCTCGCGGTAGGCCACCAGGTCACCATCAGCGAGAACCTCGCCGAACTCACCCCCAACGATGCCGCAGCGTTTCTGAACGTGTCGCGGATGTACGTGATGAAGTTGGTGCAAGAGGGCGCGCTGCCCCACCGCATGGTGGGCAACCACCACCGCATCCCCTATGCCGATCTCGCCGCCTACAAGCAGCAGCAGCGTGCCCGCAGCCGGGCGGCAATGGATGAGATTTACGCCCTCGACCAGGAAACCGGGATTGTCGACGGCCCTCCCCCGCCCAAGGCCGCGTTCAAAGTGGATGGTGGGCGTGGCGCATGACCGCCCCACAGGCGGAACCACGCGTGTTTGTCGACGCTAACGTGCTCTATGCCAGCGCGCCACGAGATATCCTGATGGAGTTGGCGCTGGATGGCGTCATTCAACTGCGGTGGTCGACCGCTGTCCTCGATGAACTTTCACGCGCTTTAATCCGCACGCGATCCGACTACACAACCGCCAAAGCCCTGCGCCTCATCACCGCCATGATGACTGCGCTTCCCGAGGCGCTGGTACTTCCGCCGGAGCCAATAGGTCCCACTGGAACACTTCCCGACCCTGACGATGCTCACGTCATCGCTGCGGCCTGCGAGGCATCGTGCACGCACGTCCTCACCTTCAATCTGAAACACTTTCCAGCCGACCTGTTGGCCAAGCAGACTTCGCCCCTCACCGCCACCCATCCCGATGTATTCCTGGTTCACCTGCTCACAACTCGAGCCCCGGCGACCCTGCCGGTCATCGAACGCGTACGCCAAAGGCTCACCAAGCCACCCCTGTCGGTGGCCGCCTACGCCGACAACCTTGCCGACAGTGATCTACCTCAGCTGGCCGATCTACTGCGGTTCTTGCTGCCCGCATGAACCGCATCCGCAACCCAGAAAAATCGCTGTTGCAGCCATCACACCCCCCACCAGCCATCAGCCATTTGCATCCGCGTGCTTACCGGCCGCGCACGCTTTCCGACAGCAAAAAGTGGCGCCTGAGTAAACTACTGTTTTTGCTTGCTTTTTTTGGCGCACTCGACAGGAGTCGAACCTGTGACCTTTGCCTTCGGAGGGCAACGCTCTATCCAGCTGAGCTACGAGTGCAGCGTGTCGAACCGATCGACCACGAACTTCTAGTCCTTTGCATGGCCTTCGGCAATGGTGATCGTTGCGATCTTAGTCTCGACAGCGGCAGCACAGCCGGTGCCGCGCGCAACCGCCGCCAGGATGGCTGGGATGATGCCGGGGAACTTGGCGTCGATTTCAGTGCACCGCAGCGTGTTGACAACCTCAGTGCCACGCCGTTCGGACCTGATCAATCCGGCCTCGCGCAACACCTGATAGTGATGCGATTGGGTCGATTTTGGCAGCCGTATGGGGGCTGCCGACGAGCAATTCATCGGGCAATTGCCGGACGACAGCTTGCATACGATCGACAGCCGCACCGGGTCGGCCAGTGCGTACAGCACGCTTTCGAGCGTCACATCGTCGAGCGTCGGATGGAGAAACGGGCGTTGCATGGCCACTATATGACGCCCCCTGGCGCAATATTCAATGGTTCCATCAACATGAACTAAACAGCGGCACCCGCCTGCGAACGTCGCAACACTGCGCCGCCACGTGCCTTGCTCTTCAGCCGACGCGTGCCTCGACGCCGAGGTAGGCATCGAACGCGGCCCAGAAGCGTGCCCGGATCTCATCGCTTTCCTGCAGAATTTCGTGCCGCGCCGTGGACAACATCACGTCGCGGCCGACTTTCAGGCGGGTGGCGAAATCCTCGATCGCGCGCGGCAGCACGATGGTGTCGGCGCCGGCGACGAACAGCAGCATCGGCACCCGCACGCGGGCTGGATAGGACGCGTGGTTGACGAGTGCCATGGAACGGTAAGCGGCGCGCAGCCAACCGATGGTCGGCGACCCGATCGTGAGGTGGTTTGCTGCCTGGGCGAGCGCGCGGTTGCGCTCGAAGCGCTCGCGGTCGGAGGTAAGGCCGTTGCCATCGTATACGCCGCCCTCGTCGAAATGATCGCTGCCGCCGCGCACATAGGCATGGCCGAAGCCGAGCAGGGAGCCGACCAGCGCATAGCCGCGCGCCACGGCGTCGGGCACGGCGACCCGATCGGGATGGAATTCCAGCATCGGTGCGGACAGGATCATGCGCTCGAACCAGCTGTCCGACCTGACCGCCTCGCGCAGCAGAATGTTGCCGCCCATCGAGTGGCCCAGCGCCACATAGGGCGCCGGACAATGCGGCAGCACGACCTGCTCCATGAAGGCTGCGAGGTCGTGGTCGTAGATCGAGAAGTCGGCGATGTGCCCCTTGCGCGGGTTGTCGAGCGCCCGGGCGGAGCCGCCCTGGCCGCGCCAGTCCATGGCCGCGACCGTGAAGCCGCGTCGGCGTAAATCGGTGATCGTCTCGAAGTAGCGCTCGATGTATTCGCTGCGGCCAGTGAACACGCACACCGTACCGCGATGGGGAGTGCGGGTCGGCGCCCAGCGGGCAAATCGCAGCGGCGCGCCATCCGGGCCGGCGAACATGCCGACCATGGCGCCGCTTGGCACCGGATTGCGCGCCAGCGCGAACAATTCTGCGGTCTGGTCCATGCGGTCTGGTCCTGCGGGCGGGATCGGTCGGTGCGCCACTGGCTATAGCAGCCGGCGGGGCGCAGTCCAAATCATCGACAAACGCCGCCCGCTGTGGCCAGATGCGCGCGACCCTCCGCCAGATTTCAAGGACAGCGACATGGACATCCACCGAGCCGACAGCCGCCCCACCCGCCGCGCCAGTTCCGACTGGTTCACCGGCACCGTCTGGCAAGACCCGATCGTCGATGCGCCGGACCCGGCCCGCGTCCGTGCCGCCCGCGTATCGTTCGAGCCGGGCGCCCGCACCGCCTGGCACACGCACCCGCTCGGCCAGACGCTGCACGTGGTGAGTGGCGTCGGCCGGGCGCAGACCTGGGGCGGGCCGGTGCGCGAACTGAAGTCCGGCGACAGCGTGTGGATCCCGCCCAACGAGAAGCACTGGCACGGCGCCGCGCCGAACCACGGCATGGTCCACATCGCCATCCACGAGGCGCTGAACGGCGTGCACGTGACTTGGATGGAACAGGTGCCGGACGACGTGTACGGCACAGCCCCGACCGCTTGATGCCGCTTCGAGCAAGTTGGCTTCGCCGACTCGAGAGGCCCTCTGCCCCTCGAGCACCCCGACCAAAGCCGGTGGCCTTGGAGCCCGGTTCCCGACAGGCGATGAAGTTCGCGCAAATCGGTCGGTCCGGCCAGCGCTTTGCCCTGGCAGTGGTGGCAATTGCGCTGGCGGGGCCGGCTACTGCTGAGACCCGCACGCGCACCATCGACGTCGGCGGCGTCGCGCGCAGCTACGCGATCACTATTCCCGATCGCGCGCCGAACGCGCAGGCCATGCCGGTCGTGATCGCGCTGCACGGTGCGCTTGGAAGTCCGCACCAGATCCGCGACTACATGAACTGGGAGCGCATTGCCCAGCGCGAAGGCGTCATCATCGTCTATCCCGCCGGCCTCGGACGCACCTGGAACGACGACCGGCCGGCGGCCACGCGCCACGCCCTCCGGTCATCGACCGCCGACGACGTGGCGTTCCTCACCCGACTCGCCGACAGCCTCATCGCCGACGGCTTGGCCGCACGGCGCCAGATCTACCTGATGGGGATTTCGAACGGCGGCTTCATGACCCTACGCATGGCCTGCGAGGCGCCCGAGCGCTTCGCGGGCTTCGGCGTCGTCATCGGCTCGATGCCGCTGGCCAAGGCGCAGACCTGCCGCTGGCCGACACCAAAGCCGGTCGCCATCGTCAGCGGCACCGATGATCGGTTGATCCCCTATACGGCGGCGGCCGCGGCCCGCATGAAGATTTTCGGTGCCGCCGAACTCGCCGACTATTGGGCAAAACGCAACGGCTGCGGCTCACCCGGCCACCAGGCTGTGCCGCAGGCCGGCACGCGCCCCGCCCGCACGTCGGTCGCCATTCGCAGCTGGACGAAGTGCGCAGCCGGTGCCGGTGTCACGCTCGTGACGATCGACGGCGGCGGTCACCAGGCGCCGATCAGTCCAGCCCCCGCACGCGGCACGCCGCTGCTCAACGCCGTCCTCGGCCCCCGCAACACCGACATCGACACCGCCGAAATGCTGTGGATGTTTTTCAAGGGCAACGGCAGGCGGTGAATTTCACCCCTTCGTCGGCGGCAGCATGCGGCGCAGGACGTTGTCCTTGCGGTGGAAGTGGTGATAGAGCGCGGCAGCGATGTGCACCACGATCAGCAGGCCCATGATCTTGCCCAGGATGTCGTGCAGCAGGAACGCCGTTTTCGACGCCTCCTGATTGACCGACCACAGCGCCGGCAGATCGAACAGGCCGAAAATGCTGCGCGCACCATAGAGCGAAATGCCGATCCAACCCATCAACGGCACCAGGATCAACAGGCCATACAGCGACCAGTGCGTGGCGTGCGAGGCCATGCGCTGCCATGGCTCGAGCGTCGGCTCGTCGGCGGGAGGCGGGTTCTGGAAGCGGTAGACGAGGCGGCCGATCACAATCAGCAGCACCAGAAAACCGCCGAGCTTGTGGGCACTGTAGAGCCCGTTGGTGGTCGCGTCCCAGATGTTCAATTCGTTGCCGCGATAGCTCATATAGAGACCGACCGGCACCAGCATGAACACAAAGGCGACCGTCACCCAGTGCAACGCTTGCGCCACCGGTGAATAAGTGCGGGGCGCCAGATGGATGACCTTTGCCCCGGCGCCGTTGAGGCGTTCGGGCTTCTGGATGGGGTCCGGCATCGCTCACGCTCCTAGCAGTTGTCGTAGATCACAATCGAACAGAACGTCGCCATCCGCAAGCAAGTGCACGTGCGTCACCGGGCGCCGCGCCTCGGCGAGGCGCGCGATCGGCTTCAACGCGAGACCGGTCTTGCCGGA
>JAKFWF010000055.1 GCA_021730785.1 Hyphomicrobiaceae bacterium
GAACTCCCACCCCTCGCCGCCCGCGCTGCACACTGCCCAAACTTGCCCAGCCCCGGCGTTGCAACCCCGACGTTCCAGATTGCGGCGGCACAGCCCCAGGGCTAGGCTCGACATCCGAGCAACTCCTGGACCACCGACACCCCCATGCTCCGCTTCGCCGCCAAACAGCTGTTCAACATGGGGTTCACGCTGCTGGCCGTGTCGCTGCTGGTGTTCATGCTCAACGAGTGGACGCCGGGCGATGTGGTGTCGAAGATCCTCGGCCCCTATGCCAACGCCGACCAGGTCGAGAAAGTGACGCGTGAGATGGGGCTCGATCGGCCAGCGATCGTGCGCTACTTCGAATACATGGGCCGTGCGCTGACCGGCGACCTTGGCCAGTCGATCGTCTACCGGGCGCCGGTCGCGAGCATCCTGTGGGACCGGCTGGGCAACACGCTGCTACTCGCCGCCGTCAGCTTTGCGGTGATCGTGCCGCTGTCGGTGGTCCTCGGCGTGCTGGCCGGCAGCCGTGAGGGCAGTTTCACCGATCGCGCCGTGTCGGTGTTCTCCTCGATCACGGCCTCGATCCCCGAGTTCGCGATGGGCGTATTCCTGATCGCAATTTTCGTCGTGGGGCTCGGCATACTGCCGGGCACGTCGCCCTTGCGCAGCGACACGGGCTGGCCGATCTGGAGCCAGTTCGTGATGCCGGTGCTGGTCGTGACACTGTATGACGCCGGCTATCTGATCTCGATGATCCGCACGTCCATGGTCGAGGTGATGCGCCAGCCCTACATACGCACCGCGACGTTGAAGGGCATGAGCTTTGGCCAGGTCGTGCGCGGCCACGCGGTGCGCAACGCGCTGATCGCGCCGTTCACGGTGATCCTGCTGCAGCTGAACTATCTCGTCTCGGGCCTCGTCGTGGTCGAGACCGTGTTCGCCTATCCAGGCTTCGGCCGCATGATGTTGGAAGCAGCGCTCGCCAAGGACATCGCGATCATCGAAGCGGGCACGCTGGTCGCGGTTGTCGTCACCATGCTGACGCAGCTGTTCGGCGATCTGGGCTACATGGCGCTCGACCCGAGGATCCGCGTATGACGGAAGTCCTGCCCAGGCTGGAGACGCGTGACGCGGATGCCGACGTGGGGGGCACGCGCGACCCCTGGCTCGCGGTTGGGCTGCGGGTGCTGACCGCTTCGCCGATCGGCACGATTGGGGGCGTGATCCTGCTGTTTTGGGCGATCGTCGCCCTGTTTGCACCGTGGCTGACCGCCTACCCGCCGAACAGAATCGACTATCTGCTGATCGCCGACCCCTACCCCTCGCGCGCGCACTGGCTCGGCGTCGACAACCTTGGCCGGGACATGTGGTCCCGCATCGCCCATGGCGCGCGCACCGTTCTGACCGTCGCCCCGATCGCAGTGCTGACCGCCGCAATCCTTGGCTCGATCCTGGGCCTGCTCGCCGGCTATCGCGGCGGCTGGATCGACGCGCTGATCACGCGGATCGGCGACACCATGCTGGCGTTCCCGAAGATCATCCTCTATCTGATCATCATTGCCAAGTTCGGCGCGTCGGCTTTCAACATCATCGCCGTGATCGGGCTGACCTCGGCGCCGATCATCGCCCGCATCGTGCGCGCCGTAACCCTCGACGTGAAGAACCGCGACTATGTGGCGGCCGCCCGCATGCGCGGCGAGAGCGCCGCCTACATCATGCTGGTCGAGATCTTGCCGAACGTGCGCGGACCGCTGATCGTCGATTTCTTCCTGCGGCTCGGCTACACCACGATCGCGATCGGCGTGCTGGGCTTCCTCGGCGTCGGCCTGCCGCCGCCCGATCCCGATTGGGGCGGCATGGTGAAGGAGACCTATGGCCTGCTGTTCGTCTATCCGCACATGACGCTGATCCCGTGCCTCGCCATCTCGACGCTGGTGATCGGCTTCAATTTCCTCGCCACGGGCCTCAAGGAGGCCGGGCAGGATGGCTGAGACGGGCGACAGAGTCCGGGAGTGGCCCATGCCTGACGGCGCCACAGCCCCCACGACCACAGCCATGCTCACCCTCGACGGCCTTGGCGTCGAAGCCAACGGCCGTCGCGGCAGCAGCCGCATCCTGCAGGACGTGAGCTTCGACATCGCGCCCGGCGAAGCGTTCGGCCTCGTTGGTGAATCGGGTTGCGGCAAGTCCACCGTCGCGCTCGCCGTCATGCGCTATCTCGGCCGCGGACTGTCGCTTACCAATGGCCGCATCCTGTTCGAGGGGCGCGACGTCGCCGCCATGGCAACGGCCGAACTGCGCGCGCTGCGCGGCAACCGCATCGCCATGGTCTACCAAGACCCCATGTCGAGCTTGAACCCGGTCATGACGATCGGCCGCCAGCTGATCGAGGTGCCACTGCTGCACGGCGAAACGGATGCCGCCAAGGCGCGCGCCCGCGCCATCGCCATGCTGGGTGAAGTCCGCCTGCCCGACGCCACCGCCATGATGGAGCGTTATCCGCACCAGCTGTCGGGGGGCCAGCAGCAGCGCGTCGTCATCGCCATGGCACTGATGGCCGAGCCGAAACTGCTGATCATGGACGAGCCGACCACCGGCCTCGATGTGACCATCGAGGCGGCGATCCTCGACCTTGTCACCGAGTTGCGCGCAAAGTTCGGCACCGCCATTTTGTTCATTTCCCACAACCTTGGCACGGTCGCCCGGCTGTGCGACCGCATCGGCGTGCTGTACGCGGGACGGCTGGTTGAAACCGGCAGCATCCGCGATGTGTTCAAGGCGCCGGCCCACCCCTACACGCGCGGGCTGCTCGCGGCCCTGCCGGAGCATAAGGCACCGGTCGCGGGGGGTGGCCATCGGCGGCTATCTCCGATCGACGGCACTTTGAAAGCCGCCGACCGGGCACGAACCGGATGTGCGTTCGCGCCGCGCTGCGGCCATGTCGAGCCGGTTGCTTGCGAAACAAGACCAATTGCACTGACCGCCGTCATGGGAGATGGCGCGCATATGGCACGCTGCAGCCGCCTCGCCGTTGTCGCCGCGGCAAAGCCCAGCGCCCGGACGTCGATGCCAGCCGCTGCCGCCAACCGCGGCCAGGTGCTGCTCGCCCTCGACAAGCTGTCGAAGCGTTACGATCTGACCGGCCGTTTCGGCTTCACGTCGGGCGCCAGTATCTATGCACTCAGCGACGCATCGATGGCAGCGCGCGCCGGCGAGACACTCGCCATCGTCGGCGAGAGCGGCTCAGGCAAGTCGACGCTCGCCAAGGTGGTCAGTGGACTGATCCCGGCGACGTCCGGCAGCGCAACGCTGCGCCGCGCCGCGCCTCATTCTTCTGCGCCCGGCGGCCGGCTCCGCGAAGCGGAGTCGCCGGGCGCAACCGAAGACACGGGCGCACTGCACACGTCCGCGCCGGGCGGCCGGCTCCCCACCGGGGAGTCGCCCGGCGCCATGCAAGAAGAGATCGGCACGGTCGGCGTGGACCAGCGCTCCCCCGATACGCGCAGGCGCATCCAGATGGTGTTCCAGAACCCGGATTCGACGCTCAATCCCAGTCACTCGATCGAGTTCGCGTTGACGCGGCCCCTGCGCCAGCAGCGCGGGCTGTCGCGCGCCGATGCCAAAGCCGAAGTGTTGAAACTCATGGAGCGCGTGCGCCTGCCGGCAGACCTGCTGCGCCGCAAGCCGCACCAGCTGTCGGGCGGCCAACGGCAGCGGGTGGCGGTGGCGCGCGCGCTGGCCGGCCAGCCCGATCTCATCATCGCCGACGAGCCGGTGTCGGCCCTCGACGTGTCGGTGCAGGCGGCGATCGTCAATCTGCTCGGCGAACTGCTGGAGACCGGCGACTTGGCCCTCGTGCTGATCAGCCACGACCTTGGTCTGGTGCGCCACATGGCCGACTGGGTCGCCGTCATGTACCTCGGACGCATCGTCGAATACGGGCCAGCGTCACAGGTGTTTGCAGCCCCCTTCCATCCCTATACGGAAGCCCTCCTCGAAGCCGCGCCCAAGCCCGATCCAGATGCGAGTGCACCGGCCATCGTCCTCAAGGGCAACATGCCGAGCCCGACCGAGCGGCTCGCCGGCTGTGGGTTTGCCAGCCGCTGCCCGAAAAAGATCGAGGGGGTCTGTGAGCGCGAGATGCCGCCGGTGCGACAGTTCGGTGCGCATACGATTGCCTGTCACCGGGAGTTGAGTGGAGGGGCGACGACTTCGGTTTGAGGTCTGCCAAACAGCGTGGCATTCTCCAGCGCAGCATGCCATTTGGCAACACTTGAATTGGCAAAACCGGAACCATCTCCCCCATGCAGCGATTGCCGAGCAGCTACGCACCTTACCTGTTTGCGGCCATTCAGTCCGCGATCACGACCGGGGTGGCGACGGGCATCGCGACCGTGCCCATCGTTGGGCTGACGGTTCAATCCATGACGCGGTGGGGGATTTCCTGGGTGATCTCCTGGCTGATCATGCTGCCGATCGTCCTCGCCTTAGCCCCGCTGATCCGCCGCATGGTCGCCACGATGACGCTGCCGGAGTGAGTCAGACGGGTGCAGCCGCCGCAGGTCGGTGCTGAGCGCGACTGACAATCTGGCCGTCCTGGTTGTGCCCACCGTTCCACGCGAAGCCCGACACGGCATGGGCGGCGTCGGCGGTATCCGTAGTTGGGTCAGACCGGCCCCCTTGCCGGTCGCAACCCAACATTCACGGGTGGTCGAAGGTGTTGGGTTACGGCGCAAGAGGGCGCCCAACGCAACCTACGGCATCGCGCACACTCAGGCCAGTTTTTGTCACTCCACATACTTCCAGTATGTGTCTTTCTTCGTCACGTACCCGTCGCGGAATTCCCACAGATCGCAGCCGAGGTATTCGAACGGTTTGCCGCCGATAGGCGTGCCGCGCACCACCCACTCGGAGATCGCCTTGGTGGGATCGCAGATCCAGTGCCGTATCTCCTCCCAGCGCATGTCGGGGATCTGCATGTAGCGGCCACGCAGGACTTCCCCGATCTCGGCCTTGCCGGCACAGCTGCGCCCCTCCGGCGCCGAAGGGCCACGCGCCATCAGCCACAGGCAGTCGTCGGTGAAGTGGGACAGGATCGCATCGACGTCGTGACGATTGAAGCCATCCTGGATCTCGTCGAGCAACGCGATCGTGATCTCGCGCTTTTTCATGTCACACCACCTCCCATGGGAAACTGTCGAGCCGGACGCAGCCGTTGGCGGTCAGCAGCACTTGCGTTTCGAGCTTGATGCATTCGGCCCCACCTTCTTCGCCGATCAAACTTTCGACGCATACGCACATGTTTTCGTCGAGTGTTCCCGTGCAGGCCTTGGCGAAGTCGACATGGGTTGGCACCGATGGCCACTCGTCACACAGCCCGACGCCGTGCAGCGCGACCGAGTAACGACAGGGCTGATATCTGGCCGGGATCTGCCAGCTCTTGTCGTTGAACTCGGCCAAGGTCATACCACCCTTCAAGACGCCGAGGTTGTGGTTGATCTGGTCGAGCGCGACCTTGTACAGCTCGCTCTGTTTCGCGGTCATCTTCGTGTGCCCGACGGTCCACGACCGCGAGAGATCGGCGCAGTAGCCGTAGGGGCCGATCAGGTCGGTATCGAACGATAGCATGTCGCCGGCCTTGCACACGTAATCGGAGCACTCCTGGAACCACGGGTTGGTGCGCGGGCCGGCGGCCAGCAGCCGCGTCTCGATCCACTCGCCCCCCGACCGGATATTCTCGAAGTGCAGTTCGGCCCAGATCTCGTTCTCGGTCCGGCCGGGCAGTGAATGCTCGTACATGCGCGCCATGCCCGCTTCGCAAACGCGAATGGTCCAGCGCATCAGTTCGAGCTCTTCCGGCGACTTGATCTTGCGGGCGTGCTCGGTGAGTTCCTGGCCCTCGACCAGGATGACGCCACGCTTGCGCAGGGCATCGACACCGAGCGGCTCCAGCTTGTCGACGGCAAGCCGCATGTTCTTTCCCCCGCCGCGCTGGCGGACGATTTCGGCGACCTCGTCGGCCCAGGCGTTGACGCGTTCGTGGATGCGGTTGCCGGCGGTGAAATAGAACCACGATTTGGCGGTGCGCACTTCGTCGATGATCTCGATGCCCTTTGCCAGATGCTCGGAGCGGCCGTATTCGAAGGCGATGCCGTGCCCGTCGGCGCAGACCATCGCATAGTGCGACGCATTGTGCGTCATCCACAGCTGCATGTTCGATACGTCGAGGGCATAGCGGATGTTGAGCGGATCATAGAGCAGGATCGCCGCGCACTCGTGTTCCACGACCTTGGCGACCAGCCGCTGCTTGCGCCAGGCGCGCGCTTTCTGCAGCGTGGCATGGGGGATCGGCGACTTCAGTGGTTTGTCGGCACCCGCTGCGTTCAGGTATTCCTTCTTGCGGACATCCTTGAAGATCTCGGCCACGCGACGCCTCCCATGATCGACAACGAGCCAAGTGTGCGACCAGATGCGCGTGCCTGTCGAGGGGGAGTGTTGAGCCGGGCTGCGGCGCCTGTCATGGTCGTTTGCTACAGCGAGGGCCAGAATGATGATTGCCGATTCCGCAGCAGAATTGGAGACGCTGCCTGCGAGCCTCCGGCAAGGGCCTCAAGCCCTTGGCACCCGATCGTTGGAGAGGTGCTCGATGGGCGGAACTACCCTCGACCGGTGGCGCCCCTATGGCTGATCGATCGACCGCCCCCGCGCCGGCTGGAACCGGCTCCATCCTCGCCGCCCTGTTCCTGCTGGCTGGCATGCACCAGCTGGCGACCGGCCTGCTGATGGGTGTCGTGCCGGTACAGTTGAGCCTCAGCGGGTTTGCAGCAACCGTGGTCGGCTGGGTTTCGACCGCGCAATCGGTCGGCTTTCTGTTCGGCAGCCTGTTCGCTGCTCCGCTCATTGCAGCGATCGGCAGCGCGCGCATCGCACTCGGCATTTTCGCTTGCGTCAATGCGGCGAGCGCAGCTGCCTTGCTCGTGACCGACGATCCATTTCTGTGGGCGGCGGCGCGGACCGTATCGGGTTTCAGCTCGGCCTGCGCCATCGTGCTGTTCGAAGCCTGGTTTGCTTCCAACGCAACGCCGGCCCGCCGCGGCTTGGTGTTTGGCATGTATATGGCGCTGACCCGGGCAGCCTTCATGGTCGCCCAGATCTCGATGGCGTTTGTCGAACCGCGCCTGAGTTTGCTGTTTGTCGCAGGTGCCGCGATCTATCTGTGCGTGCCCAGCCTGTCGCTGGCCGTGAAAGGCGATGCTCCGGCCATCGGGCGACGCGCGATCAGTGGGCGGATCTGGGACATGCCGCTGCGGGCACCAGCGGCTGCAGCCGGCTGCCTGACACACGCATTGGTGACGACAGCCGGCGCGAGCCTGTTCCCCGTATATGCGGTGGCGCGCGGCGTGCCCGTGGACAAAATCGCAGTACTGCTGGCGGCGATGCAGTTCGGCGGCCTCGCCATGCAGCTGCCGCTGTCGTTCCTGTCCGACAAAATCGGTCGGCGCACGGTGATGCTGGGCGCGGCCATGGCGGCGGCGATGCTGTCATCTTTGCTCTGGTTCGTGGAGGCGCCAGGCGTGTGGACGCTCGCAGTGCTTGCTGCACTTTGGGCCGGCGCGCCGGCACCGCTCTATTCGCTGGCCGTCGCCCACGCCAACGACATCGCGCACGATGATGAGCGCATATCCTGGTCGAGCGCCATGCTGGTGCTCTGGGGAACCGGCGCGACGATTGGCCCGATCGCGGCGTCGATCCTGATGGACCGGACCGGCAGCGGCGCGCTGTTTGCCTTCACCGGCATCTTGAGTGCCGCCCTTGCGCTGTTCCTGCTGCTGCGTAAGCTGATCCGCAAGCGCCCCCTGGCGCCGGTTCCAGCGACGGAAACAATCGGGCCTGCGCCCGGCGGCGGAGGCTAGATCTCGGTCAAAGTGCATTATATTGCATTGACACATCATCGTAGATGCAATATTT
Organism: Hyphomicrobiaceae bacterium; assembly: GCA_021730785.1. Lineage (GTDB taxonomy): Bacteria > Pseudomonadota > Alphaproteobacteria > Rhizobiales > Hyphomicrobiaceae > JAKFWF01. Next base: position 7,954 of record JAKFWF010000055.1, read on the forward strand.
TTCACTGCCAGCCAGTGCCATTTCGGAAAGCTGCCCGCATGATCGACTTCCAGACCACACCCCAGCGCTATCGCCACTGGAAGCTCCAGGTCGATGGCGACACGGCGCAGCTGATCATGGATGTGAGCGAGGATGCCGGGCTGTTTCCCGGCTACCAGCTGAAGCTCAATTCCTATGATCTGGGTGTCGACATCGAGCTGTCGGATGCGATCCAACGGCTGCGGTTCGAGCATCCCGGCGTGAAGGTCGTGATCCTGAAATCGGGCAAGGAGCGGGTGTTCTGCGCCGGCGCCAACATCCGCATGCTGGCCGGCTCGACGCACGCGCACAAGGTCAACTTCTGCAAGTTCACGAATGAGACCCGCAACGGCATGGAGGATGCGAGTGCGCACTCCGGCCTCAAGTTCCTGTGCGCGATCCAGGGCACGGCGGCGGGCGGTGGCTATGAATTGGCACTCGCCTGCGACCACATCATTCTGGCCGATGACGGCAGTTCGACCGTGTCGCTGCCTGAACTGCCGTTGCTCGCGGTGCTGCCGGGAACGGGCGGCCTCACCCGCGTCACCGACAAGCGCCGCGTGCGCCGCGATCTGGCGGACGCGTTCTGCACCACCGAGGAGGGTGTGAAGGGCAAGCGGGCGGTCGCCTGGCGGCTGGTGGACACAACCGCGCCGAACTCGAAGTTCCAGGCGGCGGTTTCGGACGCCGCGACCAAGCTCGCCGCCACATCGATCCGCCGCAGCGGGACAACGGGCATAACGCTCCCCCCCCTGGCCCGCCAGATCGAGGGCGACACCGTCACCTACGCCAACGTGCGCGTCGAAATCGAACGGGCGAGCCGGCGGGCGACGATTACAGTTCAGGGCCCAACCTCACCGGTTCCTGCCAGTGCCGGCGAAATGGTGGCGCTCGGCGACCAATTCTGGCCATTGGCCTGCGCCCGCGATCTCGACGATGCGATATTGCACCTGCGCCTCAACGAACTCGACATCGGCGTGCTGACATTCAAGACCAGCGGCGATGCGCTGGCCGTGCTCGCCCACGATGCGTTGCTGGCCGCGCATGCTGACCACTGGCTCGCCCGTGAGATCACCGGGTTCTGGCGGCGATTGTTGAAACGCATCGACGTGACGTCACGCACTTTGGTGGCCCAAATCACCCCCGGCAGCTGCTTTGCGGGCTCACTCGCCGAGCTTGCCTTCGCCTGCGACCGCACATTCATGTTGTCGGGCAATTTCCCCGGCGACAACCGGGCGTCCGCCGCAATCACGCTGGGCGCGGCGAACTTCGGCGCCTATCCCATGAGCAACGATCTGACCCGCCTGCAGACGCGGTTCCTCGGCGAACCGGCGAGCGTAGCGGCTGCCCAGTCGCACAGCGGCAAACCGCTTGATGCAGAGACCTGCGACGAACTCGGCCTTGTCACGATGGCCTACGAGCACATCGACTGGGACGAGGTACGCGTGTTCCTCGAAGAGCGCGCGAGCTTCTCGCCCGACGGCTTGACCGGCCTCGAGGCGAACCTGCGCTTCCCCGGGCCCGAAACCATGGAAACCCGCATCTTCGGCCGCCTCACTGCCTGGCAGAACTGGATCTTCCAGCGCGCGAACGCGGCCGGCGAAAACGGCGCGCTCAAGCGGTATGGCACGGGGCAAAAGGCCGAGTTCAACCGGGAACGGGTGTGACGGTGGAATTGCCAACTCACGCGGCACGAACCGCGCAAGCCGCTCCCCCCCACCCTGGCCCTCCCCCTCAAGGGGGGAGGGTAAGAAAGGGGAGTGGGGAGTTACCTCACGGAGGGCCGCGCCAGGCTCGAGTTCAGTTGGGATCTGACAACGGTCAAAGCCAGCCACGCGACAACTGCCCGCAATCATCTTCCCTCCCTCCCCCCTTGAGGGGGAGGGCCGGGGTGGGGGGTGACTTCGGCAGGCAAAAGCAGGCCCAACTCTCCCAGCATGCTCGTGATAACGCCTTCAAGGTTTTCACGTATTTCCCAATTCCAGGCACGGAACACGCAGTAGCCGCGGCTCTCGAGCCAAGCAGTTCGATGGGCGTCCTTGACCGATTTCGCCGGCTCACCGTGTTGCACGCCATCGACTTCAACGATGAAGCGACGTTCGAGGCACACGAAATCAACGGTGTAGGGTCCGATCGGATGCTGTCGGCGGAACCGCAACCCGGCGACACGCCGCTTCCGAAGTTCGGCCCAGAGGATTCGTTCTTCTTCTGTCGGCATCGAGCGCAGACGCCGCGCGACCTCGTTCGACACAACAGTTCTCCAACTGCCCTACCAGGGACAATACGCGAGCTGGCAACCAGCTGCATTCAAAATTAACCCGGAGCCCCCATGACCGCCTCCTCCGCCACCCCCGCCGGCGCCGTCGACTACTCGACCAAGATCCCGAATAACGTCGGGCTGGTCGATGATCAACGCGTGTTGAAAGCGCTCGAGCAATGGCATCCCGGCTACATCGACTGGTGGATGGCACAGGGCCCGGATGGCTTCCAGTCGTCGGACGTCTACCTGCGCACGGCGATCTCGATCGACCCCAAGGGCTGGGCCAAGTTCGATTATGTGAAGATGCCTGAGTACCGCTGGGGTATTCTGCTGGCACCGCAGGAAACCGAGCGCAAGGTCAACTTCGGTGCGCACAAGGGCGAGAAGGCCTGGCAGGACGTGCCGGGCGAATACCGCGCCATGCTGCGCCGCTTGATCGTGATTCAGGGCGATACCGAGCCGGCCTCCGTCGAGCAGCAGCGCCACTTGGGCAAAACGGCGCCCTCGCTCTACGACATGCGCAATTTGTTCCAGGTCAACGTCGAGGAAGGCCGCCACCTGTGGGCGATGGTCTATCTGCTGCACAAGTACTTCGGCAAGGACGGCCGCGAGGAGGCCGACGGCCTGCTGCAGCGCCGCTCCGGCGACGTCGATCAGCCGCGCATGCTGGGGGCCTTCAACGAGGTGACGCCCGACTGGCTGTCGTTCTTCATGTTCACGTTCTTCACCGATCGTGATGGCAAGATGCAGCTCGAAAGCCTGGCGCAATCGGGTTTCGATCCGATGTCGCGCACCTGCCGCTTCATGCTGACCGAGGAAGCGCACCACATGTTCGTCGGCGAGACCGGCGTTGGCCGCGTCATCGAGCGTACCTGCGCTGCGATGAAGGCTGCCGGCATCGAAGACCCCTATGATATCGCGAAAATCCGGGCGCTTGGCGTCGTCGACCTGCCGACCCTGCAGAAGAAGGCCAATCTGCACTTCTCCCTGTCGCTCGACCTGTTCGGCTCAGAGGTGTCGACCAACGCCGCAAACTTCTACCACTCGGGCGTCAAGGGCCGCTTCATGGAGACCCGCATCGAGGACGACCACGAGTTGTCGCGCGCGACCTACCCGGTCCTGAAGCTGATCAACGGCGAATTGAAACTCGTCGATGAGCCGGCGCTGACCGCGCTGAACATGCGCCTACGCGACGACTACGTGAAGGACTGCCAGGGCGGCATCAACCGTTGGAACAAGATCATCGAGAAGTTGGGTATCAACTTCAGAATCGCGCTGCCCTCGGTCGCGTTCCACCGCCATATCGGCGAGTTCAAGGATGTGAAGGCCAGCCCCGACGGCCGCCTGCTGAGCGACATGGAGTGGATCAAGGGCGAAGCACAATGGCTCCCCTCCAAGGACGACGGCGACTTCATCGCCTCCCTGATGGAGCCCTGCTGGGAGCGCGGCAAGTATGCCAACTGGATCGCAGCCCCCAAGATCGGAATCGACAACAAGGACGGCGACTTCGAGTATGTCAGAATCGCCCGGGGGTGAGGTGGCTGCGCCGACGGCAACGAGCACATCCTGAACATCCGTTGCCATTTGTCCATTCGCGCGCCGTGATCTGCGGATACGCCAAGTTCGGCAAATTGCCATTGAGGAAGTGCCATGTCCGCCCCCTCGGAAAACTCGCTGGTGATCGCCGACCGGACCTTCATGGTGTGGTCGACCCGTGCGTTCGGCGTGCTGTTCACCGCTCTGCCTGCCCTGTTGGCTGGCCTAGTGCTGTTCGACACGGTCTTTGGGACAGCGCGCAACGGCACCTTCCTGGTGATCTTTGGAGTACTCGTGTTGGCCACGGTGGCGCTGTTCGGCTCCACTCTTCTGCTTGCCGAGCATCAGCATTCGACCTTCGACCGGTCGGCGAGACAGGTCACGATCCACGCAACGCGTCCGGGCCGGCAATCAACGTTGACCATCCCCTTTGCCGACGTGCGCACCGTCGGTGTGGTCGGGGTCGGTGCTCCGAGAAGAAGACCGCAGGCGCGCCCGATGCTCTTGCTGACCGACGGCCGGGAAGTTTCGACCATCGGCGTCACCATGGACAGAAAGGAAGCGCACAGTGCGGTGGCGCAGATCGCCGCATTCACGGGCCTGCCAGTGGCCGAGCCGCGCGCAAGTTGAACGGTCGCACGGCCCCCGAGGTTGAGTTATCATCACGCCGCAGTGCCAACCCGAACCGAGGTCGTGCCCCGTGACCACTCCCACCCTGTTCTCGCCCACCGACATGGCACACTGGCCAGTCTCCGCCAGTGGGCTGTCACGCGTCGCGCTGTCGAATGGCGACATCGAAGTCCGCCACTACGTGCCCAAGGATCACGATCCGCAGCGTCCGCACGACCGCGACGAGTTGTATTTCGTCATTGCCGGCCATGGGCTGTTCGAGCGCAATGGCGTTACGACGGCGTTCAAGGCCGGCGATGCGCTATTCGCAGCAGCCGGCGACGAGCACCGGTTCGCACAGTTCTCCGACGACTTCGCCACGTGGGTACTGTTCTACGGCGCGACCAAAGCATGAGCTGCATCACATGAAAGTGCGGGCATCGGGATGGAACGCGCGATGACAAGGATGGAGGATAAGTCCATGCTTCATAATGTCGCGTTTTTGGGCGTGCGACCAACAGGGAGTGCAGTCCATGGCTACCCAGCAGAGAACGGTCCTCAGCACGTCGCATGCGCGCCAAGGCGACACCGGCAACGGCGTCCGCTATGTGCTGGGCTACAGCCTGGTGTTGGCGATCCTGGCGATGATCGGCACGTTGACGTTCGCCACCTGAACGCCCGAGGCGCGCAGGGCGAGACCATGCAGGCGGTGATCTCATGAGCACGCCTGCGCCGTCGGTTGCCCTCAAAAAGCAACACGTCATCGACCCGGAAATCTGCATCCGGTGTAACACCTGCGAGGCGACGTGCCCGGTCGGCGCCGTCACCCACGATGACAACAACTATGTGGTCGACGCCGAGAAGTGCAACTTCTGCATGGACTGTATCTCGCCCTGCCCCACAGGTTCGATCGACAACTGGCGCGTGGTGCCGGGACAGCGCCTGTTCACGATTGCGGAGCAGTTGGGCTGGACCGAACTGCCGAAGCAAGAGGACCTCGGCAGTGCCGCCGCTGACCTCGGCGACGCCGTCGATATCGACGTCGGCGCGCTGCTTCACGCCGCCCATGCCGGTGCCGGTGGCAAGGCGGTCGCGCCCGCATCCGCGGCCAAGCCATCGGTCAACCTGCACTCCCGCGCAAAGTCACTGGTCGCGACCGTGCAGGGCAACTTCCGCATCACGGCAGCCGCCACCGAAAGCGACGTACGGCATATTGTGCTGGGCTTTGGCGATGCGGTCTTCCCGGTCCTCGAAGGCCAGTCGATCGGCATTGTGCCCCCCGGCGCCAAACCCGACGGACGGCCACACGACATCCGCCTCTACTCGATCGCCTCGGCGCGCGACGGCGAGAAGCGCAACGCCAATAACATCGGACTGACGATCAAGCGTACGCCGGGTGGCCTCGCCTCCACCTACATGTGCGACTTGAAGGTCGGCGACAAGGTGCAGGTGACGGGCCCGTTCGGCGCCACGTTCCTGATGCCGAACGATCCGGCCGCCAACATCGTCATGATCTGCACCGGCACCGGATCGGCGCCATTCCGTGCGTTCACGGAGCGGCGCCGGCGGGCGATGCCGGGCGCCACGGGCCGCCTCGTCATGTTTTTCGGCGCCCGCACGCCCGAGGAACTGCCCTACTTCGGCCCCTTGCAGAAAGTGCCGCAGACCATTCTCGAGCAGCACCTGGTGTTCAGCCGTGTGCCGGACAAGCCGAAGGAATACGTCCAGGACCGCATGCGGGTGGCGGGTTCGGGGGTAGCTGCTCTTCTCAAGTCGGAGGCAACCCACATCTTCATCTGCGGCCTCAAGGGCATGGAAACCGGCGTCGACGAGGCGTTGGCTGATATCTGTCGCGGCCATGGCCTCGACTGGGCGGCTCTCAAGCCCGTGATGCGCGGCGCTGGCCGCTATCATGTGGAAACCTATTGACGACAACGCGGGTCAGGCGTGCACGCCATACTTGGAACGGCACCAATCAACGATCAGCGCGGCGACGGCCAGTTCGACCCAGGCCAGCGGCAACGCGGCCGCGACGACACTTGGGGTCGCAAGGTTCATGTTGAGGAGCCCGATCCAGAGAATGCCGAAGATGCCGAGCCACGCCCACGTCCCCGCCGCCAGGGCGTTTCCCGTGCCGCCGCCGAAACGCTCGAGGAAGAGCCAGGTAAAGCCGACGACCGCCGCGATCAGGATCGTTCCCCACACTTCCCACACCAAGGCGACCGGAATGCTCAGGGGCGCGACGTCGGGGATCTGCGGGAACGCCTGACGCATCATCGGCATCACGAACACATAATAGCGGAACCACTCGGAAACGTTGATCCACAGCGCATTCAACAGCACGGCCAGCAGCAGCGCACGCGGCACGCCGATCCGCTCACTCGCGGTTCCAAGGTTCATCGGCTGTTCCTCTCTCGTGTCAAGAGCAGCATTTCATGGGTCGCGCTGCGCAAAGGCCGCGCATCCGACACGGTGCGGGAGAATGACCACAGGCCGTTCGCGAACACGACCAGTGCGAGGGCCAGGTCATCGGTCGACCGCGATGCCGACATCCGGCCGGCACCGCGCGACGTGTTCTTCAATGCTGCGCAGAAGCCGCTCTGCAGCCGCCCGTTATGGCGAGCGACAATCGCCGCCACGGCCCCATTGCACGGGGCAACCTCGGTCATGGTGTTGGCCATCAGGCAGCCGAAGCCCGGCAAGCCGGCCGCCTCGCCGCAGGCAATCTGTTCCTCGAAGTAGGCAGTGATCGCATCGAGCGTCGCGCCTGGCGCCTCCACCTGCGCGAACGCCGGCGTCACCACGGCCAGCACGTAGGCATCGAGGCACGCCGCGAAGAGCTCCCCCTTGCCGCCGAACTGCGAATAGATGCTGTGCCGGCTGACGCCCGTCGACCGCACCAGATCGTCCATCGAGGTCGCGCCGAAGCCGTGCTGCCAGAAACGCAGCATCGCCCTCGCGATCAAATCGTCTCGGGAATGGGCGCTCGCTCGCGGCATCGCTATTGCGTAACAGAACGAACGTTCTTCTACAAGTCAGAAATTGGTAGTTGCCGCGCAGCGTCGAACCATTGACCAGGGTTGCGCGCCTGCCGATAGTGTCATAGGCGCGTCACGTCGACGGTTCCACATTGGTGCCAACTTGCCTGCCTCTCCATCGTAACGGAGCCCCCATGACCTCCCGCGCCCGGATCGAAGCCGAGATCGCCGACGACTTCGATGAGGAACTCGAACTCGAGTTGGACGACGAGCGGCTGGCGGCCCTGGTCGGCGATCTGTCGAAGAACCCGGAGAGCTCAACTCAACAGCGCGCGACCTACTTCAAGGAGCTGTTCCGCCTGCAGCGCGAGCTGGTGCGCCTGCAGGACTGGGTCGCCCACAAGAAGCTGAAAGTGATCGTGCTGTTCGAGGGTCGCGATGCGGCAGGCAAAGGGGGGGCGATCAAGCGCGTTGCCCAGCGCCTCAACCCGCGCAGCTGCCGCATCGTCGCCCTGCCCGCGCCGACCGAGCGCGAGCGCAGCCAGTGGTACTTCCAGCGCTACGTGCAGCATCTGCCCGCCGGCGGCGAAATCGTGCTGTTCGACCGCAGCTGGTACAATCGCGCCGGCGTCGAGCGCGTGATGGGCTTCTGCACCGAGGACGAAGTCCAGGAGTTCTTCCGCAGCGTGCCGAAGTTCGAGCGCATGCTGGTGCGGTCGGGCACGATTTTGATCAAATACTGGTTCTCGATCACCGACGACGAGCAGCATCTGCGGTTCCAGATGCGCATTCACGATCCGCTGAAACAGTGGAAGCTGTCGCCGATGGATCTCGAGTCGCGCAAGCGTTGGGAGGATTACACGCGCGCCAAGGAAGAGATGATCGAGCGCACGCACATTTCCGAGGCGCCCTGGTGGATCGTGCAGGCGGTCGACAAGAAGACCGCACGCCTCAATATGATCCAGCACCTGCTGTCGCAGATCTCCTACGGCGACGTGCCACACGAGCCGGTCGTTCTGCCCGACCGCATGCGCGCCCCCGACTTCACGCCAAAGCCGATCCCGGAATCGATGTTCGTGCCGAAAGTGTATTGAGGCGCCAGGCGTGACAGCGCGATGGTCGAGGGAACTGCGCGCACCCTCAAACACCACTCGCCAAAGGCCCCGGGCCTTTGCAAACCTGTTGTGGGATGCGGTGGCCGGCGTTCATGCGGTTGCCAAGACGCCCGCCTCCCCATGCCGTTTCCCCATCCTTGCCATTTCGGTTCACATGATCCAGAGTACGGTCGTTCCGAGGGGGGTCGGCAGTAGCCGGCTGAGATGGGGCTGATCACTGCCCTGCTACCCTTAGGACCTGATCCGGGTCATGCCGGCGAAGGGACGGACATGGGTACATCACGCGATATGCAAACCGCCAGTGCGGAGCAGCTCCGCAAAGTGCTGTCGGCTGCCAACATTCTGCTCGTCGACCACGACGATGCGATGGCCGACGTGATCAGCAGCGTGCTCAAGCGCTATGGCGTCAGCGCCATCGAGCGCGCGGCCACCGCCGATGATGCCCTCGACATGCTTGGTTACACCAGCGAGCCCTATACGCTGGTGATGCTGCGGGCCGGCCTGCCGAACGGCGAGGCGGTCAAGACCTTGCGCATCCTGAGCCGCCAGCGCGCGCATCTGCGTGTCACGCTGCACGGTCTCGGCGATCTGGCCAACCTTGCCGAGCCGCGCTGGTACGAGGGCATCGCCCGCTGCATCGAGGTGTCGGGCCTGCCCGGCATCGTGCGCGGCGTGGCGATCGTGCTCGCCTCCAACGCGACGCTCTCAACCATCCTGCAGACCGGCGTCGTGCCCGACACCATGTCGGCCGACTGGGCACACGCGATCTACGGCGCGCTGCCGGGTCATCCAACCAAACGCCCACTGAAACGCTAGATATCTGAAATCCAAGGCCGATTAAGCACGACCACGGCCGCCGAACCTGCAAGGAGACGACGATGAACAAGATGACGCGCGCCGCAGAACTCATGCTGCCGACGGTGACCACCGGCCCGATCCAAGGCAGCCGCAAAATCTATGACGCGCCGGCCGGCCACGCCGATGTGCGCGTGCCGTTCCGCGAGATCGCGCTGCAGGCGGAAGCCAACGAACCGCCGTTCCGCGTCTATGACCCTTCCGGCCCCTACACGGACGCCGACGCGACCATCGACGTCGAGCAGGGCTTGGCCCGTCACCGCGCCAGCTGGATCACTGCGCGTGGCGGGGTAGAGGCCTACGAGGGACGCGACATCAGGCCGGAAGACAACGGCAACGTTACCGGCAAGGCGCTCGCGCGCGACTTCCCCAACAAGCCGAAGCCGTTCCGCGGCGTTGGCAACGCGCCCGTGACGCAGCTCGAATTCGCCCGCGCCGGCATCATCACCAAGGAAATGATCTACATTGCGCACCGCGAGAACCTCGGCCGCACTGCAGCGCTCGCTCGCGCCAAGGCAGCGATCAAGGACGGCGAGAGTTTCGGCGCTGCACTGCCTGAGCACATCACGCCCGAATTCGTGCGCGACGAAGTTGCCCGCGGCCGCGCCGTGATCCCGGCCAACATCAACCATGCCGAAGTGGAGCCGATGATCATCGGCCGCAACTTCCTGGTGAAGATCAACGCCAACATCGGCAACTCGGCCGTCACTTCGTCCGTGGAGGAGGAGGTCGACAAGATGGCCTGGGCGATCCGCTGGGGCGCAGACACGGTGATGGATCTCTCGACGGGCCGCAATATCCACAACACGCGCGAGTGGATCCTGCGCAACTCGCCGGTTCCGATCGGCACCGTGCCGATCTATCAGGCCCTGGAGAAGTGCGGCGGCGATCCCGTCAAGCTGACCTGGGAGCTCTATCGCGATACCCTCATCGAGCAGTGCGAGCAGGGCGTCGACTATTTCACCATCCATGCCGGCGTGCGCTTGGCCTACGTGCCGCTGACCGCGCACCGCGTCACCGGCATCGTCTCCCGCGGCGGCTCGATCATGGCCAAGTGGTGCCTCGCTCACCACAAGGAGAGCTTCCTCTACACCCACTTCGAAGACATCTGCGATATCATGCGCAAGTACGACGTGACCTTCTCGCTGGGCGATGGCTTGCGCCCCGGCAGCCAGGCCGACGCCAACGACCGCGCGCAATTTGCCGAACTGGAGACGCTCGGCGAACTCACCCAGATCGCCTGGAAGAAGGGCTGCCAGGTGATGATCGAGGGGCCAGGCCACGTCGCCATGCACAAGATCAAGATCAACATGGACAAGCAGTTGAAGGAGTGCGGCGAGGCCCCCTTCTACACGCTCGGGCCGCTCACGACCGACATCGCACCAGGCTACGACCATATCACGAGCGGCATCGGGGCGGCCATGATCGGCTGGTTCGGCTGCGCCATGCTGTGCTATGTGACGCCCAAGGAGCATCTTGGCCTGCCCAACCGCGACGACGTCAAGGTCGGCGTGATTACGTACCGGATCGCGGCTCACGCCGCCGATCTCGCAAAGGGCCACCCGGCCGCACAATTGCGCGACGATGCGATCAGCCGCGCCCGCTTCGACTTCCGCTGGGAGGACCAATTCAACCTGGGCCTCGACCCCGACACGGCGCGCGCTTATCACGACGAGACCTTGCCGAAAGACGCCCACAAGGTCGCGCACTTCTGCTCCATGTGCGGCCCGAAGTTCTGCTCCATGAAAATCACCCAGGACGTGCGCGACTACGCCAAGACGCTGAATGATCAGCAGGCGGGCATGGACGAGATGAGCGCGAAGTTCAAGGAAATGGGGGCTAAGGTCTATGTGGACGCTGAGGCAGTCAAAGCGGACGCCGTGAAGGCCAGCAACAAGGGGTTGGGGTGAGCGACGGGCGGATCAGGCATGCAAGAGCTGATCATAATTGCCGGGCCAAATGGCTCCGGAAAGACCAGCTTCGCGAATGCCTATCTCCCTGCTGACGCCAATCGACTCGTTTTCGTCAACGCTGACGAGATCGCGCGAGAACTTGCCAATACCATCACTCTCGCGGCGCAACTCGATCTGCAGGCAAGCAGATTGATGCTGGAGCGCATCAAGTCTCTAACGCTGACGCGCACCGAGTTCCTGTTTGAAACCACCCTCGCATCACTGACTTTTGCCCGGCAGATTCCAAAATGGCAGGAGCTGGGCGACACGGTCGCGCTGATTTACTTACGGTTGCCCGACGTCGAAGCGTCGCTCAGCCGGGTTCGTCGGCGCGTCGCGGCTGGTGGCCACGATATCCCTTCGGAAGTGGTTGCAAGGCGATTCGCCAGAAGCCTCGAATATCTTGAAACACACTACAAGCCGGTTGTGGACGAGTGGTATATCTACGATAGCTTAGAGGGACACTTCGAGCTTGCCGAGGCATGGAACGAGCCATGAAAAGAAAGCTTGATCTCGATAAAGTCGAGGCAGCCTTGAAGAAGGCTGGGCGAGACGCCTTGGGCGGTCCAAAGGAGCTGCGTTCCGGTCGCTTCATTGCGCGACATGCGACGTCCGGGCAGGTCTTGCCTGTGACAAAAAAAGGCGAAGGCAAGCCTCCGAGTGGCAAGTCATGATCGCCTCCACCGGCAATGGTCATGACTGCGTCGCGACCTGTTGCCGTGGATGCGGGCAAGGCAAGATCCAGTCAAGGCGAGACGCAAGATCCTGGGTCAACCCTGGCGCCGGGGTATTTTGAGGCGTGAGCGGGAGCTCCCAAAAATCACGCCCTCGGCGCGCATGTCAGGGGACTTTCCGCCCCCTTACGATCCCCGACCAGGCCCTGACCCCATAACGTCGGTACGCTCCATTTTAAACCTGGAAAGCGGGCAAAGTCGCGGTCGAACATCATCTACTTGCAGCCGTGCTCGATGGCGAGTGCTGCGAACCGGGCATCGTTCGAGCGCGCCCCTCGAACTCCCCGCTTTTTTGTGGCAGAAGGCAGGTGGTCCTGCGGGAGTCCCGCCGGCGGCAGCGCGAGGGCTTAGCCCTCGCTCGAGACAGGCGAGAGTCGACACCCATGAACGTCCGCGACTGCAATGGCACCATGCTCGCTGACGGCGACAGCGTCACCTTGATCAAGGACCTGAAGGTGAAGGGGTCGAACGTCACCTTGAAGCGCGGCACCTTGATCAAGGGCATCCACCTCACCTCGGACGAAGAGGAGATCGAGGGCAAGTCTGACAAGGTGAAAGGGCTCGTCCTCAAGACCGAGTTCGTGAAGAAGGCGTGAGGTCCCCCTCACGTCCCGCAGAACGTCTGGTGCACGACCTGTTCAGGTCGCGGCGGCAGGGCATAGCGGGCAGCATCCGGCTGGTCGACGTACGGCTTCGACAACACTGCCATTAATCGTTCGAACGGCGCGAAGTCGCCCTTTAGGCCGGCCTGGATCACCTCCTCGACGAGGTGATTGCGCGGGATGAACGCCGGGTTGGCCGCCCGCATTGCAATGACACGCGCGCCGGCATCGCCGCCGTCTTCAGCGAGCCGCGCCTGCCAATTCGAAGCCCACGCGTCGAACGCGGCCGGATCCTTGAACTGGCCGCGCGCACCATCGGCATCAGGCGCGCTCAGACCGCGGAACACGTTGGTGAAATCAGATTCCGCGTCGGCCATGCATTGCAGTAGCTCCTGGCCAAGCTCCAAGTCGCCCGTGCGCTCCGTCAGCAGGCCAAGCTTTGCCCGCATGCCCCGGGTATAGGCCCGCTGGAAGTGCTCCGAGAACGCGTTGAGCGACGCCTGCGCCTGTTCGACGGCACGGTCCTTGTCCGCGTCGAACAGCGGCAGCAGCGTCTCGGCCAGCCGTGCCAGGTTCCATTGGGCGATGCGCGGCTGGTTGGCATAGGCATAGCGCCCGGCATGATCGATCGAGCTGTAGACCATGCCCGGATGGAACGCGTCCATGAAGGCGCAGGGGCCGAAGTCGATGGTTTCGCCGGCAATCGACATGTTGTCCGTGTTCATCACGCCGTGGATGAAACCGACGCAGAGCCAGCGGGCGATGAGGGCTGCCTGGCGCGCGACGATGCAGTCGAACAGGGCGCGATACCTGTTCTCTGCCCCCGCGGCCTCGGGATAGTGTCGGGCGATGACGTGGTCGACAAGCGTCTTGATGGCGTCCACGTCGCCGCGGGCTGCGAAGTACTGGAACGTGCCGACCCGGATGTGGCTTGCCGCCACGCGCGTCAAAACGGCGCCCGGCACAGCGGTTTCGCGGAACACATCTTCGCCGGTCATCACCGCCGCGAGCGCGCGCGTCGTTGGAATGCCGAGCGCGGCGAAGGCTTCGCTGACGATGTATTCGCGCAGCACGGGCCCGAGTGCTGCACGGCCATCGCCCCGGCGCGAGAACGGCGTCGGGCCGGCCCCCTTCAGCTGGATGTCGCGACGCAGGCCGTGGCCGTCGATCACTTCGCCGAGCAGGATCGCCCGGCCGTCACCCAGTTGCGGCACAAAGTTGCCGAACTGGTGGCCTGCATAGGCGGCCGCCAGCGGATCAGCGCCTCGTGGCACGGCCGCGCCCGCAAGGACCGCGACACCCTCGGGCGAAGCAAGGCTCACCGGATCAAGCCCCAGCTGCAGCGCTAAGGCATCGTTCAGCCGGATGAGCTTTGGCGCCGCAACCGGCGTCGGCGGCAGCTTCGCGTAGAACCGCTCAGGCAGCCGCGCGTAGCTGTTGTCGAAGGGGAAGGGAACGTTCATGGCGACAATCCTGCAACCGAGCCAGGCCGCGGGGGCGAACCCGCGCGCATTCGCACGTTGAATGTAGGGCTGAATGTTCGAGGGGGCCAGTGCTGCAGTCGCACGCTGCAATCGCACGCTCGACGCGTTGCGCCGTGCCAGCACTAAGCCCTGTACCTCGCGTGCCAACGCCCGAGCCCGGAGCGGTACACCGCTTAAGGCAATATTTACCCTGTCCTGGCAGCCTGCGCGGCAGTCCTAGTCGCGTTTGCCGGAGTTCCGCGTCCATGCGTTTCAAAGCCTGCTTGCCGCCGCTGCATGACGCAGCGCGCCGCCTGTTCGTCGCCTCGATCGCTATCGGCCTCGGCCTTATGCTTGCCGCCTGCAGCAACAGTCGCGAGGCGCACCAGCAATCGCCCTCGTGGGTTGCAGCCGCCCCTCCCGCTCCTGTGCCGACCCGGGAGGTCGCCTACGAACCGCTGCCCGGCGATCCGATCCAGGAACGTCCGCTTGACCCGGCCCGCCGCCCCACCGTCGCAGCCGACGATCCAAGCGAGCCGTTCAGCCCGAACTATGGTGGATCTCGCGGCCGGCCGCCCGTGAAGGTCAGCGATTTCGACGTGCCCACGCACGAACCAGAGCCCGAGCAACGATCGGAAAAGCGCGCCGCGAGCCCCGCCTCGCGCGCCTACTTTCGCCCTGCCAGGACCGCAGCGGCCGAGTGACGATTAGGGCTTTTTTTTCGGACAGGGAACCTTGTCGACCGCCTTGGCGAGCGTCCAGCCCTGGACCGTGGCGCCCAGGCCCACCTGCTCGCGGATCTGCACCCACCCGCCGGCTTCCCCCACCAGTACGAGGGTGTCGCCGGGCGCGATTTTCGCCAACTCGCGGTGATCGTTGCCGGGCGCCGAGCGCACACTCCACTCCGATTCCGGCCACACCGGCCGGCGCACGCGCAGACATGTGACATTTTCGACAGCTGCCTTCGGCGCTATGCCGACCATCGCCAGTAGTGACGCGAAAATCGGCGGCGCATCCTTGGGCCGCACCGCCACGTTGTAGATCGTGATCAGGCTCGCCAGGATGGAAAACACCGCGGCGAACTTGGTCCAGTTGCTCATCTGCATGGCGGCCCTTTGGGTCGAAAACCGACGCTTGTCCTATGTTGTTTCACAGGTGTGGGCAATGGGGATCGCCTGTGGCGAACCCCGAGCGAGGGCATTAAGCTGCCGCAGATGACAGCTGCGATTCGAAAGTTGAACGAAAAGGCCCAGGCCCGGGAGGACAACCGGGTTGCCGCGCCACCGCCGGCGCCGACAGCTTCGGCCCTCTCGGCGATCCCCTTCGTGCATCTCAAGGTGCATTCGGCCTATTCGCTGCTCGAAGGCGCGCTGCCGATCGGCAAACTCGCCAAGCTCGCCGAGAAACTCGGCTACCCGGCCGTCGGATTGACCGACACAAACAACATGTTCGGCGTGCTCGAGTTCTCCGACAAGCTGGCCGGCGCCGGTATCCAACCGATCGTCGGCACCACGCTCAGCCTCGATTTTCTCGACGCCAGGCAGGGCGACGGGCTGCCGCGGTCGCTGCGCAGCAACGAGCCAGCATCGAAACCAGCCGGCGCCGTCGCGCTCTTTGCCCGCAACGATGCGGGCTATGCCAACCTGATGCTGCTGGCGAGCCGCGCCTACCTCGGCACGGTCGATCCAGAACCGACGCACATCAAGATCGACGCGCTGGAAGCGTGCGCCGACGGTCTCATCGCCCTGACCGGCGGTCCCGACGGCCCGATCGACAGCGCCCTGCGCGAGGGCCAGCGGGATCTCGCGGTCGCCCGCCTGAAGGCGTTGGCAAAGATCTTCGGCGATCGCCTCTATGTTGAACTCCAGCGGCACGGACTGCCGCACGAAGTCCAGGTCGAACCGCAGCTGCTCGATCTCGCCTATGATCTCGGCCTGCCTATCGTGGCGACCAATGAAGTCTACTTCGCCGATGCCAGCGACTATGAAGCCCACGACGCGTTGATCTGCATCGCCGGCGGTAACTTTGTCGTCGAAGACAACCGCCGCCGCTTGTCGCCGGAGCATGGGTTCAAGAGCCCGGCAGAGATGGCGGCGCTGTTTGCCGATCTACCCGAGGCGCTCGAGAACTCGATCGAGATCGCGCGGCGCTGCGCGTTCCGTCCCAAGGGCCGCAAGCCGATTTTGCCGCGCTTCGTCACAACCACCAGCGATGCCTCGGAAGTCGACCAACTCGCTGCCGAAGCTGCCGAAATGAAGCGGCAGGCCGAAGAGGGATTGGCGCTGCGCCTCGCGCAGAACCCGCTCGCCAAGGGCTTCACGATCGAGGATTACCGCCGGCGCCTGGCGTTCGAGATCGACGTCATCACCGGCATGAAGTTCCCCGGCTACTTCCTGATCGTCGCCGACTTCATCAAGTGGGCCAAGGCACATGATATTCCGGTCGGCCCGGGCCGCGGATCGGGCGCCGGTTCGGTGGTCGCCTGGGCGCTCACCATCACCGATCTCGATCCGCTCCGCTTCGGGTTGCTGTTTGAGCGCTTCTTGAATCCCGAGCGCGTGTCGATGCCGGACTTCGACATCGACTTCTGCCAGGACCGGCGCGACGAAGTGATCCGCTACGTGCAGAAGAAGTACGGGCGCGACCGCGTCGCCCAAATCATCACGCACGGCAAGCTGCAGGCCCGCGCCGTGCTGCGCGATGTCGGCCGGGTGCTGCAGATGCCCTACGGCCAGGTCGACCGGCTGTGCAAGATGGTGCCGAACAATCCGGCCAACCCGGTCACCTTGCCCGAGGCGATCGAGGCCGAGCCGAAGCTGCAGGATGAGCGCGACAACGATCCCGTCGTCGCCAAGCTGCTCGAGATTGCGCAGAAGCTCGAAGGGTTGTACCGCCACGCGTCGACACACGCCGCCGGCATGGTGATCGGCGACCGCCCGCTCGATCAGCTGGTGCCGCTGTACCGCGATCCGAAATCGGATTTCGCGGTGACGCAGTTCAACATGAAGCTTGTCGAGCAGGCCGGCCTGGTCAAATTCGACTTCCTCGGCCTGAAGACACTCACCGTGCTGCAGAAGTGCGTCGCCCAGATCAAACGCGGCCGCGGCATCACAATCGATCTGCTGAAGGTGCCGATCGACGGTGACGATCCGAAGGTTCTGGCCGCCTACGAGTTGCTTGCCAAGGCCGACACGGTGGGCGTGTTCCAGCTGGAATCGACCGGCATGCGGGACGCGCTCAAGAAGCTCAAGCCCGACCGCTTCGACGACATCATCGCCATGGTCTCGCTATACCGGCCGGGCCCCATGGACAACATCCCGACCTACATAAATCGAAAGCACGGCGAAGAGCCGGTCGACTGCCTGCACCCGCTGCTAGAAGGCATTCTGAAAGAGACCTACGGCGTCATCATCTACCAGGAGCAGGTGATCCAGATCGCCCAGGTGATGGGCGGCTACACCCTTGGCCAGGCCGATCTGCTGCGGCGTGCCATGGGCAAGAAGGACAAGGCCGAAATGGCCAAGCAGCAGGCCCGCTTCGTCGAAGGCGCGGTCGAGCGCGGCGTGAAGAAGGGCGATGCGACCTATATCTTCGAGCTGGTCGACAAGTTCGCCGGCTACGGCTTCAACAAGAGCCATGCGGCGGCCTATGCGCTGGTCAGCTACCACACGGCCTACCTGAAGGCGAATTACCGGGAAGAGTTCCTGGCCGCATCGATGACGCTTGATCTGTCGCAGACTGACAAGCTCAGCGTGTTCGCCGGCGAAGCTCGGCGTGCAGGCATCGAAGTGCTGCCGCCGTGCATCAACGGCAGCTTCGTCGACTTCGTCGCCGTGCCTCCCTTGATGGGCGCATCCAACGCCGCTTCGCGGAGCCGGCCGGATGCGCCGGTTATCGTGCCCGGCGACCGGCTCTCTCTAGGGGGGGGGGCGCCGGCCGCAACCAAAAGAGGCTCAATCCGATACTCCCTCGCCGCCCTGAAGAACATCGGTCCGGCCGCGATCCAGACCGTCATCGACGAGCGCGCAGCCAACGGCCAGTTCAAGGACCTTGCCGACTTCGCCCGCCGGGTGAACCCGAAGGCGCTGAACAAGCGCGGCCTCGAGATGTTGGCAGCCAGCGGCGCGTTCGATGCGTTCGAACCGAGCCGCGCGCGCGTCCACGGCAACGTCGAGCAGATCTTGGCGCTGGCCGGCCGGCTCGCGGCCGACGCTGCGACCGGCATGGTCGACATGTTCGGTGGCGGCGCGACGAGCGCCACCGCGGCCGCCCTCGATTTGCGCGCTGCAAAGGCCTGGACGCCGATGGAACGCCTCGATGAGGAGTTCAAGGCGATCGGCTTCTATCTGTCGGGCCACCCGCTCGACGCCTACGAATCGACGCTGAAATCGCTCAACATCATGAGCTACACAGATTTCGTCACGGCGGCCGTCGAGCGCGGCGCCTCCGGCGGTCGACTTGCCGGCATCGTGGTTTCGGCCCGTGAACGGCGCAGCGCCAAGGGCAACAAATTCGCCTTTGCCATGTTCTCCGACCAGACCGGCTCGTTCGAGGCGGTGATCTTTTCCGACACGCTGGATGCGTGCGGGCACTTACTGGAGGCCGGCACCGCCGTCGCGATCGCGGTCGAGGCCGAGCGCGACGGCGACACCGTGAAGCTGCGCGTGCAAGGGCTCGAAGCGCTCGATGCGGCGGCGGCCAACGCCATGAAGGGTGTGAAGATCACGCTCTCGGTGGATGCGATCCTTGCCGATCCCAAGTGCCTCGATGCAGTGCGCGCGCATTTGATGGCGGCCACCGTGCCGGGGGGCAGCCGGGGCGCGGAGGTATCCTTGTTCCTTCGTTTGCCGCATGGCCAAACGGAAGCAGAGTTAGCCATGCCGCGCGCGCGCTTCAGTTTGACGCCAATCCAGGTCGGCGAACTGACGACTCTACCCGGCGTCGTCGACGTGGTGGAGTTGTGAGCCAGGCGCCGCCAGTGCCGATCATCCGTCGGGCCGTGGCAGCCGACCTGCCCGGCATCATTGCCCTGCTGGCCGATGACGATCTGGGCCGCGGCCGCGAGGACGTTTCGGCCGATGCGTTCCCGCACTATGCCACGGCGTTCGCTGCCATCGAGCACGACGCGAACCAGGTGCCGGTGGTGCTGTTGCTCGGCGGCGCGGTTGCGGGCTATTTGCAGATCACGTTCATTCCCGGGCTTTCGCGGCAAGGCCAATGGCGCGGGCTGATTGAATCCGTGCGCATTGAAAAGTCGTTGCGCGGACAGGGGCTCGGCGGCCAGCTCATGCGGTTTGCCATTCACCAGTGCCGGGCACGGGGCTGCGGCCTCGTCCAACTGACAACGGACAAGCGCCGCCTCGACGCCCGCCGCTTCTACGAGCAATTGGGGTTCCTGGCGAGCCACGAAGGCATGAAGCTCGAGGTGTGAGCAGCGCCCGGCTGGGATGAGCGTGGTGCGGTTCAAGCGCTCCTATAGAGCTTGGTCATCGAGAACTCACGATGGCCGAGCGCCTCGGCCGCCGTCAGACGGCCGTTGCACGTGCGGATGATCATCTCGATCAGGGCATCGCCCGCGGTATCGAGCGTCTGATCGCGACGCAGAATTCCGGTGACGTCGACGTCGATGTGCTCGCCCATGGTGCGCAGCGTCTTCGGATTGCCCGAGATCTTGATCACCGGCACGATCGGATTGCCGATCACGTTGCCCTGGCCGGTCGGAAACGTATGCACCACCCAGCCGCCGGCCGCCATCAAGGTCACGCACTCGGCGGCGGCCGACGACGTGTCCATGTAGTAGAGGCCGGCGCCCTTGGCTGGGGCTTCGGCGGCGTCGAGCGCATCGATGTAGCGGCACTGCCGGCCGATCTTTTCGAGATTGCCGAGTGCCTTTTCCTCGATGCTCGACAGGCCGCCGGCAATGTTGCCCTTGGTCGGCTGGCTTTCAGACAAATCGCCATCCTTGTGCGCCTCGATCACATCTTCCTGGTACGCCTTCCACATCTTGTACCACTTGTCGGCAACGGCCTTGTTGATGGCACGCTCGCGGCAGATGTGCTCGGCACCGGTGATCTCGGAGGTCTCGCCGAACACGCCAGTGATGCCCTTGGGGATCAGCTTGTCGTACATGTTGCCGACGGTCGGGCACGAAGAGAGGCCGGTCGTAGTGTCGCTCTCGCCGCACTTCGTTGAAACCCAGAGGTCGGCAATGCCGCACTCTTCGCGCTTCAATTCAGACGCCCACTGCACGAACTCCTTCGCCTTGTAGGAGGCTTTCGCAATGGTCGCGATGTCGCCGTGCCCTTCGATGCCAAAGCCGACGACGGGCTTGCCCGTCTTGGCGATGCCGTCGACGACGCGTTTGGTCCAGCCATCCTCGATGCCGACCACGACGACGGCTGCGACATTAGGGTTCGAACCCGTGCCGATGAGCGTACGGAAGTGGAGATCCAAGTCCTTGCCGAACTGCAACCGACCGTAGGCATGTGGGATCGCGAGCGTGCCCTTGATGTTGTTGGCAACCGCCTCGCACACCGCGTTCGACAGATCATCGAGCGGCAGAATGACGACGTGATTGCGCACGCCGACCCGCTTGTTCTCGCGGCGCCAGCCGTGGAACGAAAGGTTGTCGTGCCTGGCGGCTGTGCTGCTCTTCTTTGCCGGTTTCGATGCCATCGGTGGGGTCCTGATCAAGAGTTGGGGCGAGGTTCAAGGGTGAGTGGGCGCGGCGTCGATCGCCTCACCAGCGCTTGGTCTTGTGATTGTGGACGTGGACGTGATCGCCCTTCTTGAAGTCGGCAACGACTTTGCCGATGTCTTCGCCATATTTGATGATGGTGTCGCCCTTCTTCATGTCGGTGAGCGCCACCTTGTGCCCCACGGGGATGTCGTGATTGGCCTTGGCGGTGATCGGCGTGTCGGTCTCGGTGATGACGCCACTCATGGTGGTGCCGGCCTTCAGGTCTTCGACGACGACGACGCCGACGTTGTCCTTGGGGCTGTGAACCAGGAAGTGCGGGATGTTCGGGATCGACATTGGGGGGGTCTCCGGTGTGGTTGTGAACACGTGTGAAAGGTGGTCAGGAAGCCGGTCGCAAGATGATCTTGGCAGCCGCCGTGCGGCCTTCATCGATGGCCTTGAAGGCAGCCGCGCCGTCGCTCAGGGGCCGCTGCTCGACCCAGTCGAGGGTGCCGAGCTGGCCGCTGGCAAGTGCAGCAACCGTCTCGCGGAACTCGACCATCGTATAGCAGTAGGTGCCGACGAACGTGACTTCCTGTAATGTCAGCTTGCGGACGTCCACGCCGCCACTTCCGGGCAGCAAGCCGATATGCACGATGACGCCGCCCGGCTTCACCAGACGGCACGCCGCTTCACGCGTCTTGTCCGCACCGACCGCATCCAGCACAAGGTCGATCGACCCGTCCTTGGGGTCATTCGCCGTTCCAGGCTCATAGGGGGCGAAGGGGCCGGACTTGCGAACGGTCTCGCGGCGGGCGCGATTGGGTTCGGCCACATGGATCTGCCGGCAACCCGACATGGCAAGTACCAACGCCGCGCCGAGGCCGATGGCGCCGCCGCCAAGCACCGTCGCCGTCAGGCTCGAAGCCGGTCGCGGCGATGCCTTCAGGCCAAGCTGTACCGCGTGATAGGAGACGGCAATCGGCTCGGCCAGGGCTGCCTTCACGATGTCGAGGCCTTCCGGCACCTCGACCAGATTTTGCTCAGGAATGCGCACGAACTCCGCGAAGGCACCGGGCCGCGGCATCATCGAGATTATCTGGCGGGAGCCGCACAGGTGCGAGCGTCCGTCGAGACAGAAATCGCAGGCGCCGCATGTCACCAGCGGGTTGACGGTCACCCGGCGGCCCTTGTGGCGGCCCGACATGGCAACGCCCGCTGCCTCGTGCCCAAGGATGAGCGGGGCCGGGCGCCGGCTGTCGAAACCGTGATAGGCGTGCATGTCCGAGCCGCAGATGCCAACGGCATCGACCTTGACGACCACCTCGTCGTTCAGCGGCACCGGGTTCGGCTCGTCGCGAAACGCAAGTGAATTGGGGCCCGTGTAGACCAACGCTTTCATGAGCTGCTCATTTGGCTGTGAACCCGCCATCCACGTAAATTGTCTGGCCGGTGATGTAGGCGGAAGCGTCGCTGGCCAGGAACACGGTGGTGCCGTGCAGGTCGGCAAGCTCGCCGTTGCGGCCAATTGCAGTTTGAGCTGCGTTCGTGGCGGCGCGCTCGGGATTGTTGAAAACGGGCGCCGTCAGCGGCGTTGGAAAGAAGCCGGGGCCGATCGCATTGCAGGTGATGCCGTGGCGCGACCACTCCTCGGCGATCGCCCGCGTCAGCTGCACGATGCCGCCCTTGCCGGCGCCGTAGGGCGCGCTGTTCGGGAAGGCGCGTGCCGATTGCAGGGACGCCAGATTGATGATCCGCCCCCAGCGCCGCTCACGCATGGCGGGTGCGAGTTTCTGTGTCAGGAAGAACGGTGCTGCCAGATGCAGTTTGAGATGCAGGTCGAAGGCCTGCGGCGTCACCTCGGCAAACGGCTGCCGCAGATTGACGCCCGCCGCGTTGACGAGAATATCGACCGATGTGCCGTTGACTGCGAGATCGCGCGCCATCGCATCGATAGCGTCCGCATCGGCAAGGTCGCAGGCGAACGGCGACGCCGCAATCTGCTCGGAGGCGAGCGCACTGGCGGCTTCGGCAAGTTCATGTGCCCGCCGCGCCACGAGGATCACGCGCGCTCCCGCCAGCCCGAGCGCGCGCGCCATGGCAAGCCCGATGCCGGAGTTGCCTCCGGTCACCAGCGCCGTGCGTCCCTTGAGCGAGAACAATTCGTTCAGGCGGCTCACCGTGCCTACTCCTACGACTTCACCGGTGTGCCGAGATCGAAGTTATGGCCGGGGAAGTATTTCGCCATCCGGTCATCGGCGGTGCGTGCGTGCGCTTCCATGCCCTCCAGCCGCGAGATGCGAGCCGTGACCTGCGCGACGGTCTTGCAGGCTTCGCGGTCCATGCGCTGCCAGGTGAGCGGCTTCAGGAATTTGTGCACGGAGAGCCCCGCGGAATAGCGCGCAGCGAACTTGGTCGGCAGGATGTGATTGGGCCCCGATGCCTTGTCGCCGAACGCAACCGTTGTCTCTTCGCCAAGGAACAGCGAGCCGTAGTTCGACAGATTCGCGAGCCACCAGTCGAGGTCATTCGCGTGCACTTCGAGATGCTCGCAGGCATAACGATCCGACACCTCGACCAGTTCTTCCCGCGTCGCACACACGATGACCTCGCCGTAGTCGCGCCAGGCGGCCGTTGCCGCATCGCGTGCGGTCGGCGGCAGTGCCGCGATCAGTGGCGGCACGCGTTGCATGACCGATTCAGCCAGCGCGTGCGACGATGTGAACAGCCACGCCGGGCTCTCGTGCCCATGCTCGCACTGTCCGACGAGATCCGAGGCGACGATCGCTGCATCGGCACTGTCGTCGGCGATGACGGCGACTTCCGACGGGCCGGCGAAAACGTCGATGCCGACCTTGCCGAACAGCATGCGCTTGGCTTCGGCGACGAACTTGTTGCCTGGACCCACGATGATGTCCGCTGGCTTGCTGGTAAACAGACCATAGGCCATCGCTGCCACGGCTTGCACGCCGCCGAGTGTCATTACGATGTCGGCGCCGGCAACCTTCATCGCGTAGAGCACGTGCGGGTGAATGCCTTCGCCCTTGAACGGCGTCGAGCAGGCGATGACGGTCTTGACGCCGGCAGCCTTGGCGGTCGCGATCGACATATAAGCAGACGCGATGTGGGCATAGCGGCCGGTCGGCACGTAACAACCGGCGACGTTGCACGGCACCAGTTTCTGTCCTGCGATCAGGCCCGGCGCCAGTTCGACGGAAAAATCCTTGATCGAGTTGCGCTGTGCCAAGGCGAATTCGCGCACCTTGGCGGTCGCATAGTCGATGTCGCGTTTGATGCCATCGGGCACCTCACGCGCGCGCTGCTCGATCTCGTCGCGGGTGACGAGGATGTCACCGGACCACTTGTCGAGTTTCAGCGCATAGTCGCGCACGGCCTGCTCGCCGCGCAGTTCGATGTCGCCCAGCATTTCGGTGACGACCTGCTGGGCCGCCCCGCTCTCGGTTTCCGGCGTCTTGCTCGCCCGCTTGAGAAAAACTGGTGCCATTTTCATTCTCCACTGCGGTCGTGGACCACGATCGTACTACGCCAAACACCGCCGGACCGTTGCCGATCCGGCGGAACTCGATCCATCGTCAGTTGGTCTTCGCAGCGAACGCGGCGAGGGCCGCATCTTTCTTCACCAGTTGCATCGCGCTGTCGTCGATGTAGCTCTTCGCATCTGGAACCTTGGGGATGGTGCCGACGTCGGTCATGAACGTGCCGATGTTGCCGAGCCACTTGTCGACGTCCGACGCGCCGGCCGAGCGGTTCATGATCTTCAACTGCTCATCGAGACCGAAAACAGGGCGGGTTGCAAACTCGGCATCCGCCGCCTTGTCCGAAATCTCGACGCCGCCGACCGCGTAGAACTTCTTCATCATGGCACGCGCCTCGGCCGGATTGGCCTTGGCCCAGGACCAGCCGCGCAGATAGACCGCGAGGAACTTGGCGACCGCTTGCGGATTTTCCTTCACGAACTCCGGCCGGGCGACCAGTGCGCCGGGGACAATGGCGCCAGCGTCGGCGCCCGAGCACAAATACTTCGAGTTGCCTTTTTCTTCGAGCGTGTAGGTGTTGGGCGCCCACACGCCGGCGATGTCGCCGTTGTTCGACGTGATGGCCGAGATGATCTGTGCCTGGCCTAGGTTGACGAACTCGACGTCGGCGTTGGCGACCCCCCATTTCTTGAGGCAGCTCAGGCTTGCGTAGTGCACCGTCGAGTTGGTGGTGATCAGGATCTTTTGCCCCTTGATCGACGCCGGGTTGGCTTTCAGCGCGTCCAACTTGTCGGCGCGCACCATCAAGGCGTTGGCCTTGGATTCGTCGTTCGTCAGCCCGATCGTGGCGAGGCCGAAACGGGCAGCCCCCAGAACCGCCGGGACCGACCCCGTCCCGCCCACATCCCAGGACTTCGCTTGGGCTGCCGCAACCTGCGGTGCGCCGGCCGGGAAGGTCGAGAACTCGGGCTCGAGGCCAACTTCCTTCCACCAACCCTTTTCGGTTGCGACGAAGAATGGCAGCGCCCAGTACAGCGACGGCTGATAGCTGATCTTGATCTTGGTCACATCCTGCGCGGCCGCCGGTAGCGCCGCCGACGCGAGCATGATCGCTGCAGATGTTGCCAACACTCGAAGTCGTTTCGCCATTTCACTCTCCCTGGATTTGACCATTTGTGGCCATGCTTCTTCAAATTGCAGACACTCCGGCTCAGGCGCCCTCCACTCCCTTTTCCTCGCGCAGAGACTTCCAGATGTGGGTGCGCAGGTGCACGAACGACGGCAGATCCATCACGTCCTCGATTTTGGCGTGCTGGTCCCAGTTCTCGCTCGTGCGGATGGGCTTCACGTTGACGATCTCCTTGATGCGCCCCGGCCGGCGGGTCATGATCGCAACCCGATCGGCGAGATAGATCGCCTCCTCGACGCCATGCGTAATGAACAGCACCGTGCGCGGATTGACCCGCGACAGCCTGACGAGTTCCTCCTGCATGACGACGCGCGTCTGCGCATCGAGCGCGCCGAACGGCTCGTCCATCAGCAGCACCACCGGATCGAGCGCATAGGCGCGCGCTATGGCGACGCGCTGCTGCATGCCGCCCGACAACTGGTGAGGAAACGCCGTCTCGTATCCGGCCAGCCCCATCAGCTTGATGTAGTGTGCGATGCGCTCGCGCCGCTCGGCTTCGGCGACACCCTTGTTACGCAGGCCGAAAGCGATGTTGTCGAACACGTTCTTCCACGGAAACAGCGCGAACTGCTGGAACACCACCGCGCGCTCCGGCGAGGGTCCACCCACCACGACATCATCCACCTTGACGCTGCCGCTGGTCGGCCGATCGAAGCCCGCGACCATGCGCAAGCAGGTGGTCTTGCCGCACCCCGAAGGGCCGACGATCGCGACGAACTCCCGGTCGGCGATTGCGAGATCGACACCGTCGAGGGTGACGATGCCACGTCCCTCGTGCCCGTAGATGCGGCGGACTGCATCGAAGCGAATGCCACTCATCGCATGGTCCTCATCAGTCGAGCCCCCGCGCACGGCGGACACCGCGCTCGAAGGCACGCAGCGCCACGTCGATCAACACACCAATGATACCGATCGCCACCATGCCCGCGACGACGGTCGTTGTCGAAACCGCGCTTTGTCCTTGCACCATCATGTAGCCGACGCCGCTGGACGCGACGATCAGCTCGGCACCGACCAGCGATTGCCAGCCCAGTCCGGCGGCGACGCGCAAGCCCGCGACGATCGAGGGAATGGAGGCCGGCAGCAGCACCTCCGTGATCATGCGGAAGCTGCGCGTGCCGAGCATTTCGGCGGCCTCGATCAGATGCCGCTCGACATAGCGCGCGCCGCGATAGGCATTGATAACGCAGGGTGGAAACGCGCCGGAAAATATGATCATGATCGGCCCGCCGATGCCGGTGCCGAACCAGAGCGCCGCAAACGGTACCCAGGCAATCGGCGCGATGAAGCGCAACGCATCGAAGACGGGCGTCACCATGTCGTCGAGCCAGCGGAACCAGCCCATCATCAGGCCGAGGGGAATGCCGATGACGGCTGCCAGGCCGAAGCCCATCGCATAGCGCCCGAAGCTCGACGCCAGATGCTGCGGCAGCGTGAAGCCGGCGAACGTGTTGGTCAGCAGATGCGTGAACCGATCCGCCACTTCCCACGGGGCGGGGAGGAAACTGCGCGGCACGAAGCCGCTGGCGGCAATGCCGCTCCAAAGCCCGAGGAACGCAAAGAAGCCGATGGCGCCAAGCAGGAGCGATTCATTTCGGGGGATCGGCAGCCGTGGATCAAGACGCATGGCTCATCCCCTGACCTGGACCCAGGGCAGGGCGCGTTGTTCGGCGATCGCCAACAACTTGGTGGTGCTCCAGCCGAGAATGGCGACCCAAATCATCGCGAACAAAATCATGCCCGGATAGAGATCCTGCTGGGCGACATTCAAGATGCGGCCCAGGCCGGCGACGGCGCCGACCAGTTCGGCCGCGACCAGCGTTGTCCAGGATGCCTGCAGGGCAAGGCGCAACCCGGTGAAAATCGAGGGCATGGCGGCTGGGACCAGGACTTCGCTCACCAGCGCCAACCGTGGTGTGCCGAGCATCCGCGCGGCTTCGATGATCGGCGTGGCGATGTTGCGCACACCGGTGTAGGTGTTGATCACCGCCGGCACGAAGGCGGCAAAGAAGATCACCATGATCTTGGCGGCATCGCCGAGCCCGAGCCAGAGGATCGCCAGCGGGATCCATGCGAGCGGCGGGATTGGGCGGATAACCAGGAAGATTGGATTGATCAGGGCCTCGGCACGTCGGCTCCAGCCCATCAGCAGGCCGAGCGGCACGCCGACGGAAATTGCGAACAGAAATCCCATCGCCACGAGCTTGAGGCTATGCAGGATGTGGATGTGCAGCCGTCCGTTGGCATACCCCTTGGCCACGATCTGGCCGGCCGCCACCCAGACGTCGTCGGGAGAGGGGAACCGCCCCGTGTTGATCGTGCCGGTGACCATCGTCAGGACGTACCAAAGCACCAGCAGCGCGCCGACGGTGGCCAGACCGATCAGACTTCGTCTACTCACGAGCGCTCCTCCCCAGGATGCACTTGGCCAGCGACTTCCGGCGGCACGGCTTAATGAAAGCGTTTTCAAATATTCTTGAATGTCGCAGGCGTACTGTCAAGTGACTTACCAAAAACCCATAAATCATAGGGTTCTGCGAGCAGTATAATGCCGAAGCTACGCACACGTCGATCTTGAAAACGTTCTCAAAATGAGCTACGCATGCCTGCATGCAGGAGCGCAGTCGACCGACGATTTTCGATGTCGCGAGCCGGGCCGGCGTCTCGCCCGCCACCGTGTCGCGCGTGCTCTCGCAGCCGGGCATGGTGCGGTCGGAAAAGCGCACGCGCGTCAACGAAGCAGTCCTCGCGCTCGGCTACGTGCGTGACGGCACGGCGCGTGCACTCGTGTCGGGCAGCACCGGGGCCATCGGCGTCGTGGTTCCGACCTTGGACAACGCGATCTTCTCGCGCGCCATCCAGGCCTTGCAATCACGCCTGGCGGAGGCTGGCCATCGCCTGATCGTTGCCTCGCACGAATACAGCCCAGCGACCGAAGTCGTCGCGGCTCGCTCGCTGATCGAACACGGCATCGATGCGCTGGTGCTGGTCGGCATCGACCACGCAGCGGAGCTGTGGAGCCTGGTCGACACCTCGCCGCTGCCGCTGGTCCTCACCTGGTCGATCGCCGAGGGCCGGGATTGCGTCGGCTTCGACAATCGGCGCGCGGGCCGGATCGCGGCCGAGCATCTCCTGTCGCTCGGCCATCGCACGTTCGGCATCATCTCCGGCATCCTGCAGCACAACGACCGCGCGACCGCGCGCATTGCCGGCGTCAGGGATGCGTTGGCCGACGCTGGGCTCGGCATTCCCGATTGGCGGATCTCGCAGCAAATGTTCAGCCTGGCGGGCGGGCGTGCCGGTCTCGCACACCTGTTGTCGCTCAAAGAGGTGCCGACGGCCGTCATCGGCGGCAACGACTTGTTGGCGGCGGGCGCCCTGTTCGAAGCACAAGCCCGTGGCATTCGCGTGCCCGAGCAGCTGTCGATCATCGGCATGGACAATCTCGAACTTGCCGAACACGTGACGCCGGCACTCAGCACGGTCCATCTGCCGACGGCCGAACTCGGCCAGCGCGCCGCCGAACTCGTGCTGGCCCGCCTGGGCAGTGCCGGCGAACCACGCGCCATCGAACTGCCGATCAATCTCATCGTCCGACAATCCACCAGTGCAGCGGCGCCAGAGACAACCTGAAATCCGAGCTGTTACGTCCGCCGATCATTGTGCCGGGTTGCCCAAACCGCATACCACTGGAAAGCAACACCATGGATCAGCACTTCCCCCCGATTGATGCGGCGCACGCGATGGCTGAGATGTTGCGCGGCTTCTCGATCGAGGTGACGCCCGGTGCCGTCGGTTCGGCCGGTTCGGCCCTCGCGCTTTTGCCGGCCGGGACGGAAACCTTCATCGCGTACCTGCCGACCAGCACACCTGACCAACTGGTGTCCGCCGCGGAACTGCTGCAACGCGCCGGCATGACGCCGGTGCCGCACATCGTCGCCCGGTCATTTGCAAGTGCAGTGGAGCTCGATCGGCTGCTCGGGCGGCTGGGCGATCGCGCGGGCGTCACGCGTGTCCTGATCATCGCCGGCGATCGCGATGCGGCGGCTGGGCCCTACGAGTCGAGCCTGCAGATCATCCGCTCCGGCATACTGGAGAAGAGCGGAATCCGGAATGTCTATGTGTCCTGTTATCCCGAAGGCCACCCGCGCATCGCCAATGATCGGCTCAGGGAGGCTCGGGTCGGCAAACTGGCAGCGATCAAGCATGCCGGCCTCGAGGGTGGACTTGTCAGTCAGTTCTGTTTCGAAGCGTCACCGATCATTGCCTTGGCGCGCGGGATCCGCAGCGGCCCTTGCCCGGCGCCCTATCGCGTCGGTGTCGCTGGACCGGCGACCAGCGCGACGCTGCTGAAGTATGCCATGATGTGCGGCGTTGGCGCTTCCATGCGCGCACTCCGCGAGCGCCAGAGCCTGACCCGCAACCTGCTCGGCGGCGCAACGCCGGAGCTCTTGATCGAACAATTGGCGCGGGCCAGGAACGACGAACCCGACATCGGCCTTGATGGCGTGCATTTCTTCACGTTTGGGGCGCTCGCCAAGACCGCCGAACTGATTGCCTCGATGACGAAGCGTAAGTCCTGACACGAGCACTGCGATCCGATCCGCCGATCCCACCGGTCAACCTCACCAAACGAGTGTAACGATGTTTTCCATCTACCCCTCGGCCCGCCTGCGCCCCTCGCCCTACTTCGACGCCACCGTCGCTGCCGGCGTGAAGAGCTTCACGACCTACAACCAGATGCTCATGCCGACCGGATTTGGCGATCCGGAAGCCGAGTATTGGCGCCTCATCAAGGGCGTCTCGATGTGGGATGTCGCGGTCGAACGGCAGGTGCAGCTGAAGGGGCGCGACGCAGACCGCCTCGCGCAGATCCTCACGCCTCGTGACCTCAGCAGCTGCGTCGATGGTCAGGGCAAGTATGTCGCGCTTTGCAATCATGTCGGCACGCTGATCAACGATCCGATTCTGCTCAAGCGCGCCGACGATCTCTACTGGCTGTCGATTGCCGATTCCAACATCCTGTTCTGGGCGCGCGCGATCGCTGCCGAGCGCAAGCTGGAGGTCGACATCATCGAACCGGACGTGTCGCCGCTGGCCATTCAGGGACCAAAGGCCGAGGACGTGGTCGTGTCGCTGTTTGGCGATTGGGTGCGCACACTCAAGCACTTCTGGTTTCGCGATGCCGTGATCGACGGCATTCCGGTCGTCGTCGCGCGGTCGGGATGGTCCAAACAGGGTGGTTTCGAGATCTAGGCTCCCCGCTGTTTCAAGTGGGTCGCTTGAGGTCGAGTTTGCCGGCGACGAGATAGGTTATGGCGGTGAGGTTGCGGAGCGTGCGGTAGCCGCGGGCCTTGGCCTTGGCGGCCTGGACGAGGGAGTTGATGCCCTCGATGAGGCCGTTGGCAATGCGGCTGTCGAACCAGGCGAGGATACCGTCGG
>JAKFWF010000020.1 GCA_021730785.1 Hyphomicrobiaceae bacterium
CCGACGGTATCCTCGCCTGGTTCGACAGCCGCATTGCCAACGGCCTCATCGAGGGCATCAACTCCCTCGTCCAGGCCGCCAAGGCCAAGGCCCGCGGCTACCGCACGCTCCGCAACCTCACCGCCATAACCTATCTCGTCGCCGGCAAACTCGACCTCAAGCGACCCACTTGAAACAGCGGGGAGCCCCTGAAGTTCACCAGTGACCATCTTGATTAAACAAGTTTTGCAAGCTGTTCGCATCCGGCGCAAGCGCTTGTGACAGCCTCCTGACGCACTGGCTGACAACTGCGACTGGATCGCAACAATCGCTTGAGAATGCTGGCTTATTGCGCGAATTATGCCCAAATTCTGGGCGTCGCTCGCGCGCCGTCAGCAAACTTTTGCGGCACTTGCCATTTCGATGAGCAGTGACTCCGCAAGTGCCGATCGCCGGAATCGAAATTGATGTAATTGGTCTAATTGGACACGCGTGCCTTGGCACCTTAAGCCGGTTGCCAGCACATGAAGCTGTGCACATGGAATTGTCCAACGCGCACTGCAAGAGCCTCGCATGATCGCAGCCAACCCGACGCAGCCGCCCATCGCGCTCATCACCGGCGCAGCCCGGCGCATCGGCCGTGCCATCGCAGCAGATCTCGCTGCCGGCGGCTGGTCGGTCGCCATTCACTACCGCGACGGGCGCGAGGATGCCGAAGGCCTCGCCGCGGAAATCCGTGGCCTGGGCGGGCGGGCCATCACGCTCGAGGGCGACCTGGCCGATCCGACGGACATCGCCGAACTGCTGCCGCGCTGTATCGCGGACCTTGGCGCGCCCACCTGCCTCGTCAATAATGCGTCGCTGTTCGAGTTCGACGACATTGCGACCTTGTCGGCCAACGGCCTGAGCCGGCATCTAGCCGTGAACCTGACCGCGCCGATCCTGTTGTCGCAAGCCTTCGCAGTGCACCTGCCGGCCAGGCAAGCAGGCGCCATCATCAATATCATCGACCAACGCGCATGGGCCTCCACGCCCGAGTACTTCTCCTATTCCCTGTCGAAGTCGGCGCTGTGGTCGGCGACGCGGATGCTGGCCCAGGGGCTCAGCCCGCGCATTCGCGTCAACGGCATCGGTCCAGGCCCGACGCTCGCCAACATCCACCAGAACGCCGAGGATTTCGCGGCCGAAGCCGCCGCCACCCTGCTCGCGCGCCGCACCACGCCGCAGGACATTGCGCGTGCCGTGCGCTTCATCCTTGACGCCCCCGCCATGACCGGCCAGATGATCGCTCTTGACGGTGGCCAGCATTTGCGCTGGTTCGCCGAGGTGAAACCGGTTCAGCCCGCCTGAGAGCCCGTGAACGCCATCGACCGCGACACCAATTTCGAAGACAGCACGGCACTGCCGGTGAAAGGGCTGCGCCGCGTGTTCGTGCGCGGGTTGGAGTTGATCGGGTCGATCGGCATCTACGAGCATGAGATGCGCTACGAGCAGCGCATCGTGGTCTCGCTCGACCTCGCCGTGCGCGACCACTACGACGGCCGCTCGGACCGCATCGGCGACGTCTACGACTACGACGAGGCGATTGGCACCGTGAAGCGCATCGTCGGCAGTGGCCATGTCAACCTGCTGGAAACGCTGGCCGAGCGGATCGCCGAAGGGTGCCTTGGCAATGCCAGCGTGGCGTCCGTCACCATCCGCATCGAAAAGCCCGACGTTCTGCCGGCCTGCCGGGCCGTCGGCATTGAGATTACGCGCAGCCGCAGCCCGATCTGACCGCAGACCGTTCGCTGGTGTCCCGCCTGTGGAAAACGGGGACATTAACAAATGGTCACAATGTTTCCGCCTCGCGCCCCAATCCGCGCCCTAAACCCGGTTCATAGGTTGGCTTCGCCGACGGGGGCGAGATGACTTTGTCAACACTTCAGTAACGTTAAGGCTCTATCAGAGCGTTTCGTGTCGAGGTGCGTACGTCATCCCAGTTTGTTGTTAGTCCGGGTGTCCTCATGAACTATCGCCTGGGAGCCGTTGCGCTCCTTTCCTGCGTTGCCGTTGCCAGTGTCGCTGAAGCAGCTGGACTGCCCGCTGTGAAGGTTGGCGACCGAAACCAGGTTCCCGCTTGCGCAACCCCCGGCCGGTTGATGGCCTACCTGCGCGATCGCAATCCCAAACTCGAACAACGCTTCAACACGATTGCAAGCGACTACCTGCGCGTCGGCACCGACCTCAAGATCCGCTGGGATTATGCCTTCTTCCAGATGGTGGTCGATACCAGTGCTTTGTCGTTCAAGGCCGACGGACGTTCGGGCGATGTGAAGGCCGAGCAGAACAACTTCGCCGGCCTCGGCGCAGTCGGCAACGGTGCGCGCGGCGAGAGCTTCCCCGACGTGCCGACTGGCGTCACGGCCCACCTGCAGCATCTGCTGATCTATGCCGGCGAGAAGGTGCCGGATGCGGTGGCGGAACGAACCCGCAAGGTGCAGGAGTGGGGTGTGCTGACGTCCTGGCAAAAGAGCATCAAGGGCCCGATCACGTTCGCTGACCTCGCCCGCAAGTGGGCGCCTGGCGCAGGGGACTATGGCAGCTCGATCGAGGGCGCGGCCCGCAAGTTCTATGACGACCATTGCACCAAGCCCGATCCGAATCCGGACTTGCTGGCGGCGTCCCAGCGCACGGCACAGCCGCGCACCGCTGCCGTCGTTGCCCCTGCCGCAGCAGTGGCAGAAGAACCAGCTGACCGCGTTTCTGGCGCCGATCTCGCCCGCAACGCGATCGCCGCCGCCCGCGCCGAGGCGACCAGCGGCAAGCGCCAAGGCCTGGGCGCCGTAAAGATCGCCAAGGAAGCGTCCGCTCCGCCCGCCGCCGAAGGCCAACCTGCGACTGCTTCGTCGAACGTCGGGGGCGGGCTCACCATACTCAACGCACCCAAGACAGAGGCGCCGGAGAAGTCGGCCGTGGTGCAGCAGGCGTCGGTTGCCGGTCTGGCGAAACAGGCTGCGCCGATCCCAGGCGTCAAGTGCCGCGTCTGGCAAGCGAGCTACGGTGGCCAGCGCGCGATCATCATCCGCTCGAAGAGCGAGGGCTTCATCAACTACACGGTGCTCGACGTGAACGAGGGTGCCGAGAAGCGCGAGGCGGAAGCCTATATCCAGGCCTACGCCAAGGGCGGCGAGCCGGTCGGCGAATACAACAACCAGGTGCAGGCGCTCGACAAGGCCTTTGACCTGTGCCCCGAGGGCTGACGAGATTGATGCTGCCCAACCCCGACGGCACCGTCAATGCTAAGTTCCAGCAGTTCGACCGGGATGACACCATGAAGCGCAAGGCTTCGGGCGCGCCACAGGCGCAGATTATCATCGCGGTGGCTGCAGCACTTGCTGCTGGTGCCGCGATTGCGATGCCGGCCGCCGCCCAATCGCCGCCGGCGATCCGCCTGAGCGACGCCAACCGCGTGCCGGCCTGCGCCACGCCCGCCCGCCTGATGGCATTCCTGCGCGATCGCAATCCGCGCCTCGATTCCCGCTACAACGACATCGCCAAATGGTACAAGACGCACGGCGAGACCTGGCGCGTGCGCTGGGACTACGCGTTCTTCCAGATGATCATCGAAACCAACGGCCTGCTGTTCAAGACCGCCGGCGGGCGCGGCGATGTCAGCCCGAAGCAGAACAACTTTGCCGGCATCGGCACCACCGGCGGCGGCGTGCCGGGCGATGGCTATGCCGACATGTCCACTGGTGTACTGGCGCAGATCCAGCATCTGGTCGCTTACTCGGGCGAGCGGCTAGACAAACCGGTCGCCCCCCGCACGCAGCTGAAGCAGGACGACATCATCGCGATTTCGAGCCGCCTCAGGCGCACCGTGACGTTCGGCGACCTCGCCGGCCGCTGGGCGGTGGACCGGCGCTATGGTCGCTCCATCGAATGGGTCGCCGACCGCTTCCGCCGCACCCAGTGCAATGGCCGCAACCCGGGTGCAGACGAGCCGGAAACGCCGGCTGTGGTGGCTGCGGCTCTGCCCCGGAGCGAACCCGCACGCGCCGCTCCCGCATCGCCCACACTGGTGCAGCCACCAGTACAGATTTCGGCACGCCAGCGCGTCAGCCTCGCCAGCGCCGGCCTGCGCCCGAGCATCGTCAGCGACGCCGAGCCGGTGCGCGCAACCGAGGCAACGCCGATCGAGACCGCCTGCCGCGTGCAATCGGCGAGCTATGTCGGTAAATCCGGCAATCACAAAACGCTGCTGATCCGCGCCGTGGTCGATGCAGAGGTGCACTTCACCGCGCTGCAGGTTCTCGATGGTTTCGAGGGCTCCATGGGCGACACCTTCATCCGCACGCGGGCGCCCGGCGGTAACAGGGTCGCGACCTACGACTCGGCCGGCGAAGCGCTCGCCCGCGCCTACGAGTTGTGCCCCTCGGCGAAGTGATTAGACTGGCGCAATCGCATCGCTCAGCTCACGCGCGACGGGACCTGCAATGACTGAGACAAGCAGTCGGATCGTCGTGTGCGGCGCCGGCATCGCCGGCATCGCGGCAGCTTACCACCTGGCCGTCGTGCACGGCTGCCGCAACGTCACCCTGGTGGAAGCTGACAACCCGCTGTCGCTCACGTCCGACAAGTCGACCGAGTCCTACCGCAACTGGTGGCCCGGTCCCGACCCGTCCATGACGGCGTTCATGAACCACAGCATCGACCTGATGGAAGGGATCGCACGCGCAACCGGCAATCGCATCAATATGAACCGGCGCGGCTATCTGTTCGTCTCTGCCGATGCCGGCAAGGCTGCGTGGCTGCACGACATGGCACAGCGGGCAGCGATGCACGGCGCTGGTCCCGTGCGTGTCCACGACGGTGGGAGCGACACTTATGTGCCCGCCCCCACGAACGGGTTCGACACGCCGTTGACAGGTGCCGACATCATCACGGACGCGGGCCTGATCCGCCGCCACTTCCCCGGCCTGTCGCCTGACGCGCGGGTCGCTGTGCACGTGCGCCGCGCCGGCTGGCTCAGCGCGCAGCAGCTCGGCATGGTGATGCTGGAGGCGGCCCGCGAACACGGTGTGCGGCTGGTCCGTGCCCGCATGACGAAGGTCGAACTCAAGACCAATCGCGTGCAGGCGGTCCGGGTCGAGCACGGCGCGAACGTCGAAACACTCGCTGCCGACCACCTCATCCTCGCCGCCGGGCCGATGTTGCAGGAGGTTGCGGCCAGCATCGGCATCGATCTGCCGATCGTGGCCGAGTGCCACCACAAGATCAGCCTGCCCGACACGCTTGGCGTTGTCCCGCGGACGGCGCCGATGATGATCTGGCTCGACGCGCAGCGCCTGCCGTGGAGCACGGACGAAGCGCACGCGCTGGCGGCCGACCCGTCGACGCGCTGGCTGACCGAGCCGTTCCCCGCCGGCGTGCACGGCCGCCCGGATGGTGGTCTCGATGCCAAGACGCTGCTCATGCTGTTCAACTACGAGAACCGGGCGACGGCTGTGACATTCCCCCTGCCCGAGCCCGAGCACTACGGCGAGATCACGCTACGCGGCATGTCGACCATGGTGCCGGCGCTGGGGGCCTATGTGGAACGCAGCGTGCGCCCTTGGATCGATGGCGGCTACTACATCCGAACGCGGGAGAACCGACCGCTGATCGGACCGACGCCGATCGAGGGCGTGTTCGTCTCGGGCGCCTATTCTGGTTTCGGCATCATGGCTGCCTGTGCCGGCGGCGACCTGCTCGCCCGGCACGTGGTCGGTGCCAAACTACCCGCCTACGCTCAGGCTTTCGCGCTGAACCGCTACCAGGATCCGGCCTACCGCGCGCTGCTCGACACCTGGGGCGACGACGGGCAGCTCTAGCGGCCGCGGGCTCTCGTTTGCTTGCGTCCCGCCGTTCGAATTCATCGAAACGCGCCAGCCCGCAGGGCACAATGGCCCGCTCGCGTATTGCGCCGATGCGCCGATGCGCCCACCAAACAAGCTGCAGGCGCATGATGCAAGGGGGCCAATGCGGCCTACGATTTGAAGTCTTTGCATCGTTCCGCAGTCCGCGATTGCCCTGTTTCCATTTTACTTGGAAACACGCTTTGCGGCCAGAACCTGCGCGGCCGTTCTGCCGACCGCTTGGCTGTAGATCGTCGGATCGGTATCGCCTTCGGTGCCGATCAGCAGGATGCGGGACGTGGCATGGATCCCGAGCGTTGCGCGAAGCTCAGGCTGCCCCCGGAGCGCCAGCAGCGCACCAAGTGCGCCACCGCTGCATTCGCCCGCAACAATGGCAGGATCGCCGGGCGATGGGTCTGCAAAGCGACGCATGCCTTCGATCGCAAAACGGTCGTCGATCGCCATCGCTGCCGCGGCACCGTCGCGCAAAATGGGCCACGCCAGAGTTGACACCTCGCCACAACTCAGTCCCGCCATGATGGTCTCGTCCGTGATCTGCACATCGCTGCGCGTGCCGCGCGCAATGCTCTGGAATACGCAATCGGCGCGCGTCGGCTCGAGGACGATGACGTGGGGGCGCTCAGGCATGTGCATCCAGAACTGCGCCAGCAGCGCGCTTGCAAGCCCGCCGACGCCTGCCTGCGCGACCACATGGGTCGGCAGTTGATCGGCCTGGTCGAGCACCTCGCGCGCCATGACCGCGTAGCCACTCGTAACGTCGCGCGGCACGTCTTCGTAGGTTGCAGTGGCCGTATCCTGGACGACGAACCACCCGTGTTCAGCCGCCTGCGCGAAGGTATGGCGGATGCTGTCGTCATAGCCGCCCGGGATGCGGATCACCTCCGCGCCGAACGCTTCGATGGCGGCCTTGCGTCCCTCGCTCACGGCCTCGTGGATGAAGATGACGCAGCGGCAGCCGAACAGTCTGGCGCCCCATGCGACCGAGCGGCCGTGGTTGCCGTCGGTGGCCGACGCGACCGTGATGGCACGTGTCACATCACGCCAACGACCGTCCGCGAGATCCTTCGATGCCACCGGTTCTTTCACGCCGCGCTTGGTCAACTCAGCCGCCAGCACGCGCATCACCGCATAGGCGCCGCCCAGGGCCTTGAAGCTATTGAGCCCGAAGCGGTGGCGCTCCTCCTTGTACAGCAGGTGGGCGATGCCAAGTTCACGCGCAAGGCCCGGCAGGTCGATCAACGGCGTTGGTGCATAGCCCGGCCAGGCGCAGATCTCTGCAAACGCCCGATCGAAATCCGTGATCGGCAGCAGGCGGTTCAAGGCGTCGGGATAGGGCGCGTCGTGCGGCCGCGCGTTGGCATTGCGGACGATGCGCACAAGGGTGTCGCCGAGGATCAGATTGGACATGGAGCGCCTGTTGCGTCGAGCATAAGCTGCAGGGTCGTAGGTTGGGTCAGCGCCGCCTTTTCGCCGTGCAACCCGACATTCAACAGGCAGTTAAAGTTGTTGGGTTACAACTACAGAACCAACAAAGCCGCTACCCCCGCAAGTGACACGCCGCGAAGTGTCCCGGCCGCACCTCGCGCAAAGCCGGCGTATCGATTTTGCAGCGCGCCTCCGCATAAGGGCAACGGGTGTGGAAATGACAGCCTGGAGGCGGCTTGATCGGGCTCGGCACGTCGCCCTGCAGAATGATCCGCTTCGACTTCGCCGTTGGATCCGGCACCGGCACTGCCGACAGCAGCGCTTCCGTGTAGGGATGCTGCGGGCTCGCATAGAGCGCCTTCTTGTCGGCAATCTCGACGATGCGACCGAGGTACATGACGGCCACCCGGTGCGAGATGTGCTGCACCACGGCCAGATCGTGCGCAATGAACAGATAGGACATCCCGAACTCATGCTGCAGGTCGATCAGCAGGTTGATCACCTGCGCCTGCACCGATACGTCGAGCGCGGACACCGGCTCGTCACACACGATGACCTTGGGATTGAGCGCGAGCGCCCGGGCGATGACGAGGCGCTGGCGCTGGCCGCCGGAAAACTCGTGCGGATAGCGCGACAGCTGGTCGGCGCGCAGGCCGACCTTGCCGAACAGCCAGGCGACCCGCGCTTCGATCTCGGCCTTCGACTGCGGCTCGAAATTGCGCAATGGCTCGGCCACGATATCGACCGCCCGCATGCGCGGATTGAGCGACGCATAGGGGTCCTGGAACACCACTTGCAGGCCGCGCCGCTCGGCTCGCATGGCCGACCGCGACAGCGTGTCGATGCGCTTGCCGGCAAGCTCGATCTCGCCGTCGGTCGGCTCGATCAGGCGCAGGATCAGCTTGCCGACGGTGGATTTCCCGCAGCCAGATTCTCCGACGAGGCCGAGCGTCTCGCCCGGTTGAATGGAAAACGCCAGTCCGTCGACCGCCTTCACCGGCGCCGAGGCCAGCCCGAAAATCCCCTTCGGAATGGCAAAGTGCTTCTTCAAGTTGCGCACCGCCAGCACCGGCGTCTTGGCGGCGACGGTCATGTCGTTCATGCGGGTACCCCCGCGAGCAGCCGGTCCGCCTCCCAGCAGGCGACCGCGTGGCCCTTGGCTTTGGTCTCCAGCGGCGGATAGGCGGTGCGGCAGCGCTCGGTGGCGTTCGCGCAGCGGGCGGCGAAGATGCAACCTGGGATCGCCTCACGCAACGACGGCACCACGCCCGGGATCTCGTCCAGCCGGGCCTTGGCTGGCGAGCCGTCCGCAGACGCGAGCCGCGGCACCGAGCCGAGCAGCGCCCGCGTGTAGGGGTGGCGCGGCGTGGCGAACAGCGCATGCACGGGCGCCTCTT
This sequence comes from Hyphomicrobiaceae bacterium, assembly GCA_021730785.1. Lineage (GTDB taxonomy): Bacteria > Pseudomonadota > Alphaproteobacteria > Rhizobiales > Hyphomicrobiaceae > JAKFWF01. The sequence continues at coordinate 8,702 of JAKFWF010000020.1, forward strand.
CGACCTTGCGGCCGCCGTACATGACGACGACGCGTTGCGCCATTTCGGCAACCACGCCAAGATCGTGCGTAATCAGAATGACGGCCGAGCCGAACCGCGCCTTCAACTGCCGCATGAGGTCGAGGATCTGCGCCTGCACCGTGACGTCGAGCGCGGTCGTCGGCTCATCCGCGATCAGCAGCTTTGGCGAACATGCGAGCGCCATGGCGATCATCACCCGCTGACGCATGCCGCCCGACAACTCGTGCGGATACTGCCTGACCCGCCGTTCGGGCTCGGGGATGCCAACGATCTGCAGGCTCTCGACCGCACGCGCCAAGGCTGCCCGCTTGTCGAGCCCCTGATGCAGGATCAGCGTCTCACCGATCTGCCGGCCGATCGTGAGGACTGGATTGAGCGACGTCATCGGCTCCTGGAAAATCATCGAGATGGCATTGCCGCGGATCTGGCGCATCTGGGCTTCGGTCTTGGTCAGCAGATCCGTCCCCTCGAACCGGATCGTGCCCGCACTGCGGCCCGGCGGATCGGGGATCAGGCGCAATATCGACATGGCGGTGACGGACTTGCCGCAGCCAGATTCCCCGACGATGGCCAGAACCTCGCCCTCCTCGACGTGGAACGACAGCCCGTCGACCGCACGCACGATACCGTTGGCGGTGCGAAAGTGCGTCCTCAGGTTGTCGACCTCGAGCAGCGCCATAATTCAATGCCCTTTCGCGCCCCGCGGATCGAGGATGTCGCGCAGGCCGTCGCCCAGCAGGTTCACCGCCAGCACCGTGACCGACAGGAACACGGCCGGAATTAACACGATGTAGGGCTTCACCTCCCAGATGGCCCGCCCCTCGGCCATGATGTTACCCCACGAAGGAATGGTCGGCGGCGTGCCGGCGCCGATGAAGGAGAGGATCGCTTCGACGATCATGGCAGACGCACAGATGTAGGTCGCCTGCACCGTCATCGGCGCCATGGTGTTGGGCAAAATGTGCCGCCAGATGATCATGGGCGTGCGCGTGCCTGACGCGATCGCCGCATCCACATAGGGCTGCTCGCGAAGAGTGAGCACGACGCCGCGCACGAGGCGGGCGACGCGCGGCACCTCGGCGACTGCGATCGCAACAATGACGTTGCGCACGCTCGCGCCACTGAACGCCATCATGGCGATGGCGAGCAGGATCGGCGGGATCGACATCAGGCCGTCCATGATGCGCATCACGATCGCGTCCGCAAAGCGCAGGAAGCCGGAGAACAGCCCGATCGCGAGCCCGATGACCGAAGCGATGATCGCCACCGAAAAGCCGACCAGCAGCGAAATGCGGGTACCGTAGAGCACGCGGGCATAGAGGTCGCGGCCGACCTGGTCGGTGCCGAACCAGTACTCGGCCGAAGGCGGGCGGTTGCGCTTGGCAGGGGCAATGGCGGTCGGGTCGACCGGTGTCAACAGCGGCGCAAAAATGGCAATCGCCACGAGCAGGACCAGCAGCGTCGCGCCAATCACCACGTTCGGGTGGTTGAGAACAAACCGGAGTGCGGGTCCACGCGGCTTGCGCGGCGGATAAACGGCCGCCGGCGGCTCGAAGATTGAGCGGCGCATATCGGAGGGGGGTGGCATCGCGTTCAATAGCGGATCCTCGGGTCGAGGAAGGTGTAGATCACGTCGATCACCAGATTGACGAGCACATAGACGAACGAGAACAGCAATACCACGCCCTGGATGACGGGATAATCCCGGCGCAGGATGCTGTCGAGCGTGAGGCGGCCGAGGCCTGGGATCGCAAACACGCTTTCCGTCACCACCGCGCCGCCGATCAGCAGCGCGATGCCGATGCCAATGACTGTGACGATCGGCACGGCGGCGTTCTTGAGAGCGTGCAGGAACAGGATGTCGGAGCGGGCCACGCCCTTGGCGTGCGCGGTGCGGATGTAATCCTGGCTCAGCACTTCCAGCATGCTGGCGCGGGTGATGCGGGCGATCAGCGCGATGTAGATGAAGCCCAACGCGAGCGAAGGCAAAATCAGGTTCTCGAGCCACGGCCAGAAGCCCCGGGCGATCGGCGTATAGCCCTGCACCGGCAGCAGGTCCCACTGCAGCGCGAAGAAGTAGATCAGCACGTAACCGACGACGAACACGGGCGCGGAAAAGCCGACGACTGCCAGCGACATGATCGCGGTATCGATCCAGGTGCCGCGGGTCCAGGCCGCGATCACACCCATCGGCACCGCGACGACGATGGCAAGCACGAGGGTCAAGACCATCAGCGACAGCGTCGGCTCGATGCGTTGCGCGATCATGCCGGACACCGGCAGTTTGGTCAGGATCGAGCGACCGAGGTCGCCATGCAGGATGCCCCAGGTCCATTCGCCGAAGCGCACCCCGAATGACTTGTTGAGCCCCATGGCCTCGCGGATGCGCGCGATGTCCTCGGCCGTTGCCTGATCGCCAGCGTTGGCTGCGGCCGGGTCGGACGGATCGAGGTAGATCAGCGAGAACACGATCAAGGCAACGACCACCATCACGGGGATCGTCGCCAGGATGCGTCTCAGGATGTAGGTGAGCATTGCAGGGGGCCTTGGTGGTCGCGCGAAGTAACCAACCCACAGGTGTCATCCCGGGGCTTGTCCCCGGGACCCATGGTGCAACAGTCTCAATTGCCGAGTTTGTGGCACCTTGGGTCCCGGCAATAAATGCCGGGATGACGCCATTGAGTGTTTCGCTCCTCGGCGCTATCCCGACATCGGCAGGCAACACCGCCACATCCGACCGGCTCCGCCTCTGCGCAGTCGGATGCGGCCATCAATCAAGCCTTCTTCACGTCCCAGAAGAACGGCAACGGCCCCTTGACCACCCCGTCGAGGTTCGAGCGCCAGGCCTGGTAGATCTGGAAGAAGCCGGTCGGCGCGTAAACCGCGTTGGCGAAGGCTTCCTTGTTCAGCCGCGCGATGGCGGCCTTCTCTTCGTCGAGTGTCTTGGCATCGAACCAGGCGGCCACTTCCGTTTCGATCGTGGGGATGTTGGGCCAGCCGAACCACGCCTTGTCCCCGTTGCCGCGGATCGCGACGTAGCTCGCCGGGGTCACGCAGTCCGCGCCCGCGTGCCAGGTGTGGAACATGTGCCAGCCGCCGGCCGCACCCGGCGGCTCCTTCTTGGCGCGGCGCGCGCCCACCGTGCCCCAGTCGGTCGCGACGAAGTCGACCGTCATGCCGATTTTCTTCAACAGGTCGGCCGTCACCTCGCCCATGGGCTTCAGGAGTGGCTGGTCCTGGGCCACGACGCAGGTGATCGGCTCGCCCTTGTAGCCGCTCTCGGCCAGCAGTTTCTTGGCCGCTTCGATGTTGCGCGGGCCTTTCAGGATCTCGCCGCCCGCTTCGGTGTAGAGCGGCGTGCCCGGCGTGAAGAAGCTCGCCGAGGTCTTCCACAAATTGGTGTCGTCGCCGATCACCGCGCGCATGTAGTCTTCCTGGCTGAGGGCTGTCAAAACCGCGAGGCGCGCCTTCACGTTGTTGAACGGCGGGTGCAGGTGGTTGAAGCGGAACGAGCCGATGTTGCCGAGCGGATCGGCGATGTCGAGCTTGATGTTCTTGTTCTTCTTCAAGACCGGCGCAAGGTCGGTCGAAGCGATTTCCCACCAGTCGACTTCCCCGTTCTGGAGGGCGGCCGACGCGGTCGCCGCATCCGGCATGATGATCCATTCGATGCGATCGAAATACATGCGCTTGCCGCCGGCCAGCCACGATGCCGGTTCGGCGCGCGGCACATAGTCGGCGAAGCGTTCAAACACTGCCTTGGCGCCTGGCACCCACTCGCCCTTGGCGAATTTCATCGGGCCGGAGCCGACATACTCCGTGATTTGCTGGAACGGGTCGGTGGCCGCGATCCGGGCCGGCATCATGAAAGCGCACGGCGTATTGTTTTTGGCCAATGCCAGAAGCATTTTCGGGAACGGCTTCGAAAGCACCCACTTGAAAGTTCGGTCGTCGACCGCCGTCAACTCCTGCTGCACGGCGCCGATCAGCAGGCCCATGCTGTCGCGCTTGGTCCAGCGGGCGAGGCTCGCGACGCAGTCCTTGGCCGTTACCTTCTCTCCGTCGTGCCACTTGAGGCCGTCGCGCAGCTTGAACGTCCAAGTCAGGCCGTCGCCCGACACCTCTTCGCTCTCCACCATCTGGCGTTGCGGCATGAGGTTGGCGTCGACGCCGTAAAGCGTGTCCCAGACCAGCGCCGACGCGTTGCGCACGACATACTGCGTGCCCCAGATCGGATCGAAGTTGGCGAGGTTCGCCTGGGGGACGAACTTGAGCGTCTTGGCAGCCGCCCCCTGCGACAGGGCTGGCATCGGAAATGAGCCGAGGCCGACGAGACCCGTCGCGCCTAACGATTTAAGTGCTGTTCTGCGTGTAAGTTTCAAGTGAACCTCCCGAAATCCCGCCTGTTGCCGACGTGGAAGCTAAAGGTTCGCACCGAATTGGAGCAAGTGCAATCGGCGCCTTAAGTTTGGGCGAAGTGCGCGCGCGGCAGGCATTGGGCGCCGCCAATGGGCTCCGCGCATGCGTCCTAACGCGGTAGCGCATGGTGCCGGAGTGACCTCGGCGTCGGTCGACCATTGTATTCGTTTCGCGCGGTCAACGCCGTTCGCAGCCCCTCGTATCCAATCCTGGATCGTAATGCTGGAACGCGCCCCTGGCACTCGCTCGGGCAACAGTCCCGTGCGGCCAAGACAGAACGGGCCCGACCGGCGGGAGCTCAGGAAACCTATGCTGACGCCTATGGGCGCCGCGCCCTTCGAACTCCAGTGCCCTGGACATAGCCGCCTGGACCCACTTGCAAGTGGGGTTGCAAGAACCTCAAGCTCCTGGCCTCAGGCATTCACCGCATGAACTTTGCCGCAAAAATCATCCGAGTATTGCAACCAGTTGCAAACTTCTCTCGGCGGTTCACACCCTGACTGCAACACCTGCTGCTGCCATGTGCCGTTTGGCTTCGCCGATCGTAAACGTGCCGAAGTGGAAAATCGAGGCGGCGAGGACGGCGCTGGCGTGTCCCTGTGTGATGCCCTCGACCAGATGATCGAGCGTGCCGACGCCGCCCGACGCGATCACCGGCACCGTTACGGCATCGGCGATCGCCCGGGTCAATTCGAGATCGAAGCCCGCCTTGGTGCCGTCGCGGTCCATGGAGGTGACCAGCAACTCGCCGGCCCCGCGCGTCACCACCTCACGCGCGAACGCCACGGCGTCGATGCCGGTTGCCGTGCGCCCGCCGTGCGTAAAGATCTCCCAGCGCGCGGTTTCGCCCGGCCCCGACACGCGCTTGGCATCGATCGCCACCACCACGCACTGGGCGCCGAACTTTTGCGACGCGGCATGCACGAACGACGGATCACGCACCGCGGCCGAGTTGATCGACACCTTGTCGGCCCCGGCCTGCAGGAGCGCGCGGATGTCGTCGGTGGTGCGCACGCCGCCCCCCACCGTCAGCGGCATGAAGCAGCGCTCGGCCGTGCGGCGGATGATGTCGAAGATGATGCCGCGGTTCTCGTGCGTCGCGGTGATGTCGAGGAAGCAGAGTTCGTCGGCGCCGGCCGCGTCGTAGGCAGCCGCGATCTCGACCGGGTCGCCGGCATCGCGCAGGGCGACGAAATTCACGCCCTTGACGACGCGGCCGTCCTTCACGTCGAGGCAGGGGATGATACGGGTCTTGAGCATGTTGGCTTGCCTTGGACTGATGTTGGGCTGCCGCCCAAACCCGCTCGGGAGGGTGACCCTCCCGAACCCTCCCCTCTTTTATTCGAAAGAGGAAGGGGGTTCGGGGGAACTCGTTCCACCGAGCGGGTTCGGGCGGCAGCCCGATTGCGCGAGCAACCACTCACCCCCGCACAAACTTTGCGAGCAACGCGAGCGCCGCCGCAGGATCGATGCGCCCGTCATACAGCGCGCGGCCGGTGATGGCGCCCGCGAGTTTGGCATGCGCCGGCCGCAGCAGCGCTTCGACGTCGGCGAGCGAGGCGAGGCCGCCGGACGCAATGACGGGGATCGACGTCGCTGCCGCCAGCGCCGATGTCGCCTCCAGGTTCAGCCCGCCGAGCGCCCCGTCGCGGCCGATGTCGGTGAAGATGACGGCCGAGACGCCCACATCCTCGAAGCGGCGGGCGAGGTCGCCGGCCATCAGCTCGGAGGTTTCGGCCCAGCCGGCGACCGCAACTTTGCCCTCGCGCGCGTCGATGCCAACCGCAATTCTGCCCGGGAACCGCCGGCACGCCTCGCGCACGAGCGATGGATCGCGCACCGCCGCGGTGCCGAGGATGACACGCGTGATGCCCTTGGTAAGCCACAGCTCAATGGTCGCTAGATCGCGGATCCCGCCGCCGAGCTGCACGGGAATGTCGACGGAGCTGAGGATCGCATCGACCGCAGCCCCGTTCACGGGTCGGCCGGCGAACGCGCCGTTGAGATCGACCACATGGACCCACGCGAAGCCTTGGGCGGCGAAATGCGCGGCTTGTGCGCCGGGGTCGTCGTTGAACACGGTGGCCGAGGCCATTTCGCCGTGCTTAAGGCGCACGCATGCACCGTCCTTCAGGTCAATCGCGGGATAGAGGATCATGTGGGCGGTCGGGTCCGGCGCGCGGCGCCATCGTGTTGCTTTGGTTGCGTGGTTCAATCAGCGCCGTCTTGACCCGTCAAGTTGCCAGAGCCCGATGACCAACCCGCCTGAAGTGCCTGCCGCTGCCCCCCGCCCCCTCAGCGAAGCCGACGCGATCGACATCTGGATCGCGCGCTGGCTGCGCGTGCGCCGACGCGACCTGCTGCAGCGCTATGGTTGCGATCCGCGACGGCTCTATGAGATCTGGGAGGGAACACGGTTCCCTGCAGCGCAGGCCAAAGCCCGGACGGTATTTGCCGAGCGCTATCCCACCATCGTCGATCGCGTGGATTTCGGCCACCACCGCCGCTATTCCCGGGCAATCGATCCAGCCCAGCTCGGCTTGTTCGACTGAGCCAACGCCCTACACTTCAGCGCATCGTGAGAACGCAGAGAGATAAAATAAGAACAAACACACAACTTTCGCTTTACTCTCCATCCGAGTCGTGGCAAGTTCTGTTTATGTTCCTCTCCTGCCCCGGAGTGAAACTGCAGACCGCGCCCTCCCGCAAGGCGCAGTTTGCTCGCCCCAAGACCCCGAGCGACGCCCCGTCGTCTCGGGGTCACCCCCCTGCCCCTGAATTGCCCGTGTTGGGCGCCATAGTGACGGAGTGAGTTCATGTAGTGCGTACACCAAAGCCCCCATCTTATGCCTGTGAGAGAGCCACCCCCATGCGCACGTTCCTCATTTCCTATGACCTTGCTCACCCGAACCGCAACAAGCATGTGCTCGCCACTGCCATCATGAGCCTCGGCACATCGTGGGCGCGGCCGCTGGAGCAGACGTGGTATGTGCGCGCCGATGTGGCCGAGATCGATATCGAGCACCGCTTATCGGGCCTGCTGGAGGGCGATGATGGGCTAGTCGTGCAGGCCGTCCACGACGACGCCCAGCTGACCAATACGAGCTTGCGCTGGTTCCGTCAGCGCCGCACGCCGTTCGACATCGAGGCGAGCACCAACGTGATCGCGTTCCCGGTCCTGGGCACCCTGCCGGCGCAGGCAGAACTACCCCTGGCGCAAGCCGGCTGAAGCTCGGTGGCGCTCAGGGTCGCAGCGCCATCGAGGCTGTGAGCCAACTCGACAGGCGGGTTGGCTCGCGCGCAATGAGCGTCAGCAGATCGGCCCGCGCTTGGCTGCGTGACGACCAGCCAGCGATGCCGAGCGCGTTGCGGGCAAACGCGCGGTACTTGGCGAGCGCCTGCACGGGATATGCGTCGCCGAGCAGATCGGCATAGGTTTGCACCGGATTGAACTTCGCTTGGTCGCGGTAGCAGGCGAGGATGATGCTGTCGTCACGGCGATGGTGGCGGGATGCAGCCGACAGATCGCTCACCACCGCATCGAGCACCGTCGCCATGCGGTGCACGCTCGAGCGGCTGTCGGGATGCACGCGATAGCGCAGCAAGCGTTCGGGCAGGCAATGGATCTCGCCGAGCAGCATCATTCGCCACCACAAATCGCGATCTTCGGCACCCCAGCGGAACGCATCGCGATAGCCGCCGACCGCAACTAACGCCGGTCGCCGCACCATGGCGCTTGGGTGGCACAGGGTCGGCGGCGATGGCGGAAAGTACGCGAACCCGCGGCAGCGATCCTTGACGACCAGCGGATCGATTGGCGGCTGCTTTTGCTGAGCTGTGCCATCGGGCCCGATCCGCGTGAAGGCCGAGCCGACCGCAACGCAGCGAGGTGTGCGATCAAGATAGTCAGCCTGGCGCTCGAAACGGGCAGGCTCACAGATATCATCGGCATCCATGCGTGCAACGTAATCCCCGCGTGCGTTGGCAATGGCGAGGTTCAGCGCCGCCACCAGTCCGCGATTGGCTGTGGTGATCACACGCACACGGCGATCATGGGCTGCGAGTTCGGCCAGGACGGCGGCCGTGCCATCCGTACTGCCATCGTCGATGGCCACCAGTTCGAAATCACTCAGGGTCTGCGCCAGCACGGACCGCACCGCCTGCGCGATTGTTCGAGCGCCGTTGTATACCGGCAGCGCGACCGAGACCTTCGGAGTGTCGTTCACTTGGATGACCTAACGGCGAGCCACGTCGATGGGCACTCCGCGCATTCCGTTTGTTGCCTCGCCTGCACAAGCTCGCAGGTCGAGAAACGGTCAACACAGATCATAGCGCCCCCCAAGCGCCAAGGTCGCACAGGGGCCGACCCCGGTCCAGGCTTCACGTCGCTTCATGACACGAAGCTTCATCCCCTCAGCGCGCGATACCGAACTCGGTGAAGGGGATGAAGTCGACCACATCGCCAGCGGCGACGTCGCCAGTGTCTTCGGGGATGTCGATCAGGCCGTCGGCTGCCCGCAGGCCGGAGATCAAGCCCGAGCCGTCGCGGGCGAACTTGTCGACGGCGAGGCCGGCTGGCGTGTCGACCAGCGTGCCGCGCCAGAATTCCCGCCGACCGCGTTTTCTGCCAGTGAAACTGAACGTGGCCGGCAGCCGATAGCGGCGCGGCTCGCGCCACTGTCCACCACCGAGCCGCTGCAGCAGGGGAAACACGTACATCAAGAAGCACACGAACACCGCCACCGGATTGCCGGGCAACCCGACGACGATCGAGGGAGCAGTTGCCGGGTCATGGGACTTTGCGATCTGCCCGAACATCATCGGCCGGCCGGGCTTCACGGCCAACTGCCAGAAATGGCGCGTGCCAAGCGCACCAAGCGCGGCACCCATGTGGTCCTCCTCGCCACGGCTTGCGCCACCGCTCGTGATGACGACATCGAAGCGGTCGGCTGCCACGCGCAACTGCCGCGTCACTGTGGCCAGTTCGTCGCGCCAGATGCCGAGGTTGGTGATGTCTGCGCCAGCCAGCGCCGCCAGCGCCTGCAGCATCGGCGTATTGGCATCGAACACCTGGCCCGGCAGCAATGGCCCTGCGCCGGTTGCCACAACCTCGTCGCCGTTGGCGACAACGGCAACGCGCAGGCGCCGATAGCAGGGCACATGGGTTAGTCCGATCGAGGCGAGCGCCGCAAGGTCCTGCGGCCGCACCACGTGGCCCGGTTCGAACAACGTGGCACCAACGGCCACATCCTCGCCCGCGCGCCGCACATTGGCCCCGACCCGCAAGCCGCTTGGCACATGGACGTGATCGCCGTCGCGCCGGCAATCCTCCTGCATCACAACCGTATCCGCGCCCACCGGCATGACGGCACCGGTGAAGATGCGGGCCGCGGACTTTTCGGCGAGCACGCTCGCCAACGGGTGGCCGGCCGCAGCGCGCCCCTGCACCGCAAATGACGAGCCCGTAGTGCGATCGTAGGCGCCAGCTGCAAAGGCATAGCCATCAACGGCGGCGTTAGTATGAGCCGGCACCGGGGCAGCCGCCGCAATCGCCACGCCCAGGCGCCGGCCGAGCGCCGCCTCGATACCAGTGTCTTCGACATCGAGGCGACAGGCAATGCGTTCGCGTAGCAAAGCCAGCGCAGCAGCGTGCGTCAGCCAGCGATCGTTGCTCACAAAACAATCGTCGATGGCGGGTTTGAGCATGGCGATTATCAACCTGCGGAGCTGATCATGTGACCGCCCACAGTAGCAAAGCCAACCGCATCCACGGGACAAAAATCTCCGCTTCAAACGTGCGGGGCATTAATGCGCCGATCGGCCGATGCGTCGCAAGAAAATGCGATGCCCTCGGACCAGCGGTGTTGCCGACCATCATCGGATACGATTGGGTGGCACAACTACGCGGCCGGCATAATAGGGCCGACCACGCAGAGGCATACCGACGAGCCACGCAGCGTGAATTACTGACTGAGCTCAGTTCGCATGAGTCAAGACAAAAAGGCCAACACCAACGGCTGGCCCAAGCAAAGTTGCTAAAAGCATTGCAATAAATGGCTTCGCTACCATGACGCAAACTCCCACGCTAAGGTCACAGGAATTACAGTCCAACAATGAACTGCACTTGCCGCGCCACGAGATCCCTCAACCCCATGGCCTATTTTCAGCATACACAATCATGACAGATTTACCACAAGTTTTTTCATTGCAATCTCGAAATGATCCGTTACCAGGGGACCGCAATCGAACGGAATTCAGTGCATCAAAATGAATTCTTAGTCATTGATAAATTTCAGAAAAATCACACCCATTTGCTGTTCGTGACGCCTGCTGACCTGCACCGCAAGCGTGTCCCGCGGGTTATATTGAAAGCACAAACTTGTAGTTGCATTTTCACAACCTGGAACGATGGTTGTGTGGCAAAATTTGCGCACCCCCCGACCTCACGCAGCTCACTCCGCGGCGCGCCAACCCTCGGCAAAACCTGGAGAAAACATGGGGATAACCTGGCATTGCCGGCACCGCGAAGCAACCGCGCCGGCCTAGCCCATGTCGAACAGCCGCAGCTGCTTTTCGTCCTGGCCCTTGGTCTCGCAAGCGAGCTGTTCTATGCGATCGAAGGGGACCTGCTCTGCCATAATGAGTGATCTCTGCGCCTTGATGGCCCGCACGAGTCCTTCCTGCACCAGATGGAATTCGCCGACCGTCTGGTTCGGAAGCACGCGTGCGGGATCAAGACCACTCTCGCTCTGAAACGCAGCCCGCAACTTCTTCAGGGCCGTATCTTCGCGCACGCGCCCGATGAACCAGCTGGTGACCTGGTCGCGGCTCTTGTAGTCGAGGTCGCCCGGCGACTGGGTCGCCAGCATGATGCCGAGGCCTGCGGAACGCGCACGCTTCAACAGGCTCTGCAGCGGTTCTGCAGTTGCCGGTTTGGCGTTGGCTGGAATGTAGAGGTCGGCCTCGTCGAACATGACGACGGCCTGCAACTCGTCGTTCGGATTGCGCTGGCAGAAGCGCAAGGCCTCCGACAGGAACTGCGACACCCAGAACAGGATATTCTCGTTGTCGCCGAGGAAGCCCGTGTAGATAATCGACAGGCGGGTGCGCCCATCCCGCGCATAGGGACCGATGCCGAGCAGGGCTTCCATGCTCAGGCTCTCGCCGCCGCCCTCGAACAATGACGCATTGCGCAGCCGCAGACTGTCGAGCTGGGCCACGAGATCGCGCCGCAGCTTGCCCGATGGGTCCATGCGCTGCGTGCGGTCAGTCAACTCGGGATCTTCGTCTTCGAGCAGGTGGATAAGATCGGCAAGCGTCACCTCGCGGCTGTAGCGGGAGCCGAGAATGCGCAGCGCAACCGCGAGCGTGCCCGACTGCTTCTGGTGCGTCGCCGAGTTCTTCAGGTGCAGCATGTCGCCGAGGGCTGCCGACGAGAGGTTCGCCAGCAGCTGCTGCTCGTGCTCGGGCAGTTCGTTGATGCCGTTCGGCAGCAGTGTGATCGAGATCGGCCGGCCGGATGAGCGGCCGGGCGTGTAGACTGCGACGTCGATCGCATCGGCGAGCTTCTCCCGCTCGCCGCGCCGCTCCTGCACTTCGTCCTCGTTGGCGCGCCAGACGTCAGGGTTGGCGTAGGAGCACAAGTCTCCCTTGCGGTCGAGCAGGACCGCTGGAATGCCGCGCAGCAGCAGCTGTTCGATCAAGCTGAGCGCGAGCGTCGTCTTGCCCGAGCCGGATCCGCCGAGCACCGCGGCATGGCGCTTCAGAACACTCGTATTCAGCGTCACCGCCTTGTTGCGGCCGGCCAATTCCCGCCCGGCAAAGATGCTCTGGGCGTTGTCGCCGTTTTCGTTGAGGATCACTGACAACGGCAGCTCGTCGTCGTTGGCTGGCACCGGCTCAGGTTCGCCGTCCACCGGGCCGGTCCATTCACTCCACGAACCGGGCGGCGGCGATGCTTCGCTCGGCGTGGCTGCGGCTTCAGGACGCAACACCACCACCTGGTCGCTGGCAGGTGCTGGGGTGCCGGCCGGCAGATCGAGCCTAGGCGCCGTCCGCGTCAGCAGGTCGAGACGCAGCAGTTGGATCAGGGGTGCGAGGCTGGACAGCAGCTTCGCCTGCTGGAACCAGGTGCGGAAGCCCGGATCGAATTTGTGGTGGGCGTGGAACTCGCGCACCATCATCATGCGCTCCCACTCGGGGATCGGCACCAGGATCGAGCGGCCACCGCCATCGCGGAACTTGCGGAACGCCTGCGCCGTCTGGTTCTTCTTGTTCGGCGGGAAATCGCTCGCCCGCAGCATGAAGCAGGCGCGCCCCTGCATGGAGGTGAGTACGCGGTCCAGCTGCCGTTTCATGCCGCCGCCCTGGGTCGGCCGGTTGCACAAGAACACGCGCGCCTCATAGGCCATGCCGTTGCGCTGGCTGACCTTGAGATCGATCGCCGGCAGATCGTCGGCAAGTTCGAGCCGCTCAACGGTGAGCTGAACTGTGCCGCCCCACTCGTCCTTGGCGAGCCCGAGTGCGGACACGAGCACATCCAGCAGATCGTTGTCGGTCGAGGGGATCTCGGCTTCCGACGCGCTGGCGAAGCGATGCCACATGTCACGGAAGTCGAAATCGAGATCGGCCGCGCCCTCGGCGGGATCATCGTTCGAGGCGCCGAAGCCGAGTGCGGCTGCGAGCGTCGAGATGAACCCCGCCTTCTCCGGTTCGGGTGCGAACTCGTCCTGGTCGCCGCCCTGTTCGCCGCGCAGGCGGTTCTGTGCGTGTTCCAGAAGGCGGCGCGTCGAGAGGCCGCCGAACTCCTCGAAGAACTGGGGGCCAAAGAAGGCTGATGCGTCCGGGAAACTCATGCCGCCGGGGCGCGATTGGGCGCTGTGCTCCAGCCGCCGGGCAATGATCTGGCGCGCCTCGTCGGGCGTGCGTGTTTCCAAAAGTGCGACGGGCCCCGACTTCTCGATGCGGTCGATGTAGCTCTGGGCAAGCACGCCGCGCACTTGGCCGTAGAACTCCTCCAGGCACGAGATGATGACAATCGCAGTCGGCAGCCGGTTGGCGATCTGGATCAGGTCGCGGGCGGCGCGCTGGAAGCGCTCTTCCGCATCATCGAACGAGCGCAGGTCCTCGACCTGGTCGATGCAGAACACGAGCGCCGACCGGTCCACGGTCCACATCAGGCGGCCCAGGCTTTCGATGATCTCGAAGGCGCGGCCGTCGCCCGTGTTGGGGTCGAGCGCTGCGACTGCGGCCAGACTGAGCTCGTTGAGCGGCCGGCCGTAGAGATATTGCCGCACGCGCTGGTCGATGCGCGGGTCGGAGCGCTGCAGATACAAGAGCGCGCGCACGATGTTGGCGTCGAGATCCTGATCGGCAAAGCGGGGGGAGGCGAGGATGTCGTCGGCGAGCGAATGGATAAGGCGCGCGAGCTTCGTTTCATCGAGCGTCGCCTCGCGCAGCTTTTCGAGCTCCCCCGGCGGCAGTATATCTGCGTCTTCGACGAGGCGCCGGGTCAGCCGGGCAAGTGCTGTTTCCCCGCCCTCATCCGGATCGTAGGGCCGCTCCAGCGAGGCGATCAGGCGGCGCAGGAAATAGTCGCCATAATTCGACACGTCCGGCGTCATCTGGGCATAGCCGAAATAGGCGCAGCCGCGACGATGCGCGCCGGTGCGCAAGGCGCGGATCAGATGCGTCTTGCCGGCGCCCGACTGGCCATGAAACAGCAGGATGCGCGCCTGCGACCGCGCGCTCTTCGGCGACGTCACGTCATCGAGGAGGTCATAGAATTTGGTCCGGGCCTTCTTGTGCACGACCTCCACATCGACGGGGTCGGCACGCCAGATGTCGTCCTCCCACGTGATCGAGTGGTCGAACGCGGCGGCGAGTTGGGCCGCGGCATGGGGCATGGTCGTTTCGGGCTGCATAACGCGAAGTGTTCCTCGACGCCGAGAAGGGGCGTCACGTGCGAGCTGGCAGGGGTGGATCAGTCGGTGACGCGTACGTAGTGCAAAACGGCATTCTTGAACGCGAGTGCCGACATCTGGACCTTGGCCAGCGACCGGCGGTCCTTCAGGTCGGCATTGGCCAGTATGACATGCCCGGTGCGATGGGCTTCGGCCAGCATGCTCTTGAATTCGATCTCGCTCAGCCCCCATTGCGGGTGGTTGCTGCGAAGTGCCAGCCATATGTCGCTGATATAGGCTTTGCGATTGCCGGGCCAGCCCTCGGCACAGGCGCCGGCGAGCGCTTGAATGGCCTTGGCGAACCCTTCGAGATCGGGGCGCGAGGCGGCCGGCGGCCGCGTTACGGCACCAAGGGGCATGCCAGCAGCAGGTAGGGGTGGTGCAAGGGCAGCAATTACAGGTGCCGTGACAATGGCGCGCGGCCCAGCCGGCGCGATCTCGCCGACGAACCTGCGCAGGATCGCCGCGCGTACCGCATCTGCATCGGACTGCGGACTGCCGACGGCTTCCGCCGCCAGCGCCGCGATCAACCTGGCATCGGTGCCGAAATCGCGCGGCTTATGTGCCAGCTGGCCGGCCAGCAGGCGCCCGGCCTTGGCGGACAACCCGGCGCCTGCATCCATGGCATCCCTGATCGAATTGCCGAAGGCGCGTTGCAGGGCGATGACGGCGAGCGCCGCCCGCAAGCGCGCCGGACTGGTGCGGGAGCGCAGTGTCAGGGCGTAGGTCGTCTGCAGGACGGCGGCCCGCAGCCCATCCGGCCGGCCAAGCAGGCGCAGCTTTGCGGCCGGCTCGCCTTCGATCCCGAGGGCTACGGCGATGAGGCGAATGTCGCGCACATCGGACCACAGCAGCCGGAGGGGCTTGGCCGCAGGCTTGATGCCGAGCGCTTCGAGGGCAGCCGTGTGTCCAGCCGCCGTCAGCGTGACGCGCGAGCGCGCTTCGGTTGCGTAGCCTTCAGCGAGGAGTGCTGCCGTTTCGTGATCAAGGACGCCGCGCCACTCGGCAGGCGATAGCCGATGCGCGGTCAGCGCACCAAGATCCTTCGCAAGCTCCGCGCGGGTTGCGCCGCCATCGGCAACCATCCGCGCCGCCACCAGCATCCGCCAGGAGCGCCCCAGCGGAGCGAGTATCACAGGTCGATGCGCCTCCAGCGCAGCTGACGCCATGTTGCCGGCCCTCCTGTTTTGGAACGCGCACAGGATAGGGCGGCAGAGAGTGAACTATACGGCCTGCGCGGCCCCGATCCGAATCACTTGGCCAATGGGCGAACTCTGCTGCCTTCGGCCTCGATCGCCAAGGGGGTGTGTCAGAGGTCACACACGCGCGACAATGTTTCGGGCACCTTGGCCATCAAGTGGGCAATGATTCCCCTTGCCGCCGGTGGCGTTAACACCGCACTCTGACGCCCGATGCCGCGCCACTGGGCAGCACGCGACACGCAGGCAAGACGAATGACGTGGTCGATCATCGCGAAGGACAAGGTCACCGGCCGCATCGGGATCATCGTTGCGACCAAGTTCTTTGCTGTTGGCGCGCGCGTACCGCACATCCGCACGGGCATCGGTGCGGTCGCGAGCCAGGCGTTCGTCAATCCATTCTATGGACGCCGGGGGCTCGATCTGATGGCGGCTGGCGCTTCGGCCGACGATGTGGTGCGCATTCTGACCTGCAGCGATGATGGCCGGGCCAACCGCCAGCTGCACGTGATGGACGCAAGCGGCCGGTTCGCCGCTTACACGGGCGCAGACTGCGTCGACTGGTGCGGGCATGCGATACACGACGGCGTCTCGGTCGCTGGCAACATGCTGGCGGGTCCAGCCGTGATCGCCGACACCGCTACAGCTTACATGAGCGCGGCCGCCCAGCCGTTCGCCCGCCGCCTGATCGCCGCCATGCTTGCTGGCGAGGCGGCCGGCGGAGACAAGCGCGGCAAGCAGTCGGCTGCCCTCCTGATCCACGACGAACAGGAGTATTCCCTGCTCGACCTGCGCGTCGACGATCACGCAGATCCGCTGGCCGAACTCGCCCGGCTTGAGGCGATCGCCCGTGAGCGCTGGCTGCACTTTCGCCGCCACATGCCCTCGCGTGACAATCCATCCGGCAGGATCGACCGCTCCACGCTTGATGATGACATCGCGCAGTCCCTCGCCGAGGGCTACGAATGACCGGCGCGCCGCTGTTGCAGGTCGAAGATCTCAAGATCACGTTCGAGGGCGACCGCGGGCGCATGACGCCGGCGGTCACCGGCACCTCGTTCGCGATCGGCCGGGCCGAGACCGTCGGCATCGTCGGCGAAAGCGGCTGCGGCAAGAGCGTGACCGCGCTCAGCCTGCTGCGCCTGCTGCCCAAGGATAGCGCGCATGTCACCGGCCGCATCCTGTTCGAGGGACAGGATCTGCAGGCGCTGTCCGAGCGCGACATGCAGGGCCTGCGCGGCAATCGCCTCGCCATGATTTTCCAGGAGCCGATGACCTCGCTCAATCCGTCCTATACGGTCGGCGACCAGATCGGCGAAGCACTGGTGCGCCACCGTGGACTATCGCCGGCGCAGGCGCGCGCCGAAGCGATCCGCCTGCTCAAAATCGTGCGCATGCCTTCGCCCGAGACGCGTGTCGACGCCTATCCGCACAAGCTGTCGGGCGGCATGCGCCAGCGCGTGATGATCGCCATGGCGCTGGCCTGCGAGCCGGCCCTGCTGATCGCCGATGAACCCACGACCGCGCTCGACGTGACGATCCAGGCGCAGATCCTCGACCTGCTGCGCGACTTGAGCCGCGATACTGGCACCGCGGTGCTGCTGATCACGCACGACCTCGGCGTCGTTGCCGAGATGTGCGCCCGCGTCATCGTCATGTATGCGGGCGAGATCGTGGAGCACGCGGCCGTCGCCGAGCTGTTCGCACGGCCCCAGCATCCCTATACCGTCGGACTGCTCGGCTCGATCCCACGCTCCGGCGACGCGCGGGACCGGTTGTCATCGATTGCCGGCGCCGTGCCGGCGCTCACCACGACCATGGCCGGCTGCCGCTTCGCGCCGCGCTGTCCGTTCGCCGATGCCAAGTGCCGCACGTCGCCGCCGCCGCTGTTCGACACCGGCAACGGCCATCTGTCGCGCTGCTGGAAGACGCCGCTGGAGGCGCTGGTCGCATGAACGAGCCGCTGTTGTCCGTGCGCAATCTGAAGAAGCACTTCGTGGGCTCGCGCTCCCTGCTTGGTACTGCCCAGGGGCATGTGCGAGCGGTCGATGGCCTGACCTTCGACGTGGCGCGCGGCGAGACCCTGGCCCTCGTCGGCGAGAGCGGTTGCGGCAAATCGACGGCCGGCCGCCTCGTCCTGCGGCTGATCGAGCCGACCTCGGGATCGGTGCGGTTCGAAGGCGAAAACCTGGAGGGCATGTCGGCGTCGGCCCTGCGCGCCTTCCGCGCCAAGGCGCAGCTGATCTTCCAGGACCCCTATGCATCGCTCAACCCGCGCATGACGGTTGGCGACACGTTGGCCGAGCCGCTGCTGCTGCACACCGATCTGTCGCCGGCCGACCGCACGTCACGTGTCGCCGAACTGCTGCAGACGGTCGGGCTCAAGGTCGAGCATGGCCAACGCTATCCGCATGAGTTCTCCGGCGGTCAGCGCCAGCGCATTGCCATTGCACGCGCGCTAGCGCCAGCACCGAAGTTGATCGTGTGCGATGAGCCGGTCTCGGCCCTCGACGTGTCGATCCGGGCACAAGTGCTGAACCTGCTGCAGGATCTGCAGCAGAAATTCGGCCTCGCCTACATCTTCATCAGCCACGATCTGAGTGTCGTGCGCCACATCGCCGACCGGATCGCGGTCATGTATCTCGGCCGCATCGTCGAAACGGCGTCGGCTGTAGATTTATTTGCCGGCCCGCGCCATCCTTACTCACAGGCGCTGCTGTCGGCGATCCCCATTGCCCAGCCGGGCGCCGTGCGCGACCGCCGTCTGCTGCCGGGCGACCCACCGAGCCCGATCAATCCGCCGCCGGGCTGCCACCTGTCGCCGCGTTGCCCGCACGTGCGCGACGTGTGCCGCACGCTCCAGCCACCGCTCGATGCCGATGCCAGCCACCACGCAACCGCATGCCATCACTGGCGCGATATCGCCAGCTCTGGCACCGTGCGGGCCAGCGCAGACGCCCCTTCACCCGAACTCATACGCCTGTTCGCCCGCTTCGGCGCACCGACCGCCTGATCGATCAAGAGACATCACGGGAGATACTTCGATGAAACGCATTATACTCGCCATTGCTGCGTTACTGTTCCACGCAGCTGTGCCGGCCGCCGCCCAAACGACCTTGCGCATCGGCCTTGCCGAAGACCCCGACGTGCTCGATCCGACGCTCGGACGCACCTACGTCGGCCGCATCGTGTTCGCCTCGATCTGCGACAAGCTGTTCGACATCGACGACAAACTGGCGATCGTCCCGCAGCTGGCGCTGAGCCACGAGACCTCTAGCGATGGCCGCACCGTCACCCTCAAGCTGCGCCCGGGCGTCAAGTTCCACGACGGCGAAACCATGGATGCGGACGCGGTTAAGTTCTCACTCGACCGGCACATCACCTTTCCAAGCTCGTTCCGCAAGCCTGAACTGGCCGCCGTCGACACCATCGATGTCGTCGATGCGATGACGGTGAAGCTGAACTTGAAAAACGCGTTCTCGCCGCTGATCGCGCAGCTGTCCGACCGCGCCGGCATGATCGTGTCGCCCAAGGCCGCCAAGGACGCCGGCGACAAGTTCGGTCTGAAGCCCGTGTGCGCTGGCCCCTACAAGTTCGTCGAGCGCGTGCAGCAGGACCGCATCGTGGTCGAGAAGTTCGCCGACTACTGGAATGCGAAGGACGTTACGATTGACAAGATCATCTACCGCCCGATCGTCGACAGCACGGTGCGCCTGGCCAACCTCAAGTCGGGATCGCTCGACCTGATCGAACGTGCACTCGCGACCGACCTCAAGGAGATCAAGGCCGACAGCCGCCTCAAGCTCGCCCTGCAAACCGAGATCGACTACCAGGGCTTGACCCTCAACTTAGCCAACAGCCCGGCCGGCAAGGACGGTCCGTTCGGCAAGAGCCCCAAGGCACGACAGGCACTCGAAGCTGCAATCGACCGCGAGGCGCTGAACCAGGTCGTGTTCAACGGCGAGGCGCTGCCGGGTAACCAGTGGATCAGCCCGAAGAACCCCTACTATCAGCAGAAGTTCCCGGTGCCGGCGCGCGATGTGGCAAAGGCCAAGAAGCTTCTGGCGGAAGCCGGTCTCAAGGCGCCCGTCGCGGTCGATTTCATGGTGCCGAACAACCCGGAATCACGGCAGGCGGCCGAAGTCATCCAATCGATGGCGGCCGAGGCCGGCTTCGACATGAAAATCCGCGTCACCGAATTCGCGACTGCGCTCAAGGAGGCCGAGGATGGTCGCTTCCAGGCCTTCTTCATCGGCTGGTCGGGTCGCGTCGATCCCGACGGCAACCTGTTCGTCTTCAAGAAAACCAAGGCGCCGCAGAACAACGGCTTCTATTCCGACCCGGAAGTCGACCAGTGGCTCGATGACAGCCGCAAGGTTTCGGGCGTTGCCGAGCGCAAGGCGATCTACGAAAAGATCATGGCCAAGGAACTCGACGCCGGCTCGATCATCTACCTCTACCACCGCCCCGTGATCATCGCCCACTCGGTCAAACTCGACGGCTACCGGCAATTGCCCGACGGGTTGGTGCGGGTCGTCGGCGTGAGGATCAGGCCTTGAGGTGTATCGTCACAATGCAGTGCACCCGGACACACGCGGCCGCTCGTTTCAGTTCTGGTTTTTCCTCCCCCCTTGAGGGGGAGGAAGACCCGGCTCGATTTTTTGTACTTCACAGAAAATCGATCTTGCCGCGTCAGGTGGGGTGTATCTTCTCTCAGTGGCCTCCGGCGCCCTTACCCCCCACCCCGACCGTCCCCCTCAAGGGGGGAGGAAGGCAAGTGGCGGAGAAGAGAACAAGCAATTGGTGGCTCAAGCATGAGCCCACGCCATGCTGATGTTCCTGGCCCGCCGCCTGCTGCAACTACTGCCGACGCTGTTTTTCGTGTCGGTGATCATCTTCGGGCTGCAGCAGCTGCTGCCCGGCGATCCGGCATTGGCAATGGCGGGTGAGGAGCGCGATCCAGCCGTCCTCGATCAGATCCGCCGCCAGTACAATCTCGATCAGCCGATCTACCTGCAATACTTCTATTGGATCGGCGGCATCCTGACCGGCAATCTCGGCGAATCGATGCGGCTGAAGGAAAGCGTCTTCACGCTGATCGCCCAGAAATTTCCTGTCACCCTGCAATTGGCGTTGATGGCGATCGTCGTGTCGCTGTCGGTCGGCGTGACGGCCGGCATCATCTCGGCCGTCTACAAGAATACGCGCCTCGATTATGCCGTGAACGTGCTGGCCCTGACTGGCATTTCGACGCCGAACTTCTGGCTCGGCATCATGCTGATCTTCCTGTTCTCGGTGCATCTGGGCTGGCTGCCGGCGTCAGGCTACGTGAGCCCGTTCGAGGACTTCTGGATGTCGATGAAGACGACGATTTTACCGGCGTTCGTGCTCGGCAACTCGTTTGCAGCCGTCCTCATGCGGCATACCCGCAGCGCCATGCTGGCCGCCATGACATCGGACTATGTGCGCACGGCGCGTGCCAAGGGTCTGGCCGAGCGCATCGTCGTTCTGAAACACGCCATGCGCAATGCACTGACCCCTGTAATCACGCTCGGTGCGCTGGAACTCGGCACGCTGCTGTCGGGCGCCGTGCTGACCGAACAGGTGTTCTCGATCCCCGGCTTTGGCAAGCTGATCGTCGACAGCGTGTTCAACCGCGACTATGCGGTGGTGCAAGGCGTGACGCTGGTGACGGCGACGACCTACATCCTGCTCAACCTCGCCGCCGACATCGCCTACGTGCTGGTCAATCCAAGGCTGCGGGAGTGAAGCATGGCGGCCGTGGCTGACACTGCAAAATCGATCGAGGCGGCGGCCGGCGATGAAAGTCCCATGGCCCGCGCCTGGCTGAGGCTCAAGCGCCGCAAGAGCGCGATGTTCGGGCTCGGCGTCGTCATCCTGCTGATCCTGGTCGCCGTCTTCGCTCCACTGATCTCGCCGTTCGATCCAGCGCAACAGGCCTATGCTTTCGTGCGCAAGGCGCCGTCGTGGCGCAACTGGCTCGGCACGGATGAATCGGGCCGCGATATTCTCTCTCGCGTGATCTGGGGCGCCCGCGCGTCGCTGCTGGCCGGTGTCGTCTCGGTCGCGATCGCGCTTGGCCTCGGCGTGCCGATCGGCATTCTAGCAGGCTACAGCGGCGGGTGGACGGACGCCATCATCAGCCGCATCACCGACGCGCTGCTCGCGATCCCGTTTCTGATCCTGGCGATTGCGCTCGCGGCATTCCTCGGCCCGTCGCTCACCAATGCGATGATCGCCATCGGCGTCACGGCGACGCCGATCTTCATCCGCCTGACCCGCGGGCAGGTTCTGGTGGTCAAAACCGAGGATTATGTGGAAGCGGCCCGTGCGGTGGGCAACAATCCATTGCGCATCGCCTTCCGCCACATATTGCCGAACATCATGCCGGCGCTGCTTGTGCAGGCGTCGCTGACGATCGCGGCTGCCATCATCGCGGAAGCCTCGCTGAGCTTCTTGGGCCTCGGCCAGCAGCCACCGGCGCCTTCCTGGGGCTCGATGCTCAACACCGCGCAACGCTTCTTGAACAACGCGCCATGGATGGCGATCTGGCCCGGCGTTGCGATCTTCTCAACCGTCCTTTCGTTCAACCTCCTCGGCGACGGCCTGCGCGACGCGCTCGACCCGAAGGAACGGTAGTTTGTCGTCGCAATGAACCCTCCCGCCCATTACGACGATCTCGATGCCGATCTGGCCCATGCCTGGGCCATGCTGGCCCGTGGCGTCGCCGACCGCCGATCCGCGTTCCGCACGCCGACGCTCGGCACGATCGGTGTCGTTGGCAGCCCGCAGGTGCGGACCGTCGTGCTGCGGGGCTGCGATGTCGGTCGCCGCACCTTGCGGTTTCATACGGACCTGCGCAGCGGCAAGGTTGCGGAATTGCAGCTGCGGCCGCTCGCGGCGCTGCACTTTTACGACGCCGGCCAGAAGCTGCAGCTGCGCATCGCCGGCACCACCCAACTGCACCACGACGACGACGACGTGGCGCGCGCCGCGTGGGCAGCGTCCCAGGCCATGAGCCGCGCCTGCTACACGCAGGACGTGGCCCCCGGGAGACCGATCGAACGAGCTTCGGCGATTCCGCAGGCGGCCGGCGTCCCGGACGGCGCCACCACGGGCTTCGACAACTTCGTCGCCGTGGTGGTCGCGGTCCATTCGATTGAATGGCTCTATCTCGGCTCGCAAGGCCATCGGCGTGCGCGGTTCACATGGGATGGCGACCAGGTGCAGGCAACCTGGCTCGCGCCCTGATGCGCATACGCTGGCGATTGACGCGCTGATGCCCGTGCGCGACGCTGCGACCAGACAAGCGCAACCGCATCGGCATGACGGCACCCCATGAGCAGCCTCTTTGATCTGACCGGCAAAACCGCCCTCGTCACCGGCGGTGGCCGTGGCATCGGCCAGGCGATCAGCCTCGCGTTTGCCGCCCACGGCGCCCGCGTCATTGTCGCTGGACGCACACGAGCAACGCTCGACGAGACGGTCGGCCAGCTGCGCATGGCCGGCCCCGACGCCGACCATTTCGGCATCACCATGGACGTCGGCCTCGAAGCGGACGTGATGCGAGCCCGCGACGAAGTGTTGAGCAGGGCCGGCCGTCTCGACATCCTGGTCAACAATGCCGGCATCGATCCGCACTACGCGCCGATCGAAAAGACCAGCCCCGCCGACTGGGACCACATCGTTGCGATCAACTTGACCGGCGTGTTCCGCTGCTGCCGCATCCTCGGCGCCACCATGCTGGAGCACAAGGCCGGATCGATCATCAACATCAGCTCGGTCGCCGGCCACATCGCCATGAAACGGCAGGTGCCCTATTGCGCGACCAAGGGCGGCGTCGAGCAGATCACCAAGGCGCTTGCCGTGGATTGGGCCGAGAACGGCATCCGCGTCAACGCCATCGCCTACGGCTGGATCGACACCGATCTGACCAACAGCATTCTCACCCACCCGCATCTGGGCGCCCGCCTGCTGTCGCGCGTGCCCATGGGGCGCTTTGGCGTGCTTGACGATGCGCCAGGCGCTGCCGTGTTTCTCGCGTCCAAAGCCGCAAGCTACGTCACCGGCCACAGCCTGATCGTCGACGGCGGCTGGACGGCGAGTTAGGATCGAAAGGCGACTATATGAATCGCACCCGGCGATGGGTGGAACGCCTGACCGCGGCAGGGATCGAGGCAATGCAGTGGTCCAACGTCGGTGGTGCCAAGGCGTCAGACGCTGAGATCATGGCTTATGCACGCGCGCAGGAATTTTGCGTCCTGACCCACGATTTGGATTTCGGAACGATCCTCGCCCTCACGAATTGGGATAAGCCAAGCGTCGTCCAAATCAGGACCGATGACGCTAGCCCGCAAGCCAATGCCAAGAGCGTTATCGCTGCGCTGTTTGCAGCTCAAAGCAGAACTGCGGCGTGGCGCACTTTTGACAATAGAACCATCAAGGCTGCGGGTGCGCGTCCTGCCGTTCCAGGTTGCCTGACCGAGCGACGAGCGGCGCCATCCTGTAAGCTCAGCGCATGACAATCGGACAGCCACGATGTTCCGTCCCCTCGAAACCACGATCGCTCAGGACTGGCGGGCATTGGCGCGCCATCTGGCAGCGCGAGGGCATGACTTCGATCCAACGCCTCCACCGCCGCAGTTCGCGGGTGGCTTCGGCAATCTCAACTATCTGCTGACGATCGATGGCGCGCCCTGGGTATTGCGCCGCCCGCCGCTCGGGCCCATTCCGCGCGGTGCCAACGACATGGCCCGCGAGTTCCGCGTGCTGTCGGCCTTGTCGCCGACCTTCGCGCTTGCGCCGCGCACGCTGCTGTTCTGCGCCGACACCGCCGTCCTTGGCGCGCCGTTCCTGATCCTGGAATATCGACCTGGGCTGATCATCCGCGACCGGTTGCCTGTGGGACTGTCATCGGCGGCGATTGGCGCCACGCTCAGCCACACCCTCGGCGATGTCATGGTCGCACTGCATGCGGTCGATCCGGCGGCCGTCGGCTTGCAGGATTTCGGCCGCCCCGACGGGTTCTTGCATCGCGCGGTCGAGGGCTGGGCCCGGCGCTGTGCGCTCGCCTTAGACACCGACATCGCGCCGGCGGCCGTCGAAACGATCGCCTGGCTGCGGGCGGCGCCCGTGCCGCGTGGCGACGTCACGCTGCTGCACAACGACTTCAAGCTCGACAATCTCATCCTCGATTCTGCGACACTCGCGCCCCGTGCCGTCGTCGACTGGGACATGGCCTCGCGCGGCGACCCGCTGTTTGATCTGGCGACCTTGCTCAGCTACTGGGCGCAAGCGGATGATCCGCCGTGCATGCACGACATCCAGCAGATGCCGACGGCACAGCCGGGCTTTTACACGCGCGCGCAGATGCTGGCGGCCTATGCAAACCGCACCAGCCGCGATGTCAGCAACTTCCGCTTTCATCGCATTCTGGCGATGTTCAAGCTCGGCGTCGTCTATCTGCAGCTCGGCGCCCAGTGGCGGCGCGGCGCAACCAACGATCCGCGCTTCGAGCGCTTCACCAGGCTCGGCTCGGACCTGCTCGAGTTCACCCACGAGATCGTGCGTGGCCGGGCGGATTAGGCGACGCGATTGAGCGCCACATCGAACACGTCGAAGTTGCGCAAGGGATGGCCCTCGACCAGCGCCAGTTTGCGGTTGGCGATCAGGGGCACGCGTTGCTCGGTCAAGCCGCCGTGCGAGCGCAGCGGTTCGTCGAGACCGGAGAGGTCGTGCTTGTCGGCCGCGGTGCCAAGCGTCATGTGCCGCGTGGAGGTGACGACGATATCGCCGATGCGATCTGCCGGCAGGCCGAAGCGGGCGCAGGCCTGGGCCCGGGTGAGTGCGACGTCGATGCCGGGCAGCGCGCCGAGTTTCGCGATCAGGCTGGCGAGATCGCAGCCAGCCGGCACATGCACGGTTGCAAACGATCCAAGCGCTCCGTGATGGGCGACATAGGGGTCGGTGATCGGCAGGATCACGCGTGCGGCGCCCTCGCCCAGCCACGCATCGAACGTCGTCTGCAGGTAGATGACGTTGGGCGCCTTGGTGATAGCATCGTGCTTGTCGTTCATGCCGTGGTCGGCGGTGGCAACGATGACGGCACCGAGTTGATCGAGGGCCGCCAGATAGCCGTCGATCATCGCATAGAAGTCGTTGGCGATTCTGGTGCCCGGCCCCGCCTTATGCTGAATGTAGTCCGTCGTCGACAGGTACATCAGATCGGGCTTGAAGCTGCGCATGAGTTCGACACCGGCCGCGACCACGAACGCTGACAGGTCGGCCGAATAGACTTCGGGCAGCGGCCGGCCAACGAAGCGCAGAACGTCGTCGATGCCATTGCTGGCCTTGGTCGCCTTGTCCGCCCGCTCGGACGAAAATGCGATGGCCCGACCCGAGGCGTAATCGAGCCCGTGCGACAGCAGCAGCCGCAGCTTGTCCTTGGCCGTCACCATCGCGACCTTGGCCCCCGCATCATGAAACGTGCGCAGGATGGTCGGTGCCCGCAAAAACTTCGGGTCGTTCATCATCACTTCGGTTCGCGTTGCGGTATCGTAGAAGAAGTTGCCGGCAATCCCATGCACGGCCGGCGGCTGGCCGGTGATGATCGACAGATTGTTCGGGTTGGTGAAGCTCGGGATGACACTGTCGGCCAGCACGCTCGCGCCCTCGCGCAGGAAGCGGGCAAAGGTCGGCGCCCGACCCGCCTCGATCGCAGCTTCGATGTAGCCAGGCTCCGAACCATCGAGGCAGATGACGACGGTCGGAGCCGCCGGCCAGGCATAGCTGCGGCCGTTGCAAGTTACGGGGGCGCCCCGAGCGGACGGTTTCATGGCCAAGATCGGATCTCCGCGCGCAAGTTCGCCACGCCCATGTGATTGAGGACGTCGGCTGTGGTTTCGAGGAAGCCGCGCATGTGATCACCATTGATGCGGCCGATGCAGCCGATGCGGAAGCTGTCGGCGACCGTCAGCTTGCCCGGATAGATCACATAGCCGCGGTCCTTCAGCGCGTCATAGAACGTCTGGAACACAAAGTTTGGGTGCTTTGGCATGTGGAAGGTGTGGATGATCGGCGCCTGCAACTTTGCCGGCAACAGCGGCATGAAGCCGAGCGCCTGCATGCCGACCGACAGGATCTCCGCGTTGTCGCGGTAGCGTGCGCCGCGCCCCGGCTGTCCGCCCTCGGCGAAGAACTCCATCAGCGCCTGGTGGAACGATACGATGACGTGGATCGGCGGCGTGAAGCGGTATTGCCCGGTCTTGGCGAAATTCTGCCACTGATCGTGGAGGTCGAGGGCGAGCGACGTGGCGTTACCCTTGGTCTTGGCCAGTGCCGCTTCCCGCGCGATGACAAAGCCCAAGCCCGGAATGCCTTCGATGCACTTGTTCGAGGAGGCGGCAATCGCATCGACGGGCACATGCCGGACGTCGAGAGGGAGGGCGCCGAACGCGCTCATGCTGTCGAGCAGAAAGCCGCGGCCATGTTTTGATGCGAGCGCTGCCACCTCGGCAACGGGATTGAGGATGCCGCTCGTCGTCTCGCAATGGACCAGGAATACATGCGTGATGGCGAGGTCGGCCTGCAGAGTGCCCGCTAACCGGTGTAGATCGGGCGGTGTATCCTCGTCCGTCTCGTGCACGTGAAAAGCCCGCCGCGCGATCTCGCAGATGCGCTTTGTCCGCTGGCCATAGGCACCATTGACCAGCAGCAGGACTTTGCCATCAGGCGGCACGAAGGTGGTCAGCATCGCTTCGACCGCAAAGGTGCCGGAGCCCTGCATCGGCACCGTCACGTGACTGCCAACGCCCTGGACGATCTCGGGCAGGCGGTCCATCACCTCGCGGTTGATTTTCAGGAATGCGGCATCGCGCGAGCCCCAGTCGTGCAGCATGACGGCTTTCACGGCCGCCGACGTCGTCAGCGGCCCGGGCGTCAGCAGCAATGGATCGCCGGTTTCCGATTGTCCCCTGATGCCATCCGCCCTCTTGCCCATGTGTCGTGTCTCGTCCTGCCAGTGAAGGTTTGCTGAAACCTGTGCGATCAATACCGGTTCTTTTGCCGCTCCGCGGTCGCGTGCGCAATGAAGGCTGCACGCCGTCCAGCATCCAGCATGCCTGCGTCGACGGCGGCGCGGACGGCACAGGCGGGTTCGCTGCCATGCCGGCAATCGCGGAACCGGCAGTCGAGCGCCAGCGCTTCGACGTCGGCGAAGTCCGGTGCGATGCTGTCTTCGCTCGCCCACACTTCGAGTTCGCGCATGCCGGGCGTATCCATGATCGCGCCGCCGCGATCGCGCACGAACAGCTGACGGTGCGTCGTCGTGTGTCGGCCGCGGCTGTCGGCGTCGCGCACCGCCTGCGTCGCCTGGGCATCGCGGCCGAGCAGCTTGTTGGTGATCGTCGACTTGCCGGCACCGGAAGAGCCGATGATGCCGATCGTGCGGTTACCGTCGAAATAGCGGGCGAGCGTGCCGACCACATCGCCATGGCGTGCACTCAGGGCATGGAACGGTGCGGCCACAGCCGTTACCGCGAGCGCCGCCAGTTGCGCATCAAGATCGCTGGCCAGATCAACCTTGTTGGCGACAATGACGGCGTCGGCGCCGCTGCTGTGCACCAGATCGAGATAGCGCTGCAGGCGCGCCAGATTGAAATCGCCGTCGAGGCCCATGACGATGAACACCACGTCGACGTTGGCCGCCAGCAATTGCGGACGCCGCTCGCCGGCAGCCTTGCGGATCAGCGCCGACGTGCGCGGCAGGACTGCCTCGATAACCGCTGGACCATCGCCCTCAGCCGGGCGCACCGCCACGAAGTCGCCGACACCCGGCAAATCCGAACGCTGCTTTTGGGCGTTGCGCAGGCGCCCCGTCATCACGGCCGTCAATGTGGCATCCGCCGTGACGATCTCGAAGTGGGTGCGGTGTTCGCCGATCACGCGCGCGGCCACGACGCCGTCGATGCCGAGGCTGTCGAAGTGCTTTTGCCAGCGCTCGTTCCAGCCAAGGGCCGCAAGTGTCATTCGCCGCCTCCCGCGGACCACCGGACATGGCCGGTCCGACTGGACGGGAGATAGCACAGGTCAGTCCGTCGCAGCGAGTGATAACGCTCACCACGATCGCCCATAGGCAGCACCAGTGTGTTGCTGCGTCCGTGCGTAAAATCTCAGGCTAATCGCACAAACGAACACTGTCAGGCATCAGCCCGGTTCAATGTCAGATGTGAACCCGGTCGACAGGTATATGGTGCGCTCGTCTGTCACCTCCACCTAGGCGCGCCAAGGCAAGCCAACACACACGCGAGCCACCCAGCGATGTTGCCGGTCGCAGCGCGAACCGAGTGCAAGCCACCAGCGGCGGCCAAGCGCTCGGTCTTCCTCCACCAGGGGAATCGCATTTGAAAAATCTGCTTGCCGGTAGGGTGGCAAATCGATTCTACGGACTGGCACCCTCGATCCTGGTGGAGCTGGTGCCATGCGCGATTTCATCGAAATATTTGAAGGCCTTGAT